>JAVBRU010000067.1:0-20526 GCA_031547595.1 Eubacteriales bacterium
TTTTTCAGCCGTGAGGGTGAGTTTCGCCTCGGGCATGCCAGGAGACGTGACCCGTACAACCGCCTCGCCAGTTTCGTCCGTTGCTGACACCATGATCAGCAGCTTCCCGCTGAACAGCCGCTTGGAGCTTCCTTTATACGCATCATAATCTGTGCTGTCGCCATTGTCCAGGCCCACAAGCCGCGCCGCGCCGGTGGCCGATACTTCCACGCGGTTGTTGGCATTTTGCACAGGATTACCTTCTGCATCTGCCATGGAAACCGTGATAAATGCCATGCTCTGGCCGTCGGCCAGGATTGTCTTTGCACTGCTATCAAGCAAGATTTGCGCCGCATCGCCAAAGGAGCGCTGCACATCTGTGGCAATGATGCAGCCATTTTCATCATAGGCATGGGCAGTCAATACGCCCTTTTGATAGGGCAAGCGCCATTTCCCTTGCAGCTCCTGGCCGTGCTTATGATCAATGTCCACAATACCCTGTGATTGGCCATTGAAAAACAGCTCTATACGTGGTGCGTTGCTGCACACCTGCACGTCGATCATCTGGCCGACGCTAAAATCCCAATATGGATAAATGTGCACCATGGGTGCTGTTTTATAGTCTGTCCAAGCCGACTGAAACACATAGAAAGCATCCTTGGGGAAACCAGCGGTATCCACCGTGCCAAAGTAGCTGTTCTTGGTGTGGTAAGGTGTGGGTTCGCCGATATAATCGGTGCCAGACCACAGGAATTGCCCCAGGCTGAAAAGCGCGTCCCGGTCGTCCGTGATGCATTTTTCCATGCTGCGGGTGCCCCAGCTGGTGGCACTGTTGCCAAGGGACGAGCATTGCCGATCGTCATCGGCGAGGATCGGGGTGGCGGCCGGGAAGTGATAGATACCGCGGCTTTGCACCAGCGAATACGTCTCGCTGCCGTATATTACCCAATCAGGGTGTGCGGCGTGGTGCGCGTGATAATATTTTTCTGCATAGTTATAGCCCGCGATCTTCACGATTTCCGCACAGGCCTGGGCATTCCCCCACGGCATGAAGTTGGAGCCGATGGTTGCACGGGCATTTGTAAGATAATCATGCTTTTGCACCTCCGCCATCAGCATGCGCGTCACTTCCTGGCCGCGTTCGCTTGCGTGGGTGTCATAAATCTCATTGCCAATGCTCCACAGGATGAGGCTTGGGTGATTGCGATCTCGGCGAATCCAGCTTGCCACATCGCGCGGCATCCATTCGCCAAAGAAGCGCGCATAATCGTAGGGTGTTTTCGGGCGCTCCCACATATCAAAGGCTTCCGAAACCACCAGCAGCCCCATTTCGTCAGCAAGCTCCATGAGTTCCACAGCGGGCATGTTATGTGCCGTGCGAATGGCGTTGACGCCCATTTTTTGCATGGTGGACAGCTGACGGCGAAGTGCATCGCGGTTGACCGCAGCGCCCAGCGCGCCAAGGTCATGATGCAGGCATACCCCGTTTAGTTTCATCCGAATACCGTTTAACAAAAAACCCTGCTCTGGATCCAGCGTGATGGTGCGCAGGCCAAACTGCTGCTCTTCGCACATCACCGTTTGGTCGCCTACCAGCAAATGAGATACCAAACGGTAGCGGTATGGATGTTCAAGCGACCATAGAACAGGTGCTTTGATCGAAAGTATTACAGAGGATAGCGCTTCGCTGACAGGCGCGTTGATAGCTGCCACCATATTGGCCGCAGCATCGTATATTTGATGGCAAACCAACATACCCGGTACCACAGCAGAGAATTCGGTGTCAATTTGTACATTCCAACCGTCCGGTGCCAGCCTCGGTGCAATATAGATGCCGTCCGAAACAAAGTGAACCGGCGGAAGCCGCTTCAGCCACACATTGCGGTAGATGCCTGCGCCGGAATACCAGCGCGAGTTGGGGCTCTGATACACCACGCGCACCAGAATTTCGTTGGCACCGGGCTGCAAATGCTCGGTCAAATCCACTTCAAAAGTGGAATAGCCATACTTCCATTCCCCTGCCACAGAGCCGTTCACAAAAATCGTGCTATCCATATAGACGCCTTCAAAGCGCAGCACAATCCTTTCACCCGCTTGCTCCTCTTTGTATTCAAAAGCACGCCGGTACCAGCCTTCACCGGTTTCGTATAAATCATTCACCTGCCAGATCAACCAATCATGCGGCAAATCAACGGGCTGCCAGGAGGCGTCGCTCAGTGCCGTTAACGCAGTGTGAAGCGGCTGTTTACTAAATTGCCAGGCATCATTGAAAAGCTGTTGGGTGTACTTCATGTACAGTCGCGCCCCTTCGTATCATAATTTAAAAAACACAAACAAATTATACTCCATATTATCACAATTTACAATAGCGTTGACAATACGAATGCAACGGTGTAAACTGATCATGTGCATTTTGTAAAACATACCGTGTTATGATTTTGTTCGACGAAAACATACCGAAGTTTATCAAATTCAATACCGAAGTCTAATTCTACAGGAGCGTTTTATGTCATCTGAAACATTCACCACCCGGCCAATAGACCTTCGCCCTGCCCCGGAAATGGCAGTGTATCAAATGCTGGAGGACTTGCATATCCCTTATACGCGCATGGATCACCCTGCTGCGCATACCATTGAGGACTGTATTCCGGTGCGGGAGCGGCTTGGCGTACATGTGTGTAAGAATCTATTCTTATGCAATACACAACGTACCGCATTCTATTTGCTGATGATGCCGGGCGAAAAGCCCTTCCACACCAAGGATTTATCCAAGCAGATTGGTTCCTCCCGCCTGTCCTTTGCGTTGCCGGAGCATATGCAAGAGTTTCTTCACACTTTGCCCGGCGCAGTGAGCGTGATGGGACTTTTGCACGATACGGGTCACCGGGTGCGCCTGCTGATTGATCAGGATTTGATGGCGCATGAATATTTTGGCTGCCACCCTTGTGTAAATACCGCCAGCCTACGGCTAAAAATGTCTGATGTAATGGACATATTCCTGCCCGCTACGGGGCATCAGCCTATGTTTGTAACGTTATGAGTTGAGTAGATAGCCCATCTCGATGCGAAACTCGTGCTTTTCGATGTCCTGATTGCTATAGGCGCAGCTGTCAAAGCCAATTAGCTCAAAGCCTTGTGTTCGATAAAACTTGATCGCGCCCACATTGCAGCTTTGCGTCTCCAATACCAGTGCACGGCGCTTTTGTGTGCGCGCGATTTCCTTGGCGCGCGTCATCAGCAGCGTGCCAATGCCACGCCTGCGGTAGCCTTCACGCACGCAAATACTGGTGATGCGCAGCCTGTTGTTCCATTCCTCTGGCGAGACTTCGAGGACGGCTAGCAGATCGTTGCCATCCCACAGGCCATAGGCGTGCGGATCATCCCAATGCGGGGCAAAGAGCTTGTCTGTAAACTCCTTATGCGTGAGCGCACAGGGCTGCTTGACCATCTCAATGGCAAAGACATTATCACTGGAGCGCACGCGCACATCAAAATATGCCTTGGTATCATAAGAAAACACCAACTCATATCCCTCGTACTGATCCTTGGGCAACTCGCTAAAGCGCATGCAGGTCCCTCGTTTCGATAAATTACTACATAAATTATAGCATATAATATTTTTTTAGCCAATAGTCTTTTCAGATGTGTTCTGTTATAATAGAAATGAAAAATAAAAGCGTGCAATTACGCTTTATAGGAGGAAGTTCCTGATGCCTGATATGCTGGTCAAGCTGTATAATGTTTTCCCCGAGCCGGAAATGGAAGAGGCCCTGCGTGCGGATGGTATTACTTTCAAGCGCGTGATGCCGCCTGATCTGACAAACGTGGTCACCTTTGTGAAAGAGAAATTCAGCCAGGGCTGGGCGGACGAATGCACCGTTGGTATCATGAAAAACCACTGCTGGATCGCCGTATGCGAGAAGAAAGTGATCGGTTTTGCGTGCTATGACACCACAATGCCAGACTATTTTGGCCCCACCGGTGTTGACCCGGATTATCGTGGCAAGGGCATTGGCCGTGTGCTGCTGGTGAAGAGCCTGCTGTCCCTCAAAGAAATGGGCTATGCGTATGCCATTATTGGCTTTGCCGGCCCTGTGGATTTCTACAGCAAAGTGGTGGGCGCGACAGTGATCCCCGATTCCACGCCCCGCTCTTACCACAACCTGATCAAGCTGGACTCTGCCTATGCAGACAACATAAATCCTTAATCACTTCTCCCGCGGCAATCATACCCGCCACAGGCGGCACATAGGGCATGCTGCCCGGCAAGTGCCTGCCGTGCTCTGTATGCACTTGCTGCGGCTTCAGCGGTTCTTCCTTGGAGTACACAACCTTGAGCGCGGGAACACCGCGCTTTTTGAGTATACCGCGCATCGCCTTGGCCAGTGGACATACGCTGGTAGCATAGAGATCCGAAACCTCAAAGCGCGTGGCGTCCAGTTTATTCCCCGCTCCCATACAGCTGATGATGGGGATGTTTTTCTGATATGCCAATTCGATCAGCAGTGCCTTGGATGTAACTGTATCAATAGCGTCTACGATATAATCATATGGATCCAAGGGATAATCGGCAGCGTTCTCGGCGGAATAAAAGACCGCATGTGCGTGAACGACGGCTTCCGGGTGAATATCCAAGATGCGGCTTCGAAGCACTTCCACTTTGGGCTGGCCAACGGTGGAATGCAGCGCAATGATCTGGCGGTTGATGTTGCTAAGACTCACCGTATCGGCATCAAATAAAGAAATCTGCCCCACCCCGGCCCTCGCCAGTGCTTCCGTGCAGGCACCGCCCACGCCGCCAACGCCCAAAACGGCAACATGCGCGTTTTTTAGCCGGTCTATCGCCTGATCTCCAATCAGCAAAGCTGTCCGCGCAAACTGACTCATCTTATCTTCCTTTCCGTATCACCACACAACGGCAGCTGTGCACAGGCAAACGCTGCGAGCGCCCTGCGCCAGCAATGCTTCAGCACAAACACGTGCGGTATTGCCCGTGGTGCGCACATCGTCTATCAGCAGCACCCTTTTGCCTTGCACGCTGGGCAGGGCAACGTACGCGCCTGCCACGTTTCCGGCACGCCGTGCCTTGGACATACTGCTCTGCTTTTTTGTGTTTCGCACTTTGATCAGCGCGTCTTCCACCGGAATGCGAATGCGAAAGCTCAGCTCGTTCGCTAAAACCAAGGACTGATTCATCCCCCGCTCCCGCAGACGCAGCCGGTGCAAGGGAACCGGCACCAGCACATCAAAATCCCTGTGGCGGCCGAGGGATTTTTCCATTCCATCGGCCAGTGCACGCGCAGAGGCTTCTATCACGTCAAATTTCAGCTGATGGATCAGCTTTCGGATGCTGCCATCGTACTGATAATAGGAATAAGCAAAATCGATACCGCGCATGTTGCCCTGCTTGCAAAACTTGCACGTCCAGCCACTGGGCAGGCGCGACAGGCAGCGCGGACACGTCATGGGCGGAAGAATCCAATCGCTCAGCCGATCGCGGCAGGTGCCGCACAGGCAATCCTCATCGGATGCGTGCACAGGGTCCTCACACAGCAGGCAGCTTGCTGCCCAGGGGAAAAGCAGGCGATCCTCCAAGGCCCCGGCCTTTTGCGAAAGATTGCGGATACGTGAAATCATGCTTCGCATAGGCGTTCCCTCAGTGCCGTAAAACGCTGCACAATGTGATCGTTATGCACCATCTGCGCAATGGCGCTCTCCATCCCAACCAGCATCACCAGGCGCCTGGCGCGGGTGACAGCGGTGTAGAACAGATTGCGCGTCAGCAGCATGGGCGGCCCGCCTACCACCGGCATCACCACGCAGGGAAACTCGCTGCCCTGGCTTTTGTGCACGGATAAGCAGTAGGCCAGCTCCACCTCTTCCAGCTGTTGATACTCATATATCACCGTGCGCTCGTCATCATAGCGCACCGATACGGTGTGATCCTGGGTGTCAATCGCGGTGATAAAGCCGACATCACCATTGAAGACCCCCTGGCCCTCCTCGCCGCTGTCGGTCTGCCATTCCAGCTGGTAGTTGTTCTTGATATGCATCACTTTATCACCCGTGCGGAAGGTGGTATCACCATACGTGGCTTCGCGCTTGCCGGGGGCTGACGGATTGAACGCCTCCTGCAATAAGCGATTGATGGCGTACACACCGGCGCCGCCCTTTTTGGTGGGTGATAGCACTTGAATATCGCGCATGGGCAGTTTTGTGTTCAAAAAGCCCGGCAAACGCTGGGTGCACAGCTTCACAATAGCCTGGGCGGCATCCTCCGCACGCTGGTGACGTTCAAAGAAAAAATCGCTGCCCCGCTGATTGAGCAGCGGCAGTTCATCATGGTTGATGCGGTGGGCATTGACGACGATCATGCTTTCGCTTTCCTGACGGAAAATATCTGTCAACCGCACGCTGGGCAGCGCGCCGCTGAGCAGAATATCCCCCAGCACGTTGCCCGCGCCTACGGAAGGCAGCTGATCGGCGTCCCCCACCAATATCAGGCGGGTGCCCGGCGTAATGGCGCGAAGCAAGCTGCGCATCAAAAAAATATCTACCATCGACATCTCGTCAATGATCACGCAGGCGCATGTCAGCGGATTTTGCTCGTTGCGCTGGAACGCCTCTTCGTCGCCGCTATATTCCAGCAGCCGATGCAGTGTTTTGGCTTCCTTGCCAGTGGCCTCGCTCATGCGCTTTGCGGCGCGGCCGGTAGGCGCGGCAAGCAGTACATCCTTGCCAAGCAGCGATAATATGCAGTTAATAATCGTCGTTTTGCCTGTCCCAGGACCACCCGTGATCACCAGCATGCCGTTTTGCACGGCATCGATGACGGCGTGGCGCTGATTGACGCTGAAGCTGATATTGTTGGTCTTTTCATAGACGGTAATAGCCTTAGAAATCGCAGCATCTTTTTGCGTCTGTGCATTAGCGAGCAAGGTTTTGAGGCGGCGTGCGATTTCCGTTTCGGCATAATAATAGGCAGGGAGAAATACAGCCTGTACTTCTCCGATATCGCTGCATACGACCTCCCGGGAAAGCAGCAGCGCTTGCAAATGCTGCTCGATATAATCCGGTGACACGCGAAGCAGCTCTGCCGCGCGATGCTGGAGGGTTTTGAGGGGCAAATAAGTGTGCCCGATGCTGGTTGCGGCGTCCTGCAGGGCATATTTGATGCCCGCGCGTACGCGATAATCACAGTCCTGCATCAGCCCCATCGACAGCGCAATGCGGTCTGCCGTCAGAAAGCCTACGCCGTCCACATCATCCACCAGGCGGTATGGGTTTTCGCGGATGACATCCTGCGTGCGGCTGCCATACACGCGGCTGATTTTGACGCACAGCGCTGGGGGCACGCCATAGGATTGCAAGAATATCATGGCCTGGCGCGCGGCAAATTGATCCCTGAAGCTTTCGGCAATTAGCTTGGCGCGCTTGGCACCAATGCCGGGCACGAGCATCAGCCGTTCCGGCGCATCGCTGAGCACGTCCAGCGTTTTCTTGCCAAACTCCTGCACCAGCAGCTTGGCCGTAGCCGGACCAACGCCGCGGATCAGGCCGGAGGCCAGATAGCGCTCAATCCCCAACAGCGTGGTGGGCTTTTGCACATTGCAGGTGGTGGCCTTCCACTGCTTGCCGTACTGTGGGTGCTCCATCCAGCCGCCATCAAACACCACCTGCTCCCCCGCAGCCAGGGCGGGCAGCGTGCCCACAACGGTCACACTCTCGCGTCCACGACGCGCCTGGACGACGGAATAGCCATTGTCCTCATTGCGGAACACCGTTTCTTCTATGACGGCCTCTAACTGTTCGGACATGCGGTATCCTCTGTTTTCGTATAATAATCGCGCGCCAGTGCGGCAGACAAACGTTCTTTGGCGTCGGGATATTTTTGCGTCACCGCTTGCAAAAGATCCTTCATTTGCTGGCGCGTGGTGTGCCCGTCCACCGGGCATGGATTTTTGACGATGGGCAAGCGCTGCTTCTCGCAGCATGCGGCAAGCATGCTTTCGGGCGCGTCAATCAACGGGCGAATCACCTGTATGCCCATACGCTCCATATGGCTGACAGGCTGAAAGGTATGCAGACGCCCTTCGTGCAGCACGCTCATCAGCAACGTTTCCATGGCATCATCCCGGTGGTGTGCCAGCGCCAGCTTGTTGCAGCCTGTGTCTTTGGCCATGCGCAGTAGAATGCCCCGGCGCAGGCGCGCACACAGCGCACAGGGATTTTCGTCTGCAACCAGCGTGTCCATGATGTTCGTTTCCTGCACGGTATAAGGGATGGCAAGGCTTTCACATAGGCTTTTAATAGGCGCTGTGTCAAAAGGATCACCAATTTTGATGGTGAGTGCATGAAGGGTAAACTGCTTTTTTGCAAACTTCTGATACTGCGCCAATGCAAACAACAGCGCCATGGAGTCCTTACCGCCGGACACTCCAACAGCCAGATGATCATCCTGATCAATCATCTGGTATGTTTCATCAGCGCGGCGCAGTGCCCCCAGCAATCGCTTCATCCCACAGCCCTCGCAAACAGAAATTGACCTTTTCAATTATAACATCATCCAGGCAATTAGAAAAGGGGAACAAGCCACTTATCGCAGACCATACTTGCAGATCATTTCGTACACCTGTGCGGTTTCCAGCGGTTTGCCCACATGGCCGTTCATTCCGGATTGGATGCACCGCTCGATATCTTCTTGAAATACATTGGCCGTCATGGCCACAATCGGGATGGTCTGTGCACGTTCTATATTCATGGCACGAATCGCTTTTGTCGCCTCCATACCGTCCAGTTTGGGCATTTGAATGTCCATGAAAATCATATCATATCGGTTTGGCTGCATAGCGAACGCGTGCAGCGCCTCGCTGCCATCGTTCACGCAGTCTATGTGGATGCCTGTTTGCTCCAATAGCTCAGTAAAGATCACGCGATTGATCTCTATATCCTCCGCCAGCAGCACTGTGATGCCTGAAAAATTTGGAGTTTGTGGAGGGTTGGGCTGAGTTAAAGGCGCCTTATCTACGCTTACTAAGGTGCCCGGACAGATGGGGAGCGAAATTTCAACAAGGAATGTTGCCCCTTCCCCCGGCACTGAGTCTACCCATATTTGCCCCTGCATCATTTCTACTAGGTTTTTAGCAATGGAAAGTCCCAGCCCTGTGCCGCCATAGCGGCGGGTGACGCTGTTATCCGCCTGCTCAAAAGAGCGGAATATACGGTCTGCCTGCTCTCGGCTGATGCCAACGCCCGTATCGGCAACAGACAAACGGAGCGTGGCAACTCCGGCTTTTTCGCCCACAAGATCTGCAGATAGCACAACTGCGCCGTGCTCTGGCGTGAACTTGACTGCATTTGAAAGCAGATTGGTGAGCACCTGCGCGATGCGCGTCCTGTCCCCGATGTACCATGCGGGAAGCTCCTGCGAAAGACGAAGGGAAAAACAGAGCTGCTTTTGCTGCACCTGCTCCGCAATCAAATCGCAAGCGGAGTCAATCATTTGCCGGAAGTCAAAGGGCGCCTGTTCCAGCTCTGTTTTGCCGGATTCGATTTTGGATATATCCAGAATATCGTTGATAATGGACAGTAGCTGAGCGGAGGAGGCGCGGATACTCTGCAGGCACTGCCGGGGCTTTTCCGTGTCCTTTGCCATCAAGCCGATTTCTGTCATACCAATGATAGCGTTCATGGGCGTGCGGATTTCGTGGCTCATATTGGAAAGGAAGTTGCTTTTTGCTTTGCTGGCGGCTTCGGCCTGCGTTTTCGCCTCCAACAGGGACTCGGACTGCCGCTCGATGGACAGCTCATACTCGCGGCGATCAAAATAGGAAGCAAAAACGCTGGTCAGGAGGATGGACAATTGAATATCACTGTCCAGCCAGGGCGATGCCTGTAGACGGACGAATTCCACAAACCCCCAAAATTGATTTTCGATGGTGATGGGCACCGCCAAGCGTGATTCTTTCTCACGGTTTTTGACAAGAAACCGCTCTTGCTTGGCGATGAAACCGTCAAAAAACACAGTGCCTTGCATGAAGGGCTGCGCTGCCGCATGGGATAACGCCGTTTGATTCAGCTCCCACTCAAGGCGCGGTAGAATCACGTCGCCCGTGGCATTTCTTTGCCAAAACACCATTGAGTTGCAGTTCAAAAAAGAGCCTGCCCGATCCATCGCTCTTAGGACGGACTCATCATCATGGCGAAGATTGATGAAAATTTGCGATATCTCGGCCAGTTTTTGATTTTTGAGTTCCAGCTCGTTCAGCACCTTTTGCGTATAGCGACCGCCTTTTTTAAGGGCGTCAATGATATAAATCGAAAAGACAGACATAGCAACCATGGTGACTATCAGCGCCACAAGCTGATCAATCAGTTTGGCTTGTTCGCCGTCATGCGGCACAATAAACTCCGGATGGAAAAACTCCAGCAGGCATAGAGCGAACAATTGAACAATATTGGCGACAATCAAGCCCGTTCGCAGCTTGCCCTCAAATGCGACCGAAACAATAAATATACACATCAGCGAAAACATCAGCGCCGTGCCGTCGTACCCTGCCGTTTGCGTAAACAAAAATGGAATATAAACAAAAGATGACAGAATGACCAAGGGTTTGAACATTCGCAGCTGAAAAGCATGGCTAGAAAACAGGAACGCAGCCATCAAAACAATAAAAGCCCATTGGAACAGGATACCGAATATTCCTTTTTGCAGCAGCGTGTTTGTGGTAGCCGATAATATGGAAACAAACAGCGCCACGAAGAAAAAGATAATCGATATGCGATATTCCATGGGATGTGCTTCGTCAAAAAATCTCGTCTTTATCTTGTGTATAACGGTGGACATGCCTTATGCCTCCTGTAACCACTGATTTGTTCAGGCAATAGCATTATACAACATAAAATGAGGTTAGGCAAACCGTTTTCGCGAAATCTGGCACAATACATAGCGCCTGAATAAGTCAGCGGACATCTAAGCTTTACGGGTTCATAATCGCGCCATGACCGCAGCAATAGATATATATTTCCTTGGGGAATTTTTTGAAAACGAAATGCCGTTCCAGCGCGGCCTTGGCCGAATCCATGTTCACGCTGGACATCAGATAGGGCGCAAGCCGGTTGAAGGCCGCCTGTTCCGGCGAAAAACCGTGGATATTGACCGCCACATCCCCGCTGAACACCACCTGATCCACCTCGTCCACAATCACCACTTCTCCAATGGCGTGCCCGCCGTTGCCGCTGTACACATCCAGCTGCACGCCACCAAAGGTCACCTGCGAAAGCCAGCGGATGGGCTGGTCTGCAGGCTCGGAAGGCATGCCAACGCAAACGAGCTTCTCTGCCTCCGGCGGCTGATAGCCCGAAAAAATGCGGCTGATGCGGCAATAGGGCGCATGCGCCGGGTATTGCTCGCGGTGATTGGGCTGCCCCTGCAGCTCCAGCAAGAAGTGCTGGTGCGATTCTTCGCCCACATATACGCGATCGAACAAATGCAAAAGTCCGCAGTGGTCCATATCAGGATGGGTGATGATGATGTCCTTGCGCATGCTGTCAAAGGCCGGGAACAGGCGGCGCAGTATCAGCAGCATCTCCTGCTCATAGCAGGCAAACCCGCTGTCAATCATCAAAAGCTGATCGTCCTTTTGCAGGATATACATGTTGCTGCCGCAGGGCGGCTCGATCGCGTACAGCATCAGCCCGCTGCGCAGCTGCCGCTTTTCCACCTCGGCGCAAAAGGCATCGGCTTTATAGCGCCACAGCATATCGGCAAAGCGCCCGATATAATCAAAGGTCTTGTAGGGCGGCTCGTTCCGTTCGTCCAGCAGCTGCATGATCAGGTTGGACTGCGCGATCAGGTCATTCACCTGCGCACGGTTCAGGTGCAGCTTTTCTGCCATCTTGCCCGCAAAGCCCAGGTAGAACACCGTGTTGTCCAGCACCTTCTCGCTCTCATCGTAATCGATCACACGGATATCGCAAAGGGCGGAGGCTTCGTGCAAAAAATCCTTGATCTCGCCGGGCCGCTCCACAAACAGGCCCATCTTGAAATTCTGATAGGGCGTGCCGTTTTCCTGAGAGTTGATATACGAAATATTGAAACGGTAGCGGTTGATGGCCTCCAAAACAGGCAGCACCGCGCCCGGCACATCGGGCAGGCGAAACTCCAACAGCATCACCTTGGCGGCGTTTTGCCCCTCCTGGATATAGCCGATGCGCTCCAGCCCCTGCGTGATGCAAAGCAGCTGGGCTTCCTCCCCGCACACGTCAATAAATAATGTGTGCATATCCACAGCCTTGTTGTAGCTGACCCGCGTAATGTTGGCACCCGCGTTCGCAATCACGCGGCTGGCCTCCATAAAAGCGCCCGCCTGATCGGGCATTTGGGTGATGTACGTCTTTTTCATGTAATCCTCATACACTGCCCGCGCGGAAGGTCTCGATCATCTCCCACGTGAGACTCAGCACATTGTCGTCGCGCGGCAAATCTTCCCGGGTGTACCATGTGGCTTCCCGCAGCTCACTGCGATCCAGACAGACCTCGCTGCTGCCTTCCAAATCGGCAAAGAAACCCATCAGAATCGAAGCGGAGAACGCCCAGGGCTGGCTTTTGTAATAGCGGATGTTCTGCACCCGAAGGCCCACTTCCTCCAATACCTCGCGGCGCACGGTGTCCTCCAGCGTCTCGCCAATCTCGGTGAAGCCCGCCACCAGCGCATGCTTTTTGTAGGGCGCGTTGGCATACACCGTGAGCAGGATTTTATCCCCATCCACAATGCCCACGATGACGGCGGGCGAAATGGAGGGGTACACAATATCCCCACACACAGGGCAGCAAAGCGCACGCTCTTTTTCGTGGTGCGCCATGAGCGCTGCGCAGCGGCCGCAAAAGCGGTGCCGCTCATAAAAAGAGGCCAGATGCACCGCCGTAGCACCCGCAAAGGCCAGCCATTCCGGGCGCTTGTTGCGGAAAAAGCGGATGTTCTGGTAGGCAAGCCCGCCCGCTTCCTCCAGCGGATGGGAATGCAGATAGAAAGCGTGCTGGTCTACTGAGAACAGGTACACCAAATCCTGCGCATGGATGGGATAGCACTGGCAAAAGGCGGCGTAGGTGGGCACGTCCCAAGTATCCTCCGCCCCGGACAGCAGCACCGCCCCGTCCCGGCCTTGTATGATATAATCGGTATCCACCGGCTCGCGGTGGGCAAACTCATTGTGAAACTGATGAGGAGCGATATCCTGAAACATGCTTTCGCCTCGGTGCTTTATTTTTTGCCGCCCAGAAGTGTGCCGATCACATCTTTTACATCGGTGTTCTTCAACACTTCATCCAGAATGCCGCCAAGCAGGTTGGGTTCGGCAGCTTTTGCTGTTGTTTTGATGGTGGTGGTTTTCTTGGCTGTTGTTGTCGTTTTGGCAGCTGTGGTTTTTGCTGCCGTGGTCTTGGTGGCCGTAGTCGTAGCTTTGGCAGCGGTAGCAGCCTTCTTATCTGCATTGGCCTGCTGGCGCTTGGTACGCTCTGTTTCCAACGCCTTCTTTTCCGCCCTCATTTTCTTCAGAGACTCCTGTGCTTTCAGGATTTTCTCGTCCAGCGCTTTCACCTGGGTATCTATTTCCTTCAAAGTCAATGTCTTTTCTGCCATAATAGATGCTTTCCTCCCCTGTTTTCCTGTCCCCTATTGTACTTGCTTTTATACATTCTGTAAATATAAAACCGACTGCCCGTTGGATGGACAGCCAGTTTTTATACTAATGAGCTTCTAAAATCGATACAAAGCAGGCGTGAATTTTTCGTCAAGGCAAACGTAGAATTTGCAGGAATAGCAGCGCTATTTCAAAAATTCGGCGTGCCGCATTGGCGGAAAAGGCACGTCTGCGACTATCGATTTTAGATGCGATTTAGTATTACGTTATGCCCGTATCAGTACGTCGTTCTTCTCGATCAGCGGGATCATGAAAGGCCGCTCTTTGGGATGCTCGTTGGGCGAATGGATGATCAGGCGCAGTTCGCCAGCATAGGTTTTGAAAATCATTCCATGGCCGCCATCGCGGTCAAACAGCAATTCCTCGTGCCGCCAGGGGCCTTGGATACTGCCGCTTACAGACGACGCCACCGCCTGCACATAGCCGTTATCCGAAAAGCTCGACCAGATCATCAGCAGCTTGCCGCCTGCCGTACGATAAAGGAACGGGCCGTCTGTCACAACATCCTTTACGCCCTTGCGTGCCCAGGAGGGCTCGGAAGCGCGGAACAGCAAAACAGGCCCACCTGCCGGAGCGCGAAGATCGTCCGTCAAGGGAAGGGCGCACATTTCTCCGTCTTGTACCTGCACCCACTCGTGGCAAAACACCATCCAGGGCTTGCCTGCTTCATCGATATACAAAGTGCCGTCCAGGCATTCCCAATCGCGCGGCGTCACAGGGCCGTCGCTGTGCGGCACAAAGGGGCCTTCCGGCCGCTCTGCGCGCAAAATCTGCGTGCCCCGGCACGATGTGGCATTCTTGAAGCTGGCCAGCATGTAGTATGCGCCTTGATAGGCATGTACTTCAGGCGCCCAGAAATCCCGATCTGCCCAGAAGCCCTCCGGCGGCGTGAAGACTTCCATCGGGCCGTCCCAGGTTTCCAAATCATTGCTGATAAATACATCCAGGCCACTGGCACGGGTGCTCCATGCTTCCCGCCCACGGGTGCCATACAGATAGCACTTTCCGTCGACCGGCAAGATAAAAGGATCGCGCGTATGGATGTCCTGAATCCTCATGGCATTAACCCTCCATTGTCACATCATAGGCATAATCGCACACGGCGATACCCGCCTGTGCCAGGGTTTGCGCCACCTGATCGGCAATGCTGATGTTCTCGTAGCGCACGCCGCGCACGGTGTTTTCCGGCCCATAACCCGCCACGCGGGAGCCGATGGCAGGCTTCACCTGAATATTGCGGAACACCACATCACGGATGTTGCCCGCCTCCTCGTCTTTCGACCAGAAATCCTTGGTAATCATCACATGGGTGGCCAGATGGCACTCATGCTCGATACGGATATCGTCAAACACCACGTTACTAACCAGCGCCTTATCACAGATGTACACCACCAGCGAGCCGAGCTCCAGCGTCCAATCGGCGTAGCTGCGGATCACATCACAGTTGCGGAAAGTGACATCCGAAATATCGTTCACCGATTCCGCCGCAATGCCAAAGCAGCGTACCTTGTCATTCCACACCACGCAGCGCTCTGCCAGAATATCGCGCCCGCCGCACACCGGCGGCTTCACCATGGCCTTGACCACCACGGCATCATCGCCAGTGCGGATAAAGCAATCGCGCACCCGCACCTGCTGGCTGCTGACGATATCAATGCCATCGCTGTTTTCGCGGTAGCCATACAGCTTCACGTTGTCCACTTCCACGCCTTCGCAGGCGCTGAAATGCAGCGTCCAGGCCGGCACGTTCACGATGGTCACATCCTGTACGGTCACATTTTTACAGTTCTTGAACACCGCCGGATTACGTTCATGCCAGTGCAGTAAGGAGAAGTCCAGCATCCCCTGCCCTTCCAGGCGGATGTTCTTTTTGCCGTCCGCCATCAGGCAGGTGCGGTAAATAGGCTGCCCCGCCCAGTCTTTTTCCACCAGCGGTTTTTCCTCCGCCGGATGCGGCATGGCAGTCACCACCGCGCCTGCTGCGAGGTATACCGTATCGCCATCCTCAAAATCAAAGGTGTCGATCTGATGAAGGCCAGGGCCAAAGTATAGCCCCTGTACCTCCTCCGGTTTCTTTTCCTCGCGAATCGAGCAAACAGAAATCGTCAGCGGCTGATCAATGCTGTCATCCGCCAGCACCGTCACATGCCCGGTGTGCGCCATGGAGAAGCTGATTCTCCCGGCTTCAAGCGCTGCAATCAGCCCATAGCTGGTGGGCAGAAGCTCCGCCTTCTTTGCGCCGCCGTCCCGAATGGCTGTGAACAGCACTGGCTCGTCCCCCGCGAAGCTGACCTGCGCAAAACTGTGCGGGCCGCCACGGGTGACTGGCGCGGCATACACCGGCACTGGCTGCCCATCGGCAAACAATTGCCAATCCGAAGATACGCGCACGCCCTCGGCAGCGGCCTTGTGCGGCTCGTCCCCCTGAGCACGGTGGCCTGCCCGATCGGCCGCTTCCTGCAGCCCCGGGGCAATGGGCGGGATTTTCAAGCTCTTCATCGTTTGTTTACTCCTTATCAAAGGAAATTTTGAGTGTTGTGTCCGCTCCTGCGTCCATTACACCATAGGTGAGGTGCAACGCACCTGTAAAACCTTCCGGAGTACGCAAGGAAAATGTGCCGTCCAGGGGCAGCGCTTCCATGCTTTCTGTTTGCAGCGCCTGCGGCAAATTATCCAAATTGCCTCCCGCCGCAAATAGCTGTTGCGCGACTGTTTGCCCCTGCCCGTCCACATACTCCGCATAGAGGAAGCACGTAGCACCGGCACTTTGCGCGCCGCTAAGGCGCGGCATGGCGATCAGCGCTTCGGGCAGGTTTGTCAGCACCACAGTGCCCTTGGACAGCCCTTTCCCGGCATCGCCCATGCCCGCCCATGCGCTGAAGGAACCCAAATCAAACTCCGAGAACATGGTGGAATTGCGATCTTCAAAGTAATACTCCCGCCGCAGCACTGTGGCCACGCCGCCATGGATCACCTGATCGTCCACAAACGCCGTCACATCTGGCAGTTCTACGGTTGTACCGTTCTTTTGGATGTCCACATAAATCATGCCGCCGCTTGGCAGGCTGGCTTGATAGCCTAAATCGGCAGTGGCTACGTCCTGTGCGGAATAAATGATGTCTGCTTCGTCGCTGCCGCCGTTTTTGCCGTGGTTGCTGTGCTGCTCGTCAATGGCGTAAATGGTGATATCGCAGGTATCAAAGGGCAGTTCCTGCAGCGCCAGGGTATAATCCTTGGCCTTGTAGGTGCGGTTGTACAACAGCACGCCCGCCCGATCGCCATCAATCGATGCAAAGCCCTGGATGCCATTGGCCTCTTTGAGGTATACGCGGTCTACCGGCATGTTGTTGTAGAAAGCCAGAAGGTGATAGGCCGCGTATCGCTTGCCCGTGCGGCTTTCGATCATCTGAATGCCCTGCTCGCCCGACACGCGGAAGCACGCCCAGTTGACGGAGGTAACCTGTGGCGTCTCCACAAAATATGATATCGCGTCCAGCATGGGCGCTATGCATTTTTCGGTAGCCGTTGTGCCGCTTGAGAGGGATATATGGAACTCGTTCATATGCAGCCCTGTGCCCGCAAAGGTATCACCGAAGCCGGAAAGTGCCTGATTCGCCAGCTCAGTGTACGTCTTGTAGTTGTTTGGCACATAGCAATGGTACGAGATAAAGTCCAAAGGAAGTCTATTTTCTTGCACGTGGGAGAGGAACTGCTTGACGTTACCGTTGCTGTAATACGTATCGAAGGTGGCCAGGGATAAGCCGCCCACCATGGCATAGGGGTTTTGCGCGCGGATGCCCCGCGCTGCGGCATCGTAGATTTGTATGTACTCATCCCAAGTGCCGCCGTAAAAGGCCATGTCGTTCACGCTGTGGTCAAACCAATCCGGTTCGTTCCAGATTTCATGGGCGGCCATCGGCCAGCCCAGCTCTTTGTAATGCGCGGCAATATCACCGCACACCTCGCCCCATTTTTCCATATCCACGGGCGGATATTTCCAGTAGCTACTGCCAGCCGCCTGCTTATCATACAAAGCGTTGGGGGTAGCAAAGTATACCAGATACGGCAGGCTGCCGTTTTTGTAGAAAATCTTGAGCATGGCATCCAGCGTCATAAAAGAATGGGTGATGGCATCCGGGCTGCCAAGGCCAATGGTGCCGCCAATGCCGCCATTGCCCATAAACAAATCCACGCGCTGATTTTCGCTGCGCAGGGCGCGAAGTAGCGGCGCGTCACGCAGGAATTCCGCCGCGTAGCTGCCCACAAAGGAATGGGAAGGAGAGAAAACATTCTGGCGCTTGAACAGTGGAATCCCCGTGAACTTCGAGAAATCTACCTGAATGCAGGTCTTGCTGTTCAAATCAATCTTGGTGGTCGTCTTTTCCGCGCAGCCAGTGCATACGGTGCCCAGCACCAGCAGCAAACAACACAATTTTTTGCAAATTCGCATGAATTCACTCCTTTCTGGCCAGGAAAAAAGGGAGGGAATGGGGCACACTCCCTCCCCTTGCAGAGATGGTTTAAGATTTATTTCGCCGCGACAATCGCTTCGATGTCATACACAGCGCCGGCAAAGACTTTCACTTCGTCCACGGAGCCGCTGAAGCCCTCGGCCACCACTTCGCGGTTGCCGCCGTTGAACCAATCCCACTGTGCCCAGTTGCCGCCCACGCAGAAGGTGAAGGCGCTGGAGATTTTCTCGTCTTCGTCAGCATACACTTCGGCAATCTTCACGCCGTCCACAAAAGTGGTCACAAGGCTGTTTTCGCTGTCATACACCATCACATAGTGATGCCAGCCATCGGGCGCTTCGGATACTGCAGACGCGCTGCCCCACCAATCGCTGCCGCCCACCTTGGAGATGGAGAACAGGGACACGGTGCCATCTTCCGCAACGGCCTTATTGACCAGCACGGTGAAGCCTTCATCGCTGCCGTTGATGCCCTGGTCTACCACGCGGGAGTTGCCGGTGTGCGCTTTTTCCAGATCAACCTTGGCATAGAAGGAAACGGTGAAGGATTTACCTTCGTAGGTGTCCATGAAATCGTTGTTGGCATCATCCGTCGCCGCAAGGCCGGACGCGCCGCCAAAGTACACAGCGCCGTTCGCATAGCCTTCCACGGCCTGGATGCCATCGGGATTGATGACGCGTGTCAGGTCGTTGCCGTTGCCGGATGCATCCGCGCCAAGGTTTTCCGCATCGTCAAAGGTGTAATACGCAAGCAGCGCAGGCGCGGCTTCTTCGGCCAGTGCCGCCATGGGCACTACCATTGCCAGACATACCAGGAGAGCCAACAATTTGAACAGGTTCTTCATCAGGAAATACCACCTTTCATTATATGGTTACGCCCGCCCATACCGGCAAGCAATAACTTCCGTGTCAGTCCCTTTGGAGCAGTACGCCCATCCCGCAATAATCACCGTTCACCCGTAAGTGCAGCTTACCATCCAAAAGCTCCGCGCCGCAGCCCGCATCGGCATAAACTTCCACCACGCGGTAGCCCGTAAAATCCCGCGCCAGCGTATACCCGCCGCCGTTTTTCTCAAAGGCATGGGCGACCACCAGAATGCCCGCCTGCCCTTCCCGCACTGCCGCCTGCCAACCGTGAGCATGGTCGTATGCAGTGATACCCTCGCGGTATACGCGGCTGCTGCCGCACGCAATGATGGGGGCGGTCAGCCGATAGAACGCTACGCCCTCCCGCACGGCATCCATCTGCGCCGCATTCAGCTGCGCCACATGCCCGGACAGGCACAGCCGCCCCAGCAGCCCCGCGCTGACAGACCAGATGATGCGTCGGATGCTGTCCGTGCTTCTAATCACCGCCCAGATCTGGCTTTGCCGGGGCAAAATCAGCCGTTGCATATCCGCCGCGATGAGCGGAATCTCCGGACACTCATGCGCATCTGAGAACGACGCCATGGAGCAGCGCCCCATCATGCTCATCTCCAGGCGGTGCCCGCCGGAGGAGCAGTTTTCCACGATCAAATCGGGCAGCTGGCGGCGCATTTCATCGAAGAAGCGATAGGTGCCCAGCACGCCGTTACGCTGTGCTTCGCCAAGGGACTCAAAGCCGTCAAAGCCCAGGCCGTAGCAGCTGTTATAATCGATTTTGATATAGCCAAAACCGTTATCGCGTAGAAAATCAATCACACGCTCTTGCAAATACTGCTGGGCATCCGGGCGGGCGAGGTTCAAAAATGCCCTGTCATGCTCCACAATGGGCTGGCCGTTATCGTGCACAAACAGCTCCGGCCTTGACTGAAACACATCGCTGAGGTTCGATGCTACCTCGGCCTCAAACCACACGCCGGGAATCATCCCCGCTTTGCGTATTTCATCGGCAATCTTCCGGATACCATCCGGAAATGCGGACTGCCGCACCTGCCAGTCCCCGGTGGATACCTGCCAATCCAGCTCCTTTCCATACCAGCCTGCATCAATCACAAAATAACTGAGCCCGAGGTCTTTGATGGCCGTTACTTCGGCGCGGATTGTATCCTGCGTGGGTTTGCCCCAGGTATCGCAATATTCGTTATACATGGGGTTGAGGGTCCTCTCCGCTTCCCCGCGAATTTCCAGCTGTGTGACGTGCGCATCCAGCAGCGCTTCGCAGGCTTCGTCTATACCGCCCTGCACCACGGTGAGGTATGCATCCGGCAATGCCAATTCTTCGCCGGGCGCTAAAGTCTTTCTGAAATGACCGTCCTCAAAGCCCGCCAGACCGCCGGCCAGCACCACATCTTCCTTCTGGCGCAGCAGCTCTATATTCCAAGAGCCTGCCCACGCCACCGTGGCCGCCCAGGTCACTTGGCGCTTTTCGTCCTCCAGCGCCATCAAAGGGA
>JAVBRU010000010.1:0-23293 GCA_031547595.1 Eubacteriales bacterium
ATGCTTTTCTTTTGCTAAAACGTTGGCGCGGAATCGCCACAAGATATGCAAAAAATACAGCTTCCTTTATTGCTGCTGTTCAAATCCGCTGCATTGCTATCTGGGCTTCCGTTCTCGCATAATTATTGTCGACACTATCTAATAACTTTTCATAGAGCTTTTTATGATTTATATCTCTTAATCTACAATCGTCATCACAATATCTGAACTTTTTTCTTAACCACCCTTTAGAATCTTCTCTAAAATAAAAAGTTTTTCCACATTTACATTGTACTATATAACCTCTTGCAGATTCTAATTCTTTTATATGTTCATCTAACAAACTGTCTGTTGTAAAATAATCATAATTCGTGTAAGTATGTGTAATTGGATTATGCCAAAGGTCCTTATTTCTTTCTAACTTACCTTCCAAATAGCCTTGTCTCCATTGTTTAGCAGATATAATTTTAGGGAGTATGGTTTCCTTTTGATATTCTTCTGTTCCACCAATTATTGAAAGGCAGCCATTTTTAAATCCTATTGATAACTCCTGGAGCTTCTCTTTCATTTTTCTACCTCCGTATAACTTGTAAGTTGTTGAGCAATAAATTATTTACCGGGGACGACATACAGGGGACGGTTCGAGGGCACTGAAAAAGTACACAAAAAGGTGAAAAGTCACTACGTGTCGCGGGGACGGTTCTCTTGACAAAAATGTCGCGGGGACGGTTCTCTTGACACAATTCCTTGAGTGCTGCATCGTAAGACAGTTTCGCGATTTATTCCAGTCTTCCTTCAAGCTGTCGAACGGAGAGTGCTTCCATTCGCACTACTCGTGACAAAAGTATCACCGCATACTTGGCTACCACTTTTTCTTTCGTGTATCAACAGAACCGTCACCTTAACACAGCTTCCTATACATTACCCAAGCGAGGTGCAGGAGGCAATGCCTCCTGCCGAGGAGTCTGAGGGCGAGTAGCCCTCAGCGTTCTCCTCTCCCGTTATTTCGTATATTCCGCCAGCTGCGCTACGGTATCGGAAAACACTTTCAGCGCATTTTTGACGGTGGCCGGGTCGGCCATGTCTACGCCTGCCAGCTTCAGTGCCTCGATGGGCGGCATGCTGCCGCCGGCGGACAGGAACTTCTTATAATCCTGCACCGCGCTTTCGCCCTCATTTAATATGCGGGTGGCGATGGCCACGGCGGCAGAGAAGCCGGTGGCATATTTGTACACATAGAAGCCGCGATAGAAATGCGGGATGCGCAGCCATTCGGACGCGATTTCCTCGTCCACCACGCATTTTTCGCCATAGTACAGCTGGTTCAGCTTATAGTACATGTCGCTGAGGGACTGGGTTGTGAGTGCCTCACCGCGCTCTTCCATGGCGTGGGATTCCTTTTCAAAGGCGGCAAACATGGTCTGGCGGAACACGGTGGTGCGGAACTCCTCCAGCAGCTGATTACACAGGAAGGACATCGCGGTCTTGTCGTCCTTATATTTGTCCATCAGGTGGCGCATCAACAGCACTTCGTTGCAGGTGGATGCCACTTCCGCCACAAACAGCGAATACTGCGCCTTGGCATAGGGCTGTGCGCCGTCGCTATAGTAGGAATGCATGGCATGCCCCAGCTCGTGCGCCAGCGTCATCGCACCGCCCAGGTCGTCCGTGTGGTTGAGCAGCACAAACGGGTGCGAGCCATAACAACCCCAGGAGTACGCGCCGGAGCGCTTGGATTTGTTTTCGTATACGTCCACCCAGCCGCCGTCATACGCGCCGCGAAGCACATTCAGATATTCCTCGCCCAGCGGTTTCAGGCCGTCCAGCACCAGCTGATACGCCTCGGGGTAGGTCATCTTCATGTCAAAATTTTCGATCATGGGCACATACAGGTCGTACAAATGCAGTTCGTCCACGCCCAGCATTTTTTTGCGAATGCTCATATAATGCGCCATGGCGGGCAGGGTGGCTTCTACTGCATCCAGCAAGCCGTCATACACCGCCACGGGGATTTCGTCCGGGAACAGCGAGGCCTCCCGAGCAGAGGGGAAGCTACGCACCTTGGCGGTGAACACCTCGGCTTTCACGGCTGCGGAGTACAGCTCCGTAATGGTGTTGGAAAACGCTTTGTAGGCGTTCATCATGCCCTTGAAGCTCTCGCTGCGCACATCGCGCTTGCGGCTTCTGATCATGGGGCCATAATTGCCGTGGGTCAGCTTCACGGCCTCGCCATCCTCGCCTGTGACAATGGGGAAGGGAATGTCCACATCGCTGAGCATGCTGAACGCGTTATGCGGCGCGCCAAACACTTCGCCCGCCATGGCCAATAGCTGCTCTTGCGCGGCGGGCAGGGTGTGGGGCTTGCGGCGGATCAGCGCGCGAAGATAGGTGCTGTACTCAGCAAAGGTGGGGTCGCTTTGAAGGGCGGTGAGCTGCTCCAGGGGCATCTCCAGCAGCTCCGGGTCGAGGAACGCTGCCGCGCTCTCGGATGCCACGGCCAGGGATTGCACGCGCGCAGACAGCGCCTGATAATCGCTGTTGTTGCCATCGGTGTCCTTTTGCATGGCGGCAAAGGCGTACAGCCGCTCCACCCGAAGGGCGGTGGCGAAGTATGCTTCGATCACGGCCTTCGGGGCTTGCGCCACCTTGCCCTGAAACTTCGGAAACTCCGCAATTTCTTCTTTGGCTTTTGCAAAGCTCTGCTCAAAGGCATCCAGGGAAGGGAAAATATCGCTCAAGTGCCACATCCACCGCGCGTCCATTTCGCTGCGGTGTTTCAATTCTATCGCCACGAGTTTGTCCTCCTGATCAATTTTCTCTCATTTTACCATAACCGATTGTAAAATGAAATGGTTTGCTACGTTTTTTATGTAGTAATTGGGATGATTTGGCGGGGAAAATGCGTTATAATGGTATCACAAGCATCATCTGGCTTCCATATAAAAGGAGGGTACACCATGAAAAAGGTTCTTCTGGCCGTTCTGCTGCTCTGTTTGATTGCTGCTACAGCGCAAGCCACCACACTGCAGGAATATATCGCGCAGGATACGGAGTTCACCCTGTGGCACAGGCTGGACGGTTCCACCGCCACCATTCCGCTGTCCAGAGCCATTGCCAAGCATTTCTTGAACCTCACAGAGAGCGAGCTGGACGTTGTGATCCATCACTACAAAACCTCCAGCGCCTATGAAAACCTCGCCGAGGGCGAGAAGGATTTGATTTTTGTCACTGAGCCGTATGAAGGTGATGAGGATATGCCGGAGTTTGACGTGATCCCGATCTCCTATGACGCGCTGGTGTTTGTCAACCATGTGAAAAACCCCGTGGACAACGTGACGGTGGAGCAGCTGCGGGATATTTATCTGGGCAACATCAAAAACTGGAGCGAGGTGGGCGGCAACGATACCGCCATATTCGCGTACCAGCGGCCGCTGTATTCCGGCAGCCAGACGCTGTTTTTGCAGCGCCTGATGGAGGGCCAAGCGCCGATGGAGCCCGTGAAGGAATGGGTGGTCAGCAGCATGGGCGATCTGATCGACGCCGTGGCAAGCTATGTGAACGCCGATAATTCCCTCGGCTACACCGTGTATTACTACCTCAACAACATGTACAAGAGCCCCGACCTTCGCATGCTGAAGGTCAACGGCGTGCTGCCCACCAACGCAACGCTGGTATCCGGCGAGTATCCCCTGCAAACTTTCTACTACGCCGTGCTTCGCGCGGACACACCTGCGGATCACCCTGCACGGCTGCTGGTGGAATGGCTGCTGGGCGAGGAAGGCCAGATGGTATCGGCCTCGGTGGGCTATCTGCCCATCGCGCAATAAGGAGCACAAATCATGCGCAGGCTGGCTTGTTTGCTGCTTTGCTTTATGATGTGCATGGCCTGCGCGGGCGGAGGATGTGGCATTCTCCCCCGCGCTGCAGGATGCCATCCGGCAATGGGCGTATGACACCTGGGCGGAGTGGGGCGTGGACGAGCCTGACCTGACAGACAAAATGTACAAGCCCAGTTTGTCGGTGCAGCCCGGCCGGAATGGCACAGTATCCATCGTCGCAAGCCTCTGGAGGCGTAATGCGCCGGGCGGGAATTATTGCTGCCTGGATTATTCCAGAGAAGCGCACTTTGATATCAGCTCAGGCCAAATACTGGCGCTTGCGGATTACTTTGCTGACGGCTTTGATTATATGGGCTACATCAACGACTGCCTGATGCTTCCGTCTGGTTTATTCGATACGGGGTACGAGCTTGGCTGTCTGCGGGCGGAGCCCGCCCGGTTACGCCCCGGCTTTTCGGGATTGCCGGCGGATTATGCGGATTTTTATTTCATTCAATACAATGGCATCCCTTACCTGTGGTTTCATTTCGAGGCAGACAACCCCTATTTTTATTATGAATCCCGGTATGACATAGCGCTGGCGGTGCCGCTTTTGCACACGTTCAGCCCTTATGGCGGGTGCTATGCCGATTGCTATCAGTACAGCGAGGAGCTGCTCTTTGGCACAATGCCCGCCAAGCTGGCCACGGGCTTGCGCATGGATTTGGGCGCCGCGCCGGAAACGGATGCTGCATTCAAACAGCAGCTAACATGGGCGCGGGGCGAGCTGGAGCGCTTGATCAACCCGGACGAGCTGCCTGCCGATGCGTATGTGCAGCTATGGGCAGATCAAAGGGGCGACTTTATTACCATCACAGCGCACGCGGCAACAGCCCCCTATCTTGCCCCCTTGAGGTATTATGATTTCGGCATTTTTACTTGCGAAACAGCAGGCCGAAGCGCCTGGGAGGAGATTTTGTGGCCGTATGTGATGGACCCGGACGCAGTGTATTATGCGGCGGCAGGGCCGGATATACCGTATACTCAGCGGCAATGGCTGCGGACATATCAGCCCGCAAAGGACTTACAAATACTTTGTATAGAGAAGGCGACGGACGGCTATCTGCTTCACCTCAAGGAGCCTTCCGGTGCGCTTGTGGATCTGATGCTGTCCAAGGACAAATACAAAGAAATAAGCCACCAGGAGCAGGCCCTGATGGACATGTACAACAGAACAGGAGTAGAGAGCGATGACCTATTTGGGCTACGGTAAAAAATGCACGACTGTGCTGGCTGTGCTCCTCCTTTGCTGGGTAGGGCTTGTTTTCGGTGCGCAAGCGGATTCCCCTTGGAAGGGCGAGCTGCAGTTGATAGCCTATGGCCGCTATGACGCGTGGCCGGACATGACGCCGCAGCTACAGGCGGGCATTGAGCTTCCTCCCGCGCTGCAGGACGCCATCAATCAATGGGCACGGGAGGCGTGGGCAGATTGGGGCGTGGAGAATCCTGATCTGACCGATGAGGACTACGCGCCCGCCCCCTATTTGCAGCCTTGCCGGAACGGGCAGGGCATCATGCATGTCAACCTGTGGAACAATACGGCACTGCAGAGCGCACAGCAAACCTCGGATTATTTCCGTCACACCTGCTTTGACCTGCAAACAGGCAAAACGCTGACGCTGGCCGATTTCTTTTATGACGGCTTTGATTATCACAGCTACATCAATGACTGCCTGATGTTGCCACCCAACATGTCTGATCTATATTATGAGTACAGCCGCCAACCGGTGGATATGGATTCCGTTCGCAGCAGTTTTTCGGGACTGAATGCCGATGAAATGAACTTTTCGGTAACGGAATACCACGGTATCATCTATCTGATGTTTTTCTTTGATACAGGTGACCCCTATCTGTACGAGCTGTATGAGGGATATTTTGACGATGTTGCGCTGGTAGTTCCGTTGGTGCACACCTTCAGCCCTTACGGAGGGTGTTATACGGATTTGCTTCAATACACCGAGGTGCTGCTGTGCGGAACGCTGCCCGCCCAAATGCCCACGTATCTGCGCATGGATTTGGGCGATGCTGCGTTTGAGGAGCAGTTCCGGTGGGTGCAGGAAGAGATCACGCGCCTGGTTGCGGAGGATACGCTGCCGGAGAACGGGCATGCATCACTTCATGTAGAGCAGTTTGGCGATTTGATGCGCATGCAATTCCATGTGGATACCAATGTTCATGAACCGTTTCTGCGCGGGTATTACTTTGGGCTGTTTGACTGCCATACGGCAGATCGCAGCGCGTGGGAAGCCATCGTGTGGCCGTATGTGACGCAAGCACAACGGGGCTCGCAGCTCATTTGCGTCATGCGCATTGTAGACGATTATTATATCCGTCTGAAGGAGCCCTCCGGTATATATGTGAACGTACCGCTGTCTACAGAAGAATATTTGGAGCTCAAAAGCCAGCAATACACCCTTGAAGACCAGTACGACATCATAAATGAGGTGGAGCGTTATGACCTGCCGGATACGCGGGAAATGGATGACAATGATGGCCGTGGCACTCATCTGCCTGATGGCGTTTTCCGCCTGTGCGCAGGCAATTACGGGCTATGTGTTTGACCTGTCCGATACAGAAAGCACGCGCTTCTCCAGCGGCACGGGCGGGGTGGATTGGCACGACGTGCGCAAGAACTGGGAGCTTGAGCCGGACGAGGATATGCAGCTGCTGATCGCAGGCTGGGAAGCACAGGCGTGGGCAAACTGGGGCATGGACGATTTGGCAATCAGCCAATTGGAGAATGTCTATTCTGTCCAGACGATTTATTGCGAGGACGGAGAGCCTGCATTGCTGGCGCTGTCGTTGCAGGTCATCGAAACAGAGTTGCCAGAGAATTGCTATTCTGATTATCAGTACATCCAAAGTGCGTTGTTTGACTTGAAAACAGGCAAGCAATTGCAGCTGTCCGATTTATTTTATGATGGATTTAACTATATTGAATACATCAACCATTGCGTTGCCTATGGCAATGCCAACTCCGAAGTTCTCGATCATCAAGGCATTCCCGAACGGGATGACTATATTATACGCCGCGCATTCACGGGCTTTCCGGCGGATTATCCCTATTTTGCGCTGCTGGACAGCTTTATGGGGCAGATGTATGTGGAGCTTTACATCGATTGGGACAACCCTTTTTATCTTCCTTATGTGTTATACGCGTGGCCGGTGCGCATTGTGGTGCCGCTGCTGCACACCAACAGCCCCTATGGCAGATGCACCCTTGATAATTATGAATACGAAAGCATTCCACTGGCAGGTGGCGAGGCATATTTGCATTTCCCTACCACGTTGCACATTGACGGCGGCGCTTTCCCCCAAGCAGAAGCGCATATTCTGGAGCAGCTGCCCGCCACCCGCGACGAGCTGCTGCGGCTGCTGGGCGACAGGGAATATTCGGACAATTTTTCGGTGATGTCTGACCTCATGGTGTGGGAGCACCTGCTGGAGGTATCGTTTCATTTGCAGGATGCAATTGACGGAAATAATTTGTGGGTAAATGGATTTGATTTTGGCTGCTTTGACTGCGGCACAGGGGGTTATCAAGGGCTTGAGCAGCATTTGGCATTATGGCAGGACGATCCGGATGTGGCGTATTATGCATCTTCCGCAGTCAATACCCCGCTGGCAGAGCGGCAGCTTCTGCCGGATTATCAGCCGCCCGAAGGAACAATCGTCACCTGCAAGGAAACAGTGTATGGCTATCATTTCAACTATACTTTCTGGCTGCACCTGAAAGAGCCTTCCGGCGCGTATGTAGATATGTTACTGCCCCTGCGCGCTGTGGATGTATACTATCCGGAGGAAGAGTGAAACCATGAAAAAACTGTGCATGATGCTGGTTTTCTGTATGGCATTGTATGCCTTGCCTGCCTATGCAATTCAAGGGTATGTGTTTGACCTGGCCGATACTGAAAGCACGCGCTTCTCCAGCGGCACGGGCGGGACGGTTTGGCGCGGCGGGGCGGATATAACCCACGTAGGCACCACCTGCGAAGGGGACTATGACGCACATATGCTGACCGACGAAATGCTGGCGGTTGTCCATGCATGGCAAGACGAAGTCAACGACCTGTGGAAGCCGGATGAGCCCCGAGATGTAAGAATATACTTGGTGACAGGCGGTGATACAACCCTGTTGCAGCTTGTTGCACAGGATTATGGCGAGTCCGAGACGGTGGACAACGCGTATACCCGCTATTATCAGACACTCCTGATGGACGTGAATACGGGCAAGCAGCTTCAACTGTCCGATTTGTTCTATGATAGATTCAACTATATTGCCTATATCAACCAGTGCATTGCCGCCAGCAACGAAAACGAGCAGGTGTATGAGTATTCAGGTGCAGAACCGCCGGTGCAACGCCTTGCGCGGCGGCCGTTTACAGGAATTCCGGCAGATTATCCGTTTTTCAGTTTATGGCGCAATGATATAGAGCTGTATCTGGACAGTGACAACCCCTTCTGGCCGGAATACAACAGGGGTTACTATCCCATTGAGGTGCACATCCCACTCAATCACCACATCAGCCCTTATGGCGACTGCGCGGTGGATCACATCCTGTACGAAACCATTCTGTTGAAGGGCGAGAATGCCATGCTGTGTGTGCCCACCTCCCTGCGCGTAGACGGTGGCGCATCCCCTGCCTCAGAAGCAGGGATTATCGCAAAGATGCCCGACATGGTGGCGGAGATTTTGCGGCTGGCGGGTGATGTGGAGTATGAGAAAAAGGCTCTTCTATCACCGGATATTTGGGGCAGCGAAAAGCACGTGGGCGTTGCATTTGAGCTGGAAATTGGAGACCGCTATGCAGAACGAACCCTTGAGGTGGACTTTTTCTTTGGCTATTTTGATTGCGAAACAGGCGCGCATCTGGGTTTGCAGGATGAGCTGAGCCACTGGCTCTCACACCCCGCGGTTGCATATTATCAGGCTGCACCATTTAATACCGACGTGACAGAGCGTCCACCTTTACGGGATTATCAGCCGCCGGAGGGCACGGTGGTCACTTGCAGGGAGACAATTTATGGCTGGTGCTATACCGACAATACCTACTGGCTGCATTTACAAGAGCCCTCCGGCGCGTATGTGGATATGCTGCTGCCCAAGGAGGACGCACAGGCTGCTTATCATCCGAGCTTTGATTGACGAAAGGAACCCAACATGAAAAGATTGTATGCGTTTTTGCTGATTTGCCTGCTGGCACTCCCCTCCGCGCTGGCGATACCAAGCTACGAGTTTGACCGTACCGGCAGCGAAAAAACAAGGGTTTCCAGTGGCACCGGCGGCACCGTCTGGTACGGCGTGCTGACAGACAAGCATTGGGACAACATCGTGGAATTGACAAATACCAGCCAGGCGCAGGCATATGCCCTGCAAAGCAGGCTGTATACGGCCTGGGGGCTGGACAGCAACGGCTGGAGCAAGAATGTGACCTCCAGCCTGACTGTGCTGTGCCAAAATGACGAAGCGGTATTGCTGAGCCTTCGCCTGTACCATTGGAACGAAGAAATTGAAAACTATTATTGGGGCGGCTATGGCGATTATGTGCTGCAAAACACACTGGTGGACGTGCGCACCGGCCTGCCGCTGCGGCTGTCTGATTTGTTTTATGACGGATTCAATTATATTGACTACATCAATCAGGCGATTATCAGGAGCTTTTCGCTGTACGGAGCCTACATGGAGCAGTGGTTTGGCGTGCCGTCGCTGACAGTGCAACGCCAACCGTTCACAGGGTTTCCGCGGGATTACCCGTATTTCACCATCACCGAATTTGCCGGGCAAACCTATCTGGAGCTGCTGATTGACAACAATAATCCGTTCTTTTCCATGCGGCAGGAGGACGGATCGCAAACCCGCGTGCGCGTTCCCCTCACCCATGCCATCAGCCCCTATGGCGGATGTTATCTGGAAGATATTCTGTATGACGTAGAGCCGCTGGGGAGTAGCGGCGCACGGCTGTATGTGCCAACGGCATTTACTTTGGACAGCGGGGCGTACCCGGAGGCGGAGGCGCGCATTTTGCAGCAAATCCCGCAAAAAGTGGAGGAAGTGAAGCGCCTGGTGGCGGGGATCCCCACCGATGCCGACACCGTGGTGCGCCACAGCCTGCGCGTGAGCAACCATCAGATGCTGCTCAATTACACCATCGGGCAGGAGCTGCCCTATGAAATGGATGTATTGGCCTACCTGATCTTTGGCGCTTTTGACTGCGACACGGGCGAATACATTGGCCTGGAGGAATCGCTTAGCTATTTGTTGTATAATAGAGATATGACGTTTTATCAGCCCGCGCCTGCGGGTACGCCGCGCAAAGACCGCATAATGATCACTGGCTACCGCCCTTCCGAGGGCACCCGCATCATATGCCAAGAGAATGTGTATGGCGAGCTGGAGGGCGCGTTGGTGTACTGGCTGCATTTGCAGGAGCCGTCCGGCGCGTATGTGGATATGCTGGCACCGGAAAGCGCATTGCCCCGCGAGGAGGGCAACAATGGGTAATACTAATTCGCATCTAAAATCGGTAGTCGCAGACATGCCTTTTCCGCCAATGCGGCACTCCGAATTCTTGGTAGCCACTGATTTATTCAGGCATTACGTCTGTCGGCGTCTTTTGCCCGTGCGCCGCGTCAGAAAAGCTCGAAATAGCGCTGCTATTCCTTCGCTTTCCTTCCTTGCCCACAGACAAAATACGCTCGCCATCCGCAAACCTTCATTAAATCATTGGCCACCTTGAAATAGCGCTGCTATTCCTGCAAATTCTACGTTTGCCTTGACGAAAAATTCACGCCTGCTTTGTATCGATTTTAGAAGCTCATTAGTATAATAAGAAGGAGGTATCCGGATGAAAAAACTTTTCGCTCTGCTGATGGCCTGCCTGCTTGTCTGTGGAGCCTTACCTGCCCGCGCGGGTTTGGAAATCTACTACTATGACCTGACCGATACCGAAAAAATATACCACTCCTCCGGCACGGGCGGGGTGATGTGGTGTGGGTTTCTGGAGGGAGCAGGACACAGCCGCCAGGGTGAATGGGCGACGGAAAAAAGCCCTTTTGACGCTGCGATCAACGACTACATCCGCCAATGGACGCAGGAGGCCTGGGCCAATTGGGGTGCTACCGGGGTGAATGTGGAAACTGGAAAATACCCGCCTCAGGTGTCCTTGTATCAGGCGCAGGACGGGACGGAGCTGTTGGCACTGCGCTTGACGCAATCCACCAGAACCAACGATGCCACACCGGGCAGCCATATCCAAACACAGCTGTATGATTGGACGAACAAACGCGTTTTGCAGCTGTCAGATTTGTTTTACGACGGCTTTGACTACATCAACTATATCAACGACTGCGTGATCAATGCGCAAGACTATTTGCAGGATTATGGGAGCCTGGAGATGTATGTGCTCACCGACGGCGCAACGCGGCAGCCCTTCGCCGGCCTGCCCAACGACTATCCGTTTTTTGATTTGATCACAGGCGGCAGCACGTATTTGAATGTGCTGTTTGAGAGAAGCTCTCCCTTCTTTAGCAGCCACAGCGGGTATGGTCAGCCCGGCGAAGCGCTGGTGCCACTGCTGCACAGCAACAGCCCCTTTGGCGGCTGCCGGATCAACTCCATTCAGTACGAAACCTCCTTCCCCGCCCTAAGCATCACGCTGCACAGCGCCACGGCTGTAACGGTTGATGACCATCAGAAGCGGTCTTTCGATATTGTTCAGAAATTGGAGGTGGTGTATGAACCGCTGGTGCGCCATTTGCAGCTGCAGCCGGGGAGCAGTCCAATTGCCATTGAGCCTGGGCTTTTCATTGATCACGACCGGCTGAAGATGGGCTTGATCGCGCAGACCGATTTCTGGGAAGAGAATTATTTCTATAACTATCTGTATATTGGCATAATGAATGCAGATACAGGGGCATTCCAGGGGCTGGAAGGCCTGCTGGAATACTGCCTGGCGGAGCCGCAGGCGGCGTGCTATGCAGTTGCGCCACTTGATATGGAGGAGGGGTTTACGCTGCTGGAAGGCTATTGTTTGCCTGCCGATAGCCGTGCGATCTATGCCTGGCAGGGCACTCATGGGAACGACCCGCTATGCTGGCTATTGGTGCAAACGCCGGATGGGGAGTATGTGCAGGTGCAGCTCAGCTATGAGGTATATTACGATTATATCAATAATTAGCTTTCCAGGGAGGTGCCGGATGAAAAAACACTTTGCGTTGCTGATGGCCTGCATGCTGGTCTGCGGGGTTTTTACTGCACGCGCGGGTTTGGAAATCTACTACTACGACCTCGCCGATACTGAAAAGATACACCATTCCTCCGGCACAGGCGGGACAGCGTGGCACGGGTTTATGGAGCGGACGGCCTATAGCTATCGGGGTGAATGGGCAACGGATGAAAGCCCTTTTGAGGCAGATATCAATGCGTATATCCGCCAGTGGACACAAGAGGCATGGGCAAACTGGGGCTATGGGGATGTTGATGTAGCCGCAAGCGAATACGCGCCCCGCGTCACGTTGTGGACTGCGCAGGATGGCACGCAACTGCTAACATTGCAGGTCAATCAAACCGGCGTGAATACGCTGGCAAACGCGCAGGTTGCCGGTGCGTGCCTGCAAAGCCAATTGTTTGACTGGACGAACGGGCGCGCCTTGCGGCTATCCGATCTGTTTTATGATGGGTTTGACTACATTCCGTATGTCAATCACTGCGTGGCCAACGCGGAAGACTATATGCAGGATTATGAGCATCTGGAGCTTTGGCCGCTCACCGATAACGATATGCGCCGGCCCTTCACCGGCCTGCCCAATGATTATCCCTTTATCAGTTTCACAGGGGGCAGCGTATCTCTCCTGAGCATCCTGCTGGAGGACAGCAACCCGTTCTGGAGCGATTCCAGAGAATACAATAATCCGGGCGAGGCGCTGGTACCCCTGCTGCACAGCAACAGCCCATATGGCAGCTGCCAGTTTGGCGGCATCCGGTGCGATACGGATGTTTCTCATGCGGGCATTACGCTGCAACGCCTTGCCAGCATCAGCCTGGATGGCAGCACCGCATGGAAACCAGCCATTGTGCAGCGGATGGATGCCGCATGCACGCCCTTGCTACAGCAATTGCAGATGGAGCCGCAGGATGCCAAACGTACAGCGCAGCCCGGGTTCTCTTTGTGGCAAGACCGGCTACACGTGCGCTATGACGCTTGGATGATCATTGAACCCTTCAGCTATAATGGAACCAGCGTGCACATTGGCAATGTGAACGCTGATAGCGGCGCATGCAATTGGCTGGACGGGCTGCTGGCGGAATGTTTGCTCCAACCACAAGTGGCATATTACGCCTTGGCACCGCTCTGCGCAAAAGAGGAGCAGCTGACCCTTCTGGTGGATTATCAGTTGCCCGAAAACAGCCAGGCACTGTATACCTGGGAATCGTGGCAGCGGGGTAATGATTTATATTGGCTGCTCGTTCAAACGCCGGATGGAGAATATGTACAAGTGCAGATGCCCAAAGAGATATATGATGCTTATTCGGTAAACTGGTATGTAGAATGGCCGTGATAACAGCCACAGAAAAGAAGGAAAGCTATGTTTTACAGTTTTCAGGACGAACCCCGCGGAGCGCAGTATAAGCGGTTAATCAACCATTGCTGCCAGCATAGTGACGCCGTGCTGATGATGTTCATGGTTTTCAAATATGATGTGGATCATGAAGCCGAAATCATTCAAAAGACCCGGCAACAACTGGCACCGCACCGCATCAAAACACGCAGCGACCCCAATCGCCCCGGCACGGTAAGCCAAGACACCCGAAATACCTATATGATCGACCTGTATACCGCCAACAGCGATATCCAGGCATATCTGCTATCCGTCGATGGCCTGTTTGACTGGCAATTGCCCCATTTGCCGGAGGATATATCGTTCTTTAAGGATGGGAAGTGCTGGCTGGCCACTTGCTCGCATGAGAAGCTGGCATGGTTGTCGTGCGAGGAAGGTGCGCTTCCCGAGCTGAACGATCTATTGGAGCTGGAGGACGACACAAATCCTGTGTTCTTTACGGAGGAATACCACATAGAGTGATACCGTACGGCCGATGTTCGCAGGTGCAATCAATCCCACAATTACCCCCATAAGTAGAGGCAGGGCAATGTCATGCAATTACGCACGACAAGCGGTACGCAGCATTCCCCTCTATGGAGTGGAATGCTGCACATTTTGCTTATCGTATCGATTTGATAAGGCTCTTGCGGTTATTCTTCCGCTTGCCCGCACAACTGCATCATGAGCTGCGCGCCGCATTTGATGCCTATTTCAAGGTGCGCTTCCGCTACGACAGTAACATAGTTATTTATCGTGTCCTCAATTTGATTGAACTCCTCATCCGACAATTTTTCGCGCAACAGCTCCATGGCTTCGTGCTCTGCTTGCCTAACGCGTTCTTCACAGGATTTGTTAACTACTTCCGCTCCTTCAGTGCCATACTTAATGAAGCCTATCAGTTGTTGAGCATGCGTGCGGCGAAGCATGCTTTTGAAATATTCCATGGTCTTACTTCCTTTCACAATTAAGAAGATAATTCTATAGAGCCTTTTGGTCTATATATAGACCAAAAGTATCATATATCGTCGACCTTGTCAAGCTCTGGAATTTATAATAAGACCACAACAAGAAAGGGTTGGGGGATTATTTATGAATACATGGCTTGCCGTGCAAAATAGAATCATTATGCTTTGTGAGGAAAAGAAGCTGAACATAAACCAGTTGGCAACGGTTTCAGGCGTTTCCGCATCAACAGTCAAGAGCATCATTTATGGAAAAAGTCAGAACCCCGGCATTGTAACGATAAAGATGTTGTGCGATGGGTTTGACATCTCGTTGGCCGAGTTTTTCGATACACCGGTGTTTAAGGCTTTAGAGCAGGAAATTCGCTGACCTTTTCTTGAATAATATTGTAAGCAAATAAATCGCGCCCGCTGTTCGCAGGCGCAAGCAATTCCTTATTTATACCCTTAAGTGGGGGTGCAGGGCGCACTGCTCCCTGCCGAGGAGTCTGAGGGCGAGCAGCCCTCAGCGTACCTACACTCTCCCCTCAGCCCGCAGCCATCGCATGCGGGCTTTCGTGCGTGGCACACGCGGCGGCCATGATAGATTAGCCAATGGTGCGCACTGTTCCAGTCTTTCTTGGGGATAGCCTTCATCAGCTGCTGCTCGGTCTGCTCCACCGTTTTGGCGTTTGCCAGCCCCAGGCGGTTGCTGACGCGGAACACATGCGTATCCACCGCCATCGCGGGCACGTGGAAAGCGTTGGCCAGCACCACGTTGGCGGTCTTTCTGCCAACGCCGGGCAGCGCAATCAACTCTTCCATGGTGCACGGCACCTTGCCCCCGTGCTTTTCCATGATGATGCGGCAAGCCATCACGATATTTTGCGCCTTGCTTTTGAAGCCGCAGCTTTGCACATACGGGAACAGCACCTCCGGCGTGGTGGCGGCCATGGCGGCGACGTCCGGGAAATCCCGAAACACCGCAGGCGTGACCATATTGACGCGCACATCGGTGCACTGGGCAGATAGGATGGTTGCAACCAACGTTTCGTAGGGCGTGGTGAAATTGAGTTCCGGCTTTGCGTCCGGGTACAAGCTTTTTAAAGCTGCCAGTATCGCTTTTTTATCTGTGCGCATACTATTTGATGGCGCTTTCCAGCACTTTGCGGTAACGCGTCATGAGGTATAGCACGACCACATACACAGGATAGGCGATCACCTGCACCAGCAGGCGCGTGTTGCGGTACTGCACGGTGCGGCCATAGCCCATCATCATCGTCCACAGGGTGTTGAGCGCGGCGTAGCACACAATGGACACCAGCGCCTGGCAAAGCAGGATATGGCGCAGCTTCACCTTCTCCTCGTGCAGGAAGGTGCCATAATACAGGCCGGACATAACGGCCGTGAATGTGAAGCCAAAGAAGAAATCCCCGGCACTGAAAATCAGTGCGCCGATAATATCCGCAATCACTGCCACAATGATGGCGGGAACAGCGCCAAACAACATGCCTGTCACCGCGATGGGCACAAAGCCAAAGCTTAATTCCAGCACCTTTGGAATGATTGGAAACTTAAATATCTCTGCCATCACGACGTTGAGTGCCACCATCATGGCCAGAACGGTCAGGTCCTTTGTGCGCAGCTTGCCCAGTTTCATACGCATCCCTCCCCTCAGTAAACACGCACATTGTAGCAATATCCGGCGTAAAATGCAAGCAGTCCCTACAATAATACAAGAAAAGCGCAACGGGGTATTTCCAAACGCCAGGCACCTGTGGTATAATATGTTGTTTGAATATTTATGACGAAACGGACGCACAAGCGCCCGCAATGGAGGACATCATGCCAACCACCCAGTTCGACAAGGAATCCATCAAGACTTCGATTATAGGCAAGCTGCAGCGTTATAATGGCCGCACCCTTGCGGATGCGACCCCGCAGCAAATATACCATGCCGTGGCGTCCACTGTGCGCGATCAGATCATGCAAAAATGGGTCGCCTACCGCGAGCAAGACAAGCACTACGACGGCAAGCGCCTGTATTACCTCTCCGTAGAGTTCCTCACCGGCCGCAGCCTGCATTGCAACGAGCTGAATTTGCTGAGCGAAACTACCTACCGAAGTGCGCTGGAGGAGCTTGGCATAGACTGGCGCCAGGTGATGGGCGAGGAGCCCGACCCCGGCCTTGGCAACGGCGGCCTCGGACGCCTGGCCGCGTGCTTCCTCGATTCCCTCTCAGCGCTGGAGCTGCCCGCCATGGGCTGCACCATCCGCTACGAGTATGGCCTGTTCCGCCAGCGCCTACTCAATGGCCAACAGGTGGAAGTGCCCGATAACTGGCTGGAGAACGGCAACGTATGGGAAGTGGCCGCGATGGAGGACACCTGCGAGGTGCACTTTGGCGGCTATGTGGACGAAGTGCAGGCCGATGGCCGCATGCAGTTTGTGCTGCGCGATTACCGCACCGTGCAAGCCGTGCCCTACGATATGCCGGTGGTCGGCTATGACAACGACACCGTCAACACGCTGCGCATGTGGCGCGCGCGCTCGCCCCAGTCTATCGACTTTGCGTCCTTCAACAGCGGCAACTACTTCAAAGCCATGCAGGAGCAAGAGCTGGCAGCCGTGATCAGCAAAGTGCTCTACCCCGAAGACAATCACTTTGAGGGCAAGGAGCTGCGCCTCAAGCAACATTATTTCTTCACCAGCGCCACACTGCAATACGCGCTGAAGGATTTCAAGCGCCGCTTTGGCAATGCGTACTCCCTGATCCCCGAAAAAATGACCGTACATATCAATGACACGCACCCCGGCCTCGCGATTCCGGAGCTGATGCGTCTGCTGATGGACGAAGAGGGCCTGGGCTGGGACGAAGCGTCCGAAATCGTGCGCAAAACCGTGGCGTACACCAACCATACCGTGCTGTCCGAAGCGCTGGAGCGCTGGCCGGAGGAAATGGTCAAGAACCTGTTGCCGCGCATTTATATGATTTTGCAAGAGATCAACCGCCGCGTGTGCGGCATGCTGGCCAATCATTATGGCAACGGGCACGACCCGCGTATCGCCAAGATGGCCGTTACCGCCTATGGCATGGTGCAAATGGCCAACCTTTGCGTGGCGATGAGCTATTCTGTGAACGGCGTCAGCCAGCTGCACGGCGAGATCCTGAAGGCCGATACGTTTAACGATTATTATCAGGTGATGCCAGAAAAATTCAGTGCCATCACCAACGGCATCACCCACCGCCGCTGGCTGATGGCGGCCAATGACGGCCTGACGCAGCTGATCAACAGCTCCATTGGCACCACGTGGCAGAAGAACCCCGATCTACTGAAAAACCTTGCGCCCTTTGTCGATGATGCCGCTTTCCGTGCGGAATTTGACAAAGTGAAGCGCGCCAATAAAGAGCAGTTCAGCAAAGTGCTGAAAGCGCGCCAGGGCATGACGGTCGATCCGGATACCATTTTCGATGTCCAGGCCAAGCGTTTGCACGAGTATAAGCGCCAGCTGCTCAACGCGCTTCATATCATGGTGCTCTACAACCGCATTATGGATGACCCGACCTTCACCATGCAGCCCCGCACCTTCATCTTTGGTGCAAAGGCCAGCCCCGCCTACTACATGGCCAAGCAGATCATCCGCATGATCCTGGCGATCAGCAAGATGATCGACCGCTCGCCCCGCGCCAGGCAAATGCTGCGCGTGGTGTTTATGGAAAACTATGACGTGTCCGGCGCGGAAGCGCTGATGCCCGCCGCCGATGTCAGCGAGCAGCTGTCCACCGCCGGCAAGGAAGCCAGCGGCACCGGCAACATGAAGTTTATGATGAATGGCGCTGTCACCATCGGCACCATGGACGGTGCGAACGTCGAAATCTTCGAGCAGGTGGGCGCGGACAATATCTATATCTTCGGCATGCGCGCCGATACCGTCAGCGCGCTCTACCGCGAGGGCGGCTATACCCCCATGCATGTGTTTGAAACCAATGCAGAGCTGCGCCGCGCCCTGATGCAGATCATCGATGGCACGCTCTTCCCCGAAAACCCCGCCGCGCTGCAGGATATCTACCACAACCTGCTGTTCAATGATCCGTACTTTGTGCTCAAAGACTTTGGCAGCTATTCCATGGCACACCGCCGTATCGATACCGACTATCAGAACCGCGAAAAATGGCTGCGCATGGCAATTGCCAATACTGCAAACTCTGGCTTGTTTGCGGCGGACCGCACGATCAAGGAATATAATGATACGATCTGGCATCTGAAGTAAGGGAAAACGGGGGTTACGTGGGGGTTGGGTTACACAGGGGGCTGCTCTCCCCCGGCTCCCTCGGCAGGGATCAGTGATCCCTGCACCCCCAGTTCTTGTACTCTTCGATGCGTCATTCTGGCAGGCGCTCCCGGCAGATCCCATGCACAATCTTGGCGCGGTATACCTGCTTTTTCTTCCCGCGCAAACGCCCACTCCCCTCTACACAATGACCCTTTCGGTGGAAATTAACTTTTATAAAAAAGTTTCAATTACCGCTTGACAAGAATGGATTTTTCATGTAGAATACATTCTGTCGCTTGTGAGAAACGAGCGGGAAACCTTCGGGGTGTAGCGCAGTCTGGTAGCGCACGTGCTTTGGGAGCATGGGGCCGGGGGTTCGAATCCCTCCACCCCGACCAGTACCGGATTGGAGATACAAGCACCACGTGGCCCCTTGGTCAAGCGGCCTAAGACACCGCCCTTTCACGGCGGTAACAGGGGTTCGAGTCCCCTAGGGGTCACCACTTTTCTCTCTCTTGCAGAGAAGGGCTTTCAGCCACGTACGGGCCTTTAGCTCAGTTGGTTAGAGCGGCCGGCTCATAACCGGTTGGTCCGGGGTTCAAGTCCCTGAAGGCCCACCACATCACGGCCCGGTAGTTCAGTTGGTTAGAATGCCAGCCTGTCACGCTGGAGGTCGAGGGTTCGAGCCCCTTCCGGGTCGCCACTTTCTCTTGCGTCCCCATGCTGGTGTAGCTCAGTTGGTAGAGCAGCTGATTTGTAATCAGCAGGTCGGGGGTTCAAGTCCGTCCACCAGCTCCACTTCCCCGGAAGCAAGCTGGAAACGTACCTTTAAAAATCGAAATTGTATGGGTAGGTTCCCGAGTGGCCAAAGGGAGCAGACTGTAAATCTGCCGTCACAGACTTCGATGGTTCGAATCCATCCCTGCCCACCAAATGCGGACATGGCGGAATTGGCAGACGCGCTAGATTCAGGTTCTAGTGCTCGCAAGGGCATGGAGGTTCAAGTCCTCTTGTCCGCACCAAATGGTTCTCGAAAAGAGGACAAACTGCTTATTTTTAGGCAGTTTGTCCTCTTTTCTATATGAATATATAGTTGCTATGCACAACTATATATCGTTGAAAGATGTACAATAACAGGCACTAGATTCGAAGCATGGCACTAGATTTTTGGGGGTGGTTTCTCCTAGTCTAGTGCCATGCTTTTTTGTTTTTCAGGTTTTAGCGAGGTGGTTTTAATTCTGTTAGTATGCCTATATAGTCAACCATTTGACCACCTCCTGAACAGTAGTCACGCCTTGCGGCGTGCCATGTCCATTATACAGGTGGCCCTCTCCTCCTTGACGGTGGCCTTATTTCTCCGTGCAACTGGCCTTTTGGGGACGGAATATACATAAAATGGTCAAGATACTAGTTGTGCCAGAGCACTAGCTATCGCCCATGCCAGGCGCACTAGAAAAAGCTCACACCGCTGATCAATCAACGATGTGAGCTAGTGGCACCCCCAATGGGATTCGAACCCATGTTTCCGCCTTGAGAGGGCGGCGTCCTAGGCCTCTAGACAATGGAGGCAAGAGCTGGCTGGGGAACAAGGATTCGAACCTTGGCAATACGAGTCAGAGTCGTAGGTGCTACCGTTACACCATTCCCCACCATGCGGCAACAAATGCCGCGTGCATTATTATATGACAGCGGGTTCCGTTTGTCAAGCATTTTTTTGATTTTTAGCCATCCGCTTTGCAGGATGCCGACAGCGCCATTTTAGACGGGTTTCCCCTCTACGCCAGCCGGGAGCCGTTTAGCTGCCAACTGCACTCTTCATTGCGCCTACTTCAGCACCCGAATCGCATCCAGAATAGTCTTCTCATACGCTTCCATGCCGTATTTGTCCACCTCGGCCTTGTTCTTTTCACCGTGGGTGAGGCACCCCGCGCCGCCGATACAGCCGCCCACGCACGCCATGCCCTCAATGAAGTTGCCGCCGGGCACGTTGCGGCTTTTTTTGAGTAGCGCCATCCGGCACGCCTCAATGCCATCGCAGGCAACGGGTTTCAGCTCAAAACCGGCTAATTCCTGTTCTTTGAGTGCCTGGGCCACGGCATCGCTGAGGCCGCCGCTGCGGGCAAAGATGCGGCCATAATACGAGGCGTTGTTCAGCACATCCTCCTCCATGGCGGTGATCTCCAGCCCTTTGCTGTCAAACAGCGCCTGCAGCTCTTCAAAGGTGATCACGCTGTCGATGTAGGGGCGCACAGACTCCTTCTGGAACTCCGCTTTTTTGGCGGTGCACGGGCCGATGAACACCACCTTCGCACCCGGCGTAGTCTGTTTGATATACTTGGCCAGCGTCGCCATTGGCGACAGGTTGTGGGATATATGCTCCTTCAACTGCGGAAACTGCTTTTCGATATAATCCACAAACGCGGGGCAGCAGGAGCTGGTGAGGAAGCCCTTTTCGGCAAGCTCCCGGGCTTCGGCGGCAGCCACCATATCCGCGCCAAGTGCCGCCTCAATCACGGTGTGAAAACCCAGCGCCTTGATGCCGCTGATCACCTGCCCAAGCTTCGCATACGTGAACTGGCTGGAAATCGAGGGCGCGACCACGGCATAGACCTTATAATTCTGGTTGTTTCCGCTGCGCTTGATGAGGTCGATCACATTCAGGATGTACGATTTATCGCTGATCGCGCCAAAGGGGCACTGATACACGCACGCGCCGCAGGCGATGCATTTCCCGTTGTTGATCTGCGCAGCCTTGGTTTCGCTCATGGAGATCGCATTGGCTTTGCAAGCGTTTTCACAGGGGCGCTTGTGGTTGACGATGGCGCTGTAGGGGCACACCTTGGCGCACTGGCCGCATTCCACGCACTTTTGCTTGTCAATATGCGCCTTTTGCTGGGCATCGATGGTGATGGCACCGCGCTTGCACACATCCTCGCACCGGTGCGCCAGGCAGCCGCGGCACGCGTCCGTCACCTCATAGCCGCCCACCGGGCATTCGTCGCACGCGATATCGATGATCTCGATCACGTTGGCGTTGTTTTTGTCCCCGCCCATGGCCAGCTTGACGCGCTCGGCCAATATGGCGCGCTCTTTATACACACAGCAGCGCATGGTGGGCACATTGCCTGGCACGATGGTCTTGGGGATGTCGGTGATGCCCTCCAGCAGCTGATCATTCCACGCCAGCCGCGCGACCTCCCGCAAAACCTTGTATTTCAAATGTTGCACCTTGGTGTCAAACTTACGCATAAAGCCTCCTAAAAATAGCTGACCTTGATGCGCTTGCCCATCTTTTGCAGGCACTTGGACAGCTCGGATACCAGATTCATTTTGATGCTGAAATTGATGGGCAGCTCCGGGTTCTGATGCGCCGGGTTGATGGCGCGGCCTACATAAAAGTTGATGTCGGTCGCTTCCTCAAAGAGTAACCGGCTGATCAGGCTGGCACCGTCGCGCTTGCAGCTCCACTGCTCGTAGGATTCATTGTCGTTCAGATAATCCTCGGCGTAGGTGAGCACTTTGTTGACGGTGATCACGCCCTCGGTGACGAGATCGACCCCATCAATTTCGGCAATGGGCGGCACATCGGCAGCCTCAAAGCGCAGGCTGGGACGAAGCGGCATACCCAAATACTTGGCCGCGATAGACGATGTGGTGCCGCCGCAGATGATATGCTTGCCCTCCTTGGAGAAAAACAGCGCCATCATGCGGTTGCAATCGCTGCGGTTGCTGGGCGGGCCAAACAGCATGTTCATGGGCGCACGCCTCCGCACACGCACAACGCACGCGGTGGCATCATCGCCCGGGCGGTTGCCATACAGCTTGTTGCACTCGTCCACCAAAATGGTGGCCAGGGTCTTTGCGGTATAGCCGGCGTAGGCGATCATCTCCATAAACTGAATGATATCCTCGCGCTTCCAGCCAAAGTTGTAGGCGGTGCCGATGCCGGCGTGCGGGCAGCCATCGCTCATGGCGATAAAAATATCGTTTTCCTGCAGCTTGATGCTGGATTTGAATATCTTTTTGCCGTCAATGGTCATCTCGGTCTTGTCATAATCAAGGTTCCGGCCATCGCGCAAAAGGATCACGTGAGGGTTGTCATACTGTATGATTTCGGCTTCTTCGTTGCCCACCATGTGCAGAATGGTGAAGGTGGAGTAGGCCACGCCGCGGATGGAGCATACAGGCAATGTGGCAGCGATGGTTTTTACGCAGTCCTCGATGCTGAGGCCCTGCGCCATCATGGTGGAGATGATCTTGGAGGTCAGCGTGGACAGTATGCTGGCCTTCACGCCGCTCCCAAGGCCGTCCGCCAGCACAATGACGGTGGAGTTCTCGTCCTGCTCCACCACGTCCACATGGTCGCCGCACAGCTCCTCGCCATAATGGTTGATGCTGCGGTGGCCGATATCTGCGCACAGGTTATTCATTCTGGATCGACTCCTTCAATTTGGTGAGGGCGATCTTGGTTTCGGCAGCGGTTTCGCCAAGCAAAGACGCGATCTCTTGCACGATGCGCATTTGCTTATCCACCACCTTATCGGCAATTTCCACCGTCTGGCGGCTGATGACCTCTTTCTTCTCGCGCTGCTGCGCTTCCTCGGTGATATCGCGCATAAA
>JAVBRU010000080.1:0-20617 GCA_031547595.1 Eubacteriales bacterium
CCTTCAGTGCAGAGCTTCTGTGCAGATTGAAAGAAGCGGGCGTTCATACTGCCGTTGATACCTGCGGCTGCGCTTCGCGGGAGGCGATGGACAGGGTGCGCCCCTATACGGATATTTTTCTTTTTGATATCAAGGCCGCCAGCGCGCAGGTGCATCAGAAGCTCACCGGACGCTCCAATCAGTTAATTCTCCGCCGCTTGCAGGATTTAACCAGCAGCGGTGCGCAGGTGGAGGTGCGCGTGCCGTACATCCCTGGCATGAACGACGGGGAGATGGCGGCCATTGCCGAGCTGCTGTCGCCGCTGCCCATCCGCGCACTCAAAATATTGCCCTATCATCCTTATGCGGGCTCCAAGTATGAAGCGCTGGGGATGCATTACGACATGCCCAAAACGGCCGCCCCCGATGAGCAGACAATGGAAAGCACCCGGGCGCTGTTCGCATCCAAAGGCATCCCTGTGGTCAGGTAAAGCGTGCGAGAGGAGAGGAAGATATGCTCCAGCTGGATTTTTGTCAACACATGGGCTGTATCGAAAAGGAATTTACACAGCCTTCCTGGGATGCGAAAAGCGGCCTTGCAATCGAGGAACTGGAAAGCAACTGCCGCCAACTCTTTGATGCGTCGGCCGGGCAGCCGCTGGCGCTGCGCCGCGCAGAGCTGATCGCCTATGTGCTCGGACATGCGCGGATTGCGGTGGAGCCCTTTGAGTATTTTGCGGATCAGTTGCAGCACCGCGGGATCGCCCTGCGCATTGCCCGGGATGTGATCGAAGCGCGCCTTCAAACGCTGCCGGAGCTGCAAGAGACAGACCTGGCAGGACGTTGCCGCGCGTACACGGGGGAGCGGGACTTTGGACACACCTGTCCGGACTGGCAGGCACTGCTGGCGCTGGGGTATCCGGGCATACTGGCGCGGCTTCGTGCATATCGCGGAAAGGCGCAAACACAGGAGCAGGTTCAGTTTTATGATGCGGGTATTCTGGTGTACGAGGCCGTCCTTCGTTTGATTGAGCGCATGGCCGTCAGTGCCGAGCGCCTGCCCGGCGATCATGGTGTGCTGATGGCGCAAAACTTGCGCGGGCTTACGAAACACGCGCCGCGCACCTTTTATGAAGCGCTGCAGTTCACCCTGCTGGTATACTGGACGCAAAGCGCGGTAGAGGGCGCGACCATCCGCTCGCTGGGGCGTTTTGACCTGCTGCTACAGCCCTATTACGAGCAGGATTTGCGGCAGGGTACCGCAACGGAGGCTGAACTGAAAGAGCTTCTGCGCTATTATTTTTACCGCTGGAACGCGGCTAACATCACTGCCAATATTCCCATCACGCTCTGCGGCCTCACTGCCAAAGACCGGGATGCCGCGTCTGATTTTACGCGCGCCATTCTGGATGTGTATGGCGGGCTGAATATCATCAGCCCCAAGTTCCACATCCGAATGAACGCGCACACGCCGGCGGATATTCCGGCCAAGGTGTGCGATATGATTCGGCGCGGCACAAACAGCTTTGTGTTTTGCAATGATGCGGTTGTGATAGAATCGATGGTGAAGCTGGGCGAAGCAGAAAAAGACGCTAGAAATTATGTGATGGTTGGTTGCTATGAATCCACCGCGATGGGCAAAGAAATTGCCTGCACCACCAATGGGCGCGTCTCTTTTTCCAAGGCTGTGGAATATGCCATGTCCGGCGGGACGGACCTTGTGGCGCGGCAGCAGGTGGGCCTTAAGACAACAACGGATTTCAGGAGCTTTGAAGATTTTATGCAGGCTGTGGAAGGCCAGCTGGCTTTCCTTTGCCGGGGCTGCATGAAGCGGATTGCCGCCATCGAAAGCATGTATCCAGCGGTATACAATGCGCCGCTTTTTTCGGCATCTTTCCTGGAATGTGTGCAATCGGGCCGAGACGCATACAACGGCGGCGTGCGCTACAGCCACTCATCGATCAACGTGTTTGGCATCGCGACCGCTGTGGACGCGCTGGCGGCGGTGGAAGAATTGGTTTTTAAGCGCCGCATGCTCACATTGGCGGAATTTGTGGAAGTGCTCAAAAATAATTGGGCAGGCGCGGAAAAACTACAGCTAATCTGCAAAAAACAGGTGCCGAAATTTGGAAACAATAACCCCGTTGTCGATCAGCTCGCGGCGCGGCTGATGCGCACGGCCGCAGCGTGCATCAACGGCCAGCCAAATGGCCGGAGTGGGGCGTTTCGGTTGGGTTCCTTCTCGATCGACTGGCGCTTTGAATTTGGTGAGCATACCGCTGCATCTGCAGATGGGCGCATGCTAGGCGAAACGTTATCCAAGAATCTTAGCGCAAGCCTGGGGATGGACAGGGAAGGGGCAACGGCGCTCATCCTTTCGGCAGCGGCCATTGATTACACGCAGGTGCCCAACGGCGCAGTGCTGGATTTGCTGCTGCACCGCAGTGCGGCAGAGGGCGCAGATGGGCTGGAGGCCATGCTGGGGCTGCTCAAAACCTTCCTGCAGCACGGCGGGATGGCGCTGCAATGCAATATTATGGATGAGCAAACGCTGCGCCGCGCCCAGCAGGAACCTCAGAAATACGCCAACTTGCAGGTGCGGCTGTGCGGCTGGAATGTGCTGTTTGTCAATCTGTCTAAGAAAGAGCAGGATGAACTAATCATGCAGACAACGGATATCTAAGTACTCCTTGCTCCCTTTTCGATTATTTCGACCTTCAGCTAAAGAAAATCATGCATCAGATCAAGCTGAAGCTGCTAATCCAGCTTCAGCTGAAAGCCTACTACAACTGTGAACGCGCAAAGCTATGTGAACGATCCGGCCTTTGAAGGGGTGGACCTGGCTATTGGCCTTTATATGGTGGAGCAAACGTAAAACATCGGAAACGGAATTGGCAAATCCATACATCAATTGTTTGCATAATCAACCTTTCACCAAAAAGCCTGAAAACCGCGTGCAACCGCCCTCCGCTATACTCAGTCCCACGCAGCCCTCAAGATACGGTTGTTCATCATTGTACATATTCAAAGCGGGCAGAGCTATGATGTTTACGTCGGCGGCACGCTGGTGGCCGCTGTAACGGCCGGTTCCGGCGGCGGTGGTATGGGTGACGGCGGCATGGGCGGCGGTGGCCGCAGATACGCAGATCGCTTAAGCGCTATTGCGCTACCTCGAATAGAGAAGAACCACCAAGTGGACAACACACTGGGTGGTTCTTTTTGCGTATTATGCATGCAGTAAAAAGCACGGAATGAGGTGCGTGGAAAAATTGAGGATATGAATATTTGAGAAATGTGTTAAGGGAAAAAACAAGTATGCCGCGCAATGCCAAGGGGAAAAAAGTGCAAGAAACAGGAAGAAAGGATGTACAAAACAAACCAAATTCAATCATATTTTTCCAAGAAAGTGCCATTGGTCCAAAATACTCGCGTTTTGCGCGAGAAACAGCATGGGCATGCACGCTTGCTGGTATGAGGTGAATAAATGAGGTGTTTTGGTAATGAATCACCATAGACAAGGAGGCGGGTTTGGCTATAATTTGAGGTATACAGTCCGCGGCGGATATGCCTTTGCATACAGCCCGGTCAGGCGGGCGCGGAAAGGGTTGCCGCGTGTGAAATAAGGAGGATATACCATGTACAAACGGATGCTGGCGGTACTTGTGTGTCTGATACTGGCGCTTATGCTGTCCGGCTGCGGCTCGAAGGAGAATACGGCCACACAGGCGCCTGCGCCCACGGCCACCCCGGAGCCTGTGGCTGCCGCTGCCGATCCTTTGAACCCCAAAGGCGTGGACTTTGGCGGGCGCACGGTGACCATCTGGGCGTCCTGGCAGGCGGACCCGCGCCGCAGCGAGTCCGCCAAGAAGGAGCCTGCCTACGAAGAAAACTGCGCGCACTGGGACGCGGTGGAGAAGGCCTTCAACTGCAAGATCGATGTGATGACGCAGGAAGACTTTGATTATTTCCGCAACGGCTTCCTCACGGCCTATGCCTCCGGCGAAGTGGTGGCGGATATCGTGGCCGGGGATATGACCTACTCCTATCCCACCTGGATTATCAACGACATGCTGGCACCCATCGAGGGCTATCTGGATGTGTACGACCAGTCCGGCCAGAGCCTGTGGGACAAGAACGTATCGGAAAACTTCACCTACAACGGCCATTGCTATGCCGTGAAGGAAAAGAACCTGACGCTGCCCAAGTTTGTGATGTATTTTAACGCCGATTTGTTTGCTGCGCAGGAATCCCTCAAGGGCTATGATCTGTTTGAACTGGTGCGCGGCAAGCAATGGACGTGGGATAAGCTGCTGGAAGTGGCCAAGGCCGGCACAATCGACCTGGACGGCGACGGCCAGACCGACATCATGGGCCTGTCCACCCGTGCGCAGCCCGGCTCCTTCCTGATTGACGGGCTGGTGTCCTCCAATGGCTGCTATTTCGTCAAAAAAGACGGCGACAAAGTGGTGTTTGATCTGGATTCTCCCGCCGGTATGGCGGCGCTGGAGTTTGCCTACCGCATGGCGTGGGACGATATGTGCCTGGGCATTACGGGCATCTTTGACTCCTGGGTGGGCGGCATTGACGAGTTCAAGGCCGGGCGCGTGGCGCTGTTTGCGGGCGACCGCGGCGATATGGATTTGATCAACTCCGTGGATTTCAAGCTGGGCATGGTGCCCATCCCCATTGGCCCCACCCAGACGGACTATATCGGCGACTACCCCGCGTTCGACTTCTGGGGCCTGGTGGCGGGCAGCCCCGAGCCTGAGAAATGCGCATATCTGATGGAAGCGCTACTCAACGATGGACGCCAGCACACCATTGAAAGCAGCTATGAGCACCTTGTCAATATGGAAGAAAACCTGGAGATGATCGAGATCATGGTCAATTCCAGAGCGTATACCGCCTATTATGGCTATCAGGTGTTCATTGACGAAATGCTGTGGTCGGATTACGGCCTGCGCAGCCAGATGTCGCCCGCCACCTTTGTGGCCGAGAAAAAGCCCATTATCTCTACCGCGCTGGACGCATTGTGGAGCAAGCTGGGCGAGGATGAAGATTTTTGACCTGCCGGTAGGAGGCGGGATCAAGGATAAAGAATGAGGAGGAAGCAATCATGAAAAACAACGGTAAACTGTGGCTGGCGCTTGTGCTGGCCGTCCTGATGGTGTTTGGCGCAACTGCCCTGGCGCAGGATTATGCCCCGAACCCCGGCTTTGAAAACGGCAGCGCCACCGAGGCCGACAACTATGGCCTGTGGCCGGGCTGGGACCAGGGCAGCTTCATCGGCACCGAGGATGTGCACAGCGGCAGCCGCGCCATCAGCGTGCAGCTGAGCGAAACCCAGAACTATGCCCTGTATGCGGGCGTGGGCGGCGTGCTGGATATGAAAGCCGCGGCGCAGCTGAGCATGTGGGTGAAGTACGAGAACATCACCGGCGAAGGCTTCATGATTGGCCTGGAGCGCGGCACGGCATCCGGCAATGACAACTTCTTTGGCAGCCGCATCAATGGCTCCAGCGATGGCTGGCAGCAGCTGGTGCTGGACATTCCCGCTTCTGCGTTTGATGTCACAGCCTGGACGATCAAGGTGGAAATCGCCACCGGCAGCGGCCTGCTGCTGATTGACGATGTGTCCCTGATCGCCGTGGAGGGCGAAGCCGATGCGAATGCCGACCCTGACAAGGCCGCAGGCGTTGTGCTGACCGGCGTTGTGGGCGTCAATCGCGTGACCACCAACCCCGGCTTTGAATATGGCCAGGACAATTGGGGCTTCATCGGCGGCGATGCCATCGTGACCGAGGATACCCACAGCGGCGCGCGCGCGGCGTCCATCACCCTCAGCGAAGAAACCGCGTATGTGGCGTGGAACAACCTGAGCAGCGGCTATAGCGAAGAGCTGATCTTCACCGCGTGGGTGAAGCTTGAAAACGTGACCGGCGGCGTGCAGATTGGCCTGGAGCGTACCTGCAACGAATACACCTATGACGAAGACGGCATGGTGGACGGCGTGATCAGCACCCACCCCGACGTATTCAGCGAGGTATTGACCGGCAGCACCGATGGCTGGCAGATGATCACCGTTCAGGTTCCCGCCGCCGAAAACTGCGAGTCCGTGGTGGTGAAGGTTAATTGCACCACCGGCAGCGGCACCTTCTATATGGATGACGTGTGCGTTGTGATTGCCGATCCCGATAAAAACTATGTGAACGCCAACGGCGGCTTTGAAAAAGGTGCCGATACCGACATCAGCGGCTGGGCGCTGCTGGTGAACGGTGAATGGCCGGGCTGGAGCGCGGACGCGCTGAGTGATGATGCCTTTGAAGGCAAGCGCGCCGTGAAAATGGTGGGCGAAACCACCATCATGCAGGCCAACGGCTGGGGTATGGCGAAGTTTGATATGAACGGCGCGATGACGGTATCTGCCAAGGTGAAGGCCATTGGCGTCAGCGGCGAGGGCACCGGCATCCGCTTCAAGATCGAGCGCAAGGACATTGCCGTGGACGAAAGCGAACTGATCGCTATCACCGGCGAAGACTGGCAGACCGTCACCTTCTCTGTGCCCGCCGTGGAAGGCGACATTGCGGAACTGCTGCTGCACGTCACGGGTATCTGCGGCGAAGGCACCATTCTGGTGGACGATGTGATCCTGTGCCCCGTGTTCTAAGAAAGAAAGGTTGTTGGCAATGAAAAAAACGCTGATAGCGCTTTTGCTGGTGCTGCTGCTATGCGCTGGTGCGCTGGCGGAGAACGGCAGCACGCTGCGCAATCCCAGCATGGAAACGCTCAACGAGGATGGCACCACCACCTATTGGGATGTGTGGCCGGGCAACCCCAACGAGGGCAAAAAATATGCCTTTGTGGATACCGAAGTATTCCATACCGGCGCGCAGTCCCTGCGAGTGGATTTGACGCCGGAAAACAATCAGGCCGTATACCAGTATAAGCTGCTGGAGACCAACACGGCAGACAAAGACAGCGGTGCTGAGGAGTATTTCAACTTCAACCGCGCCTGCACCGTCACCGTGTGGGTGAAGCTTGATAATGTGACTGCGGACGATGGCGACGGCATCCGCCTGGGCGTGCACCGCAAGGGCATTGATGGCAACTGGTACAACTTGCAGACCGAGAGCATCGAGCTGGGTACCAAGGATTGGCATATGATCGAGCTGGAGGTGCCCAAATCCCTGGTCTCCATTGCACAGTTTGACGTGATCATCGATATCGGGCGCGGCAGCGGCAGCGTGTGGATGGACGACTTTGACCTCATCCCCGCGCCCGCCGCCACGGCGACGCCCGCTGTGGAACCTACCACAGAACCTACCGTAGAACCTACCGCAGAACCGACACTTGCCCCCACGGCAACGCCTGCACCGGCGGCTCCGGCGGCAGAGGATAACACGACCACCGTCATCATCGTGTGCGTGGCCATTGCCCTTGTCGCCGTCGTGGCGGCGGGCCTCATCATCCGCAAGAACAAAAAAAAGTAACAATTAACAGGAGGGCGCAAAGATGAAAGCATGCCGCATGGGAATCATGGTTCTTTTGCTGCTGGCCGTTTGCGCCCTCTCCACTCAGGCCGAAACGCTGCCCTCTTACACCCAGTACCGCGCCCAATATGCGGGCGCGGTGCGGGATGGGGGCAGCTTGACATTGGAAGCTGATGCCGCCGTGCCTTCCCTGGAGGACGAGGAAGCCGTGTGGCATTTCAATATAGAAACCGCCGGGCTGTATGCCATCACCCTCACCTATCAATGCAGCGAAGGCATTGTGGATATGGAGCGCGCCCTCAAGCTCAACGGCGCAGTGCCCTTTGAAGAAGCGGGCAGCCTCACGCTGCATAGGCTGTGGGAAAACGCGGATATGGAGAATGGCGCTTTCAGAAAAGACAAGGCGGGTAACGAACTGCAGCCCGCGCAGGTGCAGGCAAAAGACGCGGTGACGTACACATTGCTCAATACCGCTTCCGCCTATTGCGAGCCCTATTATTTCTACTTGGACGCGGGCGAGAACACCCTGGCGCTGGAAGGGCTGCGGGGCGATCTGTGGGTGCAGCGCATCACGCTGCAAGCGGCGTCTGCGTTTGATCTGATGGATTACCAAGAATATGCAGCCGCCCCGGGTGATGCCTATCAAGGCGCACTGCTCTATGTGCAGGGCGAGGCGGCCACGCTCAAATCCGCGTCCTTTTTGCAGCCGCAAAGCGACCGCTCCAGCGCCGCAACCCAGCCCAGCGATGCCACACTGACCAGGCTGAACACCATCGGCGGTGCATCATGGAGCGAGGCGGGGCAGTGGATCGAATGGACGGTGGACGCCCCGGCGGCGGGCTATTATGCGCTGGGCATCCGTTTCCGGCAAAACATCCTCTCCGGCATGTTCACCACGCGCACACTGCTGGTCAACGGAAGCATTCCGTTCACGCAAGCAGCTTGTATGGAGTTTCCGTATGGCACGGCATGGCAAGGAAAGACGCTGGGTGAGCTGATCTATCTGGAAGAAGGCGCGAATACCATCCGCCTCCGGGCAGGATTGGGGCGCGCGGCGGAGCTGTTTGAGCAGGCGGAGGAAAGCGTGCTGGCGCTGAACAACGCGTACCGGCATATCATCATGCTCACCAGCACCTCGCCCGACCCGCAGCGCAATTACCGCATCGACAAGCAATTGCCGGATGTGATGAAAACCTTTGAAGAACAAGCAACCGCCATCCGCGCGCTGTCCGAAACGCTGACACAGATTAGCGGCGGGCGCGGCAGCTTCAATACGGTGCTGGATAACCTCGGCTATCAGCTGGAATCCTTCCTCGAAAAGCCCATCACCATCCCATCCCGGCTGGACAGCTTCAAAGACAACGTCAGCGCGCTGGCCTCGTGGCTGTATCAATTGTCCAGCCAGACGCTGGAGGTGGACTATCTGGTGCTGGGCAGCGCGGCGGATGTGGAACATGCGATGGTGCAGGTGAATGCATCGTTCTTCCAGCAAGCGCAGTATGAATTGCAAGCGCTGGCAGGCTCCTATACCGCCGATTACGGCATTTCGGACAGTGCTTCTGTGACGGCGGACCGCCGCATTGAGGTGTGGGTGAAGGGCGGGCGCGATCAGGCCAACATCATCAAGCGCATGGCGGATGATACTTTTACGCAGGATACGGGCATTGCCGTGGATGTGCGCATCGCGGGGGATACCTCCGGCGTATCGGGCATGCTGCTGGCCACCATCGCGGGGCTGGGGCCGGATGTGGCGTTGTTTGTCAGCAATCAGGAGCCTGTCAACTATGCCTCCCGCACGGCGGCGGTGGATGTGAGCGGCTTTGCGGGCTTTGACGAGCTGACGGAGAGCTTCCGCGAAAGCGCCCTCACGCCCTACCGCTATAACGGCGGCGTATACGCCCTGCCCCTGACGGAGACCTACCTTGTGATGTACTACCGCCAGGATATTTTGGACGAAATGGGGCTCCAGCCGCCAACGACCTGGGACGAGCTGTACATCCTGATTGGGGAACTGCAAAAAAAGCACATGACCGTGGGGCTGCCCGCCAGCCTGAGCAGCCTGCTACTGCACCTGTACCAGCAGGGTGGCACGCTGTACAGCGCGGCGGGGGACAAATGCCTGCTGAACGAACAGAAAGCACTGACCATCTTTCAAGAGTGGATGGAGCTGTACACCAGCTATGGCTTGCCGGTGGACTACGACGCCGCCAACCGTTTCCGCACCGGCGAGATGCCGCTGTTTATCGCGAACCTCGATTATTACAGCACCATTGCCGCCGTTGCGCCGGAGCTAAATGGCCTGTGGACATTCTGCCAAGTGCCGGGGACGGAAAGGGCGGATGCCGGTGTCAGCCATGCCACCGTCAGCACGGGCAGCGCGATGATGCTGCTGTCCACCTGCGAGGACACCGATGCCGCATGGCAGTTTATGCGCTGGTTTGCGGGTGCTGCGGCGCAAAGCGAATACGCGCAGCGCATGGAGAGCAAGTTTGGCATCCTGGGGCGATATGCCGCCGCCAATCTGGACGCGCTCAAAACCATCCCCTGGACGCGGCAGGAATACGAAAAGCTGATGCTGGCAGGAGAAGAAACAAAGGGGATCCCTGAGGTGCCCGGCGGCTACTATGTGACGCGCTATGTGGACAGCGCCCTTCGCAATGTGACCTCCTATGGCACAAGCGCGCAGGAAGTGCTGAAGGAATACGCCGCCACCATCAATGAAGAAATCGCAGCCAAACGCAAAGAGTTTGGCCTGCAATAGGGAAAGGAGGGGAAACTGATGCGCTATATCCTGCACCGCACCAAGATGCGCTTGCCGGCCATCCTGATGCTGATTCCCTTCTTTTCGCTGTTCTTTTTGTTCACCGTCTATCCGGTGATCCGCTCTATCCTGTATTCGTTCACCTCCTACACCGTGTTCACCCCGCCCAGGTTTGTGGGGCTGGACAATTACGTGCGCCTGTTTATGGGCGACCCGGTGTTTCTGACGGCGTTCAAGAATACGCTGATTTTTGCGCTGGTCACCGGCCCCATCGGCTATTTTATGTCGCTGATGCTGGCATGGCTGATCAATGATTTTGGCCGCCGCACCCGCTCCGGCCTGACGCTGGTGTTTTATGTGCCTGCCATTTGCGGCGGCGCGGTGGCCATGACCATCTGGGGCTTTATCCTGAACGCCGATGCGCACGGCTATGGCAACAGCCTGCTGATGCAGCTGGGCCTGCTGACCGAGCCGGTGGCGTTTTTCCGCAATCCGCAGTATATGCTGCCCTCGCTGATATTGGTGCAGCTGTGGATGAGCCTTGGCACCAGCTTTCTGGCCTTCATCGCGGGGCTGCAAAATGTGGACCGTACGCTGTATGAGGCGGGCGCGGTGGAGGGCATCCGCAACCGCTGGCAGGAGCTTTGGTTTATCACGCTGCCCAGCATGCGCCCGCAGCTGATGTTTGGCGCGGTGATGCAGATCACGGCCGCGTTCTCTGTGGGGGATATCAGCATGAGCCTGGCGGGCTTTCCCAGCGTGGAATACGCCGCGCACACCATCGTGACCCACTTGCAGGATTACAGCATGATCCGCTTTGAGTTTGGCTATGCCTCGGCCATTGCCACGGTGCTGTTTTTCCTGATGATATTTTCCAACGAGCTGGTGCAGTGGATGCTCAAGAGGGTGGGCGAATGAAGAAGATCAAAATGCAGCGCAGCGGCGTCAAGCGCAGCCGTGTGGACTTTGGTATCTCGCTGTTTTTCCTGGCGGTGATGGGCGCGTTTATGCTGGTGCCGCTGCTGTATGTGCTGCTCAATGCCTTCAAGCCGATTGAGGAGCAGCTGCTCTTCCCCCCGCGCTTTTTTGTGAGCAACCCCACCCTGCAAAACTTTACAGAGCTTTTCAGCCTGATGAACGAAACCTGGGTGCCGTTTTCGCGGTATCTTGCAAACACGGTGGTCATCACCGTGTCGGCCACATTTTTGCACATCGTGGTATCGTCCATGGCGGCGTATGTGCTGGCCAAGCACCGCTTCTTTGGCACGCGGGCGCTGTTTCGCATGGTGGTATTGGCGCTGATGTTCAACGGCGTAGTCACACAGGTGCCAAGCTACCTTTTGATGTCCGACCTGAAGCTGGTGGACAACCTGCTGGCGGTGATTATTCCGGCGGTGCAAGCACCGCTGGGGCTGTACCTGCTCAAGCAGTTTATGGAGCAGATCCCCGATTCCATCATCGAATCCGCGCGCATTGACGGCGCGGGTGAGTTTCGGGTATTATGGTCGGTGGTGCTGCCTCAGGTGAAGCCCGCCTGGCTGACGCTGATTATTTTGCAGATCCAAAGCCTGTGGGGCATGGCGTCCAGCAACTATATCATCAGTGAGCAGAATAAGCCCCTGGCCATGGCCATGCAGCAGATCGCGGGCGGCGGCATCGCACGCCTGGGCGTAGCGGCAGCGGTCACTTTGGTGATGATGGTGGTGCCGGTCACGGCCTTCCTGCTCACCCAATCCAAGGTGGTAGAAACCATGAGTACCTCAGGGATGAAGGACTAAGAGGGGAGGAATGCCCATGCCGCATATCAAAAAACGGGTTGCGCTGCTTTTGCTGTGCTGCCTCGTGCCCCTTTCTGCCCTGGCCGATACGCCCTTTGACGATTATGCCTATGTATCCGGCAACGAGAACGGCCTGATCCTGCAAGGCCAGAGCCAGGCCAACGCGCATATCGCGCCTGCGGCGTTCTCCTATCAGCGCGTGCTGGATGGCAGCACGCTGGGGCTGGAGGTCGGCTTTTCCTCGCCGGAGGATATGGACAGCGATACGAAGGGGCGCTTGTATATTCTGGATACGCTGAACAGCCGCATCGTGGTGGTGGACAGCACGCTGACCGAGGTTTTGTGCATCGTGGGCGCGTGGCAGGATACGGACGGCAGCCTGCGCGGCTTTTCCACCGGCAAGGGGCTGTTTGTCCGGGGCGAAACGGTGTATGTGTGCCTTGGCAGCCAGGGCACGATTGTGGCCTTTGACGTGCCGGGGGACGCCATGACGGGCGATCATACCCCCATCACCGTCACCCCCAGCCGCATCATCCGCAACCTGGACGCATCCGCCGTGCGGGATGATTTTCACTTTTTGCCCGTCAAAGCGGTGGTGGACAGGGCGGGGCGGCTGTATGCCGTGATCGAGGGCGAGTTTGACGGCCTGGCCGCCATCGACAGCGACGGCATGTTCACCGGCTTTATCGGTGCGGACCCCATCAGCATCAGCGCCATCGATCTGTTCTGGCGCTCGGTATCCACCGATGCGCAGATTGAGGCGCAAAAAGACACCGTGCCCATCGAGTTTTTCAGCCTGGACGTGGACGAAAACGGCTTTATCTATACCACCGCCAAGGGTCAAGCGGAAGAAAACCTTGTGCGGCGGCTGAACCTGATTGGCAAGGATGTGCTAAAGAGTGACCGCTATTATGTGAAGGGCGAGCTGTCGCCCCTCACCACCAAGGGCACGCCGGGCACGCCCTCGGGGCTGATTGATATTTCAGTCACAACCGGCGGCGTGTACACGTGCCTGGACAACGTGCGCGGCAAGCTGTACACCTATAACGCGGAAGGTGATGTGCTGTTTGTGTTTGGCGGGCTGTCGGCGCAAAAGGGCGCGTTCCGCGTGCCCACGGCGGTGGAATGGCACGGCGAAAACCTGCTGGTGCTGGATAAACGCAACAATGAGGTGGTGGTGTTTGAGCCTACGCCCTATGGCAGCGCCGTGCTGAAAGCCACCCGCGCGCAGTACAGCGGCGGCTGGGGCGAGGCCTGGCCGCTGTGGGAAGAGGTCATCCGCCTGAACCCCTGGAACGAAACGGCGCTGCTCAATGCGGGCAAGCTGTATTTTGAGCAGGGCGATTGGCAAAAGGCCATGGAATACTTCCGCCTTGGCAATTCCAAAACGCTCTATTCCAAAGCGTTTGAGAAGCACAGAAATGCCGTGCTCAAAGACCTACTGCCTTGGATTTTGCTGGGGGTGGGCAGTTTGGGCGTGCTGGCACTGTTGTTTGCGGGCATCCGGCAGCTCAAGCGCTCGAAGGCGCGGTATGTCTTCTTCCGCCAGGAGGCGGCGCGCTATCATGCCCGCCAGGGGCGCAAGGGGAGGGACGCGTCATGAACAAAAAGCTGCTTTCGGGCCTTCGCTACGCGCTGTACCCGCCGCTGCACCCCTTCAAAGGGTTTTATGATCTCAAATATGAGGGCCAGGGCAGCCTTGCCAGCGCGCTTGTGCTTCTGCTTTTGTATTATCTTTCGTCCTTGCTGATGGCCAGTGGCACGGGTTACATCTTCCGCTCGGGCAGCGAAGGGCCTGTGAACGTGCTGATGGTGCTGCTGCAAGCAGTGATGCCGCTGCTTTTGTTCACCATCGCCAACTGGTGCCTCACCCTGGCGCTGGACGGCGAGGGTACGATGGCGCAGATTGGCACGGCGCTGTGCTATGCGCTGGTGCCGCTCACAGTGTTTCAACTGCTGTATACGCCCCTCAGCCATGTGATGACGCTGCAGGAGGGTGTGTTCCTCACCTATGGGTACACGCTGGTGGGCGCGTGGACGGCGTTTCTGGTGGTGGTGGCGGTGATGGAGACCAACCAATACAGCTTCCTCAAGTCCATTGGCGCGTGCCTTTTGTCCATTGTGGGCATTGCCATCATTTTGCTGATCCTGCTGCTGTGCTTTAACCTGGTGCAGCAGATGCTGGCCTTCTTTCAATCGGTATACAAAGAATTGACGTATCGGTGGTGATAACAGTGAAGAACGCGCGGCGGTTTGTTTTGCTCCTGCTATGCCTTGCCTGTTTGCAGGGCAGCTTTGCCATGGCATCCGATCAGATGGTGGAGGTGGCGCAAGGCGGCGCGCTTTCGCTGTGGCTGGACGAGGGCACCTTGGAGTTTGCGGTGGTGGATGCGCGAAGCGGCAAGCGCTGGACGTCCGGCAGCACGCTGTTTCGCCTCACGGCGCAGCTGGACGGCGTAGAAAAAACCTACGACGCGTATACAAACTGCGCGGCGCTTCATCAGTATGAGATCACGGCCATCGAAAACGGCGTGCGCATCCAGATGACGGTGGGCGAGGTGAAAAAGATCACCGCGCTGGATTTGCCGCAGGCGGTGGAAAAAGAGCATTTTGAGCAGGACATTCTGGCGCTGCTGAGCGCGGACGACAAGGAGCAGATGCTCAAGCGCTACACCCTGTATTCCGTTCACGATGCCGCTTTAACAGGGCGCAAGCTGGACGCCGCGCTGGAAGCCTACCCCATTTTGCAGCAGCGGGATTTGTATCTGATCAATAGCGGCGTGCCGGATTTTGCGGCCGAGCGGATCAAGGCCATCCTGGACGGGATCGGCTATGATGAAAGCCGCATCCAGCAGGACAATGACAACAACGGCGTTCAGATCACCGTCGCGGCAACGGATCGGTATGAGGTGGTCTTGTCGTTAACCTTACAGGACGGCAGCCTGCTGGCGGTGCTTGATACCTCCGCGCTTCATGATGCCGCGCTTCGCCGGGTGACCGATGTTACATTCTTGCCCTTGTTTGGCGCGTCCACTGCTTCGGCGGATGAAGGGTTTTTTCTTCTGCCGGACGGCAGCGGTGCTCTGCAGGATATTAGCGGCAAAAAGGCCGGGTATTCCTCTGCCAGCATCCGCATCTATGGCCGGGACGAGGCCATCAGCCAGCAGCAGGTGTTCAACAAGACAGAGCTTGCGGTGTTGCCAGTGTTTGGGCAAAGCATGCAGGATGGCGGCTTTGTGGCGGTGATCGAAAAGGGCGATGCCATCGCGTCTGTGACAACTTTGCTCAAGGGCACCGCAAATGGCACTTCCGCCATCTATCCCACCTTTCGTGTGGTGGAAAACGCCTATGTGGACGCGGGGTTTGCCGATGCCGCGGCCAGCGTCAACATCTCTATGATGCAGCCGGACAGCTACAAGGGCGATCTGGCCGTGCGCTACATCTTCCTTGCGGGCGAGGAGAACACGCTGCATGGCATGAGCAGCGCTGTGCGGAATAACCTGCAAACACGCGGCCTCTTGCCCACCGAAAAAACAACGGTGGATACTGCGCTGTGCGTGCAATTGATTGGCAGTGTGGACAGGGCGGTGTCGCTGCTGGGCTTCATCCCCAGCCGCAGCCAGGTGGCGGCCACCACCTTCAGCCAGGCACAAGCGATTGTGCAGGCGCTGCATGAGCGCGGCGTGGGCGCGATCAATCTGCAATACGAAGGCTGGTGCAATGGCGGGCTGTATACCCGGCAGCTGCAAAGCGTGCAGACGGAGAGCATCCTGGGCGGGGAAAAGGGCTTACAAGCACTGAATAGCTGGCTGTTGCAGCAAGGCGATGTATTATATCCCAGCGTGGAGCTATCATCGGTGAAGAACCTGCAGGGCCTGAACACCCGACAGCTGGCGGCGCGTGCGCTGGGCAATACGCTGACCACGCTGTACGCGTATGACGTTGCCACGGGCAATGCCCTCACCGGCCGGGTGGGCACCTACATTGCCCCGGCGCAGCTATCCGCGTATGCGGCTGACTTTGAAAAAAGCTATCAAAAGCTGGGCATCGAGGCGCTGGCGGTGGCGGACACCGGCAAGCTGCTGTACAGCGAGATGAACAAAGCGGCGGGGCTGAACCGGCAAAGAACAGAAGCGCTGGCCAGCGAAATGTTGGACAGCTTACCCCAATCAAACCTGATGATCACAGGCGGTAACCTGTACGCATTGCAAAATGCCACATGGGTGGCGGATATCCCGGTGGATTCCAGCCGCTATGCGCGCGAGGAGTACGCCGTGCCCTTTGTACAGATGGTGCTGCGCGGGCTTGTGCCCTACAGCGCGCCTGCCGCCAACAACAGCGGCGATGCGCAGGAAATGCTGCTGCGCGCCATCGGCTATGGCGCACGCGCAACCTTCCTTGGGACGTATCAGCCCGATACCGTGTTTGAGGGCACCGGCTTCAACCAGTTTATTTCTACGCACTATGCCACGTGGCTGGATACGGCGGTAGCATATGCCCTGCGCGCGCAGGAAGATTTGAACGCGATGGGCGATGCGGACATCATCAGCTACCGGCAGCTTGCGGAGCAGGTGTTTGAAACAGTGTTTGAAAACGGCGTCAGCGTGGTGGTCAATTATGGCAGCATCGAGGCTGTGGTGGAAGGGCTTCGCATCCCGCCGCGGGACTGGGTGAGACGGGAGGTACAGCCATGAAAGCGCCTGTCCAAGTGATCCGGGCCAAACCCTACTATGCCTCGCGCTTTGCGCGGCAAAAGGCCGTGACCGGCATTTGCTTTTCGCTGCCGGTGCTCTTTGGGCTGGTGTTCTTCTTCGCGCTGCCGCTGGTGCAATCTTTGCAGATGGCTTTCTCGGATGTGACGGTCAAGACCGGCGTGGGGCTGCAATTCAAAGCAGCGGGATGGAAAAATTTCCTCTACGCGTTTCAGGTGGACGGCAATTTCACCCGCAGCCTGGTGGACGCGGTGGTCAATATGGCTACCACCGTGCCGCTCATCCTGTTCCTCAGCTTCTTTTGCGCACTGCTGATCAATCAGAACTTTCATGGCCGGGGCGTGGCGCGGGTGATCTTCTTTTTGCCCATCATCTATGCCTCCAGCGCCATGATGCAGGTGAATGCGGGCGATGTGATGCAGCAGGCGATGGCCAGCGCTTCCTACAAATCCATCGAGGCCAGCCAGAGCTTTTTGCAATCTTTTCAATTGGCGGATTTTATTGCACGCTTTGGGCTGCCTGCCGAGTTCACGGCCTTTTTGTCCTCGGTGGTGGATAAGATTTATGAGCTGATCACGCTCTCCGGCGTGCAAATCCTGATCCTGCTGGCCTCGCTGCAATCGCTGTCCCCCTCGCTGTATGAGGCGGCTACAGTGGAGGGCGCAGGCGGGTTTGAAAAGTTCTGGCTGATTACGCTGCCCATGAGCTCCTCCGCGCTGCTACTGTGCCTGATATATTCTATCATCGACAGCTTTGTGGCATACAACAACCCCATCGTCACCCTCACCCGGCGGCTGATGACCGATATGAAGTATGGGTATTCCGCGGCCATGAGCTGGGTGTACTTCCTGGTGATCTGCATCATATTGGGGCTGGTGGCGCTGATTGGTTCCCGTAAAGTATTTTATTACGATAAATAAGGAGGCATGCGCGGTGAATAACAGGCATCTATACTCACAGGTGGCCGTGGTGCGCTCTCGGCGCTGGGCGTGGATTATCATCCGCGCGCTGCTGGTGATCGGTATTTCGTTTATCATCATCTATCCGCTGATTGTCAAGTTCAGCATTTCAGTGATGAGCCGCAGCGACATGAACGACGTATCGGTGCGCTGGATTGCCAAGAACCCGACGCTCACCAACTATCGCTTCGCCTATGAGGCGATGCTGTATCCCGAGGCGCTCAAGGGCACGCTGATACTGTGCGCAGGCTGCACGCTGCTGCAAATGCTGTCTTGCTGCATGGCTGCGTATGCGTTTGTCAAGCTCCGGTATCCGGGCAGCAAGCTGGTGTTTTTGCTGGCGGTGTTCACCTTGGTTGTGCCGCCGCAGACGTATATGATCGCCATGTATTCGCAGATGCGCTTTTTTGATCCCCTGGGGATTTTGACGGCGCTGACGGGCAAGGAGGGCATTATCAATACCTATTGGCCGTTTTTGCTCCGCTCTTTTTGCGGGGCGGGCATTCGAAACGGCCTGTATATTTACCTGATGACACAGTTCTTCCGTAACATCCCCAAAGAGTTGGAGGAGGCCGCGTATATGGACGGCGCGTCCCCGCTGCGCATTTTCTTCCGGGTGATGCTGCCAAACTCGGTGCCTATATTGGTCACCATCGCGGTGTTTTCCTTCGTGTGGCAGTGGAATGACGAGTTTTTTGCCTCGCTGTTTGCGCCGCGCATGGAGTTTTTGTCCCGCAATTTATACTACATCAACGACAAAATCCGTGCCCTGTCCGGAGCCTATGTGGACGATCCGGGGTACACCTCGATACTCAAGAATGCCGCGTCGCTGCTGGCCGTGGCGCCGCTGATGGTGGTGTTCATTGCCGCGCAGAGGTTCTTTGTGCAGAACTTCGAACGGTCTGGAATCGTCGGTTAAATCGAAGGAGCGTGAAACTGATGGAAAAAATCCTGTTGCTGCTGGTGTGCTTGCTGCTGGTCAGCCCGTCTCTGGCCCGGGCAGAAATCGCCTATACCAACTCCATGTCGCCCTATACTGAAGCGGCGGACCCGGATACATTTTATAACGGCGCAACCTTTGTGATTGATTCTGTTTCCACCGGCGAAACGCCGGAGGCCTTTATCACCCGCGAACTCGAGGCCATGCAAACCTATTATCACATCAACACGATCAACATCTATGGCCTGGAAGGTCAGAGCGATGCCGTGAAGGAGCATCTGTTTGCGGAGCTCAAGCGCCTGAACATGCGCATCGTGGTGCGCATCGAAAGCTACAGCGGCAGCTTTGCGTTCCAGGTGGAAGATTTGGAATGGATTATCGATTATTACGGGAAGCTGCTGGACTTTGTTTGCCAGCCCGACAATCAAGCGCAGGTGGCGTATTTTTCGTTGAACATGCCGGTGGATGACGGCAGCGTCACCTCCCGTATCGGCGGCGTCAACTCCGAAGAATGCAAGAGCAGGCAGGTCAGCTACACCGCCGCCTTTGTGCAGCGCATGCGGCAGGAGACGGAAACGCATGGCTTTACGGATGCAAAAATGTTTCTTAGCATCTTTTATGGCTGGGACAACACCTATCAGCTGCCCTCCTATGCCGACGCGGGCGCGGATGGCTACTTCATCAACAACTATTCCTATCCCGCGCGCACCGGCGTATACCCGGATGCAACGGCGGATGCGGATACGCTGATCAACGCCAAGCGCCTGGCCATATCGCTGGATCACTTCCAAGAGATGTATCCCGGCATGCCGCTGGTGGTGGAAAGCGGCTTCCACACCCTGGAGTACAACAACTGGGTGCCCACCAACCAGACGGCGGGCCTTGTGTACGACCGGGCAGCCAAGGCGGCGGCCGTGCGTGCGGCTGTGAACTTCTATCAGCAAAACTATCCGGATGTGATGCGCGGCATGCTGTACTTTGGCTTCAACCTGTTCAAGCAGGAGGGCAACCCCGCCGCCGTGATGGACTGGGCGCTCAACCACGCGCCCCAAGGCTTCGCGCAGGCAGAGGACGCCTATTACACCGGCAGCGCAGCGGCCACGGCAGATGAAAATGCCGAGGGCAGCGTGGCTGTGCAGATGAACGCCGGGGATGGCATTACGTGGTATAACTGCCGTAAGGTGTCCCAGGTGGGGGTGCGCTACCGCTGTGAAGAAGCTGCGCAGCTGCGCGTGCTGGTCAACGGCCAGGAGAAGCAAATCCTTGCTTTGCCCGCTTCTGCGGAGTATACAACCGTCTATTTCGGCCAATCCGTCACAGAGGGCGGCAGGATACAGCTGGTGAGCCTGACGGAGAACCTGCTGCTGGACAGCGTGGCACTGAACAAGTATGCTGAAGCAGAAACCGGCATTTTGGCAGGCGGTGCGACGGTCACTTTTGACGACGAGGCATCGGGGCTGCATGCCGTTACTGGGCTGAATGGCGCGGCAGACAGCGTGACCCTGCAAAATGTGCGCGGCGCGAACAAAATCAAGCTGCTGTTCAAAGCAGTGGGGGACAGCGCCGTGCGGGTGACGGCAGACGGCCAGAGCGTGGAAGTGGCGTTGCCCGCATCCAATGAGGACGAAGTGGGCTATGACGAGGCCATTGTGGAAATCAACGTGCCCTCCGGCGCGGCGCTGACTGTCAGCGGCCTGGCCGGGCAGGTGCGGCTGGATGCGGTGGATTTTTCGGGCGTGGGCACGCCCTCCGTGCGGCCTTCGGCCGCGCCCACGCAGGCGCCCGCAGCGCCGCAGCCCGCCGGCACGAGCGTGATCCCCTTTGCGGTTGGCGGCCTTGTTGTGTTCCTGGCTGCGCTGGCACTTTATGTGCGCGCCATGTTGCATAAAAAGTAAGCTTATTGGAGGAACCAAGGATATGGATTTGCAGAAATTGTTGTCGCAAATGACCCTTCGGGAGAAGCTGGCGCAGATGACGCAGCTGGCGACGTCGATGTTC
>JAVBRU010000119.1:0-12715 GCA_031547595.1 Eubacteriales bacterium
CTCTATGTTGTTACCACCCAGGATTTGAAGAGTGTTACGCCATTCAATACAGACACGATGTACATCATAGAAGGCCGCGCCATCACACCGGCGGATGATCGGGCAGTCTGCGTGGTCAGCGCAGAATTGGCGAAAAAGCAGAACGTGCATATCGGGGATACGATTTCTTTCCGATTGTGGGAATCCAAGCTTGAGTTGACGGATGGTGTTAAGTTCGAGCCAAACGGCGCACAGCTATGGGGCTTAAGCGCACCTGCCGATAGCGCTCGAGTATTTGCCGAGGTTGCATACGAGGTGGTGGGCATTTACCATTCCATGGGTTGGGTGGATTACGATTTTCAGCAATACTTTTCCCCCAACACGGTATTTGTGTCTGCCTGCGCCACGCCGCGCAGCGGATACGAAAGTACCATAGCGCAAAGCCCGCAGGCGATGTGGGGGTTTTATCTGAAAGACCCGAACGAAGGGGAGGCTTTCCTGGCGTCGGTTCCGCCGCAGCTGCGCAGCTCCGTGCAGCTTTTGGATCAAGGGTATAGCTATGTGAAGCCGCTGCTTTCGGAGCTGGTTGTCAATGCCCGCACCATATTGTGGGGCACGCTGGCGCTTTGGGCCGTGGTGACGGGCATCTTTCTGTTTCTTCACGTGTTGCGTGCCCGGCACACAATGGGCACACTGCGCAGCCTGGGCATGCCTGCGCGCAAGGTGTTTGCCGTTTTTATGCTGTGCTGTATGGGGCTTTGGCTGCTCAGCGCGTCCCTGGGCGGCGCAGTGAGCGCCCTGATGTATGACGATCTGGAGGCAAAGGTGTACCAGGACGTTCTCCAGTCCAAGGTCTACAATCAGGCTTTTTCTGATCTTGGCTCCGGGGCGGATCAGGGCACCAACAAATGGACGGGAGAAACGGACAATACATCGGCGCAAATATCCGGGCGTGTTCTCCTGCCTGGCGCCAACGCAGGGGTTGCGCTGCTGGCTCTTGGCGCGCAGGGTGTTCTGTTCTTTGTTGTCTGCGCAATCACAGTGGGCGGGGCAAGCCGGAAGAAAATCGGACGCCTGCTCAGGAGGGGTTGATATGTTGGGATTTTGGCTCAAGCAGCGCTTTTCGCGCACATTCATGTGGCTGCTGGTGATGTTCCTCACCCTGGCGCTGGCATTCTGCATGGGGGTGATTCATGATGCGCTTATCATCCAACAAAACAAACTGGAGAGCTTGGAACAGGAATTTCCCGTGTGGATGCGCGTTTCCGATCTCACAGGCTCCCAAACGGACGGCCTGGACATTCCCAATTTCTATATCTGGTTATTTCAGTCGGATATCTATGTGGATCAGAGCGGCGTTGCTGTTCGCGAGTTTTTCACGAAGCTCTGCCTGAAGCTGACCGAGCAAGCGCAAACGGAGAAACAGCAGACAATCCAGCTGCTGGGCATCACACAAAGGGAGTCCGATCCCCTGCTTGCGCCCGAAAATGGGGCAGAAGTGAGCTTCTTTGAGGGATTCTCATGGCTTGACTTTGAACAAGACAGGGCGCTTTGCCTGGTGCCGGAGGGCTTTGCCTACGATACGGACACGGGGCTGATACAGCTGACGGTGCGGGGGGCGGAAACGGATTATCAGGTGATTGGCACGGTGCACGGCGTATCGAACCGGGTGTATGTCCCCTGGCGGTTTGTGGTGAACGCGTACCGTGACGGGATAGAAACCACCGAATCGCTGGCTGCGTTGGTCAAGGATAATACACGCCTTTCAGAAATGAAAGAGCGTATGAAAAAATACTTTACATACGCCGAAATACTCAAGGGGACGAGTATATATTCTTATGCCATGACGGTTTTTGATTCTGGTTATATGACGGCGCACCAGTCTGCCACGCACAATATCGATCTGCTGAACACCCTGCAGCCGGTTTTCATGATGTTTTGCGCGGGAATGGGCTTGCTTGCCGGGTTCGTGCTTTTCCGCACAAGAAAGCGCGAATACGCACTCCTGCGATCGGTCGGGACGAACCGGTATCAAGCGCTTTGGCTGCTCACAAGTGAGTTTCTGCTGGCCGCCATAGCAGGCGGGCTGCTCTTTGTGCTTATGGCCATGGCCGTGCCTGCTTTGAATGGAAGTCTCTTTTTCTTGCCTGGTGTGATATGCTGCTTTGCGATAGGCATCGTCATCGCACAAATGCTCATTCTGCGCGAGAGCGCGCTTCGTTCCTTGCAAAGCAACGAATAATCGGAGGTGCTGATATGACCGTTCTGGAACTATCAAATGTCGGCTATACATACCGCAACCGCTATCAAACCGTCCGTGCCGTGGATGATGTCTCCTTTGCATTTGAAACGGGTAAGCTGTACGCTATCATCGGAAAATCGGGAAGCGGGAAGACAACCTTGCTGTCGCTGCTGGCTGGCCTGGACCTGCCCACGCAAGGTGAGGTGCGCTATAATGGGACGCCAACCGGCAAGCTCAACGCAGATGCATACCGCCGTGACTCGGCGGCGGTCATCTATCAGAACTACAATTTGTTTCCGCAAATGACAGCACTGGAAAATGTGATGGTTCCCCTGCTGCTAAAAGGGGTCAAAAAAACAGAGGCAATTGAGACGGCCAGAGCATGCCTAAAAGAGGTAGACATACGGGAAGACATGGCTGCGCGCTATCCCAATATGTTGTCCGGGGGCGAGCAGCAGCGCGTGGCCATTGCCCGTGCGCTGTGCTCCAAGGCTCAGGTGATTTTGGCCGACGAGCCCACCGGCAACCTCGACACCCAGAATGCCGAGAACATCCTGGACATCCTGGCACGTTTGGCGCATGAGGAGCAGCGCACCGTGATATTGGTGACGCACGACCCGGATATGGCGGCCAAGGCGGACGTGACCATCAGGCTAAAGGACGGGAACATTGTGGCGGCCTGACCTGCGACGAATGATATAGATCGCCACGCCCAGCCCTATCAGCAGCGCCCACACGCTCGGCTCCGCCATATCGGTGAAGCGCGCAGGGATATCCTCGCCCTCCAGGATGCGCTGCTGAAGGATGCGCAGCTCTGTCTCCTGCTCGGTGGTCTCCAGCACGATAAAGGCGGTGTGCGGCGACAGCGTGCGCAGCGCAAAGGATGCGCGCGCATATTCTGCCACGGTGGCTTGGACGTGCGCGTTGTGGCGCAGGATCAGCGCATTGTCGTAGGGGTTGTCGCCCATGGGCAAAACAGTGGTGCAGCCTTTGCAGGATACATGCTCGCCCAAGTCCAGAGGTTGGTGCGCGTCCTTGCCCGCGGTCAGGCTGATTTCTGTGCCCAGAATATGGAGCGTGATAGGGGAGAGATGCATCACCTGAAAGCCTGTTTTGCGCGTTTCCCGCGCAGCAAAGGGATAGACCCGGAGGCGCAGCGCGTCCTCCTCCGGGGTATAGGCCAGCAGGCCGGGGTCTACGCGGCGGGCAATGGTTTTCTCATAAACCATTGTGGCGGCCGATTTTTCGGCCAACAGCCCTTGCCGGTTGAGCATACCCACATAGAGGTAATAATCTGTTATAAAGCAACCCTCCGGGAAGGCAAACTGTATATCAAACTCGCGGTTGCCTTGCTTGAGCACGTTTTGGATACTCAAATCCACCCAGGAGGTATAGATGCCGGTGGCGGCATCATAGGCGGTGCGCACATCGTATGCCGCCAACACAAAATCAGGCTGCGTAATCTTCCAGGAGGATAGATCAGGCTGCTCGGCGGCCTGATTGTAGTAGGTGGTATACAGCGCCTGCACCGTGCTGGTGCCGGGTGGCACAGAATCGAACACCAGCATACTGTACATAGAATCGAGCATCGGCAAAGAATCGCGGGAAGTAAGGAGGCTTCTACCAATGCTGCCGCGTGCAAAATCCTTGTTTGCCTTGTTCATGGCATTCAACGTGCGGGTAAGGCGCGGCACGTTGACAGCGGTTATTTGCTGCGTGGTCATGGCCTCGCGCGCTTTTTTGAAGTTCGCGCGGTCCGCCAGCATATCAACGCCCAGCAGCAGCGGCAACAGCAGCATGCCGCTTACGAATAATGCGGCAAGCGTCATCGTGCTGTGCTGCTTGCGCAGTGCTTTCCATTCCTGAATGATCTGGTATAGTTCCAGTGCAAACACCATCGCCGGGGTCAATAGCAGCACGCCTACGAGGACTAGCAGCCCAATCGCACCAAAGGGCATCAGCGGCAAAAACACCACCGCAAAGTATGTGATAAAGCTGAACCCTACCGCCTTGAGAAAAAATAGGGGCAGCCGTAGCTTCTTGGGCTTCTTTAGCGGCAGCATCAGAAGGCCGTTGCTGAGCGCCAGCAGCGGGAACAGCACGCTTCGGGTGTTCATGATCTCATAGCTCATCGCCGCGTTGAGGTACAGCCCGGCCATGGGCAGCACCATTGCCAGCAGGCCGACCACCCACCATTCCTGCCAGGGCCTTTGGCGCGGCAGCGGTTCTTCTTCGATCACCACTTTTTTCGGGCGCAGCGTCAGCCATAACAAACATCCGCCCAGACAGATGAAGCCCACCCCCGCGCACAGCAGCGCATAGGTGATGAATTGCCCCGCCTGGCCGATGCTGAAGGTCAGCGCACAAAGGAAGGGCAGAAAAAATCCCAGTCCGATGCTGCGCTGCGTGGAGACATCGCCCGGCTCCACACGCACGCCATAAAAACCATAACAGGTCATGCATATTTCCGCGCCCATCAGCGCAAACAGCAGCGCCTCCAGGTTGATCCATTGGATGGGCTGGGGGATGCTGTGCAGCATGGCCATCAGCGCAACAAACAATGCGGCGTCCGCCCCGGCGAACAGCAACATCACCTTTTTAGAGGGCTGGTGCTTCAGGAAAGACAGCGCAAGCGCAACCCCTGCAGATACTGCCAGCACCGAGAGCAGCACAATCACCCAAGGGGAAGATTGCAGCTGATCCATCTGCGCATTGAAAATGGCAACGATCACCCCAAACAACTTCAAACAGGCAGAAACCCGCAAAACCTTTGCTTCTTCAAACGGCATTTTGTTCGCCCCCTCTCCGTTTTTGCGCCACGGCATACAGCGCCGTCAATGCGCCAAAGTATACAAACAGCGATAATAAAGTGTGGATCAGCGTGCCGCTTTCCAGCCCTGCAAAGGGCAGGCTGATGGCGATGCGCACCACACTGACAAACAGCGTACCCAGCAAGCACCCGCCGCATAGCAGCGGCAGCCGCCGGAAGCTGCCCGGAAAACCAAGTGCCAGCATCAGGTATGCGCACAGGAACAATTTGGCACCCATGCAGCCTGGCGTAATCACAATCTGCGCGCCAAAGCTGACATACCCTTCGGGTATCAAAGTGAAATCCAACCCCCAGATTAGCCTGATCAGCCACACATGGGGCAGAAGCGCCATTTGCCAGAACTGCATCAGCATCCCATAGCACAGCAGTGCCGACCCTGCCGCCATCAGGCAATACAGCGGCCTTTTTCGCAACTGTTGCATACTATTCCTCAGGCTCGAAGCTCAGGATATCCCCCGGCTGGCAGTCAAGCGCCTGGCAGATAGCCTCCAGGGTGGAAAATCGAATGGCCTTGGCCTTACCGTTTTTGAGGATGGATAGATTGGCAGGGGTAAGATCCAGCTTTTGCGCCAGCTCCATGGTGCCAATCTTGCGCTTAGCCATCATCACGTCCATGTTTACTATAATCGCCATGGCGCCTCCTATATGGTGAAATCGTTCTCTTGCTTGTACATCACGGCGCGGTGAAACACCTCCCGCAGCACCAGCAGGAACCCCGCAAAAAAGAAGAATACAAGCAGCAGCAGTAGTGTGAAGAAGGATGGCTCCAGGATGGTATAAATCGTGCAATCCACCGCCGCCAATAGGCAAAGCAGCGCCATCTGGCTCAGCGTTTTCACATTGCGCTCCACAAAGGGGTCTTCCTCATTGATGGTGCGAAACACCCGTGCCGCATGATATACGAACAATACCATCAACACGCCAAACACCATCAGGAAAACCAGCCGGCACCAGAAGCTTTGCGTGCTCATCGGCGTGCCATACAGCGCGTCGTTCAGTGGTTTCAGCGTGAAGGGAATGGACAGTGTGATGCCTATCCCCAGCACAAACAATATCCTGAGCACCACTTCCATCGCCCCGGACAGCGCTTTTTTGCCCAAAATCAGCTTGCTCATCATACTTCTCCTTTTTGTTGGTACTTGCAGGGTGAATATATCACAGGAAAATTCAATTGTCAATAAAAATTTATTGATATTCGATAAATATTTGTTGAATTGCAGTATTTTGATTTGTTTCCAGAATCCCATTCTCACAAAAATTCGACGTCATTCCCTCGGTAAAATCCCCGCCCAAATCGATAAAAAATGGTTGACTTTGCAAGCCTGTTGTGTTATTCTATTAGTCGCTGGCGTTGTGCTGGTGTGCCAATATAGCTCAGTCGGTAGAGCAGCAGTTTCGTAAACTGCAGGTCAAGGGTTCGATTCCCTTTATTGGCTCCATTTTTTATTTCGAGATGTAGCGCAGTTTGGTAGCGCGTCTGGTTCGGGACCAGAAGGTCGCAGGTTCGAATCCTGTCATCTCGACCATCTAAGGACTACGACATTGATACAATGTCAGGTGCCTGCGAAGCCCAGCAACACTGGGCTTTTCACATGCCCAGGTCAAAAAAACGCCGCTTTGGAGAGCTTCCAAGCGGCGTTTTTTTGCATCCTACCGTGTTCGAGATGCACCCTTGTCTTTGATGTACCTATGTTCCGTGTTACGGGTTAGGCATCGTGTTAGGGGTAAGAGGTTTCGTGTTAGCGATGCACCCAGCGGTACACTTCACCTTTTCTTGCTTTTCCTCCGTTTGATTGCTGGACAAATCATCCAGGATGAGTTGAAAAAGCTGCTTGTTGGTCTCGATGTCTTCCGCATTCAGCGTGTCGAGATAGTAATTGGTAAAGCCCTGCAAAAACATGCTGAGAGGCGCGGCAACAATAAACCGCTTCTGAATCATCTCATTCAACCTCTCCATAAGCTCTTCGCCGACTGACCGGCTGATCTCATCGAACAGGTGGTCAAGGCGCAGTTCGTCATAGGTTGAGAGTAGTTCAAACAGATAACCATCTGTGTACTTCTTCAGTGACACCGGCAGCATGTCTTGTATGACTTTAATGGTGGCGAGCTTGGTGGCGGTATAATTCTCTTGGTGCAGGCTTTGAAAATGAGCAAGGCTCTCTTTGATTCGCTCTTGGTGCGTAACGCTGCACTCCGCCCCATCGCGCACCGCCGCGACAGCATGGATGATCTCGGAGAACGCCTCTCGGCCCGCCTCCGTAATGTCCATGGGCATTCGGGCATTGGCGATTTTCAAGGCTTGGGACAAGTAGTTATCAGCCAGATATGCCTTTGTGCCCAGCCTGTGTCGAACCTCCAGCGCCGTTTCAAAGAACGCGGCCTCCGCCGCCAGCAGTTCGTCCAGTCCAATTCCTTGAATGAAACCTACCGCATCCTTGAAAATGTTCATCAAACAGACCTCCTAAAACGAGGTCAGAAACACCCCGACGTAAAAACACATGCAAAGGCGTGGATATCGCTATCCGCTCTCCTTTGCACATGTCAAAAGCCGGGGATTGTGTTTTCAGCCGCCAGACTGTACAATAACATAGTCATGGCGCTGGAAACAGTTGTGCAAAGGTGCTTCATTCACCTTTCGCAGGGCTGACGTGTTGTAGCACGTCAGCCTGCCATGATTTTTACATTACGGTGGTTCTGCCGTCGTTATATAAACTCTGGATTGAAAAATTGTCAAGAAAAACATGCTCCAGAGCGCCGAAGGCAACATAATCAGCCGCACAGACTTACGTTTGACCGATTATCGCCTTGAGCATGTCATCAAGAGTTGCGATAGCAGCCCTTGATTTTTTTATTGTCTTCCTGAAGTAGCCTGACAGTCTCATACTTCATAATCCCGGACACCTTTGGTATTAGCAAAGGCCGCTCATTTTGATCGGCTTTTGCAGTATCCAAATGCAAAAATCAAGGCGATATAAGGCCTGATGCCTCTTCTTCCTTTTATGAAAAATAATTTACAAAAAGGGTGTTGACATCTGCTGAGTTATCGCTTATGATTAGTACGAAAATCAGACCACATTCCGAGGTGATGTCATTTGACGGCAGGGGCAAAAAATCAATCCGCTCGCTTTTGCGAAATACTAAAGCAAATCAATGGAATCTATGGCGATTACGCAAAGTCAGTCGGGCTTTCGTATACTAGCCTTCAAACTTTTCATCTGGTTTCGCTTACCACGGATTGTACGCAGAAGCATATCTGCGAGACGCTGCTCCTTCCGAAGCAGACTGTCAACTCCATCGTGATGTTGTTTCAAAAGCAAGGTTTGGTGGAAATGCTTGAACTGCCGGAGGATAGACGCCACAAAGCAATCTGTCTGACTGCGAAAGGGAAAGAATATGCGGCGCAAATCCTTCCGAATATCGACTTTGCCGAGGCGCATAGTATGGAACAGTTTGATTCCGGCGAAAGAATCATCCTGCTGCAGCTAATGGAAAAATACGTCCAGGCTTTTTCGACGGAACTGCAGAGGTAGCCCTTCTCCCGCAGAAATGTGGGAGAAAAAAATAGGCATATAGTCCGAAGATTGGACTAAGAAAGGAAATCATCATGAAAGTATTGTTGGTCAATGGAAGCCCACACAAAGAAGGTTGTACCTTTACCGCGTTGTCCGAGGTCGCTAAATCATTGAACGAGGAAGGTATTGAGACAGAGATCTTCAACATCGGCACAAAGCCGATGGCTGGGTGTATTGCCTGCCGCAAATGTATGGAGCTTGGGAAATGTGTGTTTGAGGACGCGGTTAATCAATGCGCGGAAATCGCAGGACAGTTTGACGGATTCATTTTCGGCACGCCGGTGTATTACGCATCCGCAAATGGCGCAATGAGCGCTTTCATGGATCGCCTGTTCATTTCGGATTTGTGCAGTGGCAGAAACAGCTTCTATCTGAAACCCGCCGCCGCTGTGGTTTCGGCCAGAAGGGCTGGAACCACGGCAACGTTTGATCAGATGAACAAATACTTTACCATCACGCAAATGCCGGTTGTATCTTGTTCTCGGTCAGCGTGCCGGTCTTGTCGGTGGCGATCACGGTCACGCTGCCCAGCGTCTCGGCGGCCTTGGTGCGCTTAATGAGCACGTTCCGCTTGGACAGCTTGATGGCTCCCAACCCCAGCACCATTGTGATGATGATTGGCATCTCCTCCGGAATGGTCGCGAACGCAAACGACAACCCCACCAGGATATTTTCCTGCACGGCGCTCCAGGTGATGGGCAGATTGCGCAGGATGTTGATCACCGGCACCAGCACGCTGAACGCCACCGCCACCCAGATCAGCGTCTTGGACAGCTGCTTCATGGACTTTTGCAGCGGCGTCTTGGGCTCCCTGGCTTCCTGAGTCAGCCCGGCGATCCTGCCCAGTTCGGTGTCCATGCCGGTGGCGGTGACGATGGCCATGCCCTTTCCCTTCAGAATCACGCTGCCCATATGCACCATGTTCGTTCGGTCATTTAGGCCCGCACCTTCGGAAATCACCTCACCCGTCTTTCGCACGCCCATCGATTCGCCGGTCAATTGTGACTCGTCGGCTTCCAGTCCTTGGCTGGTCAGTACACGCGCGTCCGCGCCGATGCGCACGCCACCCTTCAGGATCAGGATATCGCCCGGCACGACCTGGCTCGTAGGAATCTCCACACTCCTTCCGTCCCGCGTCACCCAGGAGGTGGGCTGTGCCAGCGTCTTTAGCGATTCGATACTCTTCTTTGCCTTGTATTCGGTGAAAACTTCCACGAACGACACCGCCAGGATCACGCAGATAATCATGATGGCGTCGCCGATGTCGCCCCAGATGCTATAGAGCACGCCGATCACCAACAGCATCAGGATCAGTGGTTCGCGCACTTCCTCCCACAGGATATCCCAGAATGTGATCTTCTTCGATTGCGTGATTCGGTTCTCTCCCGATTCGTGCAGGCGCTTTTCTGCTTCGTCAGAACGAAGTCCACGCGCGGCATCGCTGTTTAGTGACCGTTCCACTTTGACGGATTCCATTGACCAAGGTGCGTTCAGCTTCTTCACGATAAGCCCTCCACAACAAAAGAATGTAGCAAGTGTTACTTGTAATACTTGCTACATTTTATCGTGCCTGGTTGCCATTGTCAATAGGAGCGGAAGCCAAATCAACTGTTTTGACTGTAAACTTTCTCGCTAAACGCCTCCAATGCACTTTTGCACCCGTCCAGCGCATCCAAGGAAGGTTGTTTGAGCGGCGCGCCGAAGAAGTCTCGGATGGCGATCTTATTTAGCCAAACATCCAGTTTCTGATACTCTTCCTCGTTTTCCTCCACTTCAGCGAAGGTGAAGTTCTGCTTCTGTGTTTCCTTATTAAGCTCGTGATGAAAATCCTCGCACTTCCCAAGGAATTCCTTGTATTCTTCGTCGCGGTCGGCGTTAAAGAAGCTGACGATTCTTTCCGCGTTGCCGGTGCTGAGGAATTCGGCTTTCAGGATGAAGGCTTCTCCGTTATTTTGCAGAATCTCCTTGGATAGCTCATGAAACACGGCAGCATTATCCTCCGATGGCGGCAGCGTCCACATCGACTGCCCAATATTCACCGACCCTACCTTTTTCAACTTCCGCCACACGCTCACCCGTACCCGCGATGGTTCCTTGGGCAGCGTGAAATTAAGCATCAACCACTCGTTAGCGCTCATGACCAGACCTCTCATTAAATGTAATACCTATTACTTATTATACTCGCTCTGACTGACTTGTCAATGCGTTTATCCATAACAAGACGCAGCCAGGCCGCACTCGATTCAATATGCTATTGCGCTAGCATAATGCCCGAATACTCGGGACAATCGAGAAAGGGAACCTGTAGTCGGGTTTTCTTTTTCTTCGTCTCGATTTTCTTTCCCAATGTGGAAATAATTTTGTGTTGAGAGTATAATGGATTATGTAATTAAACCATTAAACGAAGGTGATCGATATGGAACATGATTTGACCGAACTGCAAGAGCTGTTCTCAAAGTGCTCAAAAGGGATTGCTGCTGTGGGGGATGAAACGCGGCAAGCCGTTATTCTTGCGCTCATGGAGGGCCCTGCCGACGGGATGCGCGTCGGAGCCATCACCGAAAAGACAAATCTATCCCGTCCTGCGGTTTCCCACCACTTGAAAGTGCTTCGTGATGCGGAAATCATTTCCGCTCGCAAAGAAGGTACGATGAATTTTTACTATCTGAACCCTGATCGGATCACGATCTCCAATATGCTTCGTTTGTGTCAGGGCATTCTTGAAATCATGGATGCTTGTGATGAGCAGGGCCATATCTGATTGAATGGAGACGATACTATGATTGTCTATTTCTCAGCCACCGGCAACTGTAAATATGTCGCCACCCGCCTTGCTGAAGCGACAAATGATAGCACGGTATCCATCAGAGAATGCCTTGAAAACGGTGATTTTGAGTTTGTGCTGAAGCGGGATGAGAATATCGGCTTTGTCACGCCGACATACTTTTGGGGGCTGCCCACTGTTGTTGTGGATTTCCTTGACCGTATCAAGATCAGTCAAAACGGAAGCCGTTATATTTACCATGTGCTGACCTATGGCACCACGACCGGGCAGGCACACCACATGATGGAGAAACTGCTGGGCAACAAAGGGCTGCCGCTGGACGGAAAATTCATTGTTCAGATGGTTGATACATGGACGCCCATGTATGACCTCACCGACAAGGCGAAAAACAGCCAAATTCTTAAGGAGGCCGAGAAACAGATCGATACAGTCGCCGGATATGTCGCCGCAAAGGAAAAGGGTGATTTCAATAACCGAAAAGTCCCGCTGGCGGAACTTTTCTATCTCACCTATCGGCGCGGCAGAAAAACCAAAAAGTTTACCGTTGATGATTCCTGTATCGGATGCGGTCTGTGTGAGAGGCAGTGCCCGGTATCCGCCATTGAACTGCATGACAAAAAACCTGCATGGGTGAAAGAGCAATGCGCTCTCTGCCTGGGATGCCTGCATCGCTGCCCGACATTTTCAATTCAATATGGAAAGAACACACGAAAGCACGGACAGTACGTCAACCCAAAGGTAAAGCTATGACGATGGAAAGAAGTGAGGATATGGGCAAAACGGCGGCGGTCATTACCGGGGCATCCTCCGGTCTCGGCAGGGCATATGTCGATGAAGTGATAAAAGCGTTCCCTGAACTAGATGAAATCTGGCTGATTGCCCGCTGGACAGAGCGGCTTGAAGAGATCGCGCGGCAGTACCCACAAAAGCACTTTGTTATATTGGGGCTTGATCTTTCAAAGGCAGATAGCTACGCGGAATTGGAGAGAACATTAAACGAGCATAATCCTGATATTAAAGCAGTGGTGAGCATTTCCGGCGTTGGCTATGCAAGAAATTTTAGGGACGGCGCTCTATCCGACCAAATGAATATAATCGATGTGAACGTAAAAGGGGCGCTGGCGGTTACGCGCCTTTGCCTGCCCTATATGGACAGGGGAAGCGTTCTGACCCAACCCCGTCTTGACAGACAGAGCAAACACACGGAAAATAGAGAAAAAGGGGTGTGTTTAAGAAATGGGAAAAGTATACGATAAAGCGTATAAAGCAGAGGTATGCAAGCGGATAGAGGAAGACGGGGAAACAGT
>JAVBRU010000024.1:0-30059 GCA_031547595.1 Eubacteriales bacterium
AAGAAACTTGTTGCGTTGTGCTGTTTGCTGACGATGCTGTGGCTGCCGCTGTTTTCGGCCCTGGCCTATAACGATGATGATTTTGCCGTGGTGGACGATGAAGATATACTGCCGCCTGATTTGCCGATGTATCAGGCCGAAGCGCTGCTTCGGGGCATGACGCTGCGGCAGAAAATTTATCAGCTTTTTATTGTTTGCCCCGAAGATTTATCCGGCACCGACCCTGCCACCGCCGTCCCTGCTGGCATGGCGGAAACCCTCAAAACCTATCCCGTGGGCGGCATTGTTTTCTTTGGCAAAAACCTGGTTTCGCCGGAGCAGACCACAAACATGCTGGCCGAATATCAACGCTGCGCCGGGGAAGCCGCGATGCCGGGGCTGTTCTTTGCCGTGGATGAAGAGGGCGGCACCGTGGCGCGGGTGGCCCATAACCTGGGTGGTACCAAGTTTGATTCCGCATGGGCGATCGGCGCGCGAGGTGATGTGAACGAAGCCTATCAAATGGGCCAGACGTTGGCCAAGGATTTGAAAAGCTTTGGCTTCAACCTGAACTTTGCGCCGGTGGCCGATTTGACAACCGACCCAAAGCAAACAGAGATCGGCACACGCTCCTTTGGCAGTGGTTCGGCAGCGGTATCTGAACTGGTGAGTGCGCTGGTGCGCGGTATGCAAGAGAACGGGCTGGTCGCCACGCTGAAACATTTCCCGGGACATGGCGGCGTGACGGGCAACTCGCACCTCAAAAAGACCAGCATCACCCGCACGGCGGCCGAAATGCGCGCGTACGAGTGGCTACCCTTTCAGGCGGGCATCAGCCAGGGTGCGGAAATGGTGATGCTGTCGCACCTCATCGCCAAAGATATAGACAGCGCTTCGCCGGCCTCCCTGTCCTATGCCGTGGTCACCGGCATTTTACGAAACGAGCTGGGTTTTCAGGGCGTTATCATCACCGATGCGCTGCGCATGCAGGCCATTACAGATAACTATAAAACGAGCACTGCTGCCGTCAGTGCGCTGCAGGCGGGGGTGGATGTGCTGCTGCTGTCGCCCGATTTTGTGGCGGCTGCCAATGCCATCGAAAAGGCCGTCCAAGACGGCAAGCTGACGGAAGAGCGCATTGACGAAAGCGTGAAGCGTATATTGTATGTGAAGATTCGGTACGGACTGATATTGGGCTGGTAGGGGATGAACTTTGCAGGCTGCACATCACGCCAATGTCAGAAGAATATGCCTGCCTGATATCCTGCTGGAAGTACGAGGGTGCGTATTCTTTTTTAAAGCGGTTGAAGGCAGCATCGAAGGTTATATGGACGTCACATACTTTGCCTGTACGGATGCGGCGGGGGAGCTGGTTGGTTTCTTTTACTTTGGACCAGATGCCAGAATCCCTACAGTTGAACCGCAGGTGTATGACGATGCATTTATCGATGTCAGACTGGGCAAGCCCGGATGTATGCGGCCATGGGCTCGGACTTCCGTTTGACGAAAAAAGGCTGAAATGCGCGAAAAATGTGTTAAAGGGAAACCACTTTAGGGTGTGTTTCAAAAGTCAGGGACGTGCAGCTTCGAGGGGATAAAGCGTCAGTTCAAGGCGGTAAACCGCCGGAATAGCATCGCTATTTCAAGGTTTGACAACGCAGAAATGGTGCTTTTACACCCCGAAGATGCTTGTTAAGAGTTTTGAAACACGCCCTAGATTGTCCGTGGCGGCTATTAACGAAAGAGCGATTAAAGTATACCAAAGGGCCGGGTTTTAGGTGGAGTACGAAGTGAAAAACTCGCATTCCCATATGAAATTTCTGATTATGAAGTGCATTAAGAACTAAAGGAGGCTTCTATCTATGAAAATGACTTACCCAAAGAATGCGCTCTTGGTTTTGCTGCTGGTTATCATCCTATCTATCCCGGCTGTTTCGTATGGCTATAATCCCCTTACCGACAACCCTTTGGATCAGGTGCCGGAAGTGGATTATCACCCCACCATCGTTTTGGGCGAAGCGGTGATCATACAAAATACGGACGCGTACGCTTCCCCATTGCTTTATCTTGGGGCATATAACCTTATGAATGAGCCCCTTGGGATGTATGTGAATGGAGTGGTGGCATACAGGCTGCATCGATACGATGGCAGAGGGGCGAGTGATTTTGTAGAGGTCGCCATCGGCGGCAACGGGCTGGATGCTGGCTTTAGTGGCTATATTGACAAGCGGAACCTCGTGTACCCAGGTAAAATAGTGCCCGAGCTGCCCAGCGTCACCCTCAGCGGCTTCGGCGAGGAGGAGGTGGCGTTGCATCTGGATTTTTATGCAGATTCGCCCATCTTCGCCGCCTACCCAAACGGCACCAAGGCACAGCTGCTGGGGTACCTTGATGATATGTGCCATGTACAAATCGGGGATCAATATGGCTTTGTAGAAACCAGCCAGCTTCAGCTGCCCCCGGAAGTGGCGCAGGGGCTGGAGAATTCCATGCCGCCCCAGTTCATGGCCCTTTCAGCAGTCCATAAGCACCTTATAGAGATTGGGGTATCCTATGAAATGGACCTCCTCAATGAGTATGGTTCCAAGGGCAATTGGCCGCTATGGCTCAAGGCAGAGTATTCTAAGATGCATTTGACGCTCGGCCTTAGCACTGGCTACGGCAATGGGGTCTATATCATGCCAGATCCGGATGATTTGCAACAGGAGGAAGCCGTAAGCATTGCCGCGCAGGCAGCTTGTGATCGATTTGGCATCCCGCTGGAAGCGTTGTGGCTGGCGCAACCTGAAGTGTCCGTTAGCTTTTTTGATGCTGACCGCATACATACCGGCCACTATTGGTGGATTGTTTTTGATAAGCCTTTGCCTGACGGCATGCAGCCGGTCAGTATATATGTCAGTTCTCCGGCGGGTGAAATCGTTGGTTTTTGATCCCCAAAGTCGCTGCGTACATAAAAATAGCTGGAATGTGTGTGGACGGCAAGCGCCCTTTCTCATACCAGCTTTTTATTGATTGGTTCAGCTCCCCAGATACGCTTTTCGCACATCGTCGTTGGTGAGTAGCTTCTTTGCGTCATCCTCCATCACGATACGGCCGGTCTCCAGCACATAGCCGCGGTGGGCGATCGACAGTGCCATATGCGCGTTTTGCTCTACCAAGAGGATGGTCATGCCTTCCTTATTGACCTCCTGGATGATGGAGAAAATTTCTTGCACCAGGATGGGGGAGAGGCCCATAGACGGCTCATCCAGCATCAGCAAGGACGGGTGGCTCATCAGTGCGCGCGCCATTGCCAGCATTTGCTGCTCGCCGCCGGACAACGTGCCCGCAGGCTGCTTGATGCGCTCCTTCAGGCGCGGAAAGTGCGAGAACACCATTTGCAGGTCGCTCTTCAGTTCGCTGGCGCTGCGGCGGGTATACGCGCCCATTTCCAGATTCTCCAGCACCGACATCTGCGAAAACACGCGGCGGCCCTCGGGCACCTGCGCCAATCCCATGCCGACCAGCTGATGGGGTTTGACGCTGCCAAGGTTCTTTTCTTTGAAGGTGATGTTGCCGCTCTTGGCCTTGATGAGGCCGGAAATGGTGTGCAGCGTGGTGGTTTTGCCCGCGCCGTTGGCCCCAATCAGGGTAACGATTTCGCCCTGATTGACCTCAAAGGCGATATCGTGCAGCGCATGGATCGCGCCGTAATATACATTCAGCCCTTCCACATGCAGCATATCACACGCCTCCTTCCACAGCCGCGGTGCCCAGGTATGCGGCGACGACCTCGGGGTTCTTGGCGATATCCTGAGGCGTGCCCTCGGCGATGATGCGGCCATAGTTGAGCACGTAGATGCGCTCGCAAATGCCCATCACAAGCTTCATATCATGTTCGATCAGCAGCACGGCCACGGAGAAGCGGTTGCGGATGATCTTGATGGTCTCCATCAGCTCCTGCGTTTCGATGGGGTTCATGCCGGCAGCGGGTTCGTCCAGCAGCAGCACCTTGGGGTTGCTGGCCAGCGCGCGGCAGATTTCCAGCTTGCGCTGTTGCCCGTAGGGCAGGGAATCCGCGCGGGTGTCGGCTACGTCTTCCATATCAAATACCGTGAGCAGCTCCCGCGCGCGAAGCTCAATGCCGCGCTCTTCCCTGGAATACTGGGGCGTACGCAAGATGCCGTCCAGCACGGTGTAGTGCATGCGGGTCTGGAACGCCACTTTGATGTTCTCCAGCACCGTCATGGATTTGAACAGGCGGATGTTCTGGAAGGTGCGGGCGATGCCGTTGGCGGTGATATCGTGGGTCACTTTGCCCACAATGCTCTTGCCCAGCAGCACGATATCGCCGTCGGTGGGCTTGTAAACGCCGGTCAGCATATTGAATACCGTGGTTTTGCCTGCGCCGTTCGGGCCAATGAGGCCTACGATCTCGTTGTCGTGCAGCTGCAGATTGACGCCTTCTGCCGCCTGCAGGCCGCCAAAGCGGATGCCCAGGTTCCTGGTTTCCATCACGGGCATATTGAAGTTGCTGTAATCATATTTGGGCATTTCCGGCATGGTGACGGATTTGGGCTTATTGCTTTTGAACTTACTAAGCCACGCGCCGAACCGCCGCACATACATTGCGCAAAAATCCCAGATGCGCACCAGCGAGAACTCGGCCGTGCCCAGCAGGCCCTTGGGACGGAACAGCATCATCAGGATCAGCAGCAGCGAGTAGATCAGCATGCGGTAGTCGGCGAGGAACCGCAGGGTTTCGGGCAGCAGGGTGAGCACTGTTGCCGCCACCACAGAGCCTGTGATGGAGCCCATGCCGCCCAGCACCACCATCACCAGGTATTCGATGGATTTGTTGTAGTCAAACACGGAGGGCTGGAGCGAGCCGATTTTGTGCGCATAAAGCCCGCCCGCAATGCCCGCAAAGAACGCGGCCAGCGTGAAGGCAAAAATTTTGTAATACGTGGTGGGGATGCCGGTGGACTCCGCCGCCACTTCGTTTTCGCGGATGCTGAGGATGGCACGTCCGTGGCGCGACCAGGCCAGCGTGAACATGCAAACCACCACCAGCACCACAATGCCATATACATAGTTGAAGTCGGTCAGCTTTTTGATGCCGTTGAGGCCCATGGCGCCGCCGGTGATGGGCAGATTGTTCAGGATCACGCGGATGATCTCGCCAAAGCCCAAAGTGATGATGGCCAGATAGTCGCCCTTCAGGCGCAGCGCAGGGATACCAATGATCAGGCCAAAAACAGCCGCCATCGCGCCGCCGGCCAGCAGCCCCAGCGGGAACGCCACTTCTAGCGCCAGGCCGGAAAGTTTGGTGATCAGCGCAGCAGTATACGCGCCAATGGCCATAAAACCTGCATGCCCCAGCGCCAGTTGGCCCAGGAACCCGGTGGTGAGGTTGAGGCTGACCGCCATGATGATGGCGATGCCAATGTCAAACAGCGTGCTCTTGTTGCCGCGGGAGAGGGAACCGCTGTTGATCATGCCGGAGATCACAAAGAAAATCGCGGCGATAGCGATCAGGTTGAGCAAATACGCGCGGGTTCTTTTGTTCATATGCGTCCCCTCACACTTTCTCGCTGGTCTTCTTGCCCAGCAACCCGGCGGGCTTGACCAGCAGCACCAGGATCAGAATGCCGTACACCACGGCATCCGCCAGCTGGGAGGAGATATACGCCTTGGTGAGGCTCTCTGCCACGCCCATGATCACGCCGCCCAGCATCGCGCCCGGCAGTATGCCAATGCCGCCCAGCACTGCCGCGATAAACGCCTTGAGGCCGGGGATGGAACCCATCGTGGGCTGTACGCGCGGGTACGCAATGCAGTACAGCACAGCGCCAATCGCCGCCAGCGCGCAGCCAATGGCAAAGGTGACGGAAATGGTGGTGTTCACATTGATGCCCATCAGCTGCGCCGCGCCCATATCCTCTGATACTGCGCGCATGGCCTTGCCGGTGCGCGTTTTGTGCACCACGATTTGCAGTATGATCATCAGCGCAATGGCTACCACGATGGTGAGCAGCGTGATAAAGCTGATGCTCAGTTCGCCAATCACCAAGGGCTTGACAGTGAACACGGTGGGGAAGGGACGGGGAGTGGCGGTCAGCCAGATCTGCGCAAGGTTTTGCAGCAGGATGCTGACTCCAATGGCGGTGATCAGCGAGGAAATACGCGGGGAAGAGCGCAGCGGCTTATACGCCACCCGTTCTATCACAACGCCCACCACCACGCAAACCGCCATCGAGAATACGACGCTCACGTAAAAGGGAAGCCCCAGTGCCGTCATGCCCAGCAGCGCAGCATAAGCGCCCACCATAATGATGTCGCCATGCGCAAAGTTGATCAGCTTCACAATGCCGTACACCATGGTGTACCCCAGGGCAATCAGGGCGTAGATGCTGCCGATTTGTAGTCCGTTGATCAATTGGCTCAGAAAAAGCGTCATACACTCACCGTCCTTAAACATGGGCAAAGGGGAAGAAAGCATTGCTTCCTTCCCCACGCGTTTATTTATAGTTTATTACGGATCGACTTTAGTGAGGAAGTGCTTGCCGCCCTCGGCGTCAAAGGTCATAACAAAAGCGCTCTTGATGGGGTTGTTGTTGGCGTCATAGGTAATGATGCCGGAGATGCCTTCGGTCTTGATGGCTTTGATCTGCGCGGTGACGGCGTCAAAATCCGTGCTGCCCGCGGCCTTGATGGCTTCGCAGATCACCAGCGCCGCGTCATAGCCGGTGGCGGAGAACGCAACGGTGGGTTTTTCGCCATACTTGGCTTCATAATCGGCAATGAAGTTGACCACGATTTCGTCGGTGGAGTCCAGCGCGAAGTGGTCGGCATAGGTCATGGCGGTCAGCAGGCTCTTGTCGGCAATTTTGTCCACGATGTCGGAGATGCCATCAGCGCCCATGTAGATGGTCTTCAGGCCCACTTCGGCAGCCTGGGTGAGGATCAGGGATGCTTCTGCGCCATAGAAGGGCAGGAACACGGCCTCAGGGGCAGCATTCTTGATATTGGTCAGCTGCGCCTTGAAGTCGATATCAGAGTAGCTGCAAGCTTCCTTGGCCACGATTTCGATGCCCAGCTCTTTGCATTTGCCTTCAAACGCGGCGACCAGGCCCAGAGAGTACGCGCTGTCTACGCCATACAGGATGCCAACCTTGGCATAGCCCTGCTCTTTGGCGAAGTTCGCCATCACTTCCCCCTGGAAGTCGTCGATGAAGCAGGTACGGAACACATTGTCTTTGCCTTCGTTGATGTCAAACGCGGTGCCGGAGGCCGTCACCATCGGAATACCGTCTTCCGCAGCGCACTCGGCCACAACGCGGCACTGGGCAGTCAGCACGTCGCCCAGGATCGCCACACAACCGGCGTCCAGGTGGTCGTAATAGATTTTCTGTGCCTGGGCGCTGTCGGCAGCGTCGTCTTTCCAGATGATTTCGACTTTCTTGCCGTCAATGCCGCCAGCGGCGTTCAGCTTTTCAATATACAGGTCGGCACCGTTCTTGACGGAGATGCCATACACTGCATACGGCCCAGTCAGCGGCGCAATGCCGCCGATCTTGATGGTATCTTCCGCAAGAGCAGGCGCTACCAGCGAAAGCACCAGCAGACACGACAGGATGAGGGAGAACAGTTTACGAAGCTTCATAGATAGACCTCCTCTTTTTTTCAAGCCCCTGTGTTACAAAAGCTTTTGAACAGTATACGGGGAATTCCTTCTGGATGCAAGCATTTAATTGTACTAATTTTGTTTACGTTTTGTATTGACGCATAAATAGCTGGATGATACACTGAAAATAATTATTTTTTTATCAGTGTATCGAACCGTGCCTGCCGTGCGTTATACCTATGTAAGTGCTTACAAGGAAAGATCATCAGCTTGGGAGGGACATTTCATTGATGGATGCGGAACATTTTGTGGCCGAGGTACAGGCGCTGGAGGGCATGCTGTACCGCATCAGCGTCAGCATCGTGCATCATAGCTACGACGCACAGGACGCTGTGCAGCAGGCTGTGATAAACGCCTGGGCGCACCGTGGCCGGGTGGAGGAAAGCTATTTTCGCGCATGGCTCACGCGCATTGTCATCAACGAATGCCATACCGTGCTGCGCAAGCGAAAACGCCTGGTGCCTACCGAGGATATGGGCGTATATGAAGTTCATCAGCAGCCCCCGGACATCGCGCTTCGGGATGCGCTGGACAGGCTGAACGAGCAGCAGCGTCTGCCGCTGCTTTTGCACTACATGGAAGGGTTTAGCGAGCAAGAGGTGGCCAAGGCGCTTAGGCTTCCTGTGACCACCGTCAAAGGGCGCATGCACCGCGGCCGCGAGGCCCTTCGCAAACAATTATCAGAACAGGAGGTATGCGTGCAATGAAAAAGAATTCTCTGACGGAAGATCAGCTCAAGCGCGCGTTCACTGCGCCGCCTCCGCACTTTTCCGATGCGCTGCAAGGGACGCTTGACGCGCTTCAAAAGAAACAGGAGGAAAAAGTAGTGAAGAAAAGAACCTACACAGCGCTGGTTGCGGCGCTTTTGGCCATGCTGCTTTTGACCGGCGTCGTCTACGCCATGAGCACTTCGCCCACGGCCGATGTGTTTGGCTGGTTCTATGGCGAGGAGTTCAAGCAAAAGCTGCTGGCGGGGGACAGCGCCTTCGTGGAGAGCAGCTATACCGCGGGGGATGTAACGTTCACGCTGGACGAAGTAGTGTATGCCGATGGCATTTTGTATGGCAGCGGCACCATCCGCGTGGCGGAGGGCAAGGATGCGGTGCTGATCACGGACGACTTTCCGCTGTCCGACCCAGTTGGGTATGACGTGCATTACCATATGGAGGTGCCGGTGCCGGAGGGCACGCCCACCTATGCGCAGCTGGCGCAAGAGCGCGGGTGCAAAATCCTGCTGGTACGCACCATGCCGGATGGCTATCTGATCAACGATGAACTATATTATGGCGATATCGGCTATGCCACACTGCCCAATCTGGATGGTTCCTTCGGATTTACGTTTGAGCTGTTTGGCGGGGATGGAGATATCGAAAAGGCAGAATCCTACACCATACAGATGTACGTTGACATCGTGGAGGTGGAAGACGACGGCACGGAATACGGCAACATGCTGTATGATTCGCCCCATTCTCTACAGACCAGCGAATGGCTGGTGGATGTGAAGCCAGTGATTCAATAGGCACAAGCAAAAGAGCTGTCGGATTGCCCGGCAGCTCTTTTGTTTTGCGCTTTATCTCAAATACTGCGCAATGGTGCTATACAGCACATCCACATCAATAGGTTTGGACAAATGGCCATTCATCCCGGCCTCCTTGGCCAGTGCCACATCCTCATTAAACGCATTTGCCGTCATGGCCAGTATGGGGATAATCCCGGCACCGGGGTGCTTGGAGGAGCGGATGGCGCGCGTCGCCTCATAGCCGTTCATCCGGGGCATTTGCACGTCCATCAATATTAGTGAGTAGGTGGCAGGGGGGGTGCTTATAAATATTTCAACAGCCTCCTGCCCGTCCTGTGCACAATCCACCAACAGGCCCACGTCGTTCAGCAGCACCATGGCGATTTCCTGGTTGATCACGTTGTCTTCCACCAGCAGAATGCGTTTTCCGCGGAAATCGTATGCCGAATCCTCATGCGCAGGGACGGCTGCCCGGGCTGATCTGGGCATCACAATGGTATTGAGTGTGTTATAGATGGAGGAAGTAAACAGCGGCTTGGAGATGAAACCATTTACCCCGGCGTCCCGAGCTTCCTGCTCAATCACGCTCCAGTCATAGGCGCTGATGATGATAATCAATGTGTCTGGCCCCAGATGCTTACGGATGGCACGCGCGGTTTCGACGCCGTCCATATCTGGCATGCACCAGTCGATAAAGCATACGTCATAGTCGTTGCCCTTTTGATGCGCCTCCAGGGTGAGCGCAACTGCTTCCTTGCCGCTGCATACCCAGTTGGCGTGGATGCCGAGTTGCTCCAAGAGCACCGTTGTATGCTCGCACGTGCTTTGGTCGTCGTCCACCACCAGTACCTGCAGGGTATCAAACCCGGCATCTTGATGAACTATTTCTGCCCCTTCCACGCGCCCAAGGGGCAGCTCCACTGTGAACTCCGTGCCCTCACCCGGCGCACTCTTTACGCTGATGCTGCCATTCATCAAGGTAACCAGGTTTTTGGCAATGGACATGCCAAGCCCGGTGCCGCCATACTTTTGCGCGATGGAAGGATCGGCCTGCTCAAAGGGAGAGTAGAGGTTCGCAAGAAAATCCTCACTCATGCCAATACCGGTGTCCCGCACCACAAAGCGGAGGAATACCTGGGATTTTTTTACCCGAAGCTGTGTGATTTCCAGACTAATGTCACCACCAGCAGGCGTAAATTTGATTGCGTTCGACAAAAGGTTGATTAACACCTGATGGATGCGCAGTGCGTCTCCAGTAAAGGTTTCTTCTGTAATGCCCGTGAGTATGACCTCAAAATTCTGTCCATTGTCTGTAGCCTGGGGATAAATCATACTGGTAACAGATTCGATCAACTTGCGAAAATCGAAGGGTTCGTTGCTGACCACAAGTTTGCTATCATCAATCTTAGACATATCCAGCACATCGTTGACCAGCGACAACAAATGTCCGGAGGATGTGGTGATCTTTTTGAGACAGCCTTCCACGTAGGGCAGGTCGTCAAAGTGCCGAAGCGCAATGGTGGTCATGCCGATGATAGTGTTCATGGGCGTGCGAATTTCGTGCGACATGCGCGAAAGGAAATCACGCTTGGCATTATTGGCCTTGTGTGCGCTGTTGAGCGCGTCAGTCAGCGCGTTTTGTCGCTCGATGGCCTGGGTTTGATCAGACAATACGGCTATACTGCGCTGTAGTTTTTCCTTGGAGTAAATGGGGTAGAGGCGCAGCTTCAGCTCCAGTACCTTCCCATGCAGGATATATTGCAAATCAACTTCGTTGTTTTGGGCAAGCTGCTCCGGGGACACCACCTTCAATAGCTTGGGCATCGACTCGGGCGTCAAATGCTCTTTGAGTGCCATTGCGTCCTGATAAAACTGCTCCTGGCGCATCTCTAGCAAGCGCGTGCAGTTTTCGCTGACATATTCCATTTTTTTTGATTCGTGGTCAAAGATGAAGAACACATCGTCAATGCTGGTGGCCAAGAGATCAAACAGCTTTTCGCGATATGCTATCTCTTTGCCTTTACGCCACTCGCTGATGTTACTGACCACGGCCAGAGCAACAATCATAGCGCACAGCACCAGTGCGCCTATGGTGGCGGTCACCTTGGTTTGCTGCGCTGTATCCAGCATCATATGAATTTTTCCGTCCGCCGTGTTGGCAATGCGCAGCAAAACCTCATTTACCTGGTCGCTGTAGGGGTTGACGTTGACTTCGGTGTAATTGGTAGTTTCTTCTAGCGTGAAGGCGGGTCCAAAAAGATCCACTGCGGCGAGGCGCGCCTCGCGCACTCTCTTGAGCGCGACTTCCAGCTGTACTACATCCTGCGGATCGCCCAGATAATATTGACGGATAGTCGCAAGGGATTCATCCTGCAGTTGATCGCGCACATGCAGCATATCCTTCACTTCATTCACGTTCTGCTGATAATCAGATTGCAGCAGAGTGGGCAAATACTGCCTCATCTCCGCCAAGCGGGTCTGCATAGACTGAGCAGCCATGCGCACACGGTAGGGATGCTCATACATTTGATTGGCTTGCGAGGCAATATTGGAAACAGAGTAAATTGAAAAGCCTGTAAAAGTTACAGCCAATATGCATACGGCGATGGTGCCCATTGCCAACCAGTTCCATTGTTTCTTTTTCACGTTCAATCACCCTTGTATTCTATACCACATGTTTGCATTGTTTGGCGTGCATCATCATAAATTACAGTTTTACGAATCGGCATACCATGTATTGTAACATGCTCGTTCTGGAAAGTATAGAGGGATTTCGAGGAACAAGGATGTTTCTTTCACGGCACAAAACAAGAGTTTCGATGTAACTATAATGTAATTTTTTCAAAAAGCATATTGCAAGTACCCAGACGAAAGGCATATTTAAAACCGCAATCCCGCAAAAAGGCGGGCATCTGGTCAAACGCAGCATCCAAATATTGCGGGTCATGGCAGTCGGATGTAACTATTACATTGCCACCAATCCTGTGCCAGTGGTGTAACAGGGCAGTACTGGGGTAAGGGGACTTCATGCCATAGCGTGGAATACCCCCTGTGTTGACTTCCAGCAATGCCCCGGTGGGCTGGATGCCATCCAGCGCGGCGCAGGCGAGGGAGAGATATTCCGCGCCGTTCTCGTCAAAATAACAGTTGTCGATATTGTTCTTGCGCACAATATCAAAATGACCTACAATCTGCGGGCGGTACGCGCGCACATAGCCGGAGAAGAAGTTGTAATAGGTCTTGGCCAGCATCAGCCCGTCGCCGTGGAAAACCTCGTCCACATAAGCGCGCAGCTTTTCTTTGTTGCCATCCACAGGCACATAGCCTGTGGCGGTGGGCAGATAATGCAGCGAGGCCAGGATGTAATCATACGGCGCGCAGTCGGCAAAGGAAAACAGATCCCGCTCGATACCCACATGAATGCGCAGTTTGTGGGTATATTCCTTTTGCAGGGAGCGAAGCTCTGCAATGTAGGCCTGTTCCTGGCCTGGATCAATGCTGTATTTGGGCTCAAAGTGCTGCGCGGCGTGGGAGGTGAAGCCAAGGCTCACAAAGCCCAGCTCGATGGCACGCTCTATCATCTGGCGGGCAGACACTTTGCCATCGCAATAGTTGGTATGCACGTGCGCACTGGACAGGATGCTCATTGCAGCACCTCCAAAGCCTGGCCTTTGCACAGGGGATTGCAGGCCAGCACGGCGGTGGGTGCTTCGTAATAAAGGGAGGGCTGCTCGAAGGTCATAAACACGCCGCCGGCCTCCATCACAATCAGCGAGCCTGCCGCGATGTCCCAGGGCGATAACTGCAGCTCGAAGAACACATCTGCTCTGCCACAGGCGATATCGCACAAATCCAGCGCGGCGGAGCCGCTGCGGCGAAGGTCACCCGCTTTCAGCAAAAACTGATGCGCCGCATGCATGGTGCGCTGCGCCAGATTGCTGTTGTAGGGCGAGGTGCCAAAGGCCACCATGGCGCGGTCAAAAGCGATGTTGGATACATGGATGGAGGAGCCGTTGCAAAATGCACCCTTGCCATCCTCGGCGGTGAACAACTCCTGGGTGTAGGGGTTATAAATCACGCCCAGCACGGGGCGTTTGTGCTTGAGCAGCGCAATGGAGATGGCCGAATGATTGCGGCGGCGCATGAAATTGAGCGTGCCGTCAATGGGATCGACCACCCAGGTGGGCGCGTCCGTGAGGGGATTGTTCTGCTTCTCTTCCGCAAAAAAAGCGGCGGCGGGCAGAAGGTTTGAAAGCTCGTGCTGGATCAGGGCCTGCACGGCCACATCGGCATCGGTCACAAAGTTGTAATGCCCTTCCTTCTGGTGCGCGGCGGCGTTTTGAAAGTTCAGCATCAGCGCGCCCGCTTTCAGCGCAATGTCGGTCACTTGCTTCAGCATAGACCCTCCCGAAAAAAATGTAATCTGTTTCCGTTTCATGGTAGCACGATCGGCTGACATTTTCAATGGCTTGTGATATAATCAATTGAAATTATTGCAAGGAGACTACACATGCAAATCGAAACCGCCGAAATTATCAGCAGCCGCAGCATCCAGCGGGATTTTCGAAAACCCATCTGGCGCAAATTTTTGTCGTCCGTACGCACCTATGGCTTGATCGAGGCGGGCGACCATGTGGCGGTGTGCATCTCCGGGGGCAAGGATTCCCTGGCGCTGGCGGTGTGCATGCGGGAATTGAGCAAATACAGCGATGTGCCCTTTCAGGTAAGCTATCTGAGCATGGACCCCGGCTATACGCCGGACAACCGCGCCCGGATGATCGGGAACGCGCAAAAGCTGGGCTTTGATGTAACGGTGTTTGACAGCCCGATATTTGAGGCGGTGGATGAGACGGACAAATCCCCCTGCCATGTGTGCGCCGCCATGCGCCGCGGCTACTTATATAAGGAAGCGAAGAAACTGGGTTGTAACAAAATCGCGCTGGGGCATCATATGGATGACGCGGTGGAGACCATCGTACTCAGCCTGTTTTATGGCGGCGAGTACAAGACCATGATGCCAAGGCTGAAAAGCAAGAACTTCGAGGGTATGGAGCTGATCCGCCCACTGTATCTGGTGCGGGAAAAAGACATCATCGCCTGGAAGGATTTTATGGGGCTGGAAACGCTGCGCTGCGCGTGCAAAGTGACCCAAAGCGAGGACGGCGGCAAGCGCAAGCAAGTGAAGGACTTGCTGGCGCGGCTGGAGGGGGAAACGCCCGCCCTCTTTGGCAATATATTTCACAGCATCGAAAAGGTGAACTTATCCACCGTGCTGGGCTACCGCTTGCATAACGGGGATGAGATTACCCGCGTACTGCGGGGAGAGGAAGACAATGAAACAGAAATTTGATATAACCGGCATGACGTGCAGCGCCTGCGCTGCGCATGTGGAAAAGGCGGCCAAGGCGGTGCCCGGCGTCAGCCAGGCCGCCGTCAGCCTGATGGCAAATTCCATGACAGTGGAGGGCAATTTTGACGCTGCGGCCATACAGGCGGCAGTAAAAAAAGCGGGCTATGGGGCGCGCGCGGCTGGGCAAAAGGACACGCCCGCGCCGCAGGCGGACGAGCAGCAGGGCATGAAGACCCGCTTGATCGCGTCCGTGTGTTTGCTGATCCCGCTGATGTACATCGCGATGGGCAGCATGCTGGGGCTGCCCTTGCCGGGGTTTATGCTGGGGCACGAAAACGCCATCACGTTTGTACTTTCGCAGTTTTTGCTAACGCTGCCCATCGTGTATATCAACCGTGCGTACTACGAAAAGGGTTTCAAAGCGCTGCTGCGCCGCGCACCCAATATGGATTCACTGATTGCCATAGGCAGCAGCGCCGCGCTGGTGTACGGGCTGTATGCGCTCTTTGCCATTGGCTACGGCCTGGGGCATGGGGATATGGCGATGGTAGAAAAATATCATATGGATTTGTATTTTGAATCTGCGGGCACCATATTGACGTTGATCACCGTTGGCAAGTACCTGGAGAGCAAATCCAAGGGCAAGACCAGCCAGGCGATTGAGCGGCTGATGCGCCTTGCGCCCGACACCGCCACGGTGCTGATGGACGGCACCGAAAAAGAAGTGCCCCTTTCTGATGTACATATCAATGATCTGGTGGTGGTGCGCCCCGGCCAGCGTGTGCCGGTGGATGGCGTGGTGGTGGAGGGCGGCTCCGCAGTGGATGAATCCGCGCTCACCGGCGAGAGCATGCCGGTAGACAAGCACGTGGGCGACCGCGCGATGACGGCCACGGTGTCCCTCAGCGGGCGGCTGGTGATCCGCGCCGATCAGGTGGGGCAGGATACTACGCTGTCCAAGATTATTCAGCTGGTGGGGGACGCCGCCGCGTCCAAGGCGCCCATAGCGCGGCTGGCCGATCAGATCAGCGGCATTTTTGTGCCGGTGGTGATGGGCATTGCGCTGCTCACCACAGTGATTTGGCTGCTGGCAGGGCAGGAATTTTCCTTCGCGCTCACCAGCGGGATCGCGGTGCTGGTGATCTCCTGCCCCTGCGCACTGGGCCTGGCAACGCCGGTTGCCCTCATGGTGGGCACGGGCAAGGGCGCGGAGCACGGCGTGCTGTTCAAATCTGCCGAGGCCATCGAAACCGCGCAGCGCGTGACCACGGTGGTGCTGGACAAGACGGGCACGCTCACAGAGGGCAAGCCCCAGGTGACGGATATCCTGCCTGTGGAGGTCTCTGAAACGGAACTGCTCAAACTGGCGTTGGCGCTGGAGCAGGGCAGCGAGCATCCGCTTGCGCGGGCGATTTTGCAAAAAGCGGAAGGGCTGGCTGCCCCCTCTGTGCAGGATTTTTCGGCATTGCCCGGCCTTGGCGTATATGCCAGCGTGGACGGCGCGGCGTGCTATGCGGGCAACCTGGCGCTGATGCAGGAAAAACAAGTGAATATGATGAATGCGCCGGATGCGGCGGCATTGGCAGAGGCGGGCAAAACCCCGCTGTACTTCGCTCAAAACGGGCAGCTCGTGGGCGTGATTGCGGTGGCGGATGTGCTGAAATCCACCAGCCCCGGCGCGGTGAAAGCGTTGCAGGTCATGGGCAAGCAGGTGGTGATGCTGACCGGCGACAATCAGAAAACCGCCCGCGCGGTATCCAAGGCCGCTGGCATTGATTTGGTGATCGCGGATGTACTGCCCGCCGATAAAGAAAGCGCCATTGCAGACCTGCAGATAACCGGCGCTCAGGTGGCCATGGTGGGCGATGGCATCAACGATGCCCCGGCGCTGGCGCGCGCACAGGTGGGCATCGCCATTGGCGCGGGCAGCGACATCGCCATTGACGCGGCGGACATCGTGCTGATGCGAAGCGACCTGAACGACGCCGTAACGGCGCTGCAACTCTCCAAAGCGGTGCTTCGCAACATCAAGCAAAACCTGTTCTGGGCGTTCTTCTACAACATCATTGGCATCCCCGTGGCAGCGGGCGCGCTGTATACCGCCTTTGGCATCAAGCTGGACCCCATGCTGGCCGCTGCGGCCATGAGCCTGAGCAGTGTGTGCGTTGTGACAAACGCGCTGCGGCTGCGCTTCTTCAAACCAGCGGGACAGGAAAAGCAAAAAACCACCACCCGCGTGATGCGCATTGAGGGCATGAGCTGCGAGCACTGTGTGCGCTCTGTCACGGAAGCGCTGACGGCGGTTGGCGCATCCTCGGTGCGCGTCAGTCTGGAAAAAAAGACGGCGGAAATCACCCTGCCGCATCCTGTGGACGACGCGGTGCTGATGGAGGCTGTCCGCGCAGAGGACTTTGAGCCGCAGGGCTTCCTTTGACCGATTTTGTTGCAATATGCTGCCTTTTGCAGTATAATGCTGTTCATGAATGAGAGGGGATCAAGCACATGGCCAGCCGGAATGAACAACAGGTGAAGCGATGCCGCGCGCATGCGCGGAAAACTTGTATACAGCACGCGGGCAGGCTGATTGGCCTGACGGTGTGGCAACTGCTGCTGCGCGTGGTGGGCCTGGCTCCGCTGTACTTTTTATTCGGCGAACGCAAAGACCCTATCTTTTCGCAGCAGACGGATTTCTATTGCATAGGCTTCATGTGCGCCTGGTATATCCTGGTGGTGATGCCCGCCCGGTATTTTGCAGCCGGCCAGCGCACGGCATGGGCAATTGGCGAGAAGCGGGAGCGCTTCAAGTATACGAATGCGCTGGGCACGGGCCTGCTACGGCTGTTGCTGGGGCTGCCCTGGGCAGCGGCGTTCCTTTTTACGGCGTCCGCGTTTGTGTATATGTTCAATTACAGCGATTTCACAACGTTCTTTAAACTGCTTGGCACGCTGGGCGGCATTGTGGGCGGCAGGATGGACGCGGGCGTCCTCTTGTGGCTGGGAACGATTGTGCTGGCTGCCATTGTGTTTATCTATGGCTGGTGGCGCGGCGTGCCGCTGGATTATCAGCCTGTATCCCGCAGATCACCCGGACAGGCTTATCAACACAGCCATCATGTGCGCAAGACGAACCGCAGATCGATCATAGAAAACGGGATGAAAAATGCCCTTTGCTATCTGCCCTCCCTTTTGCTGATGGCAGCGGTTATGCTGTACTATATGCTGGGCGAAATATCCTTTTCCAACGGCGCTTACGCCGTGGTGGGCAAGATCAACACGCTGCTGCATCAGGAACTGCCCCTTTGGGTGTGGGGCGCATGGGGTGGCATACTCGTGCTGGCGCACCTGCCGCTTATGAACTACCGCAAGATGTGCAACGCGGTGTTGCTGTGTGATATCGATGCGGCTTGACAAGCTTTTATCCGCCCTGGGCATCGCCACCCGCAGCCAGTGCCGCGATTTTTTGCGCACTGGGCGCTTGACGCTGCTGGGCGTGCCGTGCAAAGACCCGGCGCTGGAGGTGGCAGAAAACAGTCCTCTGATGTTGGATGGCAAGCCCCTTGACACGCGCACCCGGCGCTGCCTGATGCTGCACAAGCCCTCGGGCTATCTGACAGCGGATGAGGACAGGCGCTGGCCCACCGTGATGGAGCTGTTGCCGCCCATTTACAGAGCACTGGAATGCATGCCCATCGGGCGGCTGGACAAGGACACCACGGGGATTTTGCTGTTCACCACCGACGGGCAGCTGGCGCACAGATTGATTTCGCCCAAACGCCACGTGGCCAAGGTGTATGAGGCGCAAGTGGAGGGCGAGCTGGACGACGCAGATGTACGCGCTTTTGCGGCGGGCATTCCCTTGAAGGATTTTACTGCACTGCCTGCTGTGCTTTCGATTGTATCCCCAGGCTGTGGGCGCGTGACGGTGTATGAGGGCAAGTATCACCAAGTGAAGCGCATGTTTGGCGCACGGGGCAAGCCTGTGACGGCGCTGCATCGCCTCTCCTTTGGCCCCATGGAGTTGGACGCGGCACTGCCGCCTGGCGGATACCGGGAACTGACACCCGAAGAAGTGGCTGCCTTGTACGCGGCAGCGGCACTGGAGGAACAATGAGCGAGCATTACTTTTCCAAAACGCCCCTCAGCGAGAGCAAGCCGGAAAGCTGCGCATATAGCTACCGCGGCCATCCGCTCACGTTCACCAGCGATGCGGGCGTTTTCTCCCGCGGCGAGGTGGACTTTGGCACCGATGTGCTGTTGAAGGCGCTACCGAGCCCCATGCATGGCCGCGTGCTGGATTTGGGCTGCGGCTGGGGCGTGGTGGGCGTTTGCGTCAGCAAGGCCAACCCGGATTGCCAGGTGGTGATGAGCGATGTGAATGGCCGTGCACTGGGTTTGGCACGGCAAAACCTCAAAGCCAATGGCGTCCACGCCGAAGTGGTGGAGAGCGACGGGCTGCAAAGCGTGCCCGGCAAGTTTGACATAATCCTCACCAACCCGCCCATCCGCGCGGGCAAACAGGTGATCTACCGCCTGTTTTCCGAATCCGCATCGCGCCTGAACCCCGGCGGGGCGCTGTATATTGTGATCCGCAAGCAGCAGGGCGCACCCTCTGCCATCACCTATTTGAAAACACTGTTTGCAAAGGTGGATACCATAGAGAAGAGCGGGGGCTTTTGGGTGCTCCGCTGCGAAGGGAGTTACTGACCATGCACTACGATCAGGCTTTTTTTGACGCGGGCATCGAGCGCCGCGGCACGCGCTGTGAAAAATGGGACGACCCTATGATGTGCCCGGCAGATGCGCTGCCGCTCTGGGTGGCGGATATGGATTTTGCCTGTGCGCAGCCCATTGTGGACGCCATCAAATACCGGGCAGAGCATGCATGCTTTGGCTATTCCTATCACGATGCGGCGGATGAGAAAGCGGTATGCGCCTATTGGCAGCGCCGCCACGGCCTTGCTATTTTGCCGGAAGAAACCCTGATGCTGCCCTGTGTGGTGACGGGGCTTCGCGCTGCGGTGCGCGCTTTCACAAAGCCCGGCGGCGACGTGCTGATTTTAACGCCGGTGTATGGCCCGTTCTATGCCGCCATTGAGGACAATGACAGAAACGTGGTGGGTGTGAGCCTGATTCGGGACGATAGCGCCCGCTATCAGATGGATTTTGACGCCATCGAAGCGGCGCTGAAAACCGGCATCAAGCTGATGCTGCTTTGCAGCCCGCACAACCCCGTATCCCGCGCCTGGAGCGCCGAAGAATTGCAGCGTCTGGTGGCTTTGGTGAATAAATATCACGCCGTGCTGGTGGCGGACGAAATTCACGCGGATTTCGTGTACGCGCCGGGGTGCTTTGTGCCCATGTTGTCGCTGCCAAATGCCGAAGGCTGCGCATTGTCCCTTGCCTCTGCCAGCAAAACGTTCAATATTGCGGGCCTGCAGCAGGCGATGATGCTGTGCAAAAATAAAGAGCTGTACGAAACCATGCAAAAAGAGCTGCAAGCCGCCGGAGCGGCCTGCGGCAACATCTTTGCGCTGGAGGCCACCCGCGCCGCCTACACACAGTGCGACGATTGGCTGGACGGGCTGACGATTTACCTTGACGAAAACCGCCGCGTGCTGGCGGACGAAATCCATCGCCTGCTGCCGGACGCAGTGCTGACGCCGGTGGAGGCGACCTACCTTGCCTGGGTGGATCTTCGCGCCTATGGCAACAGCTGCGACGAGTTGTTAAACAAAATAAAAAAGCACGGTGTAATATTGTCACCCGGCACGTTCTTTGGTACAATATGTGGCGAAGGCTTTGTACGGATCAACTTTGGCTGCCCGCGCGCGATGCTTGTGGAAGGCATCCGCCGCATGGCGCAGGCTTTGACGGAATAGGAGAGAGTGCAGATGAACACCCAGTTAGACGCGATTTTGCAAACCTATCAGCAGGAAATGGTAGAGACCCTGCAAAAGTGGATTCGCATCCCCAGCGTGAAGGGCGATGCGCAGCCCGGTGCGCCCTTTGGCGTGGAAGCGCGCAGGGCACTGGACACCGCGATGGCAGATTGTGCGCGGCTGGGCTTTGCGGTGGAGGAGTTTGACGGTTATGTGATGCACGCGGATCTTGGCGAGGGCAACACCCGCGATGCGCTGGCCGTGCTGGCGCATCTGGACGTTGTGCCCACCGGCGATGGCTGGGTGCGCGATCCCTTTGGTGCGCAGGTAATCGACGGCAAAATCTATGGCCGCGGCACCAGTGATGATAAAGGCCCTGCGGTGGCGGCGCTGTACGCGATGAAGGCCATTCAGCAGGCGGGCATCCCCCTCAAGCGCAAGGTGCGGCTGATCCTGGGCTGCGATGAAGAATGCGGCTCCTCCGATATGCGCTATTACAAGACCAAGACAGAGATGCCGCGCTCCGGCTTCAGCCCGGATGCGTGCTATCCGCTGATCAATATCGAAAAGGGCGGCTGCCATATCCGCCTGGTGGGTGCGCCTTCCAAGGAAGGGCTGCAAGTACTGTCCTTCAAAACGGGCGAGCGTGCCAATGTGATCCCCGGCGCGGCATCTGCTTGCGTAGCGGGGGACGAGGGCATCGCCAAGGCCGCTATTGCGGCGGGCGAAAAGCTTGGTTTCCCGGTTTCCGCGTCCGCAAAGGACGGGGTTGTTAAAATCGACACCACCGGCATCAACGGCCATGCCGCTATGCCCTGGGACGCACGCAACGCCATCGGCCAGATGCTGCTGGTGCTAAAGGAACTGGGCGTTCAGGGCGCGCTTTATACGCTTGCCGAAGTGATGGGCATGACGTACTATGGTGAAGGCCTTGGCATCAATATGGAAGATGGCGTATCCGGCAAGCTGACATGTAGCCTTGGCATCATCGAGGCGAACGCAGAAACCGTGGAAGCGCTGCTGGACATCCGCTATCCCGTGATGATGAGCGTGGATGCGATGGCGCAGCTGATCCGCATGCGCGTGCAGGATAAATTGCAGGTTGTCGTAGTCAGCAGCCGCCCCGCGCACCATGTGAGCGAGCATACCCCCCTTGTGCAGCAGCTGCTGGAGGCCTATCACGAAGTGACCGGGCTAGAGAAAAAAGCGCTGGCCATTGGCGGCGGCACGTATGCGCAGTCGATGGAAGAGGGCGTGGCCTTTGGCGCACAGCTGCCGGGCGAGCTTGATATGGCGCATCAGGCTAACGAGTTCATGGATTTGAACACCCTCTACCTCAACGCGCGTATTTTTGCCAACGCCATTGTGCGCCTGGCGGGCGAATAAAGGAGCAAAGCGATATGAGCACTGTGGAAATCACCTGCATCAACTGCCCCGTGGGCTGCCGCATGACGGTAGAGCATGAGGGCGAGAACGTGTTATCCGTGAAGGGCAATGCCTGCAAGCGCGGCGAAACCTATGCCAAACAGGAGTGCGTGGCGCCGCTGCGCATGGTGACGGCGGTGGCACCAGTTGTCGGCCGGGATATGCCCGTCAGCGTCAAAACCCGCACGCCCATCCCCAAGGCGCAGATTGCAGCCTGTATGCAGGCCATTATGCAAAAACCCTTTGATGCGCCCATTGAGAGCGGCGCGGTATTGATCGCCAATGTGTGCAATACAGGCGTAGACGTGATTGCCACCAAAGCGGTGCTGTGATTTTAACACGGGATTTTTACGCACAGGATGTGCTGACGGTAGCGCCTTTGCTGCTTGGCAAGCTGGTGTGCAAACGCCAGGCAGACGACAGCGTGCTGCGCATGCGCATCCAGGAAACCGAGGCCTACCGCGGCATGGAGGATACCGCCTGCCATGCCAGCAAGGGAAAAACCCCGCGCACGCGCATTTTGTTTGAGCAGGGCGGGCATTGCTATGTGTACCTGGTGTATGGCATGCACTGGCTGATGAATGTGGTGACGGGCGGGGCGGATGCGCCGCAGGCCGTGCTGGTACGCGCTATGGAAGCGCCTTTCAACGGCCCTGCCAAATGGACCAAGCATATGGGCGTCACCGGTGCGCACAACGGCCTCTGGCTGCCGGAAAACGAAGAGCTGTGGCTGGAGGACGACGGGTTTTCCTGCAACTATGTAGCGGCGCCGCGCGTGGGGATTGATTACGCTACCGAGCCTTGGCGCAGCATCCCCTGGCGGTTTATTGCACAAAACAGGAGTGATTAACATGCCCCTTGCGCCGATTCTGATGTGCCCGGCCTACCGCAGCGGCAATGCCACGCCCTGGGGCGGGGATTCCCTTCGCACGCTGTTTGGCAAGCAAATCCCGGACGAACGCACGGGCGAGTGCCTGGAGGTCAGTGCCATTCCAGGGCTCAACAGCACGGATGAAAACGGCATACTGCTGGGCGATTTGATCCATCAGTATGGCGGAAAGCTGGTGGGCACAAAGGTGCACGGTGAGTTCCCGCTGCTGCTGAAACTGCTGGACGCCAAAGATCAATTGAGCGTGCAGGTGCACCCGGACGATGCGTATGCCGGGGCGCACGAAGGCAAGCTGGGCAAGAGCGAGGCATGGGTGATCCTTTCCGCAAAGCCGGGTGCGCAGCTGGTGTATGGTGTCAAGCCCGGCACCAACAAAGACGAACTTCGCGCCGCTTCCTTGCAAGGTTCTCAGGTAGAAAACCTTTTGCACCGCGTAGCGGTGCGCCCAGGCGAGGTGTACGATATCCCCAGCGGCATGGTGCATGCCATTGGCGCGGGCATTGTGCTGTATGAAATCCAGCAGTCCAGCGATGTGACCTACCGTTTTTATGATTTTGAGCGGCGGGACGCGGCGGGAAACCTCCGGCCTTTGCACATCGAAAAAGCGCTGGCGGTGACGGATGTTGACAGGCAGATGCAAGCAGCCGTGCCGGTCGCCCTGCCAAATGGCGGGCAAAGGCTGATTGAGAACCCGTACTTCACGCTGGAGCGCTATGCGGACAGCGCGGTAACGCTCCCTGCCGATCGGCGGTTTTTCCGCATCCTGACGGCGCTTCGGGAGACGCGAATTGCGTGGGAGGGCGGCGAGCTATGGCTCAAGGCCGGGCAGACAGCGCTGCTTCCGGCAGATGGCTACCCTCTATCACTTGAAGCAGGGGATTGCTTACTGGCCCATCCTACATAAAATTTACACAAAATTGGTATACTATACCGCGGCGGCTCTTGCCAGGCTGCGGTTTTCTTGATATAATAGGAGTATGTTGTGGGGGCGTGCGAATTGAAATTTGACGAGCGTGTACGAATGCTGCAAGATGATATCGTGCTCAAGCATGATGTGCTGATGCGCGAATATACCACGCTGCGCGTGGGCGGCCCGGCGGATTATTTTGTGGATGTGCAAAGCGAGGCACAGGCGGTGAGCCTGCTGCAAGCGGCGCAGGAAGCAGGCATGCCCGTGCTAGTGATCGGCAATGGCTCCAATGTTTTGGTGCGGGACGGCGGCTTTCGCGGCATGGTGCTGCACATGGGCAAGCTGCTTTCCGGCATCTCGGTGGAAGGAACTACCCTCGTGGCCGAGGCCGGCGCATCGCTTGCCATACTGGCACGCACCGCGGCAGAGCATGATCTTGCGGGCCTGGAGTTTGCTGGCGGCATCCCCGGCACGGTAGGCGGCGCGGTGTATATGAACGCGGGTGCTTACGGCGGCGAGATGGCCAAGGTGGTAGAAACAGTACGGGTGCTGACCTCAACCGGCATGCAATGCTGGACAAACGCGCAGATGCATTTTGCCTACCGCCACAGCCGCGCGATGGCGGAGGGTGCGTGGGTACTGGGCGCAACATTCGCGCTTCAGCCCGGCGCGCGGGACGAGATTGAGCGTGAGATGAAAGAAACGAACGCCAGGCGCCGCGATAAGCAGCCCTTGGAGTATCCCAGCGCAGGGTCGTTTTTCAAGCGTCCCGAGGGGTATTTTGCCGGGGCACTGATTGAGGGTGCCGGCCTTAAGGGCACGCAAATGGGCGGCGCGCGGGTGAGCGACAAGCACGCCGGGTTTTTGATCAACACCGGCGATGCCACTGCGGCGGATTTTTTGCAGTTGATGCGGCACATCCAGGCCACCATCCGTGCCAAAGACGGTGTGATGCTGGAACCGGAAGTGCGTATTGTAGGGGTTGAAGGATGAGCTTTTCTTCCGATGCCAAGCAGGAACTGGTGCGCCAGAAGATGGAGAAGCACTGCTGCATGCTCAGCGAATTAAGCGGCGTCACGCAGAGCTGCGCTTCGCTTCGCCTCCTTGGCGGCGGGCGCTTTACGGTGGTCTATCAGGTGGAAAACACTGCGCTGGCCAAGCGCATACTGCTGCTTTTGAAGCTGCGGCTGGAGATACGCGCCACGCTGCAATTCAGCAAACACCCCCGGCTTGGCGGGCGGCGCATCTGCACGCTGATGGTGGGCGAGGCCGATTCCAAACGGCTGCTGATGGCGCTGCATATGCTGCGGCAGTCCGACGCGGGCAGCGATATTTTCCGCAGTGTGCCGCGTGCGGCATTGAGCAGGCGCTGCTGCCGCCAGGCATTTTTGCGCGGCGCGTTCCTGGGCGGCGGCGCAGTGACCACGCCCGAGAAGGGCTATCACCGGGAATTCACCGTGGCGGGGGAGCAGCGTGCCGAAGCGATTTTGCACATACTGGAAAAAAGCGGCGTCCACGCACAGACCACCCAGCGACGGGGCGCAGTGATGGTGTATGTGAAGCGGGGGGACGATGTGGCGACGCTGTTGGCCATGATGGGCGCTGCCAAGGCGCTGATGGCGATGGAGAACGAGCGCATCCGTCGCGATTCCAGAAACCAGGCCAACCGCGCCATGAACTGCGATCAGGCCAACATGATCAAGCAGATCACTGCCGCGCAGCAGCAGGCGGCGCAAATCACCCGGTTTTCTTTACAGCATGGCCTCGGCGGCCTGAAGCCTCCCTTGCAGGAGCTGGCACGCATCCGCATGCTGAACCCAGATGCCTCCCTGGAGCAGCTGGGCCAGCTGGTCAGCCCGCAGCTGAGCAAATCCGGCGTCAACCACCGCATGCGCAGGTTGATGGAAATCATACAAACAGTAGAAAACCAGAGCAACGCTTTGGAAGGATGATAGATTATGATCAAGTATTCGTTTAGTCTGGAAAAACTGGCACCGTTCTCCCGCAGCCAGATCGAGCATCTGGTGCAGCTGGCGGGGCGCTTTTCGTCCCATGTTTGGTTTGAGTACAAATCGCGCATCATCAACGGCAAATCCATGCTGGGGTTATTATCGCTTACGGCGATGGGCAGCGGCCCGATATTGATGGTGGTGGAGGGCGAGGATGAGGTAAGTGCCGCCGCGCAGCTCAAACGCCTGCTGGAAGCCGGGGTTACCGCGCCCAAGGACATTACCGATGCGCATAAGCTGCTGCAAACCCTCAAAGGGCGGCTGATTGATGTGCTGGGCAGCAACCTGGTGGGCATCTATGTGCACGGTTCGATGGCGCAAAACAGCTTCCACTGGGGCAGCAGTGATATCGATTTCTTAGTGGTGGTCAAAAGCCCGCTGAAGCAGGATAAGAAAATCGCGCTGATCCGCACCCTGGAGGGGCTGAACACCGACGCGCCACCCAAGGGCATAGAAATGAGCGTGATTCTGGCAGATGATGCGCGGAAGGTGCCGCATCCCATGCCCTTTGACCTGCACTATTCCCCGCGCTGGCATAACGCCGCGCAGCGGGATATCGTGGCTTTTTGCCAGCAGATGAACGGCGTGGACGCTGATCTGACGGCGCATATCATGATGCTGAACAGTGCCGCCATCGTGGTGCATGGCCCCAGCGTGCCGCGCGTGTTTGGCACCATCTCGCGGGAGGATTATCTGGACAGCATCAAGCGCGATCTGGTGGACGCCCGCACCATGCTGCATGAAAACCCGGTGTACTATGTGCTCAACCTCTGCCGCGCACTGGCGTATTTCCGCGACGGGAAGCTGCTGTCCAAGCAGCAGGGCGGCGAGTGGGGCCTCGAAAATCTAAACAAAAGGTATCAAGGCGTGGTGCAGGCGGCACTCAATGCCTACCGCAACGGCCGCGATATGTTCTATGACGAGGGCCATGCGGATGAGCTTTGCGATGATGTGCTGGAAGAGCTGGGAATCTGATGAAACATACCAAAGTCTACTTAAAAACATACCGAAGTCTGTGCTTGCCAAGAGGCGGAGCTTATGGTATACTATGCCTTGTGCGTGGAATACCGCCGCTTTGTCTCCGTAGCTCAGCAGGATAGAGCGTCCGCCTCCTAAGCGGAAGGCCGCGCGTTCGAATCGCGCCGGGGACGCCAGATACACAAACCTGCCGGAGAAGCAATGTGCTTTTCCGGCAGGTTTGTGTTATAGCGAAGTTCACAAAAGGGGATACACGGCCATGAATCAAACAAATTACAAAAGCACACTGCATGCCTGCTATCTGGGCTATGTCACCCAGGCGTTGATTGTCAATCTGCCGCCCCTGCTGTTTGTTGTTTTCAGGGATCAGTTTGGCCTTTCGTATACCATGTTGGGCAGCTTGGTGGTGGTTGTGTTCATTACGCAGCTTGTTGTGGATGCGCTGTCTATCCGGTTTATTGATAAAATCGGCCAGCGCACATCAGCTGTGATTGCGCATGTGTTTGCCGCAGCGGGCATGGCCGCCCTGGCGTTTTTGCCCCGGCTGATGCCGCAGCCGTACGTGGGGCTGATCATTGCCAGCGTGTTGTTCTCTATTGGCGGCGGCTTGATTGAGGTGCTGGTCAGCCCCATTGTGGAAAGCCTGCCCGGGGATGCCAAGGCCTCCTCCATGAGCCTGCTGCACTCCTTTTATAGCTGGGGGCAGGTGTTGGTGATCATTCTGTCCACGGCTACGCTGCTGTTGCTTGGGCAGAAGCTATGGTTTGTGCTCCCGCTTTTGTGGGCTGTTTTGCCTGTCATAACGCTTGTCAAATTCACCAAAGTGCCGCTTGTGCCGCCTGAGGGCGAGGGGACGCGCACGCCGCTTAAAAAGCTTGTGACATCAAAGATATTTATGATTGCGCTTTTGTTGATGGTATGCTCCGGCGCGGCCGAGCAGGCGATGGGGCAGTGGGCTTCGCTTTTTGCGGAAAAGGGCCTGGGCATATCCAAGATGCTGGGGGATTTGCTGGGCCCATGCCTGTTTGCGGTGATGATGGGCATTGTTCGCACGCTGTATGGCATCAAGGGCCAACAGATCAACATGCAAAAAACATTGCTGGGGTGCTCGCTGCTTTGCATCGTGTCTTTTGCTATCACAGCGCTGGTGCCCGTGCCTGCGATTTCGCTGCTGGGCTGTTCGCTTTGCGGGTTATCTGTCAGCCTGATGTGGCCGGGCATGCTGAGCCTTACTGCGGAAGGCTTCCCTTCGGGTGGCACCGCCATGTTTGCCATGATGGCGCTTGGCGGGGATTTGGGCTGCTCTGTGGGCCCGTGGCTGACGGGCGTAGTGGCGGATGGCAGCAACCTGAATATGGGGCTGTTGTCGGGCATGATTTTTCCGGCGATTATGCTGGTGGGGCTAATAAGCCTCCGGCCACTGCTCAAATCAAGACGCTGAGGCACTTAGCGTGCTGATCATAAAAGAATATACGTGCAATGCACAAAGAAGTGTAAAAACAACTTTATAAAATGTAAAAAATACTTGACTTTATGTTTGCATTATGCTACTCTGAACAGGGCGGCAAGGGTTGCGGTATGCGCCCGGGCAGGAGGATAAGGTGTATTGTGGCTAAAAATCTGAAGCTGAAGGCCGCACGGGCAGCGCTTGATATGACGCAAAAAGACCTGGCCGACGCCATTCACGTGAGCCGGCAAACAATGAATGCGATCGAAAAAGGGGATTACTATCCGTCTGTAAAGCTCTGCATCGAAATCTGTAAGGTGCTTGGGAAAACGCTGGACGAATTGTTTTGGGAGGAATAAATCATGATGAAGTCAGGGCATTTGGATGAACTTCAGCTATTGAAAAGAGGAAATGTGTTCAAGCATGGCTTGTTTTCGCTGATGGGGCTGCTGCTTGTCAATGCGCTGCTCTATGCATGCGGCATCGAGTGGGCACCGGACAAATGGCCGGAACTGACGATCATTCTTTTCGTGGTGGTGCTGTGCAGTATTGAGTTTATTTTCTGCGACATCTATCCTTTGACGGAAAAAAGGCAAAAGTATCTGATAAACCTTTGCGGTTTGTATAGCGTTGTCGCGCTTATTGCTTGCGGATATGACTTGGCAATCGAGAAGGCTGGGATCGTGCGGGACGGCAAAATCACGGAAAGTGCATTGGGCATCGTTTACAGCCTCCTGTTTGCAGCAATCTTTTTTGCCTATAAAATAAAAGCCAGACAGAACGCCAAACACGAGCATATTGAATAGAAAGGGTGCGCAAATGCCCGACAAGATTCAATCAACATGGGAGAACATCAGGCCGTTTTTTGTGCTATTGATTCTTCTTGCCTGCACCATCATGCTTTTCTATGGCTTTAAGGAAACCGACGTGAAGCTGAGCGATGATCAGATGCAGATTACAGGCATGTATGGCCTCAAAATTGCTTTTGACGAAGTGGAAAGCATTACGCTGCTCGAAAAAAGCATGAACGAAATTGGCGTCGGCACAAGAACCAACGGCTTTGGCGGCTTTGGAAGCACACTGAAAGGAAACTTTGAGTCGGCGAGCCAGGGCATGTATATCCTCTTTGTCAATTCCTCCTCTTCGCCGACGATACGGATTGAACGCAGCGCTGGCGTCAATGTGTATATCAGCTTCAATGATGGTCAAAAGACCGAAGATTTGTTTTCGGAGCTGATGAAGTGGAAGACGAAATAGCCGTGCAGGCTGTCAAGTATGGAGAAGCACGCGGCGTTGTGATATTTTCTTCGTTTGTCAGATATTGCACCAAATAAAGGAGAACGTTGCATGAATACTGAAATCCGCAAATTGACCCCAGGCCTAGCAGAGGCGTACATTCACTTTTTTGATGTGACACCCCATGATGCCCATACCGAGGAGGGAAAATGCTATTGCGTGACCTGGCGCAGTGATGCTTCCTATGCCGAAAATGAAAACCATTGGTTCCCTACGCGCGAGGAAAGACGGGCGCATGCCCTTCAGTTCGTCAAGGCCGGAAGCTTGCAGGGCTATCTTGCTTACCAGGGCGATGAAATTGTGGGCTGGTGCAATGCCAATGCGGATTGTCAGGCCTGCGTCAACTATCTACGCTCGTATTGGCCGATCGATGAATACTGTGCAGATATCAAGGTGAAATCCGTATTCTGCTTTGCGATTGCGCCGCAGGTGCAAAGGTCAGGCGTGGCTACAAAGCTTCTGGAGCGCGTTTGCCAAGACGCTGCCGAGGACGGCTTTGACTTTGTTGAAGCCTATGTTTATCAGGATTTTGACACGGTGCCACATGATTTCAGAGGGCCCTTGGCGATGTACGAAAAATGCGGGTTCGAAAAATGTGCGCAGCGGGACGGCATGGTGGTTGTTCGGAAGGCATTGAAATAGGGGTCAGCGCTGGATATCAAAACGGCACCGCGAAGTCGCAGTGCCGTTTTGATATCCAATGATCCTTTAC
>JAVBRU010000091.1:0-28339 GCA_031547595.1 Eubacteriales bacterium
TCCTGTTTATTATAACAGAAAAATGGAAAAAAGACAAGGCAGCCGCTGCAACCATCCAAAAAAGCGGACACCCTATAAAAAAATCCGGGCTAAGTATTTCGTCTATACCAAATGATAAATCCTTCTCACTTCTTCCGAGTCATTGCCCTTTTCATCCTTGGCCAACAGCGGTGGCATAACGGTGAGTGCGCACTTCGCGCCGCGCACGCCCTCCAGCAGCATCAGCCGCGCATCACGCGCTGCATTGGCATGCACCAGGCGCATACGCTTGGGCTCAATCTGATGCCGGCGCAGCGCCTCAAAGGCGTCCGCCATGCGCGCCACCGGCAGCATAATCGCCAACCGGCCATGCCACTTGAGCACAAACTGCGCGGCCTTGGCGATATCGTCCAAAGTGCAGGCTGCTTCCTCGCGGGAGAGGCGGCGGGAATCAATGGGGCTGGACAGCCCCGCCCCGCTTTCGCTGTAGGGTGGGTTACACACCACCAGATCATATGCCGCATGGGGCAAAAACTGCCGTACATCCTTCAGGTCCCGCGCGTGCACGGTGATTTTATCCGCCAGGCTATTGAGCAACACAGACCGCGTGGCGCGCTCCGCCATCTTTTCCTGAATCTCCACGGCATCAAAGGCAGCTGAAGGGTTTCTTCCATACAAAAGTAGCGGCAAAATGCCCGTACCGGTGCCAAAATCGCATACTTTATGAAACACGCGGCTGGCGGCAAAATCGGCCAGCAACACAGCATCCATGCCGAAGCAAAAATCCTGCGGATGCTGAATGATCCGCAGGTTTTGCAATTGTAAATCGTCGATTCTCTCGCCGGGCAGTAAAAGCTCATGGCACATAAATCTGTAAATACTCCGTCAGGCAATAGCCCGTTTTATCTTCGTACTGCACATAGCACCATTCCTCGCCCAGCTGAATGACCAGCAGGTAGTCGTCCTCCGGCATTTTCACCAGCGAAGTGGCATTCGTGGAACAGCCTTTGCGCAGCGTGAGGGGCGAACCATCGGTGGACAACACCTTGCCTATCACAGGCTTATCCAGGGTGCGCAGCGTGCTGTCCCGCCGCTCGTCATACTTGCTGTCACCGGAGGATGCCGGAGGGGCAGTAGGTGTGTCCGGCGCGGGCGTGGGCGTAACAACCGCCGGGGGTGTTTCGCCATCGGTAGAGAAGGTGAGGAACTTGGTCATCACATAGCCCGTGTAGCTGCCGTAGGTCGCATAGCACCAGGTGATGCCCTTTTCGTACACTGTGATCAGTGTATTTTGCGGAATGGTGATAAGCACCTTGGCGCTGTCGTTGGCGGTTTTGCGAAGGTTGAGCGAGCCGGACACCGTGGTGACCCGCGCGGTATAGGTGGTGCCGCCCGGCGCCGGAGTAGATGTTTGAACAGGGGCCTGAGTAGGCGTAGCGCTGGGCTGCGGCGTTTTCGTATCGCTGAGGAAGCTCAAATAGCTCGTCATCACAAAGCCCGTTTCGCCGTCATAGGCGACCTGGCACCAGGTCATGCCCTGCAGCAGCACGTCCACAATGCCGTACTGCGGGATGGTGGCCAGCACCTTGGCGTTGTCATTGGCCGCGGCGCGCAGATTGAGCGAGCCGGAGGGGGTGATCACCTGCGCCTGCACGCCGGTGCTTGGAATCATGCTGGCTGTTGGCGTAGGCGACACCGTGACAGTGGGTGTCGGTGTGGGCGTTGGAGAAGCAGTAGGCGTAGCCTCTCCGTTCAGAAAGGTCAAAAAGCTCGTCATCACGTAGCCCGAATAGCCGTTGTAGGTGGTCTGGCACCAGGTCATGCCCTTTTCCAGCACTGTGATCACCATGTTTTGCGGGATGGTGGCCAGCACCTTGGCATTGCTCTGGGGCGAAATGCGCAGATTGAGCGAGCCGGACACCGTGGTCACCCGCGCCTGATAAGTGGTGGGTGTTACGGGATTGGGTGTAGCAGTGGGTTCGTCTGCCGGGGCAGACGTTGGCGTGGGTGTATCGGTCAGGAAGGTCAGGAAGCTGGTCATCACATAGCCCACTTCCCCAGCATAGGTGACCATGCACCAGGTGATGCCCTTCTCGTACACAGTGATCACCGTGTTCTGCGGGATGGTGGTCAGCACCTTTGCACCGCTTTGGCCGGACGCGCGCAGGTTGAGCGAGCCGGACACCGTCGTCACACGCGCCTGCAGGCTGCTGGGCAGCGCAGGGGTGGGCGTGGGTTCGCCCGCCGGAGTCGGCGTGGGCGTGGCGGTGGGGATAGCCTCCTCAATGAATGTGAGGAAACATGTCATCACATAACCTTCCCGGCCGTTATAGGTGGTCTTGCACCAGGTGGTGCCCTTTTCGGTGATCGTGATCACCGTGTTTTGGGGGATGGTGGTGAGCACTGTACCGTTGGAAGTTGCGGTTTTGCGCAGGTTGAGCGAGCCGGACACAGTGGTGACCCGCGCCTGCCAGGTGCCGCTCTCTCCGCTTGGCGTATCGGACGCAAAGGTGAGGTACTGCGTCATGGCATAGCCGCGGATTCCCTGATAGCGCAGGGTGCACCAGGTGGTTCCCTTGCTTTCCACAATCACCTGCGCGCCGTAGGGCATTTCCACAATCAGCGCGGCCTCGGTGCTGGCGCTGGCACGCAGATTCAAGGAAGTATTGGACGCCACATAGGCATAGCTTTCGCCGCTGCCAGGGGCATCGTCTGCAAGCTGCGGGGTGGTATGCCCCGTGAGGGTGATGGCGGCGGTGGGCACATAGCCCGTCATCTTTTGATAGCGGATCTTACTCCAGGACGCGTCGGAGCTGAGCACAGCCACCTCGGTGCCAACGGCCAGACTGGCCATGGCATAGGCGGAAGTGCTAGCGCTGATACGCAGGGTGGTGGCAGTTTTGATATCGGCACTGACGGCGGTGGGGTCAGTCACCGGGGTGTCATAACCGGAGGTGGAGCGGATATAGTCCATCATCACATAGCCGGTCTGGCGGCCATATTGCGTGCGTGCCCAGCCGTTACTGATGCTCAGCAGCGGCAGCACCGTGCCCTGGGGGATGGTGGTGACAATCTTGCCAGAGGTGGACGCTGTTTCGCGCAAATTGAGACCATCGGTGTTGACCGTGCCATACCCCGCCAGCTGCGTGGGCGTGACGGATGTGGTGGAAGGCACCGCACCGGAAATGCTGACAGAGGATTTGAGCACATAGCCATACAAGAGGCCATAGCCGATCAGATAATAATCGCCCGAAGCGCCGTAGACATTGACCGTCGCGCCATGAGTCAGCGTGGCCAGCACCGTGCCGCTGCTGCTTGCGCTTTGGCGAAGGGGCAATGTGGCGGTGCTGCTGATCAACGTGACAATGCCGGTGCAGCCCGTCTGTTCCTCCAGTGGGGCGGGTTCTTCTGGCGTAATGATCTCGCTGCTGGTTCCGCCGTCCACCACGGCGCTGAGGATGGAGCTTGTGAAGGTATACTGCACGCGCTTGCAGCCCTCGAAATAGAAGGCCATGATCTGATCATACGAATAGCCGAGCTCGCCCATATACATGGCGCCGCGCTGGCTAAGGCCGGTGCCATGGCCATAGCGCCGCGCCTCCACCACAAAGCCGGAGGAGGTCTTGCGCACCGTCCACAGCTCGTTATCACTGGTTTGGATGGACATGCCAAGGGGGCTTTCCAGCTCGTTAAAAATATCGAAAGTCAAGGTGCCGCTGCCGGAGGTGCCGTTCCTTGTGTAGGTGACGGTAAAATCCATCTTGGTGTACAGGCGGCTGGGAGAAGCATACTTGGGCGTATGCGGCACCACGCCGGTGACGCCGGTGACCGTTGCGCCGCTGCCAAAGGCAGACGTCGCCTTGTTGTTCAGCAGGCTTTGCAATGTGCTGCTCTGGCTGCCGGACGCATTGACAGTGAAGCTTTTCACCCTGGAGTCCGGGTTGTCATAATCGTAAGGGTCATCTTTCACGCGAATATAGCTGTAAGAGGTAGAGCCCCAGATATTCTTGATGGACTCGATCTGGCCGCCGTTGGAGGCGGTATAATAGGTGCCCGTCAGGTCGCTGCCGTTCATGGACACGATGCCCTTGGTGGCATTCACTGCTGCCACGCAGTTGGCATTTCCGCTGGGCGTGCCGGAGTACACCTGATCGGTGGTGGTGTCCACCACATCATACAGGCGGGATGAGCTGCCGTTCATGGCGCGCAGCGTGTAGGTGCGCGCACACACCGCCTGCGCCTTGAGCGCCTCCAGCGGTGAGGAATTGCCCATCTCGTAGGGCAGCACGCCATATAAGTAATCCTCGATATACACATAGGCGATCACATACAGCTTGGAGCCCTGCACCACAAAGCTCAAGTCCCCGGGATACAGGTTACTGGGCACGCGCGCCTGGGCAATCTTCAGCCCGTTGCTGCCCAAGGTGGCGTGGCGGCGCAGCTTGAACGCGCTGCCCATATCAGTGGTGGTGCCATTGGCAGTAAGGGACAGCCTGCCGGTGCTGCTATTGAAGTTGACCGTCACGGTGGAGCCACTGCCAAGCGTTTGGGTGGTGACGCCATTCACCGTGTAGCTGCCCGATACTGTGATGTTGAGCGTGCTGGGGTTGCCCATCGAGGACAGATGCACCCGCACCATGCCATTCCGGCTGCTGCCGGACACCAGCGGCGCGGAGGTGAGCGTGGCAGAGTGCGCAGGCGCATACGCAAACAGCAGCATGCAACACAGCCATGCCGCCACCCATCGTTTCTGTCCTTCGTATCTCATCCCCGCATCCTCCTGTATACACGAATCCGAAACAAATTTAATAATTTCGTAACCATTCGTAATATATCACAGAATGTGTGGTTTGTCTATGCAGTTTTTCGTGGTAAAACCAGGGATTCCACGCTTTTCGACAACAATTTGGCAACAAAAAACGCCCGCATTTCGGCGGGCGCTGGTGCACCAGAGGGAACAAGGAGGCCTTATTCCGCTTCGGGGGCGCTGACAGGGCAGACATCGGCGCAAACGCCGCAATCGATGCACTTTTCGGCGTCGATATCGTACTTGCCATCCCCTTCAAAGATCGCGTTTTGTGCGCATTCGGCTTCGCAAGCGCCGCAGCTGATGCACGCATCAGAAATTTTGTATGCCATAAAAAACACCTCCATCATGAATCGTCCGCGAACGCGGCAAACATATCATAGCATCAAGCAGGCCCAAAAGCAAGTGAAATGTTCGTTAACAAATGCAAAACATATCCATTATTGAATGGTAAGGCGCGACAAAAGCTGTGTGGCAAATGCCTGCACAGAATCCGCATTCACCGCAGATGCCGCATCGCCCAGATATTCTGCGCAGACAAATGCCGAGTTGCCCGCAGCATTGGCAACATACAGATAGATGCAAACTTCGGCCTGATAGCTGGTCTGGCGGTCGAGCACGTGGTATTTTACGGTGTAGCCTGCGGTTTCCAGTACTTTATCCTTCACCGTCCACGCGAACACACCCTGGTCCACGCCCTGCTGGATCAGCTCCTGCAGCTCCTGATATTCTGCCGCCGTGGCCGGCATAATCACCAAGTTTTCGCTTTGCAGTGCCGCGCCAGACAGCTTGATGGCGGGATGGAACGCGCCGTTGACCAGCGCCATGGAGGTATAGGCAGCTTCTTCCCCATCCAGAAGGTTCAGCGTGATGCGATACAGCACCTCGCCCGCGTCGCTTATCATCTCCACCATCGCAACGCGCGGCTCTGTTGCGGGCGGAAACAATGCGGCGGTCAGCGCGTCCTTGGCATCCTGCAGTTGCCCCTTCACATCCGTCAGCAGCGCTTCGACATCCTGCTTCGCCTGCTCCAGCGCAGCTTGCAGGGCGTCCTTATCGGTCAATGTGGTCTTTAGCTCGTTCAGCTCCGTAGCCAAATTTTCTTTGAGTGTTTCCCACTCACCCGCTTTGGCCGCCCATTCTGCCTGCAGTGTTTCCAGCGCGCCATTCAGCTGGTCAATCAGTGTTTGCTTTTCGTTCACCACCGCTTCCAGCGCTTTGGCAGCTTCCAGCTCGGTGTTCAATGTGGCAATCGCCGCTTCTTTTTCTGATAAGGCCGTCTGTGCAGCAGTCAGTGCACTTTGCGCTTCCGCCAGGTTGGCCGTCAGCATATCTACCTGCGCCTGCAGTTCATCCATGCGGGCGTAGGCGTCCAGCAGCTGCTGATCCTGCGTCAGCACATCTGCCTGCAGCGCAGCCGCCTGCGCGGCAGTGGCCTGCAGGGCATCCTCCGATGTCAGCACATACGCATCATAGTTGGCCTGTGATACCGCATAATCGCTCAACGTATCATCCAATTTCCGCTGTGTGGCCGTCAGGCGCGTTTCCGCCTGATTGAGCTTTGTGGCCAGCGCCGCATTATCGTCGGCTAAAGAATTGATATGCATCATCGCCAGCCCCAGGCATACCACCAATGCCAGCAGCACGGCGGAAGCCACCAACCAGGCAGTTTTCTTCACCTTTGACTCCCCCTTCATGATCCTATACATCCTCTCTATTCAACAAAGCAATCAAAAATTCCTTGCGAAACCTAAAAAGATGGGCGAATAAAGAGGTTCGCCGCAGCGGGTGGCGAATGATATAAGGCGCGGTTAATTCTCCGCTTTTCTACGATACTAACAGCGAGGTGAGCAAGCATTAAGAACACCAAAAAGGCTCAACGCATTTTTGCGGAAATCCGCAAGAAGTATCCGCAATACAAGCAACAGGCGGCAAACTCCAAGATCGGCAACCTGTACCACCAGGAGGCGGTGGTGCGCGGCCAGCTGCGGTACCTATATGATATGGCCGATATGCAGTTGCCCGGCTTTGACACCGTGATGGAGCAATACGTAGCGCTGCTGAACGATATTTCCACGCGCCTGCTGGAGCGCTATAATCATAAAAATCAGGCGGATTATGACTTCTCTTCCGTCATCAAAGGGCATGAGCGGGAGTATTACCAAACCGGCATCATGGCCATCCTGACCGCCTATCACATCCCCAAGCGTGTGCGGGAGGAGTTCGAGCGGCTGCTGCACGCGCAGCCGCAAATGGAATACCCCGCTGCGCGGGCGCTGCACCGCACCTTCCATCTGCACCTTGGCGACACCAACACCGGCAAGACCTACCAGGCCATCCAGCGCCTCAAGCAGTGCGAACGCGGCATTTATTTAGCGCCGCTTCGCATTCTGGCGCTGGAAAATTTTGAGCGCCTCAACAACGAAGGCGTGCCCTGCGATCTTTTAACCGGCGAAGAAGAAATCCGCGTTGAGGGTGCACGGCACATCTGCTGCACCGTAGAAAAAGCAGCCCTCGAGGGCGACACCGGACGCGGCTACGATGTGGCCGTGATTGACGAAGTGCAATTGATGGCAGACCTGCAGCGCGGCGATGCCTGGACGCGCGCCATCCTTGGTCTTTGTTGCCCCGAAATCCACCTGTGCGGCGCGCTGCTCAGCAAGCAGCAATTGCTTCACATGATTGCTGATTGCGGCGACGAATATGAATTTACAGAGTATACCCGCACCATCCCCTTAAAAGTCGAACAGCGTGAAATCAAATTTTCCTCCATCCGTGCCGGAGACGCGCTGGTGGCTTTCTCCAAGCGCGAGGTGCTGGCGTTGTCCAGCCGCCTGTCGCGCATGGGCATCGCCAATCATGTGATCTATGGCGACCTGCCGCCCGAGGTGCGCCGCATGCAGTACGATGCATTCATGCACAGCCCGCGCCCCGTGCTGGTGGCCACCGATGCCATCGGGATGGGCGTCAACCTGCCCATCCGGCGGCTGATTTTCACGCAAGTTGAGAAGTTTGACGGCGAGAGCTACCGAGCCCTCACCCCGCAGGAAGTGAAACAAATCGCCGGGCGCGCAGGACGTCTGGGCATGTATGATGTGGGGTATGTGGCCTGCCTGGACAGCGATGTCGCCTTTATCGACGCCATGCTGGAGGCCGAGGACGAGCCCATCCACCAGGCCGTGCTGGGCCCCAGTGAGGCCATATTGCAAATCGGCCTCCTGCCGCTTCGGGAAAAGCTGGCGCTGTGGAGCATGGAAAAAGAAGCCCTCCCCTACTACCGCAAAAAAGACGTGCGCGATTATTTGGTGGTGCTGGATATGCTGAAACCCTACCGCCTGCCCGAGCGCGTGCAGTGGCATTTGATGCGCATCCCCTTTGATATCGAAAGCGAAGTGCTGACGACGCAGTTTGACCACTATGTGTACCTCAAATTCCACGACAACGCAGCCGAGCTGCCCTGCCCCATCCGCACCTGCAAAACCCTCTCGGAATGGGAGCAGTATTACCGGCAGGTCGACCTGTATTATGGTTTCTCCAAAGCGATGCAAATGCCCGTGAACGAAGACTGGCTATCGCGCGTGCGCCCGCACATCTGCCGCGAAATTCAGAGGATTTTGCGGAGCTAGAGGGCGCGGGAACGACGGAACGCCGTGTGCTCCTCGCCCCCTGGCCCCATCGGCAGGAGATTGCATCTCCTGCACCTCAGTATTTATGTTATAGAAAAACGCATGTAGCAAGTAAGAGCTACTAAAAATGGGCTGCAGCCCATTTTATCGCGACAAACTTACCCTTTCAGCCACTTCTTCAGCTGCTTTTCAAGTTCCGCAAACGCTATTGGTTTGCCGATATGATCATTCATGCCGTTTTCAAAGCACAGTTCAATTTCTTCCTTCACCACATTGGCCGTCATGGCCACAATGGGCACATCGCGGTATGCGCCGGAGGATGCGCGAATGATCTGTGTGGCCTTATGCCCATCCATCACGGGCATTATCAAATCCATAAACACGAGGTCGAAAGGACGCTGATTCAGAACGTCAATCGCCTCCTGGCCATTGGCAGCGACAACCGGATGAATGTCGAAAAACTCCAGCATGCTGATGGCCACTTCCTGATTGATGAGGTTATCCTCCACCAGCAGCACAGCAGCATGGGGATAGGTAGATGCGTGCTTCTCTTGCATATAGTCCTGCAATTGGTGCACCACGTTATACATCACTTGCGCGGTATTCTCCAGCAAAAGCGGTTTTTCCAGCGCGGCATCAAACCCCATTGCAACAATCTCGCTGGGCGCTACCGGCGTGTGGTATCCGGGCACAAGCAGCAGCCCTTTGCGTGCACGCTTATCCAGGGGAATGGTTACGCCACGCACCAGCGCCAGCTCTGCCACAAGCAGAGTGGTTTCCGGATCGTCCTTCGCCTGCTGCGCCTCCTCAACCGTGGCCGCGCAGGTGAGTTTCGCATTCATTGCCTGCGCTATGATCCGCAGTGCCTCACAAGTTGACGCATCCGCACCGGCCGATATAATATGTGTGCCGGTCAAATCCATTTTTGCAATGGCACTGAGAATCGACGGCGCGTCCGGCGGCACTGCCAGGGGCAGAATCACCGTTGTTTGCGTGCCCTGCTCCGGCACACTTTGCACCTCAATACTGCCGCCCATCAGCTGCACCAGTTGATGCGTAATGGACATACCAAGCCCGGTGCCCGTGGCGGCATTGCGGGCCACATGGAACTGCTCAAAGGGCGTATACAGCCGGTTCAGCTCTTCCTGCGTCATGCCAATGCCTGTATCGGTGATGCAAAACGCGATAGAAGCCCTGCCATCCGCAGGCTGCTGCGACGCTGGGAATACGCTTAGAGAGATGCTGCCTTCCTCTGTGAACTTGGCGGAGTTATCCAGAATGTTCTTGAGCACCTGCCAGATGCGGGTTTTGTCGCCCAGCAAGCGCTTGGGCAGCCCGGCATCCACCGACAGCGCCAAATCCACAGGCTTTGATTCTATGCGCGGCGCGGCGACCATCAACGCATCGCTGAGCATTTGCTCCAAATCAAAGCTGTCGATGGCTAGTTCCGCTTTGTTGGCCTCAATCTTGGAGAAATCCAGCACATCGTTGATCAATTCCAGCAGCAGCTTCGCAGAGCGGTTGACCTTGAAAAACATCTCGTGCGCGTCCTGCTCGAACCCCTTGCGAAGAGCGACCTGCGACAGCCCAATAATGGCGTTCATGGGCGTGCGCAGCTCGTGGCTCATGTTCACGACAAACTGGCTCTTCAGCGCATTGGCCTCGCGCTCCAGCCGGGCGGCTGTTTGCAGCATATCGGTCTTTTGCTTATCTGCCGTAATATCCTGAATGATGGCGGCATAAGCTGCGCGTTCGCTAAAGCGGATGATGCTAATTATCACGCGGCATTCAATTCTCTGCCCGGAGCGAGACAAAAACGTCCATTCAAACGGCGCTATGCCGCCGTGCTCCCTGATGTTTTCGTGGTTGCGCGCAATCAACACAGCTGCGCTTTCCCCGCCGGACTGCATCGGCAGCGAAATATCTTCTATGGTATGCTGCAGCGCATCCGCCTGCGATTCAAACGCAAAGCTATGCACATAGGCATCATTCACAAACAGCAGCGCGCCGGTTTTCATATCCACCACCAGAACGGGCTGCATTGCAGTGTTGAGCAGCGTGCCCAAATCTGCCTGCGAACGCCGGATTTCCTCATCCTTGCGCAGCAGTTCCTCCGCTGTGTGCAGGTTCTTTTGGGCTTCCAGCAGAGAAGTGTTTTTACGCTGCAATGTAACGATAAAAAACACGCACACCAGCGCCAGCATCAGCGAGAACACCAGGCAGCTGATCAGCACTGTCGCTTCCACAGGGTTGCTCTCCATCAGCGACAGCGCTTTGTTCACAGCCTCGTGATCCGCGCGCAGCTGACTGACTTTCAGGCCAACACGCTGTGCCGCTTCATGGTCAAACGTCCACACGTTCATTTTGTCCGCGCTGTCGTCAATCAGAAGGTTCTCAATCGCCGTGCCATGCAGCACATCCACCGCCAGCAGCGCAGCCTCATAGCCCTGGCGGTACCCATCCACCACCCGGCCGCCCAGCATCACGCCATCGCCAACATAAGCAATACTGAGGCAAAAAATGGGGTTAGACAGTTCTTGAGCCAGCAGTTTGGAAAGCTCCAGCTCTGTAAAGTACTTTCCTATGCCATCGGTGTAATACGTGCCGCAAAGCACCAGCGTATCATTGCCCAGCGCGCGGATTTCGTCCACAACCTGCTGCCATGGCACATCTGCATTGTAAACCAGGTTCACAGGGCTGTTAAGCGATGCAAAATCTTCCTCCATCGCCTGGCGGCTCATCCTGCCGGTGATGGAATAATCATTCAGCAGATAAATATTCTTTGTATGCGGGTAGAGCCGAAGCATTTCCTCCACCGTATCCAGGTTGGAAGCAGTTTCCACAACGCCTGTTACATATTTCTCCAGTCCGTAAATCATATCCGGCGTATAATGGTTGATACCGCAATAGATAACGGGTATCCCACTGAACAGAGCCATATAATGCTCCGTCACAAACTCCAGCGCACTATTATCAGAAACGACAATCACATCCGGAGCGCGCTCTGTACAGGTGGTATGAATGGCGCGTATCATCAGCTCATGCTGCGCTTCTACATTGGTCAAGCGCCGCAGATTGAGCGACAGGTTATAATACATCACGTTTTCGTGGCTTTGGAGTACGTCCAGCACACCTGCAATCACCCTGCTCTCCCAGCGCATTTCTGCACTGTAGGACGATATGTGCAGCACCATCTGGCTGTTGTCATCCGCTTCTTTTTGATTGCTCTTGATGCGGCTTATTGTGCCGTCCGCCAACATTTTCAAATATTCTTCTTCCAGCTGCACGGCCAGCTCCGGCAGGGCGACATTCACGAAGGAGTAGGTAGTCACAGTTTCCAGCAAGCCACAAAATACAGTTCCCGGCGCCGCGACCTTCTCTGTCAGCTCTGGCACCGGTACAACCAGCACGTCTGCTTTGCCGTCTTTCAGTGTCTGGAACAGCTGCTTATCGTTATTGACGGGCACTTTGATCGCGCCCGATGGAATATGGTTTTCCACATGAATATTGCGCGGATGATAAACGACGCGCAGGCCAATCAAGTCATCCCAGCAATCAAGCGTTAGTTCCTTCCCCTCCGCCGTATACGCCGCCATTCGCACATAGGAAATAGGCACGCGCACGGGGATCAAGTTGGGGTATTGCTCTTCTATTCCCAGCGCCTGCACCGCTAGCAAATCGTTTTCGCCGTTATCAACAGATATGACGGCCGTTTTCATCCCCAGGTCGGCCACCACAACCTCATAGCCCAAGCGCTGCACCGCAGCGTAAATAATACGGTCTATCACGATGTTTTCTTCATCAGAAATCGCAATACGCACAGTCTTTGTTTCGGCTTTGGTAACAAAAATAATGTTGTTGCATGTGAAAGATAGTATGACACATGCTATAATTAAATATGACAACCATCTTCGCATCAAAATATCCCCCAATAAGGATCATACGTCATTCTTTCGTAGGCTTTCCTCGTATACTTTGTTGATTATAACACATCAATTACATAAATGCTATGAGTATTTACGCACGGTGTATAACCGTGCAGTATTTTCCTATTGACAAACAATTTGAATTTAAGTATATTAGAATTATCTTAATTATCGAAGGAGAAGCTTAACGTGGCAACAAAGAAAGTGGCACAAGTGCATCCACAGTGCGTGGCATGCGGGTGCTGTGTAAAAGTATGTGCCTTTGGCGCGATTGCGGTAGTGAACGGGCTATGTGCCAGGGTGGATGAACGGCAGTGCAAAGGCTGCGGCAAATGTGCCAAAGCATGCCCTGCGGACGTGATCGAAATGACCATCCGGGAGGGCAAATCCCTATGAAAAAGCATTGGTACGATTACCTGTGGATTTTCTCGCTCACCTATCTGGCGCTGGGTTTCTTCAATATCCTGTTCGCATGGCTGGGGCTGGTCTGCTTTATCACGCCGCTGCTCATCGCCATCATCGGCGGCAGCAAAGCATACTGCAACCGCTACTGCGGGCGCGGTCAGCTGTTTGAGCTGCTTGGCGGCAGGCTGGGCCTCAGCCGTAAAAAAGCACCGCCCAAATTCCTGCGCTCCAATTGGTTCCGCTATGGCTTCCTCACGTTTTTTATGACCATGTTTTTGCTGATGATCTACAACACCTATCTGGTGTTCGCCGGGGCCACGCTACGCGAGGCCGTGACGCTTTTGTGGGTGTTCAAGCTGCCTTGGCAGTGGACGAACACATCCTTTGTATCCCCTTGGATCGCGCAGTTTGCCTTTGGCTTCTATGGCGTAATGCTCACCTCCACCGTGCTGGGGCTTATCACCATGCTGCTGTTCAAGCCCCGCTCTTGGTGCGTATACTGCCCGATGGGCACCATGACGCAGGGCATCTGCAAAATCAAACACCGCAAGGAGGCACCCCATGCAGGAGAAAGCAAAGCAAATCGCAGAACTACTGAAAACGCTGGCCAATGAAAACCGGCTGATGATCGTGTGCCACCTGATGGAAGCGCCGCAGACCGTGGGCGAGCTTTCCAGGCGCGTGCCGCACATCACGCAGTCTGCGCTGTCGCAGCACCTGGCGCTGCTTAAGGCGCATGGCATACTGGACAACCAGAAATCAGGCCAGAACATCACCTACTTTATTGCCGATCACCGCGTAGAAGAAGTCATCCACGTGCTCAAAAAGCACTATTGCAGCGAGGAGGATTCTTGATGGAAAAAATCATTGCGCTACTTCTGATATTGCTGTGCATGGCCGGCGCCCTGGCGCAGCCCGTGCACACCTACCAGACCATCCCTACCGACCAAGCCCGCCAAATCATGGATACAGCAGAAGACTATATCTTGCTGGATGTGCGCACACAGGAGGAGTTTAATGCGCAGCACATCCCCGGCGCAGTTCTCCTCCCCTATGATGAGGTACTGGCGAACGCCGAAGCTGAGCTTCCCGAAAAAGATGCGCTGATCCTGGTCTATTGCCGCAGCGGCCGCAGAAGCGCCCTCGCCGCGCAGGATTTGGTTTCACTCGGGTATACCCGGGTGTACGACTTTGGCGGCATCATCGATTGGCCGTACGAAACAGAACGCGGAGAAATGCCATGAAGCTGATCGTGAATGAAAGCAAGTGCCCCCAGAACCACAAATGCCCGTCTATCGCCGTGTGCCCCAAGGGCGCTATTACCCAGCAGGACGTGTACTCTCTACCACAGATTGACGATAAGCTCTGCATCCTGTGCGGAAAATGCATCCGTCGTTGCCCTAAAGGGGCGTTCGAGAAAGTGGAGGGGTAGGGGGACGAGGGGGAACGCTGGGGCGCTGCCCCAGTCCCCAGGCATCGACACGCAGCATTCCCCTCCCAAGAGGGGAATGCTGCTCATCCAGCCCATGTTAATTCAAGAGCATTAGACTCGCAAGATACTCTGTTGCAACTTCGGTATGCGGGCAGTGACGTTAAGCCGCTGGTCAGCTGCGTAGCAGATGACAGAAAAAGCGCTGTAGAGGCCGTGGAATGCTGGCATTCCAAAGGTCATCTACAGCGCTTTTTCGTTCCCGCACATGCACTCAAGTATCATCGAAGGATACAAAAGTGAGGTGCAGGAGACTGGTCTCCTGCCGAGGGGTTCGGGGGCGAGTAGCCCCCGCGTAACCCGTCCTCACACCTGAATCCTGTTTAAATCCTGCTCATTCTGGCCGCTGCGCTGCCCGACCAACCCCACCAGCAGATATTTCTCGCTCATGGGGTCATACTTGATCTCTTTGAGGAGACGAAAATTCTCGATCTCGCTGGTATTGGCCACGTGCATGCGCGGGCCGGTGCAGCGGTGCTTCTTGCCGCCAATGCTGATATGCAGATCATCCACATAGCTGACGGGCAGCCCCTCAGCAATCTTGCGTTGCACATAGGCCTCCAGCGCCTCGAGATCGACGGGCGGCTTTTGATCAAACTGCAGAATAAAGCCATGGCGCACATCGCTGTGGCGATATTTTTCGATACCGATGCCCCACAGATAGCGCTCTGTCAAGTCCTCGGCGGTATGCGCCATGCGGCGGTACGGGTTGGACTGGGTGACGATGGTGGCGATATCCTGCGGCTCGGGGCCAAATACGGTGGGGCGGGTGACGATAATTTCTTCGCCCACACCGATCAGCAGCTCCGCATTGACGCCTAAAAGCGGATAGATGAGATCAAAATGCTCCACCACCACGCGCCGCCCCAGCGCGAGTGCCTGCTTGATGGCATCGGCTAGCTCGTGCATCTGGGTGAAGGCGGATTCAAAGCGCACATCCAGATGATAGGTGTGCGGCTGGTAAAAGCCGCGTTCCTCCTCTGCAAACAGGATGGGAAGCGGGCGCACATTGACGCCGTCGTCGTCGTTGGTCAGCTCCAGGCCAGGGAACATGCCCTTGATCAGCAGGCTTTTGCCGCTGCCCGCCTCGCCAATGATGCCAAAGAGGCGGTCAAAGGGCGTCATATGGCGGTGCGCAATCTGCATGCCCATCTGCGCCATGCGCTCATAGCCGCGCGGCGCAAAATACACAGAATAATAATCGTTATACTGCGGTGACGCCATAAAACGCCCTTCCTTTCGTTACAGGTCAAGTTCAATGCCTAGCAGCGGTGCGTGCTGCTGCGCACCGTATACGTCGGTTTCGCCCAGATCGCCAGAGCAGATGGGGCGCGCGATGGTCACCTTGATGGCATCGGCGGGGTCGAAGTGCACGATGTTGATGATCTTGTCGGGGGTGATCTTGTATAATTCGCAAATCAGCGCTTCGTTGATGGCACCGCTTTGGCACACGGCCTGATAAATCTCGTGGCTGCGGAACATCATGTCCAGGGTCAGCTCATAGGGGCCGGAGTTTTTGCTGCGGATGATGGTGGTCAGTTCGGTAATGTTCTTTTTCATACGCGTCGCCCCCTTACAGTGTGACAATGGTCATGGGGAACAGCTCGCAAGCGTCCTCCACAGTGATGAGGTGATAGAGGCTGAACACATAAACCTCGCCCGCGTGAAAATCGCTGGGCGAATAGGGGAAGGCCAGGTTGCCCGCAGTTGCGCGGCGGCCGTTATAGCCATAGTGCAGCATGGTAGAGCGCGCGGCGGCACAGATGGTATCGGCATGCGCCTGGGTATCGGCCACGGCTTCGATTACGATACCCAGCTCGTGCCCTTCGCAGATGGGGTTCGGCTCCAGCTGCGCCATCACGCCGTCACGGCCATAGACCTTGAACAGCAGTTGATATTCGAATGTGGCGGCGGAGAAGTTGTCCTTGACGCGCGCCTTGACACCGGCGATCACTTCGTCAATCTGCGCCATCATGATGGGATCGCGCACACCCGCGATGGACACCGTGCGGTAGCCAATGCGGCGGGCACCTTCCAGCTTGATGGTGTACTTGTCGCTCTTGACGAACTTGCTGCCCCTGACGCGCGCGATATTCTCGCTGTCCTGATGGAAGGTGGTGTTTGTGAGGTCGAGATAGCCGCCGGGGCCGGGCAGGATGTAGGGGTTGGTTTTCTCATACAATGTGTGCGCGGCAACGGACAGCGTGGTGCACTTGCGCTGCGGGCTGAGCGGCTCCAGGCGGAAGTAATCCTCGCCCAGGTCGCCAAACATGCAGTCCGAGCCGCTGCCCGGCGTGGCAGCAATGGAGGCGCACTCCAGAATCTTGCCCATGTGCACGGCGAGGCCCTGATCATAGCCCAAGCGCACCGCGGGTGCGGAGAACACGGCAGGGTCGTAGCAGCGGCCGGCCAGCACCACCTGCACACCGGCGTCCAGCGCCTTGATGATGGGCTCAATGCCCATCTGGCCGACGATTGCGCCGGTCTGGTCGAGCATTTCTTCGGTCAATTGCGGGGCGGGCTCCAAGGGAGAAATTTTTCCGGTTTTCAGCGCGGCACGGACGGTTTCTTTCGGGATTTCGGCGCTGATGAGCGCCATGCTGAAATGCAGGTTTTGCTCTCTGGCGATTTCGCGGATGATGTCCTCGCACCAGGTGAGGTGCGCATCCGCGCCGCTGCCACCGGCCGTGCCGATGATGACGGGGATGCCCTGCTCCACGGCGGCGCACAGCATGATCTCCAGATCGCGCTTCACAGCGTTGCGGTCGGTAAAGGAAATGCCAGCACCCAGATAATAGGGGCCGGGATCGCTGGAACCGGCATCCACAGCGATGAGGTGGGGGTTCCGCTTCATGCCCTCTTCAAAGGAGGTGACGGGGAAGCCATAGCCCAAAATGGCGGTGGTAGATAGCACGCGATATTCTTCTTTCATGCTCTGTCATTCCTTCCAAACGCCGATGCCCGCGCTGCGCAGTGCCAGCACGCGCTGCATCTGATTATACACGATCATATAGCCTTCGTCTACGCCCATGCCCGGCTTGGCCAGGATTTGCTTGGGCTGCGTGGCCAGGGCGATCTCGGTGCACACCTGCGCGGAGCGGTCGGTTTCATTGCAGGTGCCGCCCTGATACGCGCCCATGCCCACTTTGTTGCAATACAGCACGGCTTCGATGGTGTTGTGTACGGAGCCGAGATCCGGCGTCTTGATCTGCACCATGTGGCCGGCGTTGTTGTCGGCAAAGTAAATCACGTCTTCCAGGGTGTTGCACCATTCGTCGGCCACGAGCTCCACATTGATGCCGCGCGCGTCCATCACTTTGCGAAGGCCCGCGAGGTCGGTCATCTGCGCGGTGCGCTCTTCAGAATCCATGGGGCCTTCAATGCGCAAGCGGAAGGGCTTGGCAGCCTCTTCCAAAGTGCCGATATAGCTGGCCATGGCATCATAATTCTGGTTGCCAAACACCAGGCCGATGGTGCCATAGCAGTCGATATGCAGGATGGGATTATAGCTTTCATCCGCGCGCAGGGCAATGATGCGGTCGCGCAGCCACTGGACATACTGCTGCAGCTTTTCGCCCTGGGTGCCCGTCTTTTCCACGCTGTTAAACAGCGCGTGGGGCAGCACGGAGGCAGCCTTCATGATCATCTTATCGGCGTTGAGGTAGCGGTCGTCGCCGGACTGGGTGAAGATGGCGATGGGCTCGTCAGAGACGGTGAGGCCATACTCCTTGGCCACCACATCGCACATGTTGAGGCCCTGTGCCTGCGCCACGGCGTGCAGGATGGCCTGGCTGACGCCATAGCGGATGGCAGTGTGCAGGCGCTTGCCTTCCACTTCCAGGTGGTCGATTTCGTAGGCCAGGGTGCGGAAGCTGTCCGCCTTGCGGCCAATCAGGTGCGGCGCAACAAAATCGTTAATCAGCGGAATAAAGCTCTCGGCCAGGAACAGCGGGTCGCGCCCGCCCGCGCCGGAATATTGCACGGCCGCACAGTCGCCATAGGCCACAGCGCCGTTTTCCAGCACCAGCATCACGCTGATGGCTTCGCCCGCCTGACGGATTTTGGTAAAGCCGGGGGTGACAGGCGTGCCCACATAGGCAGCGCCATCGGCATGCGCGCCGCCCTTGATGGCACGCTGATCGTCAAAGTAAAAGCCGGTACGGCCCTTGGAACAAACAACATTCGTAATTTTCATCGTAATTCCTCCGCTTTCGCGCAATAAGCTTATATATGCGTGCTATAAGTGCGGGTGCAGGGGGATCATCCCCCTGCCTGGGGTCTGGGGCGAGTAGCCCCAGCGTTCCCCCCTCACTTCTTCGGACGGCCTACCAAGCGGCCCTTGCTGATGGCGTAGATATCGTCAATCACCATCTGGAACGACACATCGCGGTTTTCGAAGGTAGCGCGCTCGGCAATCTTTTCTTTGTGGAAGTCCTTCAGTGCCTTGGTGAAGGGCATGTTGGCGCATTCCAGGAAGCGGATAGCGCCTTCGTTATCACGCGCGGGCAGTATTTTGCCGGCATTCATGCGGCTGGGTGCGAAGGGCACATCGATGACACCGGCGGCAAAGGCGCGCACGGTGCCCGTAGCGATATCGCCATCGCCCATTTCAAGGGTTTTATCCAGAATGCAGCGGGTTTCTTCGCAAATGATGTTGATTTCGGCGCGCAGCATCACATCGTCGGGCATCATCTGATCGGCCAACATGGAAATGATCTGCTTGGTGGCGCGAAGGCCCTGGGCATTGGCTTCCTTGGTGGGCACGCCAACGGCCTCGTGCGGGGTCTTGACGATCACCTTGGTGGCCTTCGCCAGCGCCGCGACCGCGCTGCCCCAGGAAATCACGGCAAAAGCCTTCGCCTCATCCTGCGGGAAACCGCCCATCCACTGGTGCAAAACGGTGGTGACGGTGACGCCCTGATAGCCAAAGCGCTGCAGATATTCGTTGGTGAGCAGTTCCAACGAGCGGATGGCGGCCACGTCCTGCACCAGATTGCCGCACTGGCCATAGCCGACGGTGAGGTGCTTAACGCCCTGCTCTGCGGCCAGCAGCGCTTCGATCACGGCCACGGCGTGCGAGATGCAGGGGGGCACCAACGTGCCGGTCAGCGGGCCAAAGGGCTCGCGGTTGATGGAAATGCCGTGGTCCTCGTAGTAGCCGACCAAGCGGTCGCAGTACTGCCAGTCGAGGATGGTCTTGTTAAGCGGCACGGCCTTGGCATAGGGGATGTTATAGGAAATACCGCCGCCCTCATAGCTGGTGAAACCGCCGGCGAGGGTGATCTCGGCCAGCAGCCGCGCGTCCGGCGTGCCATGGCGCACCTGTACGGGCGATTGCACGCTTTCGGTGACCTGGCGGCAGCCCTTGACGCCATGGTTGACAGCCGGGAAGCCGTTGAGCATGGCCTTGCCCTCGCGGATGGATTCTTCGATGCCGTGCTCGGCCTTTTCGTATTGGTTGAGGCGGGTATAGCTGTCGATGGTGCTGGGCAGAAGGTCTGCCTCGCCCTCGGTTTCGAGGTGGCGCAGCAGCTCAATGTGCTTGTCAATCAGCGGCACACCAGCGCGCGGCTGGATCAGCGTGGTGCGCTTGGCGGCGGCTTGATCGAGCTTGTTGGAAAAGCGCTTGGCGGCGGGGATACTCTTCTGGTAGGCAATGGCTTCGTCCAGATCGACCTCACTGCCGGTGGGCCACTGGGCAAGCACTGCGGCACGCTCATTGAGGAATTGCTCCTCCGACCATTTTAGGTTTTTCAGTTCCATTGTACTATACGTCCTTTCCAAATGCTGTTTTCATCATAGCAAATGCCGCAGGGGCATCATAGGTTGCAAGTAAACCCATTGCGGAGAGCAGATAGTTTTTGTCCATTATGGGCTGGGCATGGCGTGGCAGCAGCGACTGCGGCGCATACACGGAAACAGCAGTCTGCACCATTTCTGCCGCGCGCGGGGAATGAATGAGCGCACCGCCGGTGAGCAAGAGATGCTGCACGCGGGTCAAATCCTTGCCCGTCTGCTGGAACACCGCGCCAACCGGCGTATACACCTCGTGCACCGTGCCCGCGTGGCGCATCAGCCCCAGACGAATGGCCAAAGTAGCCAAGGCAAAATCCAGTGCGGCAAAATCCTCGGTATCCGGCAGCAGTGATTTGTCCGCATCGATGCGGCAAAGAATTGCTTCGATCGCATCTTCCTTGAGGCCGCTGACGCGAGCCACCTCGACAAGCCCGGCAGCTTCCACCACGCCGCGCGCGCTGAAGCGCATGCCAATATCGCCTTCCACGGTGCGCTTTGCATAAGGCTCTGGCAGGCCGCTGAGCAGCGTTGCGGCCGAGCCGGGTGCGCCGGAGGCGATGGAGTATACATCGGTGGTTGCGCCGCCAAGATCCACCGCCATCAGTTCGCCAAAACCCAACTGACCGTCCACGCCGTCCGATAAGAGCTGCAGCGCCTGCATCACGGCGGCGGGGGTGGGCATCAAAATGCCGTCCAGCAGCTCCTGCGCTTTGCTGAGGCCCTTGGCGCGCACAATGCGCTCCAGGAATACATCGCGAATGGCGTGCTGGGCGGGGGTGATATTGAGCTGATTGAAAGTGGGCATCACGTTTTCGGTGACGATTACGGGATGCACGGATTTTTCCAGAATCTCGCGGCACTGTTTGGCCGCGGCGCGGTTGCCGGCCACAATCACTGTGAAGGGGTTATTGATCGCCGCCAGCATTTCGGCATTGTGCACAATGGCCGCGCGATTGCCGCCGTCTGTGCCGCCGGTGAGCAAAAATATATCCGGATTGATGGCGGCGATTTCTTCGGCATCCTCGTCCGTCAGCTCAAAGGCGTAGGTTTTGAGCACTTTCGCCCCGGCGCTGAGCGCCGCCAGCCGCGCAGCCTGCGCCGTCAGCGCAGGCACCAGCCCGCACGCCAGCATTTTGAGCCCGCCAGCCGCGCTGGAGCCCGCCAGCCGCACATCAAAATTCATCACGCCCGTTTGCATTTGCAGCTTATCAAGCGCGGCATTCAGCCCCTCGGCCACGTCCGTGGATACGGTGGTAAAATCGTACGCCGTGCCAAGCAAAGCGCGGTTATCCACATCCACGGCAGTCACCTTGGTGCAAGTGGAGCCAAAGTCTATAAGCAGAGCGGTGCGCATGTCACACCTCTTTCAACAAGTCCTCTTTGAGTGCGTCCACTGTGACTTCCACAGGCGTGCCGGGGCCAAACACGCGGTTGAAGCCCATGGCGTGAAAGCGTTTTTCCACGTCTTCGAAAGGCTGCTTGCCCACCACGATGTTGCCGCCCACGTATAACAGGATGTCCTTGAGGCCAGCTTCGTTGCACTTGTCCCTGAACCCTTGACAATCCAGCTCCCCATGTCCGTACAGCGAGGAGACGACGATCACATCCGCCGCAGACTCAATAGCGGCCTCGATATACTCCTCTTGTGATACCATCACGCCCAGATTAATCACATTGAACCCCGCCTCGCGAAATGCGTAGCTGAGTATCTGATTGCCTACCGCGTGAACGTCCGAGCCGATAACACCCATGACCAGTGTTTTGGTTTCCATTTGGTGATCCTCCCTTGGCAAACCGCCGGAAATTCACCTAAAGGATACTCCAATATCTCCTGAAAGTCAATGCAAAAGGAATAAAATCTTGCAAAAAACTTCAAACAGCAACAATACGCGACATTCTGGCTGCGGAATGGCTGCGGCACGCAACGGTAGAACAAGTTCGTGAATATTTGTAGATGCAGCAAGGGTGTGAAGCTGTTTCTCCCCTATCCTGAAATATGCCCACGCAAAGTAGTTCGTGTGCATCAACACCTTCAAAACACCAAATAGTTTGCAATGTTTTGCAAGTTTCGATCACCCATCCTGCAAATTTGCCGGATATGCATGGTTTTTCCTAAACACCATAGAATAATACCCTGGCGCGGGATGAAAACAAATTGTAAATGCTCCGGCACGGGGATTTACTGTTTTGCACGGGTGTGATATAATGGCAATCGTATAGATGGGTTTTTTACCGCAAGGAGGTTAGCCCCATGGACAACCTATTGTTGGCGCAGATACAGCAGGTGCTGGCGCGGCTGAACGCCCCGATTTCTGTGTTGGATACTGAAGGGAACTGCCTGATCCCGGGCGAAGGGATTCGTTATACATTGCCGCCGCTGCCCCAGCCCGGCGAGGCCGTGATTGCCGAGGGGCGCATGTATCAGCAGTGTGCCAATGCCCCGCAGCTGGTGCTGGCAACGCCTGTGGAGGATGCACGCGCTGCGCGGGATATGTTTTTGCTGTGCGATGCCATGATCACCGCCACCATGAATGCTAATACGGCGGGCAACGACATCGGCAGCGCATACCAGCGGCTGCTTCAAAACGAGCTATCGCTGGCAGAGCTTGACGCCGTGGTGGAAGAACACCGCATCACACCAGGGCTGCTTCGCTGCGTGGTGTTGATGCATTTTGTGCAGGTCAAGCAGCGCAATGCTGCGCAAATGCTGACAGAGCTTTTGCCCAGCGCGCCCGGCGATGTGCTGGTGAGCATGGATAAGCACACCGTGGCGCTGATCAAGCACCTCTCGGGCAACGACGAATATGAGGATATGGCGCAGTATGCCGCGGCATTGCAGGAAACCGTGCTCAGCGAGACCGGCCTCAATATGACCATCGGCATTGGCGATATCGCACACGCTGCGGGCGAATTGCACGCCAGCTACCGCCAGGCACGCCGCGCCATTGAGATCGGGCGCATCTATTCGCCGGAGAAAACCATCCATGTGTACCGGCTGATGCTGCTGGAACGCTTTCTGTCCGACCTGTCGCCCGAAATGGCTGAGCATTACCACGATTTGCTGTTCAACCGCAGCACCTCCCGCCTGTTCAGCGAAGAAATGCTCTACACCATCGAAATGTTCTTCCGTAAAGACCTCAACCTCTCCGATACCGCGCGCCAGCTCTACATCCACCGCAACACTTTGGTGTACCGGCTGGATAAAGTGCAGCGCCAGGTCGGCCTCGATTTGCGCAAGTTTGAGGACGCGGTGACGTTTAAAATGCTGCTTGAAATGAAGAAATGCGGCAATAATAAGGTGAAGCCCAAAAAGACACATTGAGTATCATCCATACTCAAGATGAAGGGAGCAATGTATGACCAATAAGAGGAAGACCGCGTGGGCCGCAGTGGCTATCGTGGTCGTATGCCTTGCCGTATCTCTGACGGGGCAGGCCGCAGGCGTGTTTGATTTCATCAGAGGCGGCAGCAGCGCCGACACCGTCACCATCACGAGGGCAGAGTATGAGCGGCTGCAGCAATTCCAAAAACTCGCCGAAATCATGGACTATATTCAGGCTTACTATTATGTGGAGCCGGACACGCAAAGCATGATCGAAAATGCCACGCGCGGCATGCTCTACGGGCTCGAAGACCCCTATACCTTCTACTACACTGTTAGCGAATGGACGGAAAGCCAGGCGGATGACGCGGGCAATTATTCCGGCATCGGCCTGCAGCTGCTGGGCAATTATCAGGATTACACTGTGACAGTGACGCGCGTGTTCAAAAGCACGCCCTCCGAAGCCGTGGGCATCCAAAAGGGTGATATACTGGTCAAGGTGGACGATCTGGACGTTGACGCCTACACCATGCAAAGCGCCGTCAACCAGATGCGCGGCACCGAAGCCGAGGTGGGCGTCACCGTGCATATCGAAGTGGTGCGCGATGGCGAGCTGCTTTCCTTCGAAGTGCCCCGCGCCATAATCCATGTCAACCGCGTGGAATCCATGATGCTGCCCGATAACGTGGGCTATATCATGCTATATGAGTTTGCAGGCGACTGCGCGGAAGCGTTTGAAGCCGCTCTGAAAGACCTGCGCAGCCAGGGCGCCACCTCCCTGGTGGTCGACCTTCGCGATAACCCCGGCGGCTGGGTGCAGGACAGCGTCAGCATTGCAGATCTGTTCCTCGACCGCGAGCTGCTGGTCTATAGCGTGGAGCGCGATGGCACCCGCGAAAACAGCTACACCAAGAATGGCAAGGACGATATCCCGCTCGTTATCCTCATCAATGAAAACAGCGCCTCGTCCAGCGAAATCCTCGCCGGCGGCCTGCAGGACCTGCAGCGCGCCACCATCGTGGGCACCACCTCCTATGGCAAGGGCATTATCCAGTATGTCATCCCCATGGCCAGCGGCGATGCGTTCCAGTTCACTGTGGCGCAGTATTATACGCCCAGCGGCAATCAAGTGCATCATGTCGGTATCGCCCCCGATATCCTGGTGGAAATCCCCGAAGAACAGCAGGGCACACTGTTTAAGACCGGCGATTTGAGCGACCCGCAGCTGGCGGCAGCGTGGGAAGCGGCAAAAGATAAGGTGAAGTGACCGGAGGAGAGGACGCCGGGGCTCTGCCCAGTCCCCACAAGGGGAATCATTCCCCTTGACCCCGCTTTTGTATCCTTCGATGATGCCTGGGTGCATGTGCGGGAACGAAAAAACGCTGTAAATGACCATGGGAATGCAAGCATTCCACGGCCACTACAGCGTTTTTTCTGTCATCCGTTATACGGCTGACCAGCGGCTAAACGCCATTGCCCGCAAACCTGTGTTGCAACAGAGTATCTTGCGAGTATAATGCTTTTGAGTTAATATGCGCCGGATGAGCAGCATTTTGCACTATGAATGATAAGCATTACCGGCACTTCATACTTTTCAAAAAGTTACTCATTCAAAAATCAGGGAAGAAGAATTTCGCCATACTGTTTTTCGTATTCAGCAATCACTGCTTTCAAAACCATTTCGATTTCCTTATTAATGGATCGTCCATTTTCTTTTGCTATTACTCGTACCTTTTCGAGCACGGTCGCATCAAGGCGCAAAGGATAAGGATTTGCTTGAACTCCCATGTGACACCTCCATAAAAAGATACTGCTAAAATATCAAAAAGATATTATCATTTCAAGTAATCATAAAGATATCAAATAGATATTGACATGAATAAAGCGATATGATATTATATAGATATCACAAGGAAGCCCTTTCAAAAAGGAGGGAAAGACTGTATGCGGAGTGTCTTAGAAGAACTATACTATGGCAACATCCATGGAGATTCCAGAATGTACGCGAAGGATTCGGCCTTCGTGCAGGCGGCCAAGCGTAAGGTAAAGCACATGAACGCCCTGGCGGAAATGCTGGACGAGCAAGGCAAAGAAGAGTTTGACCAATATTGCGATGCACAGGGTGATATAGAGGGCATCACACGCTATGACACCTTCACCTATGCATTGAAGCTGGGCATTTTGCTGATGACGGAAGTGTTCATGACCAGCAGCGAGGTGGTAGGTGAGGACCTATCCTTTGAAGACATCACGCCCGAACCGTAATTGGGTTACAAGGGTTCCTTTTGCTTGGGTTGTGTGCGTGCGCCGTGCTGGCACGGCGGTTTCCCTGTCGTAACGGGAAAACAGAAAAAGCGTTGTAGCTGGACTGGAATGCTTGCATTCCCAAGGCCAGATACAACGCTTTTTCGTACAGCGCACACAATCACGCTGCTGCATCGAAGCAAACAAAGATTAAGGTGCAGGAGACTGTCCTCCTGCCTGGGGTCTGGGGCAAGCAGCCCCAGCGTCCTCCCCCACCTCACACAAACTTACTTTTTCTCGCGGCGCAGGAACGCGGGCACGCCCAGCTCGTCCTTCTCGTCAGCGGCCGGACGCGGCGGCTGGAAAGGCTGCTGCGGCTGCGGGTAAGGCTGCACGGTGTAGGGCTGTTGCGGCTGCTGCGCATACTGCGGCTGGTAAGGCTGCTGCTGATAGGGCTGCTGCGGCTGGTAAGGCTGCGGCGCATAGCCCGTCATGGGGCGCGGCTGGTTGATGGCAGGGCGCGCGCCGCCGGGGAAGTATGTATCCGCGTCATAGGCCTGAGGAATGGGCGCTTCGAAGGCGTCATCCTGGGGCATATCAGCGCGCGGGCGATTCTCGTAGGGATTGTAGGAGGGCACAGCCGCGCCATAGGGCGTGGCGGCAGTGCGCGCAGCGCGCTTCTTGGCTTCCTTGGTGGGGAAAGGCGTTTTTTCGAAGCCGGTGGCGATGACGGTGATGCGCACTTCGTCCTTGAGGGATTCGTCAATGCCCGCGCCAAAGATGATGTTGGCATCGCTATCGGCAGACTCCATCACGAGGTTGGCCGCTTCGTTGATGTCCATGATGCTGACATCTTTGCCGCCGGTGATGTTGATCAGCACAGCGCGCGCGCCGTCGATCTTGGTTTCGAGCAAGGGGCTCTGGATGGCATTCTTGGCGGCGTCCACCATGCGGGTTTCGCCCTTGCCAATACCGATGCCCATGTGCGCCATGCCGCCGGATTCCATGACGGTCTTGACGTCGGCAAAGTCCAGGTTGATGAGGGCGGGCATCGCGATCAGATCGGAAATGCCCTGAATGCCCTGACGCAGCACGTCGTCCGCAATGCGGAATGCCTCCAGCATGGTCGTGCCCTTGCTGACCACCTGCAAGAGGCGGTCGTTCGGGATAACAACCAAAGTATCCACGCTCTGCTTCAGCTCGTTGATGCCAAGCTCGGCATTCTTCATGCGCTGCTTGCCTTCAAAAGCAAAGGGCTTGGTGACAACGGCGATGGTGAGGCAGTTGTTCTCACGCGCGACCTCGGCCACAATGGGCGCAGCGCCGGTGCCGGTGCCGCCGCCCATACCGGCAGTGACAAACACCAAGTCGGCACCCTTGAGTGCCTGGGCGATTTCCTCGCGGCTCTCTTCCGCGGCGCGGCGGCCAATATCGGGCACTGCGCCGGCGCCAAGGCCCTTGGTGAGCTTCTCGCCAATTTGAATCTTAATATCCGCCTGGGACGATGCCAGCGCCTGCCGATCGGTGTTTACCGCAATAAATTGCACGCCGCGCAGCCCCGCTTCTACCATGCGGTTCACAGCATTGCTGCCGCCGCCGCCGCAACCGACAACCTTAATCGTGGCAAAATTCTGTTGATCGACCTGAACTTCAAAAGGCATGGCTTATCCCCCTAATCATATAGAAATTATAGTGTAAAGATGCTTTATGCACCGAACAGGCTGCGGAAGAAGCTGTTGACCGCACCGCTTTGCTGCCGGGTGGAGGACACTGTCTCGATAATTAAATCGAGCAGCCCCAAAGCGCTGGAGTATACCGGGCTGTTGAGGCGCACGGCCTTTCGGGGCAAATCGCGCACCGGCTTGTCCAGCTTAGCCGCCAGATAATCGCGCCCGCCGCGGTTAATGGCCAAGCCGCCGCCCGTGAGATAAATGGGCGACCAGTTGCCCATGCGGATGCCGCTGTCCTTGATGATATCGCGGATGGCCTCGCAAATTTCTTCGGCACGGGGCTCCAACACACGCTCTACCTCTTCGCGCTTGAAGGTGACAGTGGCGTCGTTATTGGTGGCCTCGAAGGTCTCCTGCCCGGCGGACAGGCCAAAGATATACGCGCGCTTGACCTGCTCTGCAGCGCTGAGCTGCACATCCAGGCCATAGGCGAGGTCGGCCGCAATATTGCCGCCACCCATCGGCACAACCTTGAGGAACGTCAGCGCATCGCCTTCGATGGCCATCACCTCGGTGTTGAGGTAGCCCACGTCGATTAAAATAGCCGTGCGCTCGCGTTCTTCATCGGGCACAAACAGCATGGCTTGCCCTGTAGGCGTGGAGAAATAGCCGTTCACCTGGATGCCCATGGCGCGGAACCGCTCGTTCAAATCCTCGATAAAATAGGGATCGGCAATCACGAAGGAAACCATGGCGCGCAGCTCATACCCGCGCATGCCCATCGGCTCCAGCATTTTTTTGCCGTCGTCCACCACAAACCATGCGGGGCTGCGGTGAATAATGCTGCCGCGCACCTCGCCCAGGCTGTTGGTGGCACGGGTGAACAACTCGGCAATATCCCGCTCCGTCACACGCGGATCGGCACCCTGAAGTTCCACTTTGGCCTCTACGGTGCGCACCATGCTAAACTCGCCCGGCACGCCCACATTGACCTCGCGGATGCGGATGCGCGCCTGGCCTTCGGCCTCCGTGATAGCGGCTTTGATGGCTTCGTTTAATTTTTCGGGTACATTCC
>JAVBRU010000088.1:0-56063 GCA_031547595.1 Eubacteriales bacterium
TGCATTTTGAGAGGGAAACATTGGTTTTTAGTGATAAGGGCGGCCTTTGCACCATCAAATACAAGCCACTGGCCGACAAGGTGCCAGATGCCCTGGGCGATGATTTCTCGCCCAAATATTTTCAGAAGGTTGCGAAACGAAAGGCGCTGGAGAACATCAAAATATTCCTGATTGATCAAAGGGTTGTGAAGGGCATCGGCAATGCCTACGCGGACGAAATCCTTTGGCGCGCTCGCATTTCGCCTTATTCCACGGTGGGCAAGGTGCCCGCAGAGGTGATGGACAAGCTGTATGAAAGCATCGGAACTGTCCTTTGCGAGGCTATCGTATCGATCAGGCAAATTGCCCCGGACATTATTTCGGGCGAAGAAAGAAGTTTTTTGCAGGTGCATCATAAAACAAAAACAGAAACCGATACTGGATTTCCGATCCGTATCGAAAGAATCCGCGATAAAATAACGTATTTTACGGACGAGCAGCTCCTTTACAAGTGAACATTCCGGAGGAAGTACAGACATGAAAAAGGACTTGGCGTACGTCAGTGACTATTTCAAGGCGCTTGTTATTCCGCATATGCCCGATGATTTTGTTGTGGCGAAGCCCTTCCGACATGGATTAACGGATGGTGCGCTCAGAAAAGGCATGGAGGCATTCCGCGATTTCTTGTATGTTCTTTTTGATAAGCTGGCTGCGGACAAAGCAAAAATCGACGTGAAAACAGGCGCGGTATATGACCCGCATGGCACCAAGGGCGACAGGGGCACCCGAAGCGTCAAGCATTGCTTCCCGGTGTTCTTTGATTTGACCATCATCTTGTTCTCGTTGGGATATCATGGCAGGCTTGACACGGAGACCAAAACGAAGCTGATCCTCCGGGGCGCAGATATGCTGACTGTGATCTGCCCTTTGACCGAAAAATACCAATCCGTCATCCGAATGAGTAGCGAACGTAAATTGGAGCTGTTCCACCTGCTGGCCGATCTGGGACTGCGCTTTGAAGGTGCGGATTTTTCAGAAGAAATCGATTTTGCTAAAACAGGGACATTCCATATCACGTATGCCCACAATGCCTACCTTCCCATTGGGTTCAAGCTGATTGCCGAGGCCATGGTGAACAACAAGTACTATATCAAGCTGGAAAACCTGTTTGCCCCACTGTTCTTGCGTGGCGACTTTTACTCGCTTCAAAATGCCACGCCCAAAGGGCATGTCATACACATCAACGAGTATGCCCAACCGCAAACGCCCGAAATCAGGCAATGGGTAAAACAGATTGATGTGCTGCTCATTCAAAACAAGTGCACCATGGTTCGCAGTGACGGAGCGTTTCAATATATCAGGCGGGGCAAAAGCGTCACGCACGGAATGGTGTGCATCATCGATATGGGAATCACGGGATGCTCCATCATCCCCGGCGTCAACCATTTAGCAAATCCGAACAATATCCTCCTTACTCTGCCGGATGACATGGCAAATACGCTGAAAAGCTGTGGGCAGGACGCAGCTTTCGACCCCGAACAGTGCTACCGGAAAACAGGCAACATGGGGTATGCGCGCTTTGCTTTTACGCACAACGGCGAGGATTTTGTGGGCTGTCGTCATGCTGGGCTGAGGTGCCAGTTTTCCGGGGCAAAGTGCGGGTTTACCGGCTATCGCTTTGATTTGGCCGATCCATGCGTGCGTGAATGGATGAAAAAATGGATTGAGTTGGAGCTTGAACAATACACAGCGTGATTGATCGCGAAAGGCAGTATAGTAAACACGTTACGCTCCTGAAAAACGAGGGATGAGGAGGATTTGAATGTTTGGTACAATCCGGCTGCAATATTATCTGGACGAAAACACCTATCGGCAGCTATATGAGCGGTTTGGCTTATCAAAAAGCAATCAGACAAAGCAATTTACAGACAGCCCCATTACCGAAATATCCTTGCTGGACATCGTGTATGACTTTTTTGGTCATACCCATTTTTTCTGGATAATGGTGGATATCAATACACTGTACGGCATGGAAAAGTGCGCTTACGTCCCCATGGACGTTGTTGATACCGATAGCTTCTACAGGCTGCTGTTGCCGGTTTATGAAAAAACCTTCGGCAGTGGGATTTCCAAAAACATCGCCGCATGCGATTACCAGTATTGCACTTATATCGAATACATGGCGCTGATCAAAACAGCCGATGCCGACAGCATCATGAACAAGTTGCGGCAAGGAAGCTTTGCCGCCGAGCAGCTGGACATCCAGTGCTTTGATTCGTATCGTCTGAAAAATGCTTATGTCACCTTCACTGTCAATCAGCTCGGCCCTGAAACCCTTCGGCTGTGCGCCAAGATTCCGGGAACGGCGCTCAAGCGTATTTTCAAGACAGACAGCGCGCTGGTTGACGGCCATGTGCCCCACACACAGGTTTCGAAGGTATTGAGTAAAGAAAAAGCAGCAGAAGTATTGTATAAACAGCTGGTGAAATACGCCAAGCCCCATATGCCGCCGGGATGGTCGGAAGAAATGATAAGCAGTTTTATGTAGAAGGACGAAACGTGAAACCATTGGATAAAGCGTAGGAAAATCAGCAATAGCAAACTCAAAAGAGCATGAAAGGGGTTCTCTTCCATGGAAAAAAGCGAACAAACCAAGCCGCTTTCTTTTGAAAGTGTTGTGTCACAGGTGCCCAGGGAGCTTCAAAGCGAAATTCTCGCCATGGACGGCTATCTCAAAGCCCTGCGCCCGCTCAGATTCAAGCGAAACGTAGGCAAAAGCGGCAGGATCAAATATGTGGCGCCTGATTTTGGAATTTCATACGGTATCAATCTGTCCGACACCGAATCCTTGCAGCATTTTGGCTGGTATTTCGTATACGATAACGCAGAGCAAAGATGGCACAGAAAATCAGATTGCATGGAGGAGGTGTTGGCCGAAATTTCGAAAACCGCTCCGCAACTGGCCAGCCGTATTTTTGACGCGCTCAAAACTTGCACGCTTTGCAAATCGCCCTCCTGTGGACAAATTGCATATACCTATCTCAACGAGGAAAAGGTGGCCTGTTATGGGCGGGTGCATTTGGGGCTATGCTCTGATGATTTCAACGACGCACGGGCGTTTTTCCGGCAGCTGAATGCACTGATTGCACACAAAACATCTGGCGAAGGAGAAACACCGTAAGCCACAAACGCTAAGAATTGGGGAGGTGTTCCTATGTGGCTTCATGGCGCCTGTATTCAGACGCATCATATCGAACCCATGGCGGCTTTCTACCAAAGTGTTTTTGGCTATGCGCCCACCGTTGATGGCGGCGTAGACTTTCGGTTTCTCAAAAACCAACTGATCGTTTTTCGGCACACCGATGCTGACATGCCCGCCACGAAGAACATGGCTCTGATCTATGCCGTGGAAGACGTGGATGCGGAATATGCCAAGTTGAACAGCCGCGGCCTTGCGCACAGTCCGCCCACCGACAAACCCTGGGGCGTTCGGTCTTTTGTGATCAGTGACCCGGACGGCAACACGATCAGCTTCTTTTGCCCGCTTGAAAAAGGCATTGACAAAGCGGCTCCAGTAGCCTAAACTGTACGTGTGACAGCATAGATCAAAGGAGCGATGCAGGCGCGGCGCACTTGATAGTTGCACCATCGGCAATATAAGTGAGCATGTGGAAGTAGGGCATAAAACATAATTCTACACGAAAAAGATTCCTTGGCGGAGGCTTTTTTGTGTGCAAATTGTGCTTTTATATCTACACTCCACATCAAAAACTCTTGGTCTTGCAAGAGCTGTGGAGTGATCCACGGCTCTTTTGTTTTGTCTATGTTGTCACAACAAGAGACAACAAAATTTGTAGGGGGGAACGATGATGTTCAAACAGCTGTTGCCATACATCCACAAACCAGCACTGTATCAGTCCGGTACGGCAGCGTTGTGGACAGATGAGCATATTTCGAAAGGCATGCTCGAAGCACACCTGAATCCCGGCTGGGATGCCGCAACAAGGACCCATTCCTTTGTGAGTCAATCGGCAGATTGGATCGCATCGCTTTTGCCGCCCAGTAAATATCCGCACCTGCTGGATCTCGGCTGCGGCCCCGGCATCTATGCAGAATTGTTTTACCGCGCGGGGTATGCTGTTACCGGTGTTGATTTTTCCAGGCGTTCTGTGGACTACGCCAAGGAGCAAGCGCGGCTGTGCAAGAGCGACATCCGCTACCTTTGCCAGGATTATCTGACCCTTGATTATACCGCGCAATTTGACGTCGTCACATTGATCTATTGTGATTATGCAGTGTTATCGGCTACGGATCGGCTCGCCCTGCAACGGAAGGTGTACCAAGCGCTAAAGCCCGGTGGAAGATTTGTGTTCGATGTGTTTACACCCCGCATGCGTAAGGCGGAGGCGCACACCTGGGAATACTGTGAAGTCGGCGGATTTTTCAGTGATCAGCCGCATTTATGTCTGAATGCCGTTTATCAATATGACGATGAAGACCATACGGAGCTTTGCCAATACATTGTGCAGACCCACGAAAAAGTGAGCTGCTATCATGTGTGGGATCACTATTTCACCCAGGAGCTGATCCTGGCGGAAACCCGGGCCGCAGGCTTTGAAACAGTGCAGCTGTATGGCGATGTAGCGGGAAAGCCCTTTGCGGATGACGGAGAAACCATCTGCGTTGTTGCGCTAAAACCCTGAAGCCCTATGAAATAAGCCAAAAGAAAAGCAGAGGCCAGCCGTAACAATGCGTTCGGCTGGCTTTTGGTTGGAAAGCGTGTTACAATAAACATAGGGCAGCAGGATCCCTCTTCTACAAAAAATCTATTAGGTGATTGTATGACGAAAGAAGAAAGAAAAGTCAAGAAAAGATACATCATGATCCGTGCAATAGCTCTCCTGCTTGTTGTCCTTGTGATTGCTTTTGTATGGTTTCTTCCCATTGGGTACCGCATGACGGTATCCATCCACGGCTTTGACAGGATTGCCGATCCTGTGTACGTCAATCAGGGATTCCAAGGCAGCACGGAGGAAGCACTCCGCATTGTGGAGCAAGCAAGGCAGCGCGTTTCCGAATATTTTGGAGAAATCGAAAGCGCACCTGTTATCATCCTGTGCGACGACATTGCAAAGCTGAACAAGCTGGGCGGCGTGCATGACACCTCCACGCTGATGCTGGTGCAGGTACAAAGCTACATTGTGATTTCGGACGAATATCTGAATGTGGATGTAGTGGCGCACGAACTGACGCACGCGGAAGTGCATTACCGCGCCTATAAAGGCAAGCTGTGGTTTCAGGTGGCCTTGCCCACGTGGTTTGACGAGGGATTTGCCACACAAAATGATGATCGGGATCTCTACAGCGAGGGCGCATGGATCGCCGTAACGGATAACGGCAAAAACGTAGCCGCCCTCAGCGATATGGACACGCCCGCGAAGTTCTATGCGGGGGATTCCGAGGCACGCCGGTACCGCTACATCGTCAGCAAGCATGAGTTGAAAGAATGGATCGATCAAAACGGAAAAGAAGCCTTGTTTGATTTGCTGAGCAGGCTCAATCAGGGGGAGAATTTTGACGCGCTGTATTATCAATTAGAATTGCATTAGAAATGTTCAAAAGCCCTTTTGCTGATACTCAAAGTATGCTATATTGGTCAAGGACAACCAAGAAGGGGCAACGCAATGAAGAAAATCATCAAGTGGATTATCAGGGTAATCATCGTGCTCATGCTGCTGGGCGCGTTCAGCTATTTCGCGCAGGGGCAGGAAGAGTATACCGAAAAGCAATACCGTGCTTCCGGCATCACGCAGCTTGTTTTCAAGGACATCAACAACGCCGTGCACGTGGTGCAATCCGCCGACAATCAGGTGCACATCACCTATTTTGACGGCAACAAAAGCCACTACGAAATCACCGAAAAGAACGGCGTATTGACTGTGACCCACAAAAGCAATCGCGAATGGTATGAGATTTTTGATTTTTCCTTCCTGTCCGGCGGCCGGCAGGTAGTGCTGGCACTGCCCAAATCCGCGCTGGAGAGCATTGAGATCACCACCACCAACGGCGCTATCAAAGCCGAAGAAGTGGCGCTTGGCGGCAACCTGACACTTGGCACCACCAATGGCAAAATCACGGTGGCCGACCTTAACATCGCCGGGTCGCTGACGCTGCGCAGTACCAATGCTGCGCTTGCCGCCACCAGCGTGGCCGCCCGGGATTTCTCGATGCAGTCCACCAACGGCAGCATCACGGTGGGCGGCCTGATTGTGAACAAGTATGCAAGCCTTGGCAGTACCAATGGCAGCTGCAAGGTGGAGATGGTGCGCGCGGAGAGTCTGGGCATCAGCACCACCAACGGAAAAATCACCTTCACCGATGTGCAGGTATCAAAAAGCCTCATCTGCTCTTCCACAAACGCCTCCATCACCGGCGACGTGGCGGGCAAAGAAAGCGATTTTTCGATCACCTCCCGCACCACCAACGGCAAAAACAACCTGCCCACCGGCTCTACGGCGGGCGCGAAGCAAATGAAAATCACCACCACCAACGGCAATATTTCCGTCAGCTTTTCCGAATAAAAAGATCCCCCATAACGCCCGTTTTCGGATTATCCCGGAACGGGTTTTTAAGATTACACAAATGCAAACTTGCCAAATGCCAGGGGGTATGCTATACTAAAAAAACAATACTTATATAGGATGCTTTATGCGAATACAAGCAGAAATTAGGGATGTTATCTTGCGAAACACACTGAGTTTTGTGGCCATTGTGGTATTGCTTGCCAGTTTCTGTTTGGCTCCGGCAGGGCAAAGTGCTCATGCCCAGGCCATACCAGATTATCGTCAGCTCTCCGGCATTACAGAAGTGGAGACCGCCGCCATCGAAAGCATGCGCGCGCAAAACCGCGTGTTCACTTACGGCACGCTACTTTCCAAAGAATCCTATGTGAACGAACAGGGCGAGATCGCCGGCTTTGCCCGGGAGTTTTGCGCACTGCTTTCGCAGCTTTTTGGCATGCAATTTGTGCCGGTAGATGGAGACTGGGATGCCCTGATGACACGCCTGGAGGACGGAACCCTGGATTTTACCGGCGAGTTGACCGACACGCCGGAGCGGCGCGAGGCCTATCTGATGACCAGCGCCATTACCCACCGATACCTTGTGGCGTATTGTCTGCAGGATACAGAGGACATCGCGGCCATTGCCCTTTCCCGCGCGCCGCGGCTGGGCTTTTTGACAGATTCCTGCCACAGGGATTATTATCAGCAAATATGCACTTCCCCTTTTGAAGCAACGGATGTAGACAACTATGAAATGGCGGTGGAGCTGCTCTACAGCGGGCAGATTGACGCGTTCATCGACGAAAGTGTCGCCGAACCCATGTTTTATGCGCATGAGGAGATTGCGCCCCGGGCACTTTTTCCCATTTGCATGCTCACAACCTCGCTGGCCACTATGCAAAGCGAGCTTGCACCCATTATTTCCGTAATGGAAAAATACTTACAGCAGGGCGGAGCGGCCACGTTGGAGGAGGTATATGCCAAGTGCGAGCAGGAGTTTTCAAGCTACCAGCTCTCACTCCAATGGACGCCTGAGGAACGCGAATATCTGGTGTGCATGAAAGAGACCGGCCAGAAGGTGCCGGTTGTGCTGGAAAATGACAACTATCCCGTGTGCTTCTATAACACCGAGGCCAAGGAATATCAAGGCATGGTGCTGGATATACTGGCCGAGATCACCCGGCTGACCGGGCTGCAATTCGAAATCGTATCTAAGCCGGACGACCCATGGGCGAAGACGTTAGGAATGCTGTGCACGGGCGAGGCCGCCATGCTATCGGAACTATTGGTTTCCAAAGACCGCATTGGGAAGTATTTGTGGGCGGAAGTGCCTTATTGCACAACGAAATATGCGTTTATATCCAAAGTGGAATACCCCGATCTGGATATCTTCCACGTAGCGGATAAGCGCATCGGCGTACTGCGCGATGCCTTATACGAAGAAACGTACCGCCAGTGGTTTTCCGGCAGCCAGCCCGTGCTATACAACACCATGTATGAGATTTTTGACGCGCTGGAAAGCGGCGAGGTCGATCTGATGCTGGCGTCGGAGCGGCTGCTGCTCAACCAGACTAACTATTTTGATAACCCCAATTTCAAAGCCAATGTGGTACTGGATTACACCCTGGAATCTCGCTTTGGCTTTAACAAGGAGCAAGCCACGCTGTGCTCTATCGTTGATAAAACACAGGCAAAGATTGCTGTAGATGCTATCAGCCGCAGCTGGCTGAGCCGTTCCTTCGACTATGCCGCCCAGCTGTCGCTGCTGCGCATTTTGCTTTTGAGCGTTGCTTCCGTGCTGCTATTTGCCCTGGCCGGTGTGCTGATAGCGTTTATGCTTCGCGGCCGGCGCTACCGCAAGCAGCTGGAGGACACCATTGCAAAGCGCACTGGGGAACTGCGGCTGCAGGCCACTACGCTTCGCGCCATCTATAACACCATGCCGGACCTTGTGTTTTGCAAGGATACACTCGGACTTTATACCTCCTGTAACCCCAGCTTTGAAAAGTTTGCCGGTATGCCAGAGTCGGCGTTGGTGGGCAAAATAGACGTGGAGATTTTCAAAATCAGCGGGGATATGGCACGGCTGTTTATGGAGGCCGACCGGCGCGTGCTGGAGGATCGCAAAACCGAAACCATTGAGGAGCTGATCACCTTCCCAGATGGCACCAAGCGCTTGGTGGAAACCGTAAAGGCGCCCATGATCCAGCACGATGAAGTGATTGGCATGATCGGTGTCTCCCGCGACGTGACAGACCGTAAGGCTGCGGAGCAAGCGGCGCAGGTGGCATCCAGGGCCAAGAGCGCGTTCCTCGCGCGCATGAGCCACGAAATTCGCACCCCGCTCAATGCCATCATGGGCATGTCCGAAATTGCGAAAAATACGGTGACGACGGACGCCGATAAAGCTTTGTTCTCTGTTGACCAGATTCTCAGCTCCTCCAACCATCTGTTGGGCATTGTCAACGACGTGCTGGACATGTCCAAAATAGAATCCGAAAAACTGGAACTGAACGTAGCAGCATTCTCCCTCAAGGAAGCACTACGTGAGGTAGACGGCATCATTGCGCCGCGCTGTGCAGCGCAGAAGGTGACGCTGACCACACAGGTGGATGGGGCGCCGGATGCGCTGCTGGGCGATAAGCTGCGCCTCAGCCAGGTGCTGATTAACCTGCTGGGCAATGCAGTGAAGTTTACGCCAGCCGGCGGGCAAATCAATTTCAGGGTGCAGGTGTTGCAGGAAACAGATGCAAATGTGCACCTGTGCTTTGCTGTGGCCGACACCGGCATTGGCATGAGCACGGAGCAAATGGCACGCCTGTTTGTACCCTTTGAGCAGGCCGATGCCAGCATCGCATCCCGCTTTGGCGGCACGGGGCTGGGGTTGTCCATCAGCCAGAATCTGGTGCAGATGATGGGCGGACGCATTGAGGTAGAAAGCGTCTTAGGCAAAGGCTCCACATTCAGCTTTGAACTGACCTTCCAAAAAGGCACCCTGGCCGCGCCGCCATTACGTCAAAAGGCGGCCAATCTGGCCGGGCAACGCATTTTGCTGGCAGAAGATATCGAGATCAACCGCTTCATCCTGCGCGAAATCCTGGCAGATACAGGCCTGATCTTTGACGAAGCGGAAGACGGAAATATTGCTGTGCAGATGTTTGCAGATTCGCCTGCCGGGCATTATCAGCTGGTCTTTATGGACATTCAGATGCCCACAATGAATGGTTATGACGCCGCCTTGGCCATCCGCGCCCTGCCCCATCCCGACGCCGGGCGCGTGCCCATCGTGGCCATGACTGCCAATGCCTACAAAGAAGACGTGGACCGCGCGCTGCAATGCGGGATGAACGCGCACCTCGCCAAGCCCTTAAACATCACGCAGCTGATGGATACGCTGGCGCAGTTTATGAATGCGGGCTGAGCCTTGGCTTTACATCTCTTTTTGATACTTGCCCATATAATAAAGCTCCAGCAAGAATTTGAGCGCATATACAGCCACAATAGCCAGCGTGATCCACAACGAAGCGTCAGCCAGGATGGTAATATAGGCGAGGGCGACCAGACCCCACTGCATGATATCGCCCGCGTGCGCTTTGGCGCGGTTGCGGATCACGGTGTTGCGTTCGTCCTGATATTCCACAGCATTTTGTTTGGCCACAGCAGGGTCTTTTTCTTCCATGCTCTTCATCACCCAATTGGCGACACCCATACCAAACAGGCCCGAGCCTACGCCCAGCAGCACGCCTTGCATAGCCTTTGGGATATCCCACACCAGATTGAGTAAAATGGCCGCAGCCATCAACAGCGCACCGAGCACAACGGCCGCAATGTAATAAGATTTCTTCTTTAACATGGGGTTTCTTCCTCCTCATAAATAAATATTTCCTCCACTGCCATGCGGAAGTACCGGGCGATCTTGATTGCCAGCACAATGGACGGGTTGTAGCGCCCGTTCTCCAGCGAACCGATGGTCTGCCGGGACACCTCCAGCGCTGCCGCCAGTTCCTCCTGGCGGATGCCCTGAGCTTTTCGGATTTCCTCCAGCCGGTTTTTCACGGGGTTCCCTCCTTGTCAAAATGTAAAGCACGCTTTCCATCCTCAGCATATCACACTTTGGTAAAATGTCAAGCGTGCTTTCCATTTTTCCTTGAACAAAATTTAGTTTCAACCAGAAAAGCAATTGCATCCTCTATAGCGGGTATGCTATACTATGGTGTTCAATGAAGAACCAGGAGGTAACCATGGCGGCATTTGTCGATCGCGCGCCCTTTATTGCCAAGGCGGGCAACGGCGGAAATGGATGCGTATCCTTCCACCGCGAAAAATTTGTACAAAACGGCGGGCCCGACGGCGGTGACGGCGGCAACGGCGGCGATTTGGTATTGCTGGCGGACGAGAACATGCACACGCTGATGGACTTCCGCTTCAAAAGCAAGTATGAGGCCGATAGCGGCGTAGACGGTTCATCCGGGCGCTGCACCGGCAAGCGCGGCGCGGATTTGATTGTGAAGGTTCCGGTGGGCACCGTGGTGCGCGACAAAGAGACCGGCCAGGTGGTGGCCGATATGTACGAGGCGGGGCGGCGCAAGGTGTTGCTTCGCGGCGGCCGCGGCGGCTGGGGCAACATGCACTTTGCCACGCCCACGCGTCAGGCACCCAACTTTGCCAAGCCTGGCATCAAGACCGAACGGCGCGAAATGATTTTAGAGCTGAAATCCATTGCGGACGTCGGACTGGTGGGCTACCCGAATGTGGGCAAAAGCACCATTTTATCGGTGGTCACAGCCGCAAAGCCCAAGATTGCCAATTATCATTTCACCACCCTCACGCCAAACCTTGGCATGGTTCGCCGCCACGGGCAGGACTTCGTGATGGCGGACATCCCCGGCCTGGTGGAAGGCGCAAGTGAAGGCGCGGGCCTTGGGTACGATTTTTTGCGCCATGTGGAGCGCACCCGCTTGCTTCTGCACGTGGTGGATGCCTCCGGCATAGAAGGGCGCGACCCCATTGCCGATTACGACCAGATCAATGAAGAGCTTCAAAAGTATGGAGCGCTGGCCGATAAGCCGCAGATCGTGGCCCTCAACAAAATGGACCTGCCCGAAGCGCGGGATAACCTCGAAGCCCTTCTTGCGCACATCGGCGACAGAGCCAAAGTTTTTGCTGTCAGCGCCGCCGCACACCAGGGCTTTGACGAATTGATAGACTGTGTGGCCGACACCCTGGCCGCTTTGCCGCCCATGGCGCCCTTCACAGAGGAAGAGCTGTTCATTGGCTTTGATAACACCGCAGCCTTTGAGATCACCCGCGATCATGGCGTGTTTGTGATCACTGGCGGCGCAGTGAACCAGCTGCTGGACAGCGTGAACTTCGATGACGAAGAGAGTATGAACTGGTTCCACCGCACGCTGCGCCGCAGCGGTATCATCGACGCGCTTCGCAAGGCAGGCGCTAACGAGGGCAGCACCGTGCGCATCGACGATCTGGAATTCGACTTTGTTGAATAAGAGGAGATACATATGATTACCAACAAGCAGCGCGCAGCTTTACGCTCCATGTGCAACACCGCGCCCATCATCCTGTACATCGGCAAAGACGGCATCAGCGACAACACCATCCGCGAAGCCTACGACGCATTGGAGGCGCGAGAGCTGATCAAATGCTCTGTGCAGCGCGGCTGTGCCCTTACCGCCAGAGAGGCCTGCGAGGTACTGTGTCAGCGCGTCCCGGCCGAGCCTGTGCAGTGCATCGGCAACAAATTCTCCATCTATAAAGAGAGCAGCGACCCAAAGTTCGAGCATCTGCTGGCAGAATAACGCACAGCTGTACGTTAGGTTACGCCACAATATATTGTGGTCGATAATAAAAATATCGAAAAATAACCTATATATAGTATTGACAAGCGACACCGCACTTTATATAATAAGGTGCGGTTTTTCATTGAGTCGACAAGATATACAGGGGGATAAAAACGTGATTACTTCTATACGTAAGCGCGATGGGCGCATCGTGCCCTTTGAGATGGACAAGATTGAGCATGCGATTTATAAGGCATTTGTAGGCTCCGGCAGCAAGAAGGGCGAGGAAACGGCCAGGGTGATCGCCCAATTGGTGGAGCAGGAATTGGAGAATAACGAAGGCATCGGCACCGCCCCGTCCGTAGAAGAAGTGCAGGATACTGTGGAGCGCGTGCTGATCGAAAAGGGCTTTGTGCGCACCGCCAAGGCATATATTCTGTACCGTGCCGAGCGCAGCCGCGTGCGCGAAATGAACACGCGCCTGATGAAGGTGTTCGAAGACATCGCCTACAAGGATGCTGTGGACAGCGACATCAAGCGCGAGAACGCCAACATCAACGGCGACACCGCCATGGGCAGCATGCTCAAGTTTGGCTCCGAGGGTGCCAAGCAGTTTTATGATATGTATGTGCTCAACCCCAAGCACTCCGCCGCCCACCGCGAGGGCGATATCCACATCCACGATCTGGATTTCCTGACCCTCACCACCACTTGCTGCCAGATCGATCTTCTGCACCTGTTCCACAACGGGTTCTCAACCGGCCATGGCGTATTGCGCGAGCCCAAGGACATCGCCAGCTATTCCGCACTGGCATGCATCGCCATCCAGGCCAACCAGAATGATCAGCACGGCGGCCAGAGCATCGTGAACTTCGATTACGGCATGGCCCCCGGCGTCAAAAAAACATTTATCAAGCGCTACCGCGACAACCTCTCCCGCGCCTTGACCCTATACGCGAACGACGAAAATGCCGACGACACTGCTCGCCGCATCGTCAGCGAAGTGGAGCAGGAAAGCAATCTTTTGCCCGCCATGCAGCCGCCCGAGGGCTTTGAGGCCGCTGTACGCGCCAAGCTTTTGCCCCTCCTCGGCGATCAGACGGAATCCACCCTCGCCTTTGTGCAGCAGTATGCGCTCAAGGAGACCCGCCGTGCCACCTTCCAGGCCATGGAAGCGCTGGTGCACAACCTGAACACCATGAACAGCCGCGCAGGTGCGCAGGTACCCTTCTCCTCCATCAACTATGGCATGGACACCTCCCCCGAAGGGCGGCTTGTGATGGAGCAGGTGCTGCTGGCCACCGAATCAGGCCTTGGCCGCGGCGAAACGCCCATCTTTCCCATCCAGATTTTCCGCGTCAAGGAAGGCATCAATTTCAACCCCGGCGATCCGAACTACGACCTCTACAAGCTCGCCATCCGCGTCAGCGCCAAGCGCCTGTTCCCCAACTTTTCCTTCATCGACGCACCCTACAACCTGCAGTATTATGTCCCCGGCCGCCCCGAGACCGAAGTGGGCTATATGGGCTGCCGCACCCGCGTGCTGGGCAATCAATACGATAAATCCCGCGAGGTCGCGCCGCGCCGCGGCAACCTCAGCTTTTCCACCATCAACCTGCCCCGCATCGCCATCAAGGCCAATGGCGATATCCAGTGGTTCTTTGAAGAGCTGGAGGCCAAGCTGGCACTGGCAGTAGAGCAAATTAACGAGCGCTTTGAGATCATCGCGCGCAAGCACGTCTATAACTTCCCCTTCCTGATGGGACAGGGCGTGTGGATGGACAGCGAAAAGCTAAACTGGGACGATGAAATCCGCGAGGTGCTCAAGCATGGCACATTCTCCATCGGCTTTATTGGCCTGGCCGAAACACTGAAGGCACTTCGCGGCAAGCACCACGGCGAAAGCGAAGAGAGCCAGAACCTCGGCCTTGAGATTATCGGCTTTATGCGCGATTATCTGGACAAGCTGTCTGCCGAGAAACACCTCAACTACACCTTGCTCGCCACCCCCGCCGAAGGCCTGTCCGGCCGCTTTGTGCGCATGGACAAAGAGCGCTACGGCACCATCCCCGGCGTGACAGACCGCGAGTATTACACCAACTCCTTCCACGTGCCTGTATACTTCCCCATCAACGCCTTTGATAAAATCAGTATCGAAGCCCCCTACCACGCGCTCACTAACGCCGGCCATATCACTTATGTGGAAATGGATGGCGACCCCAGCCAGAACCTTGAGGCTTTTGAACGCATTGTGCGCCATATGCACGATACAGGTGTCGGCTATGGCAGCATCAACCATCCTGTTGATCGCGACCCGCTCTGCGGCTTTAACGGCATCATCGGCGATACCTGCCCCTGCTGTGGTCGCGAAGAAAATGGACGCCCCTTTGAGCGTATCCGCCGCATCACCGGCTACCTCGTAGGCACCCTCGATCGCTTCAACAACGCCAAGCGCGTGGAAGAAAGCGAACGCGTGAAGCACGGGATGTGACGAGGGATGAGGTACGCTGAGGGCTACTCGCCCTCAGAAACCTCTTCCACTTCAATCGTCGCGCTGCCACGCTGCGGCGTGCCATCGCTCGTTTCGGTGTCCGACTCCGATTCGCTTCATCTGCCACTGGCGGCGCTCATCTCCGTCGCTCGGCAGGGAGCAGTGCTCCCTGCACCCCCACTTATGGGTAATAAGGAATTGCTTACGCGTTTGTAAAACTGCTTGCTAAGCAAATAGCAAAGGGGCTGGGGAAATTACATCCCAGCCCCTGACTTTTAGATAAGAGTTACTCTCGCGAAGATGCAGACCTGAAGCAAAAGGACATCTGTGCCATTTTGCACTGCTCTCAGTAAATTTACAGTGATTATGAGACGGGCGAGGTGGACATTCCCACAGAATTTCGTGTCAGCTGGCACTATACTATCATGTGCCTGTGGATTATATTGTGGGCCTGACCAATGTCCGGCAGCCCTATCCTCCGGCATCTAAAGGGTCGTTATAACCAGGCGTGCAACTGTTATGTGTGCGCACGGCGGTTTACCGGCCAAAGCCGGGGAACAGAAAACGATGTGGGTAGCTGTGGAATGCTTGCATTCCCAAAGCCAAACACATCGTTTTTCGCACGCGCACACAATCACGCAATCCTCATCGAAGGAAGCAAAGGCCGAGGTGCAGGAGACTGGTCTCCTGCCGAGGGGCCTGGAGGCGAGTAGCCACCCGCGTTCCCATCCCTCGTCCCCTACTCCACATTCTCCAGAAAGTCATTTTTCAGCACATCGTTGCCCACGGTGGTATGCACCAGGCCAAAGTCGAAGCAGCTGTACAGGCTGTCCTCCGGCTCCACCACAAAGACCTCAAACTTGCCGGTCACCTTGCTCTTTTGCCCCTTATCCTGCTGGGAGAGGTGATGCTTGTAGGCCTCTGCAGCGACATCAAAGCCGCTCTGGCCATCAAACGCCTCAAGGGGCAGCCGCCAATCCATATGGATGGCGCCTTCTTTTGCGAGGTGCAGATAGAGCTTTTTGACCTGCCAAGTGCCATACAGCGACACCTGATCAGGATAGCGGGTGGAATCTGCGGCATAGCCCACGCAGATTTGCAGGGCATCGGCGCAGACGCGGTGTGCACCGTGGCCATACTCGCCATTGATATCATGGGTGACCACCACATCGGGCTGGTACTTGCGTAAAATGCCGGTGATATAGGTGGTGACGTTCTTTTTGCCCCATTTGTCATAGCCACCGCTGAGGTTGCTGGAATAGCCATCATAGAAGGTGCCAATTTCGGGGTATGTGGTGAGGCCGCACGCCCACAGGCCGTCCAGCAGCTCGCTGCGGCGCTCGAAGGTGGCATAGGTCATGTACGCGACGACCACATCTTTTTTGAGCTCGCCCGCATAGTACGGGATCGCGCCGCCAAAGAACAAAAGCTCGTCATCAGGATGCGCGGCAAGGAGCATTAGATCCGCCTTTTGCGGCGCTGGTTGCCACTGCTGCACCCAGGCGGGCACATCTCCCGCGCCCAGCACGTAGATTTCGCTGACGCACAGGGTAGTCTGCTTATCGGTGGTGGGGGTGATGCGAAATTTTTTGACACCATTAAGCGGCACGTACACATGGGCATAAATGCCGTTGTCTTCATGGACTGCCACCCACTTGCCATCCTGCTGCACTTGCAGCTGCCAGGGCGCAGTTTTATCGCCAAAGCAGATGTACATGCCATACGCACCCTCGCTCCCGGCGGTAATGGTGATGGCCGGGGCTTTTTGCTTGTTGCTGGTCCAGGCGGTGGCATACTTGCGATCGGTAAGGCGGGCGGCCTTATTGCTGCTGGCGGTGGCCTCTACCGTGCAGGACGCGGTAATATCCATGGCTTCCTGTGCCATGGCCGGGGCAGCGAGCAACAGCACCAACAACAATACCGGCAAAAAAAACTTGATTTTCATGATATTTCTCCTGATCCAAACAGAAAAAGAAAGCCGCCCATTTTTTAACAGGCGGCTGAATGAAACCTTTTACTCGGCGGACTCGTCAGCGGGCAGATCCGAAATAGCATCGGGAATTTCGATCTCGATGTATTCAGCTTCGTCAGCCAGCGCTTCGCGCACACTGAGGCTGATGCGCTTGGCAGCGGGATCAACAGCCAGCACTTTCACGCGCACGGGCTGACCCACCGTCAGGGCGTCTTCCACCTTGGCCACGCGGGTGAGTGCGCACTGGGAGATGTGCACCAGGCCGTCTACGCCGGGCTCAAGCTCCACAAAAGCGCCGAAGGGGCGGATACGTACCACATTGCGCTCCAGGATCACACCGACGGGATACTTCTCTTCGATGTTGTCCCAGGGGCGGGACTGCAGCTGCTTGAGGCCGAGCTGGATGCGCTCGCGCTCGCGATCCACAGACAATACCTTCACATCAATCTCCTGATTGACGGAAAGCACTTCGCTGGGATGGCCCACGCGGTTCCATGCCATATCGGTGATGTGGATGAGGCCATCCACGCCGCCCAGGTCCACAAACGCGCCGAAATCAGCAAAGCGGCGGACGGTGCCCTTGAGCACGGCGCCTTCCACAAGCTTCTCCCACGCGGCGGCCTTCTTGGAGGCGCCTTCTTCTTCGATGACCTTCTTGCGGCTGGCCACGATGCGCTTCTTCGCCACGTCTACATCAATGATCTTGAGCTTCATGGGCTGGCCCACAAACTGATCGATCTTCTCAACATAGCGCTGCGCCAGCTGCGACGCGGGGATGAACGCGCGAATGCCGTTGACGTAGGCAAGCAGGCCCTTGTTGACCACTTCTTTGCCCACAGCGTCAATGTACTCACCGGATTCAAACTTGGCCATCAGCTCGTCCCAGGTCTTCTTGTTGATGATGTTGCGCTGGGAAAGGACGACATTGCCTTCGCCGTCGTTGACCTTGACGACTTCAACTTCGATCTCATCGCCCAGTTTGACGTTCTCATCCACGAGTTCGGAGCGCTTGATGATGCCGTCGGATTTGTAGCCAATGTTGACACTGACTTCATCTTCCGTGAGCTGCACCACGGTGCCTGTCACAGTCTGGCCGTTGCGGATGCGAACCAGGGATTTGTCCACAGCGTCCATAAAGTTCTTCTGGCGTTGCTCTTCCTCGGTGAGGGCGGGTTCCTGAGCGGGCTGCACGACAGCTTCCAGCTCAACGTTGTGTTCCATGTCGTTCATGCGTGCGATAACCTCCTTAAATGACCAATCCGGTGTGGATGCGCCGGCGGTAATTCCTATGTATTCCGTGTGGATATCTGCAAAGTGTTGCGGTAATTCCGCTGCACGTTCCACCAAATAAGTGCGGGGGCACAAGCTGAGGCAAAGCTCGTACAGCTTGCGGGTGTTGGCGCTGTGCCTGCCGCCCACTACCACCATGCAATCCGCCTTTTCGGCCAGCGCACGGGCGGCATTTTGCCGCTGCGAGGTGGCGGGGCAGATGGTGCAATGCACCTGGAGGTGCTGCACCTTGGGCTCAATAATGGCCAGGATTTCCTCCCATTTTTCGGGAGGAAAGGTGGTTTGGGATACCAGCAGCGCAGTTTCCATCGGCGGCAAGGCTGCCGCCTCCTGCACATTTTGCACAATATGGCAGGCACCTTGGCACCAGCCCTTTGTTCCCACCACTTCGGGATGTTCGGGATCGCCAACCAGGATGACCGGCAAACCCTGCGCCACAATGCTGTGCAGCGCTTTGACAAACTGACAGGTGCAGTCCACAATTTCAAGGCTCTTGGCCTGACAGGCCGCCATCACATCCGGCGGCACGCCGTGGCTGCGCAGGATCACCATCCCTTGCGGCACTTCGTCCACCTGATCCACGCGGTTGACGCCAAGGCCCTCCAGGCGGGAGATGGCATCAGGGTTGTGGATCAACTCCCCCAGGCAGGTGCAGGGGATACCCCGGTCCCTTGCCTGCGCTGCGACAGCCACCGCGGTGTCCATCGCTTTGCGCACTCCGGCACAAAAACCGGCATGCTGCGCAATCTCGTAAGGCATGGCGTCCCTCCAAAACAAACACAGGCTAATAAGACCATATTCGCCGTAAATCCTGCATTTCCTGCTTGCCCATGTAAATTATTCAGTCAAAGCCTTTTGGGCATGGCTGTCGCGCATATCAAAGAAGGTTTCGCGGATGCGGCCGACCAGTTTCTGTGCCGTTTCGTTGTTGCTGCCCTCTTCGCACAGGTCCTCAATCGCCATGGGCTGGCCAACATACACATCCGTACGGCGGAACAGCTTAAACTTACAGGTGAAATAAACAGGCACCACCGGCACCCGGCTCCGCAGCGCCAGCACGGCCACGCCCGATTCCACCTCGTCCATCATATGCTCCTGATGGCGCGTGCCCTCGGGGAAAATGCCCAGCACCTGATCCTTTTTGAGCACCTGCGTGCACTGGCGCATGGCCTGGATATCCGTGGCATGACGGTCCACCGAGATCATGTGCAGCTGCTTGATAAAATACCCCGCAACCTTGGATTGAACCAGCTGGCTTTTGCCCAAAAAGCGGATTTCATACCGCCTGCAACAGCGTGCAATCGCCACAGGGTCCAGCCAGCTCTGATGGTTGGCAATGATGATATAGGGGGCATCCACAGCGTTCAAAATCTCTTTGCCGTGATAATGCGTAGGAAATAACACAGTGAACACAAAGGCCGCCAGCGCACGCGCAACGGAGTACCAGAATGTATGCTCAACCTTATTGCCGGCCATAACGCGCCTCCACAAGATGAATGATAGCATCCACCGATTGGTCAAAATCTAGCTCCGAAGTATCCAGCACCGTGGCATCGGGCGCTTTTTGCAGTGGATCGACCGCGCGGGTGGTATCCTGCAAATCCCGGGCATTCACTTCGCTGAGGATCTGCTCAAACGGCGTTTGATCGCCCTTGGCGCGAAGCTCCAGCATGCGGCGTTTGGCACGCACCTCGGCAGACGCTGTGAGAAATATCTTGACCTTCGCGTCCGGCAGCACCACCGTGCAGATATCCCGCCCGTCCACCAGTATGGACTGCCGCGCGGCCAGCGCCTGCTGGCGTTTGACCAGCATTTTGCGTACCTTGGCGTAGCGAGATACGCTGGACGCCGCCATGCCCACCTTCTGGGTGCGGATGCGGGACGATACGTCCACGCCATTCAGAAAGGTACGCTGCGCGCCATCCTGATACGTCACGTCAATCTCCGCGCCGCCCGCCTCGCACAGGGCGCACACCGCGTCCTCATCCTCCGGGGCGATGCCTGCATCCAGCGCGGCAAGGCCCACCGCCCGGTACATCGCGCCTGTATCCAGGTGCAAAACACCCAGACGCTTCGCCGCCGCGTCGGATAAGCTGGACTTGCCCGCGCCTACCGGGCCGTCAATGGCAATGGTCAATGGCATGACTTTTTCCTCTGTATTCATTATATTGCCCGGTGCCCCAGGCCGATGCAGACTTCGTTGAGGTGCACCAGGCCAACGCCCAGAAACACCGCCACCGCCACATGCTCTTTGCAGCGGGCCACGGCAATCTTGCCGCCCACAGACAATCCCATAGCCTTTTGCATCACCTGGCACACGGCCTCGTGCGCCGCACCTGCCACTGCACCTTCTTCGTGGTGGGATTCGTCTATCACATGCTCCCGCCTTGCGGCGACCACCGCGCGCTCAATCAGGCGCATGATACTTTGGTTAAACTCCCCGCCATAATCGATGGCGGCGCTTTGAACGCCATCTTTTAGGAATCCTTCCCGAAGCGCATTTTCCTCGTCCCTGTTGCGGGTCATGGCCAGCGATATCGCCGCCCTTGCCACTTCACGGCTGCCCTCCTGCACGGAAACATCCATGGGCAACACTCCTTCCACACGATGGCTTTATTTTAATAGCAAATATGCTACCCGTCAAGTGATTGACTCGCTGTTGCCTTACTCATTTATCCCCAAATAAGCGTTTGGGGGCGATGTACCCGCGGGTGATCCGCTTTTCCTCCAGCGCCAGCGCCGCACAAAGCAGCCGCGCTTCTTCTACCCCAAACACCGTCACGCCCGCCGGCATGCCGCTTGGCAGAATGCCATCGGGCAGGGATATGGACGGGAAGCCCACAAAATGCTGAATGCTGTTGGGCCCCATCAGCAATACGCCGTCATATTCCTTCAATTCTTCCAGGCATTGCGTGCGTTGTTCTTGGCGTGTCTTCAGCGCTGCCTGGTACGCTGCTTCGTCCATGTTGCCAGATGCCTCGTTTTGCGCGGCCAGCAGCAAGGTCTGCCCATAGGGAATATGCTCCGGGTGCGCATCGTTGAAAGCCAGGATATCCGAAAGCGTGCTCATCGCGCTGTTTGCCGTTTGCAGGTAGTGGTTCATCGCGGCCTTGATCTCGTATTTCATGAGGGTGGAAATGGCATCGTTATGCAGCACCTCCACCTCCGTGACGCGCGCGCCCGATTGCCGCAGGCGCTCCACCAGCTCCCGGTGCGCCTGCCGCTCGTCCTGCGACAGATAATACGCATTGGCGGTATTGACGGCAAAGCGCATATCCTTCAAATCCCGCTGCGAGATAGCAAGCGGAGTTTCACGCATCATCTGGTACACATCCACCGTCAGCCTCACCGTGCGCGCCATCGGCCCCGCACTGTCCAGCGTGAAAGCGATAGGCACAATGCCCTGCTGGCTGAGGGTGTGGATGGGCGGCTTGTAGCCACAAACGCCGTTTCGAAGTGCCGCGCCCACGATGGAATTGGACGTATCGGTGCCAATGGCCGCATCGCAAAGCCCCGCGCTCACCGCCACGGCGGAGCCGGTGCTGCTGCCCCAGGGGTTTTCTTTTTCGTCATATGCGCAGATCACCTGGCCGCTGAGTGAGCTATAGCCGCTGGGCAACCCTTTTGAAAAATAGTTCGCGAACTCGGTCATATTGGTTTTTCCAAAGATCACCGCGCCGTTCTTGCGAAGCGCGGCGATGCAGGGCGAGTCTGCTATGGCCAGGTTATCCGAAAGCGCCACGCTACCGGCGGTCGTGGTATACCCCGCCACATCGATGTTGTCCTTCACCAAAATGTTCAGGCCATCGGGCGCGTGTTCGTCAAAAATGCGGACACTGTTCAGCCCTTGATCCAGCTGCCGGATGCGCTCCACATACGTTTGAATCATGCTTTTTTCAACCCCTTCTGAACAATTATAGCATGCATACCCCGGCTTGCAAAGCCCTTTCGCAAAAAGGAACCGTGAACCGCCATCAGGCTGCCCACGGCTTTGATGCTCCCTTAGAGCCTGTTCAGGATCTGGGGAATGGACAGATTGTGGTCGGTTTTTGTTCAGTCCAAGGAGCGGGAGCGCAGGAATAGCAGAGCTATTTCAAGCGGAAAGCGACGCGGGGCTAGGCAAAAAGAGGCCGCAAGATGGCCGTTGACCAGATTATGAATAGGCTCATAAAGCTCACTTTACCGCTGCTTCCAGCTGCTGGTTCAGCGCTTCAAACCACAGCCCGAACGCGTCCTCTGTGTTAAACTGCGCCACAGCGTCCTGAAGGGAAACGCCCTGCTCCATTAGCTGCACCACCGCCTGGCGGTCTGCCGCTGCTTTGCTTTGCAGCAGATTATCCAGCACCGCGCGGGCGGATGCGCCGCCGTCAAAGGCTTTGCTGGTGTACAGCTGGCTGTCCTTGATTTCGGCAAAAGCCATGCTGAGCGTTTTGTCGGTGGTGTCATCCAAAGAGACATGATTCTCTTCCAAAATTTTGAGGTACGCGTCATACTGCGCGGCTTCTTTTTTGACCGGCATATAGCCAGACAACGCAGAGAACCCGCTGTTGACCTTCACATCCGTAAACCACTTGAGGAACACCACAGACGCATACTCCACCTTGGGGTCACCCTTGGTGACCACCATGCCCGCACCCTGCTGCACCATCACCTTTTCCGCGCCCTCAAAACGCGGCATGGACAGTATGCGGGGGGTGATGGCATGATCCTCGCCATCCACCGTCACAATGGTGGGGAAATACGCCGCCGAAGATGTGGAGCCGATATAGGCCAGAATATCGCCCACCTTGGTATCGTCGCTGCGGTAGCGCCCGGCGGAAAGGAAATAGCCGCTGATGTAGCTGACATAATAAACATCCCACAGGCGGCGCATGATATCGCGATCCACCTGCAAAGTGACCTTGCCGTCCTTTACCAGGAAAATTTCCGTGCCCAGCTCTTTACTGGCGATGATGAACATGTTCGCCATGGAATCGCGGCCATAAAATGCCTTGCCGTCGTTTAGTATATCCGGCGTCTGCGCGTCTGTCCACTCGTAATACAGCTTCGCCACGCGCGCCACACCCTCGCTGGTCTTCAGGTCGTCATAGGTCAGGCCGTTCGCCTCCGCAAAGGGCAGCCAGTCGGTTTCGTTGATCATGAAGGTTTCGGTAGACTTGGCGATGGGGAAGATGCGCAGCTCTCCCTTGAGGCCAATGCGCCCTTCCTCTACGTATGAATCAAAATACTGCGCCTGCTCTTCCTTCGTCCAATAATTATCAAGGTTTGCCAGCATGCCCAGCTTTTCAATCTCGTAAGCAGTGTCAGCATAAGAGGCAAACACCGCCGGCATGGCCATGCTGCCCACCTTTTTGTTGACGGAGTTCAATACGGCCTCTTCCAGCGCCGGGATGCTGCCCAGGCCATAGCCCTCCACAATGATGCCCTCTTTTTTGCCGACGGTTTCGTTGAACTCCTTGATCAGGTCGTTCAGCGCGTTCATCGTCGCGCCATTGTAATAGTGCCACACGGAGACCGTAACGGGGTTTTTCGGGTCCAGCTTGATGGATGTTTTTGAATCACTGCTGCAGCCCGCCAGCACTGTCACCATTACCACCAATAATACCACCAGAGAAATCAGACGCTTTTGGTGCATAATCCATTCCCTCCTGCTTTTGTAGCTTATGATAAGAGCTGTTCCAACAATGCATACAGCGTATCAGTATCAATGGGCTTGGCGATATGCCCGTTCATACCCGAATCGATGGACTTTTTGGTGTCCTCGTCAAAGGCATTGGCTGTCATAGCGATGATGGGCAGCGTGCGCGCGTCCGGATGGCTGGCCTTGCGGATTTCCCGTGTGGCGGTCAGGCCGTCCATCAGCGGCATTTGAATGTCCATCAGCACCACATCATAGGTGCCGGGCGCAGCCGTCAGCACCGCATCCACTGCCGCCTTGCCATCATCGACGGTCGTCACGGCAAAGCCTACGGTTTCCATCAGATAGATAGCGATTTCCTGGTTGATCTTGTTATCCTCGGCAATCAGTACATGCTTGCCTGCAAACAGCTGCCGGTAATGCTCTATGGGCTGGTGTATCTGAGCAGGCTGCTCATCCTCCTCGCAAAGGGGTAGCTGCACAGCGAAAGAGAAAGTGCTGCCCTTGCCCACATCGCTGACAAGCTCAATCTGGCTGCCCATCGCCGCCACCAGGTTGGTGCTGATGGACAGCCCCAGGCCGGTGCCGCCCGCGCGGGCTACATAGGGGTTCTCCCCTTGCTCAAACGCCTTGAAAATATCCGGCTGATCCTGTTTGCTGATGCCAATGCCGGTATCCTGCACCGCAAAGCGGAAGCTGCCCTTGCCCGGTTGATCCTGCGGCAGTTCTTCCATCACCAGCGCCACACTGCCGCCGGGGTTGGTGAACTTGACGGCATTGCCCAGCAGATTGACCAGCACCTGGCGCAGGCGATATTCGTCGCCAATGGCAAAAACATGCGTCATTGTGCGCCGGATGCTAAAGATCAGCCCCTTTTGCTCCGCCTGCGGGGCGATCAGGATGCTCATGGCCTCCTCCAGCGCGGCGAAGGAGAAGGGCCTGTTATGCAGCTCCATCTTGCCGCTCTCTATGCGGGACATATCCAGCACATCATTGATCAGCAGCAGCAGATGTTTGGAGGAAAACTCAATCTTGTGCAGGCAATCGCTCAGTTTCTCCGGCTGATCCATCTGGTCAATCGCAATGCCTGTCAAGCCGATGATGGCGTTCATGGGCGTGCGGATTTCGTGGCTCATGCGGGAGAGGAAGTCACTCTTGGCTTTGCTGGCGCTGTGCGATTTGGCCAGTGACAAATGCGCGCTGATGATCTTGGTGACCTCGGATAGCGCATAACGCTCCTCCTGCGTCCAGCTCCTCGGCCCGTGCGCAGAAAAATACAGTGCGCGCCCCGTATGCGCGCCGTTTTCCAGCATGGCGCAGCACAACACGCAGTTGGGCTCGTCCAGCGGCACACACATCAGCGTGTCCAGCTCATCCGCCACGCCTGCGCGGTGGCAGTAGCTGAGACTGCCGTTATCGTCCAGCAGCGCAGTGTACGCCTGCATCTGCTGGGCAGACACCCGCTCTACTTGGCTGGACAAAAGCGGAAGCCCCGGCTGCTGCCACTGGAAGCTGATGTGCGTGGCGGCAAAGTCGTCATCGTAGCTGCAGATCACGCTTTGTTTGAGGTCAAACAGTTCGCCCAGCAGCATCATCACTTTATGCACCACGGTATCTGCATCCGGCGTATGCTCAAATAATTCGAACGCCACAGATACGATGTTTTCCTTACGGACATCCAGGTCTACCGCAATGGGTTTAAAGCGTTCGCCCTCCACCGACGGACCGCGGAACACCGCCTCATAGCCCTTGCTCAGCAGCTGGTCGATATCCATGCTGGTTTCGCTGCTGCCCACATAGGTAGTCACATCGAGGCTTAGGTTGCTGCTCTCGCCGGTGTATACGCGCTCCAGGCGCTTGTGAAACCGCTGCTCCGCCAGTAGCATATCAGCCTCGCTGGCGCCCTTACGCAGGATCAACAGCAGGTCGTTGCCAAGCCGCGTACAGGTATCTTCGGGGTTGTGCGACAGCAAACGGGCAATATGCCGCATCATCACCGCGCCAAAGGTGCGGCCATAATAATTTTCAAACGATGCCAGGTTATCCACCCGCACCATGCCCAGCGAAAAAGGCGTATCGGCCGTGATGCTGTCAAAGATCAGTCGCCGGGTGAGCAGCAGGCCATAATCGCGGTTGTACAGGCCAGTAGTCACGTCCCTGCGCTGCGCTTCAATCTGGGCGGCCAGGTGCAGTTTATCCGCCGTGATATCCCGGGCGATGCCAATCACCTTGGTCAAGTTGCCCGCCACATCATGGATGTGGGATACCTTGAAGGAGAACCAATAATACTCGCCATCCTGCTGCGGGCTGTCAATGTGCGCAAAGAAGTGGCAGCGCACGCGCACCTCGCAGATGCCGTGGGATTTGCCCGTCAACAGCGCCGTCATCTTTTGGATGTCGTTGGGATGGCACACCGCGCCCTGCTGCACGCGCTGCAGGAAGTTCATGGCCTGGTCCGAGGACAGGCCGCTCTTTTGCTCGCCAGCCACAAAGTAATACAGCATAAAGCTGTCCTGCTGCAAATTATACTCCACAAAGGTGTCGATGGCGCTTTCAAGCGCGATCAGATAGCGCTCCCGCTCTTCACGAAGCTCCGCCTCGGTGGCGTTGCGCTTATCACGCATATCGTTGATGGTATCGGTTAACAGCTTCACCTCATAGACATCAGCAGAGGGCATATCCAGCGCTTCCCGGTCGTTCTTATGCTGCAGTTGGTCTGCCAGCTGGGTAAGCGGGCGCGTGGTGCGAAGCACCATCAGATATAAAAAGACCGTGCCCACCACCAACGATAATACCGAGCTAAGGCCAATGCCGCGCTGCACACTTTCCGCCGCGCCCAGCAGCTTATCGTCCGTAGCGATGGACGCCAACGCCCATTGCTCGCCGCTGAAGGGCGCGTTGCTGTTATAGAGCTTAAGCGGCCGCACCGAGAGATGCGCTTTTTCCTCATGGGTGGACAAGGTATAGATATCGTTATCAGAAGGTTGCAATATCAGCTGATCACCAGTTGTGATCATACGCTTGATATAGCTGCCGGTGGAGACATACACATCGCACTGCAGCGCATCTGCCTGCCCGGCGGCGTAATGCAACAGCAGATAGCCGTCCTTCTCCCCTGCGGTCAAGGTATCACCGGCAGGGAAGTATTTGCTCAGGTAGCTCAGTTGCAGCTCCACACCCACCATGCCCACCACACGCCCCTCATAGATCAGCGGCCGGGTGTAGGTGATGCAGGTAAAGCTGTCCTGTTTGCTATCGTCATTGAAGCGCAGCGGTGCGCTCCAGTACGATAGATCCTCCGCGCTTAAGGCCGGATTCTCCATCGCCGCCCTAAAGGGCTTGTAAAAGGCGTCCCATTTTTCCGGATAATCCGGGGCAAACCGGAACTGCTGCATCCACAGCGAGTCCAGTGGCACCTTCTGCGCCCGCGCCGTATTGGCTGCGCCGCGCAGATACGTCAAATCCGAATCGTCTATCGGCGTAATGACAGGGTCCAAATCCCTGAAATACAGGCCGCTAAACACCTGTGTCTGCGTGGCAGCCACCTGATTGCTGTCCACCAGATACAGATAAACACCCGTTGTGGAGGTGGACCGCAAAGTGTTGATCACCGGATTGGCCAATGTGGCCAGCAGCGTATTTTGATGGTCCATGCTGCCAAGCAACTGCTCCAATGTGATGTCTGACTGCTGTAAATATGCAGAAAGCGCGCCGTCAAACTCTGTTTGCAGTTTGCCAAGGTTGGTCCAGCCCTGCACCATCGCGGTTTCCAGGGTGAGGCTGCGGTTCTCGGCGTTCTTTGTCAGCCCCATCAACGCATTGTCGTGTAAGGATTGCACCGTGCCGTTAAAAAACAATACAACACTGACCAGCAGGGTTTGAAACACCATGATGGCCATGACCGACATCAAGAATCTTGTAAAAATGGACTTCTTTTTGAACATCGTGGCTCCGTGACCCGTTTTGTCCATCGTACCGCCCCTTATGTGTCACTAGACTATAAATATCCTTTATAATGATACCATTCATTGGGGTTTTTAGCAAGGGGAAGCAGCGCAAACATTCTGCCCGCGCCTGTTGCTGCCGCCTGTATTTTTATCGATCCTTCCAGTTTTGCGCAAACTGCTTAAACTCTTCCTGAGGGATCGGCCGGGAGAATACATACCCCTGCACCACACCGCAGCCCATGGCACGCAGCTGTGCCACCTGCTCTTCCCTGTCAATGCCCTCTGCCACCGTCTTCATATCCAACGCCTTGGCCATGGCAATGATATTGCGCAGCAGCGTTTGTCCGCGCTCCCCATCGCCCTCATACACAAAAAACTGCCTGTCCAGCTTAAGGACGTCCACATCAATGCTTTTGAGAATATTCAGCGAGGAATAGCCCGCGCCAAAATCGTCCATCGCGCACAAAAAACCGTTTAGCTTACAATCGGACACAATTTCCTGAAACAGCGCATGATCTGTGCAAGCCAGCCCTTCGGTGAACTCCAGCTCTATACAGCCGGGGGGAATGCCATAGGATTCGCGGATGTCGGTGTATGTACGGATGAACTCCGGGCGCATCAGCCCCAGCCTGGATACATTGACAGACAACACATACGCGGGATACCCGCCGTCCAGCACATGCGCTTTGTAGTGCTGGCAAGCTCTTTCAAACACAAACTTATCCAGCTCCACAATAAAGCCGTTGCGCTCAAACAAACCAATAAAGTGGCCGGGCTCCATGAGGCCTTTGCCCGGAAACGCCCAGCGCACAAGCGCTTCCGCGCCGCACAGCCTGTCTCCCTGCTGTATATCGATCTGGGGCTGGAAGTACACCTGAAACTCTTCGTTTTCCAGAGCGGCTTCCATCCGGGATTCCATCTCGGATTCCCAAAGCTTCCGCTCCCGCATTTCTCTGGAATATATGCCAAACCGCTGCGCAAGGGCCAGCTCTTCCTGTGCGGCAACAGCCCTGTCCAGCATATCCTTCACCGTCAGCTCGCCGTCCTCGGCATTGAGCAGATACGCCCCGCCATGCAGCTCCGCCTTATAGCCATGCGCCAGCGTATCGGGAAACAGCGCCAGCTGCTGCGCCGCGCCTTCAAAGCGCAGCCCGATTTCCTGGCGAGATTTGAATTTGCGAAGCGCCGCAAAGGTATCCTCTCCAATCCGTCCGGAGGCCTCGCCCTCCTGCGATACCCTGTCTTGAAACTCTGCCAGATACCGCAGCATGCGGTCGCCCACATCACGGCCAAACCGGTCGTTGATGTATTTGAAGCCCTTGATTTCAAAGCAGCACATCGCATAGCGCGCACCGTCTGCATTTTTGAGTATCCGCTCGGCATCCAGCACGAACTTATTATAATTATGCTGCCGCGTCACAGGGTCCACAAACGCAAGATTCTCCAATGCCTTTTGATGCTTTGAGTTCACCCGGTAAATCAGTAAAATAAAAAAAATAAAGATGGCGGTTGCGATGCCCACCATGGCGATTGCCCCTCCCGTCACAGCCCGCAGCCCACCGCTGATCATGGTTTCGGGCACGGAATAAAACACATGCCAGTCGTTCATTTCCAGCGGCGCATAGGCAATCAGGCGGTTCTCTCCATAAAAGGCCTCCACCAGATGCCCCGCCTTTCGGGCAGCCAAATCTTCTTGTACCTGGCACTTCACCTCCTCGTTGATCGGCATGGGCAGCGCATAGATATCGTCTCCTATGCTCAGCACCAGCGGGCTGTTGGATTTCACAATGTAGCTTCCTTCGCTGTCAATGATGTGTGCCAGGCCCTTGCCCGCATAGAGGAAGTTATCCACGATCTGCCGCAGTTCATCCTGCGGATCTGCCGCAAACAGCACCCCCTCTACCACGTCAATCTTGCCATCATAAATCGGCACAGAATGATAATGGATTTTCTTCCCGCTGACCACGTCATAGCGCACCCTGCTCAGCGCCGCTTCGCCCTGCAGCGCACGCGCAATAAACCCCTCGCCGGACAAATCGGCACGGTGCTCACGCCCGTAGTAATCAATCCACACGGCTTCCCCGTCCGCCGTCGCAAAGCCCACCTGTACATAGGGGTAATAAGCATTCAGGCTTTTCATCAGGTCGTCCAGCACCGGATCGTCAGACAAAAGGTCACGATCCTGCGCCATCACTGCCGCAGCCATCAGCGTGCCCACTTTATCCCGAATGTGCTGGTCAATGGCAAACTTGGTCTGCTGCACAGCATTTTGAATGTACCCTATGCTTTGCTCGCGGCTCAAATTGGTGGTAGTGCGCACAAACACCAGGCCAAACACCAGAAAGCACAGGCTGACTACCAGCGCCGTGGTATAAATATGAAAATACTTGCATTCGGAAAGACGCCCAATCAACATGTGAAGCACCCTTTTCAAAGGCCATTTTTTCATATCCCGCCTGCACCCCATCCTCCAAAATCCTCGCTTATATCATACCATATACAGCGGAAAATAAAAAGAATTACATGTCGGTTTTTCGTGCTTTCTGCACATTTTTCTTTCATGTAACTTATCTAAACTTGCCAATATTTATGCAATTTCATACCAGATTGTGTATCTGTTTTTTCTCGCTGGAAGGTCTTCTACATGCTGACAGTCACACCAAAAAGCCGTCCGTAAAACTACGGACGGCCAAGCACGGGCCAGCAGGTCATTGCATAATCGACGACAGAAACTCCGATGCCTCTTCGGGCATCACGCTGACCAGTTTCACAAACGCATTGACAAAGCCATACTGCATCATGTCCTGGTTCAGCAAAGCGCTCTCTTCGGCGGTCATGCTTTGCGCATCCAGCACGGTCAGGTTTTCAAGATCCATGGTGATGTTCAGTGGCTCTGAAAGCGGCTGGCAGGTGAGGTGCAGCTTCAACGCAGTCACGCCGGACGCATCCAAATAAAACGCTGCATCCAGAGCGATGGCTTCATCCTCCATTTGTATATCCATCTGACACGCCAGATAAGCTGGCAGATCATCCATCTCTATTGAGACCGGGTTCTCATACACACGAACCTGGATGCTGTTGCCCTCTGGCGGCATGAACACTGTCAGATCTGCTGCGGTTTCAGGGGCGCTTGACATCGTCATATAATACGCATCCCCTTGCGCGTTGGTGTGCAGCGAGAGGACATAGAAAGGATAATAGCTTTCGGTGGGCTGCGCCATCACGGCGTCAAACCACGCCCGAATTTCATCGGCTGATTCCCCGCCTATCAGCGTATTGCTCATGTTCATAGGCTCGCTCAGTGTTGCCGCTTCGTCCGCAGGGGTGAGCAGCACTTCAAGCTCATCGTTGATATCCGTTTCCAGCATGTCCAAATCTTCCGGCGCGATGTTCAGCAGCTCAGCCACCTCGGGGTGCTCGCGCAGGCGCTCGATCCCCTTGAGCAGCATTTGGCTCAGCAGCAGCATATCGACCGTCAGATCGGTCTTTTGCACAAACTGCACGCCCTCATACAACACATCACATGCCGTGATGATCTTGGGAGCGTTTTCAATGATCTCCATCATATCGGCCTGCAGCAGCGTCATAAAGTCCATCAGCTGCTGCATTTCTTCCGCTGTGGCAGGCTTGTCATTGATGGTGTAATTGGATATGAACGGCATCTGCAGCGCATAATGCGGGAAAAAGTCGCTCGCAACCGTGATCAGCCCGGTGGCCGCATCCAGCTTGCCCTGCAGCTCCATCACCTGCTGCCCCTGTGCCAACAGCAGTGCGCGGAAACTGCCCGCCTCGTCAAAGGCGACCTGCACATCCATCCGTTCGATGATGCGCATCATCGTGTTCACTGCGGTCAGTTCCTCCGGCGTCGCGCCATAGAGCTGTGCAAACTTCTCCGCGTCCATTTGCACGTTAGCAGTCGCCACACCGCCCACAAAAGGTTTTTCTGCGGCCAAAGCGCCGATGCACGCGGCCAGCATGCACAGCGTCAGCGCCAAGCAAAGCAGTTTCTTCATCCTTGTTTCTCCTCCTCATGTGTTTCTACCACACCTGTTTATTGTACAAGACAACTGCCAAAATAACAACTGCCGCAGTTGTAAAACTCCCCCTCTCGCAAGCCTGCGGAGGGGGAGGATGGGTTCCTATCAGCCCAAACCGTTGCTAAGCAGCTGCGTAAGCAGGTTCACAAGCTGCTGCATCAGGGTGGTTGTGATGCGCTCCATCTGGGTGGCCTGGTTGGCAGGCGACATCAGATCCAGACGATTGATCACATTGGTGGTGTCCTTTGTCAAATCAGACACCAGCGTGGGCGACCAGGTGCCGGTCGTTTTGCCATTAAAGTTGACCGCGATGGTAGAGTTCGTATCCGTATCCTGCCAGGTGAAATCGTACACCACGCTGGTGGAAGCACGCTCGCTGGATTTGGAAGAAAGCGCGGTGCGCAGGGTGATCACATGGGTGTGCATATCGCCGCCGTTTACGGGCTTGATCACCAGCATCATCTCGCTGCCACCAGTCAGGGTATCGGTGGCCTGGTCGTAGGAATCTTCGTCCTTGGTATTGCTCAGGTTGAAGGCAAAGGCAATCACATTTTCGTTGCCGGCATCGGGCGCAACGGTGAAATCGCCTTGGGCAGACGCGACAGGCAGCTCAATGCGCACATCGCCGGTATAGATTTCTTCGTTCGATAGCGCCAGCGCGTTCACGGAGAACACCGTGCCGGAAAGCTCGGAACCTTCCAGCTGCCGGAATTCACCCTCGATATTATAGTTCGTGCCACCATCGCCGGGGGTGACCTCGATGGTCAGGTAATCCAGCACATGGCTACTCGCAAAGGGCAGAGTGATGCGATCCATCAGGAACGCGCCAGTCATGCTGTGACGGCGGGTGATGGTGACATTGCCCTCCAGCGCCAGGTTATCCAGCATCGTGAAGAAGCTCGTCATCATGCTGCTTTCCAGGTACGCGGCGGATTCCTGCGCGGTCATCACCTCGCGCAGCTTGGTGATCAGCGCTGTATCGGCATAGAAGTTCATCAAAAGCTGCTTGATTTGCGCTTTTACAGAGGTGGCGGGGATGGTGTAGGTCAATTGGGAATAATTAACATTATCACTGCCGGTGCCCACGGATGATACCGCAAAACCTTCCATCCATATGCCAAGGCGCGTCAGATAAGGCGCAAGCAAAGCGTCCGCTTCTGCCTGCCACTTTTCATCCGCCAGCTGCACTGCCAGCAGCGGACGCCACAATTCCGGCCACGCGCTCTGATCCGCGCCGGCCGTCAGCAGCTGCAAAAGATCGAAATCCGCGGCCACGCCAAAGTATTCCTTGGCATTGGCAGACAGCAGATCGCTTTTCAGCAGATGCACGTCTTTGTTGGAAACCAGCGTGCTTTTAGACAACACCTTGTCACCCATGCGGATCTCCAGGGTGCTTTCGCGGGGGTCCTGATTGGTGATTACGGTGCTTGTCACATCCACCTGAATCAGCGGCAGCAATGCCTTCAGCTGCGCCCACACCGCAGGATCAATCCCTTCAATGCCATCGCCCGTCACCGTAGCGGTTGCCGTGCCGCGAAAGCCGGAGGTTTTGAGCTGCTTGGGCAGCTTTTCATCCAGTGTGTAGCCAAATATGTTGGTGGAAGTTGCCTGCGCTGTCAGGCCAAAGAGCAACAGAAAAGCCAGGATCAAAGAGAGCAGCCGTTTCATTGTTCATCCTCCTTTACGGTAAAGGCATTGTCATTTGCGGAAGCGCCTTCAGCGGGCACTGCGGCGCCCTCCGTCCAGGCAGCGCCCGCCAATTCGTGGGTCAACAGGGTTCTCGTATCTTCGTCCAGCCCCTCCATCATACGGAAGAAAGCCTGATACAATGAGGATAATTCGCCGCTGACGACGGTCGTGGCTTGGGCGGCAGTCAGGCTTCGAAGGTCCTGCGCCTTATTGATGGCCGGTTGCTCCGACGCGGTGTCCGCCTCGGCAACAGCCAAGGTAATCGCGCCTTTAAAGGTTTGCTTGTCATCCTTTTTCACCAGCACCGTCACAGCGCCGTTCATGCCGGTGTTGTCCAGCGTGATCGCGGGGGTGAGGGTGTATTGCATCTTGCCCTTCGCGTCCTTCTGGTTGATCGTCACCTTGCCGGACCAGGTTTCACTGCCGTCTTTTTTCGCATTTTTTAGCGATGCCGTGAGGCCAAAGGTGGTGGTTTTCCCCTCCAGGGTGCGCGTCATATCCAGTGTCAGCTCCAAGGTGTTCTGGGTGTCCTTCTGCACAAGTGCGCCAGATACCACCAGCTTAAAGTTGTTTTTACCCTTGGTAGCAGGCGCAGACAGGCTGAGGTATATGCCCTTGTCTGCGGTGTAACCGCCAAAGATCGTCACCTTGCGTTTGTCCTCGCCAATGGCCGCGTTGCCGGTGAACTCAAAGCCCATGTCCTCCCCCGCCTTGGTCAAAAAGCGGCGGACGCGGCAGGAGCCGCTGAATTCCAGAGCATTCAGGAAATCTCCGGCCTCGGCATACGCGCCGTCTATGCCGCCCAACGCGGCTTCAAAGCCTGGCAGCAGCAGGGAGGTCAGATCAGGCCACAAGGCGTTCATCTGGTCTGCCGTAAAGCTATATATCTCGCGCTTGGGCGCGGTGCCCACATTTTTGATGGAAGTATTTTCTGTGGCCTTGGTCATTTTTCCCACTTCGGACATCTGGATATACATCTGGCTGAGGCCGCCCAGCCAAGCGTTGATCATATCCAGCGGCGATATCTGCGGGATGCTGATGGCATCATCGCCCAGCAGCAGCGAAAGCGCGTCCGGTTTGCCGGGCGCAGTGAGGTATGCGCCCTCGGATGGCGAAAACACCGTCAGCGTATAGGAATCCTTCTCCAGCATATCGGCGGCAAAGAGGGTCTCTCCGTCAAAAATCATCTCGCCCTTGGAGAGCACGCCGCTGAGGCTCGATTGCTGGGTCATACGAAACGACAGGCTTTTCAGCCAATCATTGACCACCGCCAACGAACTCTGGCTCAAGCCGTTTGTTTCCGCGCTCTGCACGCTGATATCCGTCTGATACGCGGTACCCGCATCATAGGCCTCCAATATGTCATTCAGGCGCGGTGAAAACTCCGCCAACGCGCCGGAAAACAGCAATGCCGCCGCCAATAGCAAGCAGCTCAGACGCTTTGCCGCATTCATGCCCCATCACATCCCTTCCAAACTCCAACCATACAACCATACAACGGCGCAGCCCCCTGCATTCTTGCACGGCAGGGCAAAAAATCCAACCAATGCTGCCATTCCATTATACAGCATCCCAAGAGAAAAGCAAAGCATGCGCGAAGGAATTTACGAATATGAATGTGCGGGGTGATGATATTGAAATCCCGGATGATCGTGGCACTATGGGGTGCGCTGATTGGCGCGATGCTGGTCTACCCGTCCCAAGCGGCAGAGGCAGCATGGCATGCGCTCAGCTTATGGGCGCGTTCTGTGGTGCCCGCGCTGTTTCCCTTCTTGATCGGCATGCTGATGCTGGGAAGCCGCATCCGCGCCAAGGGCGGCACGCTGGTGGCGCTGGGATGGCTGAGCGGCTCGCCCGGCGGGGCGCGGCTGTTGCAGCAGCAAAAACCTGCCGGGCGCTATGCCCTGCGCCTGGCCGCGCTGACCGGTACCATGAGCCCCATGTTCTTTTTATCCACCCTGTCCGGCTGGCTGATGGACAGCCGCGCTGGCATCATCATGCTGGCAGCGCACCTCCTGGGCGCGCTGAGCACCGGGCTGATGGTGCCCGCCCATCCCGAAATGAGCAGCACGGAATCCACCCCCTTGCCGCTGGCAACCGCGTTGCAAAACGCGGCCACCGCCATGCTGACAGTGGCGGGCTGCATGACGCTGGGCTGCGTGGCGGCCCGTATGACCGCGTGTGCGCTGCCCGGGCTTGGCACGCCCTGGATGGTGCTTTTGCAGTGTTTATTGGAAGTGACAGCGGGCACACAACGGATCATCGCCGTTGATACAACACTAAAAATCCCGCTGCTGTGTGCGGCGTGCTCTTTTGGCGGGCTGTCCCTCGGCATGCAAAACGCCGCCTTCTTCCAGGAAAGCGGCGTAACACTTATGCAATTGCTAAAACTTCGCGCAGTGCACGCTCTGGTGGCCTTTGCACTGTGCTATGGTATGTGTTTGCTATTCTTATAAGCCGGGCACGCCGTCCATGTTGTCTAGCACAAACTGCACAAACAGCTTCACGCCGGTTTGAAGTGCGTCCTCATCCACATCCCAATCCTTGGTGTGGGCGGGGTGCACGCAGCCCTTGTCTTCGTTTCGCATGCCAAGGCCAAACAGCAGGCCGGGCCTACGCTGCTCGTAGTAGGCAAAGTCCTCCGCGCCGGTGGTGGGCAACAGTTCTGCCACGCCGCCCTTGCCCAGCACCTTTTCGCTGGACTGTATAAAGGCATGGTACATGGCGCTGTTGTTGATGCAGCGGGGCAGCGCATCACCGAAGAAATCCACCTCGCAGGTGCCGCCCATCTCGTCCGCAATGCTGTGTGCCAATTGATCGATACGCTTTCTGGCCCACACCATGGTTTGATCGCTGAGGGCACGGATGTTGCCCATCATGTCGCACAGGTCTGCATTGGTGCTGACAGTGTTGCCCGCATTTAAGGTGGTCACAGTCATCACGCAGGTATCAAAGGGATCAAGCTCCCGCGAAATCAGCATCTGGATACCCATATACATTTTCATGCCCATCGCCAGCGCGTCTACACCCTTGTGCGGCAGTGCCACGTGCACGCTGCGCCCGTGGAACTTGACTTGAAAGCGCGAGGAGGTGGAGTTGGTCACCCCATCGCGGCAGGAGGGCACATGCACAGGGTCGTTACAGTTGACATGGCACATGATGATGCAGTCGATATCGTCCATCACGCCATGCTCGCACATCGTGCGCGCACCGCTGGGGCGGGATTCCTCGCACGGCTGGAACAACAGCTTCACCCGGCAATGGAGGTGATCCTTCAGTTCGTTCAGCGCCCTGGCCGCGCCAAGCAGCATGGTGGTGTGGGTGTCGTGCCCACAAGCGTGCATCATGCCCTCGTGCTGGGAGCGGTAGGGCTTGTCGTGGTTCTCCTCCTCAATGGGCAGCGCGTCCATATCGGCGCGGATGCCGATGGTGAAGCCCGTGATATGCGGATTGATGGTGGCGACGACGGTGTTTTTGCCGTACTTCTCAAACTCGTAAGCAACGCCCATTTTGTCGAGTTCCCGCCGTACCAGCGCAGTGGTCATGGGCAAATCCCAGCCCAGCTCCGGGTGCATATGCAATTCGCGGCGAATGCCCACCAGCCATGCCTGATCCACAAAGACATCAGAATAATCCATGTTCGCACACCTCGTACATTGTTGATCTGAAAATGAGTGTATCACAGTCCCGTGCCATTGAAAAGGGGATGAGGCCGCGCCCCACCCCCAAGGTCTAGAAAACAGAGATTACTTGCGGCTCGCCAGGTGTGCATCCAGCTGACGCTGCGCTTCTGCCAGCACGTCCAGCAGGCCAATGGCTTCCATTTCGGCCTTCATCTGGGGCAGGATGACGTCGGGATCGCTAGTGCCGGTGAGCAGTTCCTTAGAATACTTGGTCCACACAGCATACAGGGCGGTACGCACGTCCGCAGTGCTCTCGCCGTTGAAGGCAAAGCCCTGGGTGGCGCTGATGATGGCATCAGCATAGCCGGCATACACTTTGTCCCACTGCTCCGGATCAGCGGTGAACTCGGCGCTGGCAGATACCACGGAGGCATTGGCCACAGAACCGGTGATGTAGGTATCCATCATGTAGTTGGCAGCGCCGGCTTCGGTGCGCAGCACGGTGCCATTGTCCAGATAGTTGAAGTGTTCACCTTCGATACCATAGGCCAGGATGTCGCGGAAGGCCTGATCGGTATTGAGTAATTCAATATACTTCAGGGACGCGATGACCTTGTCCTCAGAAGCACCGGCGTTCATGGCAGTCAAGCCGCCCTGCATGGTGGCGCGGGACATATAGGGGCCGTCATAGCGGGACAGTTTGACATAGAAGCCGTAGGTGGCGGGGTTGGACCAGCCACGGTAGCCCATCCAGGCCTGGCCCGCGCGGATAGAAGTGGGCACAGATACGGGCACACTGTCGGTGGTGGCGGCATCCGCGTTGATGTAGCCCAGCTCATACCACTTGTGCATGAGGCGCAGGCGGTTGACAAATTCTTCGCATTCCCAAACGGGGATAACGGTGGTTTCCATATCGGTGCCTACAGCGGTGTAGGGAATCACCAGATATGCGCTCACGATGCGCTCCATGAAGTTAGTCATACCGGAAATACCGGAGCTGGTGAGGGACATGGGGTATTCGTTGGGGAAATCAGCCTTGAAGACTTCCATGTATTTTTCCAGATCGGCAAATTTCATGGTATCTTCGATGGTCATGCCCTTCTCGCCTTCATAGTAGTCGGCATTGATGCGGAAGAACATTTCGCCGCCCATATCCTTCAGCGTGGGCACGCCGTAGATACGGTCATTGACGGTGCCGGCCTGCCAGAACTGGCCAATGACCTCGTACAGGTCGGGGGTATACTCTGCCACCAGATCAGTGATGTCATAGTAGAGTTCGTTCTGGGCGTTGAGGTCAAACTTGTTGGTCCATTCACAGGTGAAGATCATGTCGTAGTATTCACCGATGGACAGGTCAAGCGCCAGCTGCTCAGGGTCTTTGAACTGCAGATCCACCACGATACCCAGCTTTTCCGCAGAATAAGCGTTGGCTGCTTCGATTACCTTCTGCGCATCCTTGGGCGCTTCGCCATACGTCCACCAAACCAGTTTGACGGGTTCTTCCGCCGCGAACGCGGGGAGGGATGCCATGCCGAGCAGCATAACAACCGCAAGGGCCATTGAGAGCAGTTTCTTCATGAAATGTTCCTCCTTTAATATTCTTCAACACTGCCTTGGCAATGTTAAAAACACACGAATCTTGAGGGCTGATCCAAAACATTCAGATGGGGTTAGGGGGCGAGACTGTCCGCAGGAGGCGTACAGGTTCGTACACCGACAAGGCAGGCGATGCGCTCAAGACCGCTGATGGGCCTTTTTCATCAGCCCTTCACTGCGCCGATGGTCAGGCCGCTGATAAAGTAGCGCTGGAAGAAGGGATAAGAGCAGGCGATGGGCAGCACCACCACCATCACAATGGCCATACGGATGGTTTCGTTGGGCAGGCTGATGACAGAGCCGCCAGAAATTTTGCCCTCGTTCTTGGCCAGGAAGTCGAGGTTGCGCTGGATGCTGACCAGCACATACTGGAGGGGATACAGATCGCGGTGGTTGCTATCCAGATACAACAGCGCGCCGTACCAGGAGTTCCAGTAGCTGAAGGTGAGGAACAGGCCGATGGTAGCGATCACGGGCAGGGAGATGGGCAGCACCAGCTGGGCAAATATTCGAAGCTGGGATGCGCCGTCCATCTTGCCGGATTCGATGATGGAATCGGGAACAGTGGATGTAAAGAAAGTGCGCATGATGATGGTGTACCAGGTGGAGCATGCGCCCGGCAGGATCAATGCCAAATACGTGTTTTTAAGGCCGTAGATCTGGCTGTTGATCATATAGCTGGCTACCAAGCCGCCGGAGAACAGCATGGGGATGAAGATCATCATGGTGTAAAACTTCTTGAAATAGAAGTTCGGGCGGGACAGGGAGTAGCCCAGCGTACTGATCAGGAACAGCCCCAGAAGGGTGCCTACAATGGTGATGCCAATGGAGTTGAGGAATGCGCGGCCAATGTAATCGCTGGTTTCCAACAGGTATTCATACGCCTGGAGAGAAAACTCTTTAGGAAAGAAGCTATACCCATTGACGGCCACCGAAGCCTCCGAAGAAATGGACACCATGAACACCAACACCAGCGGCAGGAAGGTAATGAGCGCCAAGATGATAAACAGGGCGGAAATTGCTGCGTTGGTGAGGGGCTTGACGCGGTTGAAGCGAGCCAGGCCGTCTTGGTATACTACTTGCTTTTTTGCCATTGCTCTTTCCTCCCCGCCTCAGAATAGCCCGCTGTCGGGGTCGATCTTTTTCACAATGAAGTTCGTAATTAAGATCATGATGCAGCCCATCACGCTTTGCATCAGCCCCATGGCGGAGGAATAGTTGTAGTTGGCATCCTGCATCAGCGCCTTGTACACATATACATCCAGCGTCTGGGTGACAGATACCAGGGAGTTGGAATCGCGCGTGGCGATGAAGAACAGGCCAAAGTCCGTGCTGAAGATGTGGCCGATGTTCATGATGAACATGATGGAAATGATGGGGCGAAGCAGCGGCAGCGTAATGCCCTTCACCTGCTGCCATTTGCTGGCGCCATCGATCACAGCGCTTTCGTACAGGCTTTGATCAATACCGGTGATGGAGGCCATGTATACCACCATGGAGTAGCCCACAGTTTTCCACGTGTTCATAAACACAATGATAAAGGGCCAGTACTTGGGGCTTTGGTACCAGGTGATCGGATCCTTGCCCATAGACATCAGCATATGATTGAACATGCCGCGGTCGGTAGACAGGAAAGCATACATGAAATAGCTGACCACCACCCAGGACAGAAAGTGCGGCAGGAACATCGACGTCTGGCACACCTTGGCCAGCTTCTTTGAGTGCATCTGGGTGATCAGGATGGCCAAAGTGACGGGCAGCAGCGCGCCGATCGTTATAAAAACGACGTTATACAGCAGTGTATTGCGAATAATATTGAAAACATCTGGGGACATAAACAAAAACTTGAAATTTTTCAGCCCCACCCACTGGCTTTTGACAAACAGGCTGTACAGGAAACCCTTGCCGGGGGCCAGCTTGTAGCTTTTGAAGGCAAACACGATGCCAAACATCGGCAGATAACAAAATGCCGCGTACCATAAAATCGAAAAAAACGAGAGACCTGTCAACTCCAGATCATCGCGCGTGAACTTACGCCGCTTGATACGCGTGGGCAGCGTGGCTTCACCCTTGATCATCAGCTTGGGATCACTCATAAACCGCGTTCACATTCCCTTCTATATACAGGTATCTTGTTTACAAAAATGAGTATAACATATCTTTTTTGAAATTACAAGCTGTTTATCAATTCACATTAAAAAAACATTTTGGATGCAGGAAATCCACATTCCCTGTCGAATAAGGCGGTTATGCGGCATAGTATTGCCCGAAAATCAAGGAGGACAACGGGATGTTTACGCAGCAGGAAATCGCGCTGGTGCGCAGCACAGTGATGAATCTGGTTGGTTGCACCTACGCAGACGAAATCCAGGTGACGGAAGGCTTTGGCCTGACGGTGACGCTGGAGGGCGGCAAAGCCTCGATTGCGGCAGTGGACAAGCCCGCGCTGGCGCGGGGCTATTTTTTGCTGGCCCAGGCACTCAAAGCCGGGCAAAGCGCACTCCATCTGCACGAAGAAAAATGCTTTGAATCCTGCGGCCCCTACATCGATTGCTCCCGCAACGGCGTGATGACGGCGGAGGCCTGCAAGCGTTATATCGATTATACTGTCGCCCTGGGGCTGAACCTCGTGGTACTCTACACGGAGGATACCTACACAGTACCCGAATATCCGTATCTGGGCTATCTGCGCGGCCGCTATACGCCCGAAGAATTGAAGGAAATCGACGATTATGCCGATGCGCTGGGCGTGGAATTGATGCCCAATGTACAGACCCTGGCACACCTTGGCCAGTTTTTGCAATGGAAGCCCAATGAATACCTCAAGGATCAGCCCACCGTGCTGATGATTGACGAGCCGGACAGCTACACCTTTATTGAAGCAGAAATCCGTGCCATGCGTGGATGCCTTCGCAGCAAGCGCATCCACATCGGCATGGACGAGGCGCACGGCGTGGGTCTGGGGCAATATTACGACAAGCACGGCCCCAGCAACCGCTTTGAAATGCTCAGCCGCCACTTGGACAAAGTGGTTGCGATCTGCAAGAAGTACGACTTCCATCCCATCATGTGGAGTGATATGTTCTTCCGTCTGGGTAGCAAAACCAATGAGTACTACGACATGGATGCGGACATCCCCCAATCTGTGATCGACAGCCTGCCCGATGTGGACCTGTGCTATTGGGATTATTACCACACCGATGCGGCTATGTATGAGCATATGCTGTCACAGCACGAAAAAATGAATGCCAACACCGCTTTTGCGGGCGGTATCTGGACATGGTCGGGCTTCCTGCCGCATGTGAACCTCACCCGCAACTCCATGACCCCCGCGCTGAAGGCCTGCGCGAAACACAAGGTGCGCACCGTGATGGCCACCATGTGGGGCGATGACGGCACGGAGATCGATTACTTCCTGGCGCTCAGCCAGCTGCCCATTTTCTCCGAATACTGCTGGCGGGGCGAGGCCTGCAGCGATGCGATCATTGCCGAGGTGGGCGAATTCCTCACCGGGCTGCCCAAGAACGCCTACGAAGCCTTCTCCCTCCTGTACCCCGGCGATGCCGACGTGCGCACCGGCAAGGGCTTGATGTACTGCGATCTTCTGTATCCCATGATGGAGCGGGACGAAAAGATGGAAGACTGCCTGCCCCGCTTTGAGAAGGCGCGCCAGATGCTGGCGCCCTACCAGGATAACACGCAGTGCATTTATGCCGACCAGATTTTTGCCATCTGCGAGGAAAAGGCCAAAATCCTGCGCGATACCCGCGCAAAATACCTGGCCGGGGACAAGGCATATCTTGCGGATTTGGCCAATAGCCGCCTGCCCGCGCTGCTTGGCATGTACGAAAACATGGTGAAGCTGCACCGTGCACAGTGGGAAGCCTCCTACAAGCGCAACGGCTGGGAGGTCATCGCCCTGCGCTACGGCGCGGTGGTGGGGCGGCTGAAGGATGTACAGTATGCCATCGAACGCTATGTGAAGGGCGAGCTGAGCACGCTGTGCGAGCTTGACGAAGAGCCGCTCAACTGCAGGCGCAAGGCGGGTATGCAGTTCTACAACGTGTTTGTATCCCCCACCTTCTCGCTGTTGTAATAATCTGCTTGACAATTCACACACCCCTCCAGTATAATTATATCGGTTATATAAATACAATTTATCAAATTGCAAAAGGGGTAATACCAGTGAGCAACGGCCTGATGATTGGCGTTGATGGAGGCGGTACGCACACCGTGGCTGTCGCCTCCCGAAAAGACGGCACGATTATTGCCACCTCGCGCGGCCAGGGCATCAACTATCACAACATCGGCATGGACTGCGCCCGGCGCAACCTGCACCAGGTCGTCACATCGCTGATGGCCAGGTGCGACAACCAAGGGTATGATGTATTATCCATCGGCATGTCCGCACTGGACGAGGCGGCAGACAAAGGCACCGTCCAGGCCTTTGCCGGGGATATGTTTGATGCAGGCAAAATTGATATGCAATCCGATGCATACACGGCGCTGATGGGCTTCACCCTGGGCAAGCCCGGAATGATCGTGATCTGCGGCACGGGCTCGATCCTGCTGATGCTGGACGAGCACGGCCGCCAGCATGTGCGCGGCGGCTGGGGGCATATCCTGGGCGACACGTGCAGCTCCTACACCCTGGCGGTGGAAGGGCTTCGTGCCGTGATTGATTACTGGGAAGGCCGGGGCGAATACACCGCGCTCATTCAAGCCGCCACCGATTATTTTGGCATTTCCTGCCCCCGCGATTTGATCAACCACGTATACAACCCCGGCGCATCCACCGATCAGTTAGCGCAGTTTGCACGCATCGTGCTGCAGCATAACACGGCAGGGGACGCCGTGGCGCAGGGCATTGTGGCGCGAAACGTGATGTTTATGGCCAAGGAAGCGGCTGCGATGATTGCGCAGTGCCCCAAGGCCAACCGCGTCGGGTTGTATGGCGGCGTTTTCTACCACAATCCCGATGTGCGCGTGCTGTTTGAGAATAGCCTGCGCCCCCTGTGCCCCGCCGCGCAGGTAGACAGCCTGAGTTACCCGCCAGAGCTTGGCGCGCTCATCCACTGCTTCCTCAAGCAAGGCACCCTGAACGACGATGTTTTGCAGAACCTGCAAAAATCCTATATGCAGATGAGAGGTACATGCGCATGACAGCCGCAGAAAAATACCTGCAAGCAGCGCAAAACCTGCTGGCCGCCGCCGCGCAGTCCCAGGCGGACGCGCTGGAGCAGGCGGCGCAGCGCATTGCGCAGGCGCTTACACAAGGGGGCAAGCTATACACCTTTGGCACCGGCCACGGGCACCTTCTGGCGCTCGAGATTTTCTACCGCGCGGGCGGCATGGCGCCGGTGTGCCCCATCCTGGACGACCGGCTGATGCTGCACATTTCCGCCAGCCAGAGCACCGCCTGGGAGCGGGACGACAGCCTGGCCGAGGCGCTGTTCACCAAATACCCCGTCACCAAAAACGATGTACTGCTGTGCATCTCCAACTCCGGCCGCAACGCCGTGCCGGTGGAGCTTGCGCTGCTGTTTCAGGCGCGGGGCGCGTATGTGATCGCGCTCACTTCCCTCCGGCACACAAAGGCCGTCACGCCCCGCAATGCCACGGGCAAGCGCCTGTTTGAGGTGGCAGACCTCGTCCTTGACAACTGCGGCGTGCTGGGCGATGCCATTTTGGAAACCGCAAAGGACAGCATGGTCGGCCCTACCTCCACGGTGGTGGGCGCAGCGCTGCTGCAGGCCATCATTTGCCGCGTGCAGGAGCTCGCGCCCGATGTGGACTTCTTTTGCTCCAGCAATGTGGACGGCGGCGATGCCATCAACGAAAAGCTCATACAAAAATACGGCAGCGAAATACCCTGCCTGTAACGGGAGAGGCTTATGCATATCGGCCTTGGAAAAGCCCTGCTGACCCCGCCCCTTGGCGTGGAGCTGGCCGGGTATGGCTATTATCTGGAGCGCCGCGCCACTCATGTGACGGACGATCTGTTTGCACGCGCGCTCTACATTCAGCAGGAGGATTCCTGCTATTTTTTAATTTCCTGCGATGTGCTAGGACTAAATTTTACAATTATCGAACAAGTTCGTCAACATTTGCAGGAGAATTACCAATGTCCGCAGAATCATACATTGATTGTCAGCATTCACACCCACAGCGGCCCTGCCCTCAAGTATCACGAGGGCTGCGGTGAGGTGAATGATGCCTATGTGGCCACCGTTGCGCAGCGTCTGATAGCTGCGGCTGATGCCGCCGCCCTCGATGCCGCGCCCGTGCGCACGATATCCCGCGTCTGCCAGCCCATTGCACCGGGGCATGCGTACAACCGTGCCTGTGCCGAAGGGCCTGTAGACCCGCTGGTGCGCGGCCTGATGATTCACCGCGAAAGCAAAAGGTGTATTGCGCTGGTCTCTTATGCCTGCCATGCGGTCTCCCGCGGGCGTGTCAGTGGTATATCTGCCGACTATCCCGGCCAAGTGGTGCACATTTTGGAGTCTCAGCACTATATGGATGCGATGTACATCAACGGCCTGTGCGGCGATATCGATCCCGTGCACCTCCCTGACAGGGACAGCGTGATGCGCTCCTTTGCCGCCGCCATTGTGGACGCGTTCCTGTGTTCATCCGTCCCCTGCCCGCTCACTGTCTCCGCACGCCGCATCAGCTACGACCTGCGCCTCACGCCCGTCACTCTGCAGGATATCCACGATGCTGCGAACAATGCTGAGCAAAAGAACGGCACCGGCACCCCTGCCGCGCACGTGGCGCGGGTGTGGGAGCGGGAGATGACAGAGAAGTTTGACCGCCTTGCTACCGTGGAGCCGATCACCGTCGGCTGCCTGACCCTTGGCGGCCAGCGCATCATTGCGCTGCCCTTTGAGGGTTTCACCCAGATTGGCGTCATCCTGCGCGGCATTTTACAGGATGAAAGCGCCATCGTGCTGGGCTGCGCAGAGGAGCTGTTGGGCTATCTGCCCACCAAGGATGACATCGCCCGGGGCGCGTACGCCGCGCTGGAATCCACATTTTTGTATAAACGCCTGCCCGCTATGCCAGGAGAAGCAGAACGATTGGGTGAGGTACTCGGTGCCGCCCTGATGTAAAGGATGTTATGCCATGAAGGCCATTGACCAAGGCAGTATTCGCCAACAGAATATCAGCCGCATGTGGGAGCTGTTTGTCAGCCACCCCTTCATCACCCGTCAGGAGCTGGCGGACGGCTCTGGCCTCAGCCTCATGACGGTGACCAACCTTGTGGATCACCTGAACCGCTATGGCGTGCTGGATTTTGCCGCGCCGCGAGAGGAATCGGCCACCGGACGCAAAAGTGCGGGCCGCAAGGCAGATCATATTTCGCTATCCAACACACGGCACATGTGGCTGGTGCTGGATTTGACGGACGAGCATTTCCGCTTTTCCGCGCTCACCCTCACCCTCAGCAGCCTGCCCAGCGGTGCTCCCTGGCAATACGACACCATGGCGGACTACGCCGCCAACCTGCGCAGCTTCTTGCGCATGGTACGCCGGCATCTGGATACCGCATTGCAGGGCTTTGACGTGCTGGGCGTGGCCATTGTCACCCCCGGCCCCTATGATGTGCGCTTTGATACCGTGATCAACAAGCGCGTGCCCGCCCTCAACACCTTGCATATCAAGCAGCTGGTGCGTGAGGAGCTTGGCCCATACGAGTATTATGTGGATGAAGACGTCAAGTTTGCCGTGCGCGCTTATTTACCTCAGGCAGCGCTGCTGGGCAGCGATGTGCTTTATTATGTCTACATCGGCGAGGGCGTGGGCGGCGCCATCATCCATGACGGCAATGTGCTGCGCGGCCTCAACGCCGCCGCCGGGGACATTGGCCAGCTCATCACCCGAGATGGCAGTAGCTACGAAACCAAGCTGTCCCTTCGCGCCTTTGCGCAGATGCTGAACATCACCGCCAACCAGAATGTCAGCGAAGACGCCCTGCTCACCTACATCAATGCCCTGGCCGAAAGTGCGCCGGAGCGCTATATCCAGGCGCTGCATATGGCAGCCGATACCCTGGCGCATATGCTGCACACCGCGCAGTGGTTGCTTGACCCCGCGCAGGTCATCATCGATTGCCGCTATGCCCTGCCCTTTGAGGCGGACTTTATCGCCCGCACACAGGATGCCCTGGCCACATTGCTGGCAGGCTCGCTCAAAAAGCAGCCGCTCATCACCCCTGCCGCGCAGGATATGCGCAGCGTGATCTATGGCGCGGCACAAGTGCTCAGCCGTGGCTGGATCCAACGGATCGTTACCTAAATTTTCTATGATAAAGGAGTATCTTCCCCCATGTCTGAACTTTTTGAAGCCCTCATGGTGATCAGCTTTGGTATCTCCTGGCCCCTTTCCATCTATAAGTCCTGGAAATCCCGCTCCACCAAGGGCAAAAGCCTGCTGTTCATGGCCTTTATCGTATTTGGCTACCTGTGCGGCATTACATCGAAAATCTTGGCGGATAAGATCACCTATGTGTTCTTCTTCTATATTCTCAACGCCGTAATGGTGAGCTGCGATATCGCGCTGTATCTGCGCAACAAGCGCATGGGCGGCTGACGGGAGGACGAAGGAACGCTGTGATTGACCTCTGGAATGCAAGCATTCCACGGCCATCACAGCGTTTTTCCTTCTATCCGCGATGCGGTTGGCCAGTGGCTTAGTGCCACTGCCCGCACATCCGCATCTTCGTGTTCTATAAATACAAGTATTAACCCCTCGAGCTCCTGGCGGACTTCTTCTGCTGTGGTATTATTTCGAATCGCAATCATTTTAATAAGATATGCATAATCTTTTGATTCACTCATTGTATCTCACCTACACATTATGGCGACAGGAAATTATGACGTACAAGTAAGTTTCCCGTTTGGGCGGGAAATGCTTCATAGCAAACGCATGTTTACTATATTGCGGACGGTTTCATGGCTTCCTTTGCGCCATTTGTGTGCGTGCGCCGTGCTGGCACGGCGGTTCACCAGCCTTCGCCGGGGAACAGAAGAAAGCCCTTTCGGACGGGGGAATGCTTGCATTCCAACCGACTGAAAGGGCTTTCTTCGTACAACGCGCACAATCACGCAATCCTCATCAAAGGATACAAAGGCCGATGTGCAGGAAACTGGTCTCCTGCCGAGGGGGTACGGGGGGCGAGTAGCCCACCGCGTTCTCCCCCCCTCGCGTCACTCGCTGCGCAGCGCGACCACAGGGTCCTTCTTGGCGGCAATCTTGGCAGGGATCAGCCCCGCAATGAACGTAAGCAGCATAGAGATCAGGATCAATATCACCGCGCCTGCCCACGGCAGTGCCGCGATATTGACAAGGCCGGTCAGGGATGTAATCACCACATTGACCAGCAGCACCAGCAGCAGGGTGACGCCAATGCCAATCGCACCTGCAGTAAAGCCCATGATGATGGTCTCGGCATTAAACACGCGGGAGATATCCTTCTTGGACGCACCGATAGCACGCAGGATACCAATTTCCTTGGTACGCTCCAGCACGGAGATATAGGTGATAATCCCAATCATGATGGAGGACACCACCAGCGAGATGGCCACAAAGGCAATCAGCACATAGCTGATTGCATTAATGATGGTGGTGATGGAGGACAGGAGCAAGCCGATATAGTCGGTATAGCGGATTTGATCCACCGCGCTTGCCTGCGCGTTGTAGGCATCAATGATTGCGCTGATGGCTTCCTTGGCATCAAAATCCACAGGATACAGATAGATCGCGCTGGGGTTGCTCATATCTGCTACGCCCAGCTTGGTCAGGTTTTCATCATAGGTAGCGGTACTGGCTGTGGCCTTGGGCGCATATTTTTCCATCATTGCGGCAATCTGCTCTTCTGTCATAGACGCCATCATGGCCTGCTGCTGCTCGGTGAGCAGGCTCATGTCAAAGGCGGGCATCTGCACAGGTGCTTGCTCGCCGCTGCCAAAGGGCAGGCCGGTAAAAACATCCACATCGGGGTTATCCATCTGCGCCTTGACGATCTCGCTGCCATTGACCTGCGAAAGCAGATACTCGGTCAGCCCCTTGGTGTAGCCCACCGCGCCGCTGACGGATTGTGCTGCGGCCTTGTCGCTGGGGCGCAGTATGCCAACAACCTTGATTTGCGTGGCATTTTCCAGCTGCTGGGCGATGTATGCATCGTCGTCGGTGTGGTCAATCCAGCCCTTTTCGGTCTTTTCGTAATAATCGGTATTGACCATCAGGCGGAAGCTGAGGTTCATCAGATCCTCATAGGAATAGCTGGTGCGCTCGGAAGTGACCTCCTTGCCGGTCATCAGGTCGGTGAACATACGGCTCAGGTCGGCAGGGTCCTTGAGGCCCAGGCTGTACAGCGACATATCCGTCAGGATATTGTTGCTGGTCACGATGATGACGACCTCGTCATAATTCTCGGGCATGCGGCCGGCCAGCACGTCATACTGAGCGCTGAGCAGATCTTTGTTGTCGATCATTTCCTCCCACACGTTCATCTGCCCCATGCCTCCGGACATCAGCCCGCTGGAGGTGTACATGCTCATCATATCGCTGTTCACGCCGCTGGCTGCGCCCATGGACTCCATGATATTGGAGGGATTGACCTGCACAATGCCATAGGGCGTGTCAACGTTATAGATGTTCATGGGTGTGGAATAGCTGTAGCGGATGCCGCTGACCAGCTCATTAATGTTGGTCACGCCGCTTTCCAGATACGCCTTGAACGCCTTCAGGTTGTTATCGGTCACTTCGCTCATGATGGTGGACAGCACGCGCCCCATCACGTCGGCAGAATATACACGATTTGGATCGCGGCTGGCGCGTTCCTGCACCCATTCTTCATTGGCATCGGGGGTCATGTCCATCAAGCCGCCCAAGTCCATGGCGGTTTTCTGGATTGCCAGAGGGTAGGTGGACAGCGTGTCGGTCTCCACGCGGTGGATATAATTTGTCATGCCGCTGGACAGCGACAAAATCAGCGCGATGCCAATGATGCCGATGCTGCCCGCAAAGGCGGTCATGAACGTACGGGTTTTCTTGGTCAGCAGGTTATTGAGGCTGAGGGACAGCGCGGTCTTGTGGGACAGCGAAGGCTTTTTGGCCCGCTGCTCCTTGCGCGGCGTCGCTTTCAGCTCGGCCTCGGTGCAAGGGTTGCTGTCGCTGGTCACCAGGCCGTCCAGCACTTTGATGATGCGGGTGGCGTAGGTATCGGCAAGGTCAGGGTTGTGGGTGACCATGATGATCAGACGCTCTTTGGAAATTTCTTTGAGGATCTCCATGATCTGCACGCTGGTTTCACTGTCCAGTGCGCCGGTCGGCTCGTCTGCCAGCAGAATATCAGGGTTATTGACCAGCGCACGCGCAATGGCCACGCGCTGCATCTGCCCGCCGGACATTTCGGTGGGCTTCTTTTTCAGTTGATCGTGCAGGCCCACTTGTTCCAGTGCGTCAATTGCGCGCTTGCGGCGCTCCTGCTTGCTAACACCGGACAGCGTCATGGCCAGCTCCACATTACTGAGCACGGATTGGTGCGGAATCAGGTTATAATTTTGGAACACAAAGCCCACGGACTGGTTGCGGTAGGCATCCCAATCGCTGTCTCGGAACTGCTTTGTGCTTTTGCCGTTGATCTGCAAATCGCCGGTGGTGTATTGATCCAGGCCGCCAATGAGGTTGAGCAGCGTGGTCTTTCCACAGCCGGAGGGGCCGAGGATAGCCACAAACTCGCTGCTGCGAAACGCGATATCAATCCCGCGCAGCGCCTCCACATGGGTCGTGCCTGCCCGGTAGTCCTTGGTGATTCCCTTTAATACCAGCATGTTGCGTTTCTTCCTTCCTTACAATCCAAATGCTTCTGTATGATAACAGAACATTATAAGCAAATTGTGAACAGAATTGTGGCAGAATTAAGAACGGGCATCAAACCCTGGCCAGCAGCCACTTGCCCTGGCGGAAGCGGGAGTACATCAGGATGCTGCGCACGCCCAGGTCTGCCACCATCGCCCACCACAGCCCAGCCACGCCCCAGCCAAACACACTATTGAAAAGATAGGCCAGCACGATGCGCACACCCCACATGGTGGCCAGGGAATACACAAAGGGCATGCGCGTATCCCCCGCGCCGCGCAGCGCGCCGCTGGTCACAATGGTGATGGCGTTAAAAGGCTGCTCAAACGCACAGATGCGGATCAGCATCGCGCCCACAAGGCGGGCGTCTGCATCCGGGGTCAACAGCGATATCAGGAAGGGTGCGAACACAAACATCAGCGCACCGGAGAGTGTGAGCAGCAACACACACAGCGTAATCGCGCGCTGGCTGCGTTTCTTGGCCCCGGCTGGATCGCCAGCGCCCAGGCTCTGTCCGGCCAATGCCGTGGCAGCAGCACCAAATCCGAAAGCAGGCATATACCCAAAGCCTTCCACGGTGATGGCCTGCGTATGCGCGGCCAGCTCAATTGCGCCAATAGAAGATACCATGCTGGCAAATACGATTTGCCCGAGATTGATGGACGCACGCTCCAGCGCGGTGGGATAACTGACGCGCAGCACGCGCTTTACCACGTCTTTGTCAAAGTGCAGATTGCCGCGCAGCTGCAGGCGAAGGCCGCCTTTTTTGCGTATCATGTGCACAATCAGGAAGATGCCGGAGGATGCCATTGCCAGCGAACTGGCTGAGGCAGCACCCGCCACCCCCTGCCCAGCGCCCCACATGGTGAAGCTGACACCAAACATCGTCAGCACGCGGGTGGGGTAGATCAGCAGGAAGTTCAAAGCAACGTTCATCACATTGGCCAGGATGCTGGCATACATCGGCGTCTTGGCATCGCCCGCGCCGCGCATCATGGCGGACAGCGTCAGCCCCACATAATAGGGCACAATGCCCAGCGACAGCCAGCGCATATACGCAATGCCATCGGCATGCAGCGCGGCATCCGCCCGCATCACCAGCGGCACAAGCGGCGCACCCACCAGCATCAGCACCATGATGGCGATGCTGAGCAGCACCGTCATTAAAGTCACCTGACGCACTACATGGTTGGCTTCTTTTTCTTCACCCGCGCCAACCATGCGTGCTACCAGCGCCACACCGCCCACGCCCAGCGCCTGTATCAGGCCGTTGAGCAGCCACGTGACCGGGGCATTCATGCCCACCGCCGCCGTGGCCAAGGGACCAAGCGACCCCACCATGGCCGTATCCACCAGCGAAATGCACTGGGTGGCCAGGTTCTCCAGCAGCCCCGGCACCGCCAGACGCATGACCTGCTTATCTGTATCGCGGTTCAACCGCATGCTTTGCGCAATCATAGTATCAAATCCGTCACCACATCGTCCAGCACAGCCATGACGGTGGGTTTTCCTTTATCCGCAAGATTTTGGCAAGGGAGTTCATCCGGGGTCATGGGGGTCATGATTCCGTTTTTCTGCAGAACCGTAAACATTCTGCTGCCGGTGAAGCGCACAGCGGCAGCCACATACGTGCCCGTGCTGCCGGATTTGTTGAAGGAAACCGCCTTTACGCCCTTGCCCGCACGCCCCTGCGCATCAAACATCGCGCCCATCAGGCGCTTGGCATAGCCACGCTCCGTGAATACCAGCACCTGATCAGAGTTCATAAGCGGCGTAGCGAGTATCACAGCGTCGCTGTCCTCCAGCTTGATGCCCTTCACGCCTGCGCTGACGCGGCCCATCTGGGGCACGGTATCTGCCGCAAAGCGGATGCACATGCCCTCGCGCGTGAGCAGCAGGAGGTCTGCACCGCTCTCCTCCACCGCCACGTGCAACAGCTCGTCATCGTTTTTGAGGTTGATGGCGGCAAACTTTGCCCGGCGGATGTCATACTCGGCCGCCGCGCTCCGCTTGGTCAGGCCCTGCTTGGTGAAGAACAGAAGGTCCGGCATGCCGTTCAGGCTGCCCGGGGTGGTCAGCATCAGCGTAACGCAGCCCTCGCCCTTCTCCAGCCCCGCCAGCACGCCGGAGAGCGCCACGCCACGGTCCTTGGGGCGGTTGCCTTCCGTCAAAGCACCCACAGACAGGGGATAACAGTTGCCCTTGTTGGTGAAGAACAGAAGGGTATGATCGGTCTGGGTGTGGAAAAGATAACGCGGCATGTCTGCCTCTTCGGTTGGCAGCTCCAGTTTTTCGTAGAAGCGGGGGTGCATGCGGCGCAGCTGCCCGCCGCGCGTGAGGAACACCACGGCTTCCTCCGGCACGGGCGCTTCCTCGATGACAACGGGCGCTTCGTCGGGCTTCTCATCCAGTATCAATGTGCGGCGGTCGTCGCCATACTGGTCGGCAATCTCTTGCATTTCTTTTCGAATCACGTTCAATAGCTTTTTATCGCTTTTCAGGATACCCTCCAGCGTGTCAATCAGCTTGAGGATATCGGCGTACTCCTGCCTAAGCGCCATGATCTCCAGTCCGGTCAGGCGCTGCAGACGCAAGTCCAAAATAGCCTGCGCCTGGATGTCGGTGAAATCAAACCGCTCCATCAGGCGCTGTTTGGCTTCCTTGCCGTTTTTGCTGGCGCGGATGAGGGCGATGATCTCGTCCAGGCAGTCCACCGCCTTGATGAGGCCCTCCAATATGTGCGCACGCGCTTTCGCCTGCTCCAGCTCGTACTGTGTGCGGCGGGTAATCACATTGCGCTGGTGGCGGATGAAGTGGCCGATCATGGTTTTGAGGCCCATCTGCACCGGCTTGCCCGCCGCCACCGCCACATTGTTGACGCCAAAGGTCACCTGCAGATCGCTGTATTTATACAGGTACGCCAGCACGCGCTGCGGGTCGGCTTCCTTCTTCAGCTCAATCACGGCACGCATGCCGGTGCGGTCACTCTCATCGCGAATATCGTGGATGCAGCCCAGCTGCGTCTTTTTCTCTTCGGACAGCTTGAGGATGTTCTCCAGCATCTTGGCCTTGGACACGCCATAGGGAATCTCCGTGATGCAAATCAGCGTGCGCCCGGCATTGCCCTGCTCCATGGCAACCTTGGCACGCAGCGTCAGCTTGCCTCGGCCGGTTTCATACGCTGCGCGGATTTCCGGGGTGTTGAGCAGCACGCCGCCGGTGGGAAAATCCGGCGCGGGCAGCACCTTCATCAAATCGTCCAGCGGCACGTCCGGGTCGTCCATTTGCAGGCACACAGCCTTGGTCACCTCGCGCAGGTTGTGCGGCGGGATGTTGGTGGCCAGGCCCACCGCGATGCCGGATGCGCCGTTGACCAAAAGGTTTGGATAACGGGCGGGCAGCAAATCCGGCTCCTTCAACGTATCGTCAAAGTTGAGGCGGAAGGGCACGGTGTCCTTCTCGATATCGCGCAGCATTTGCAGCGCCAAGGGCGTCATGCGTGCTTCGGTATAACGCATGGCGGCGGCGCTGTCGCCGTCGATGGAGCCAAAGTTGCCGTGGCCGTCCACCAGCGTGCCGCGCAGCGAATAGGGCTGCGCCATACGCACCAGCGCGTCATAGACAGACGAATCCCCGTGCGGGTGGTATTTACCCAAACAATCACCAACAATGCGCGCGCATTTGCGGTGCGGCTTATCGGGCATCAAGCCCAGCTCCTGCATGGTGTATAAAATGCGGCGCTGTACGGGCTTGAGGCCATCCTCCACCCGGGGCAGGGCGCGCTCTAAAATAACATGCTCCGCATAGGGCATCATGCTGATGTGCATCACGTCCTCCAGCGGGGTCTGGATGATGTCGGGTGTCAGGGTCTGGGGCGGTACTTTGGGCATATGATAACCTCCAGCAATACAAAGGTGAGTGGTTTGTCAAACATATAATTATACCATATAGGGCACCACTATTGCAAACAAAACAATGTGCGGCATTTTGCGCCTTTTCGCTTGACAGACCGCGCAAAACTTATATAATAAAACGTGTTTATTAATTTAGGGAGGGCATGTTCCATGATCATAGGCGAATGGCTCTGGTGCAGCGATGTATATGCCTGCGGGGCGGACCGGATATTTGACAATTACCAGCACGCGGGCGTCACCGATGTGTACCTGCTCACCAAGGGCACGGCAGGCAAGGTGGCATTTAACGCGCCGTCCGTGGCACTGGGCCGCTTTTATGAGGATCGGGACATCCTGCAAGAGAGCATTGACGCCGCTCATGCAAGGGGCATCCGGCTGCACGCATGGCTGACCTCCTCGCACGATGCGCTGTATAAACAGCACCATCCCGAGGCCGGGCTGTACCACATCAAGGAGGGCCGCGTGCGCGATATCATCCGCATCTGCGACGAGCCTTTCACCCAGTATATGGAGCAGCTGATCACGCAGATGACCCGCGCGTACGACATTGACGGCCTGCATCTGGACTATATCCGCTATAACCACATGACCAATGGCTGGGGGCCGGAGGACATCGCGCAGTACGAAGCCGCAGGCGCCAACATGCAGCGCCTGTATGATCTGGCCGAGCGCACGTTCTTCACAGACGGCGGTGATAGTGCCTCCGCCTTTGACGCCTATAACAGCGGCGATCAGGATGCCATTGCCTTTGCCATGGTGCGCCGCCAGAATGTGCGCGGCTTTGCCAAGCGCATGATTGCCGCCGCGCTGGCCGTCAAGCCGCACCTCATCCTTAGCGCTGCGCTGATGCCCGAGGGCGCATATGATAAAATCGGCTTCAGCGACATGCACTACGGGCAAAACTATGAAGAAGCCGCCGGGCTGTACCACTATGTGCTGCCCATGGCCTACTCGCATTCCTATGCCAAGGATGCGGCGTGGGTGGGCGCCCTCGCAAAGCAAACCATTGCCAAGGGCAACCAGGTGGTGATGGGCGTGCAGGCTTTCGATCCTGCTATCTCTGAGACTTTACGGGATGATATTACCGCGGTCACCACACAAATGCCGCTCGAAGGGCTGCTGGGCTATGCACGCTTTCGCACAAATGCCTATGCATACGCCTTTGCGCACGCCGAAAACGGCCAGCTGACCGTGCAGCTGGACAACACCCTCTGCAAGCCCATGGAATATGCGCTGCTGGAGCTGCAGGGCGGCTTGACTGCCGTATCCACAACGATTGGCGACATTCAATCCGACAAAAAAACAGTACGCCTGCCCGCACTCGATCTGTGGCAGAAGCATACTGTTGTCATCCGGTGTGACGGCGAAATGCCGCAAGACCCGGTGCTGGTACGCGTGTTCGCCGAGGGCGAAATGAGCGCGTATTGCCAGATGGATTAACGCCAGTCTCTTTTGAGCCCGCCAATCACCAGGCACACCGCCAGCGCCAGCACCACGCACAAAAACCACGAAATTACCGTTGCATGCCAGCCCAGGTTGGCAGACAATACGCCAATCAGCCCGCTGGCAGCGGCAGAACCCGCATACGAAACCGCATTCATGAGGCCGGACAGTGTGGCTACGCGCCCCTGGTAGCGCAGCGGCAGGATGCTGATCAG
>JAVBRU010000064.1:0-12158 GCA_031547595.1 Eubacteriales bacterium
GCCAGCTCCTGCGCCATGGGGTCGTTTTTGCCCTCTGCCAGCCAGTCGCAGGCGCAGCGCACCAGCCAGTCCTCCAGTTCCTCATAGGAACCAAACTGGTTCCGGGGCTGGGCGATGTCCTCGGCTTCATCGGTAAAGACCAGCTGGCCACCCAGGGCGTAGAGCGAGCCGTCCAGGGAATGGAAGGCGGCAGTGGCAATGGGGGAAAACTCGCAGGGCAGATGCGGGATGCGGTACAATTTTTGTTCCATGGTTTTGTCCCTCCTTCAAATGGTGCGCGAGGCAGCCTGGTGGCGGCCGGGTGCCTCCCAACCGCGAGCCCATTTTCGCGTCCGCCGCGGCAAATAGCAACAACGAAACGGCGACAAAAAAGCTACGTTTGGACGAACAGAAAAAGACGAAGCGCCGCCCTTTTGTCGCCGTTTCGTCGCCTTTTTCAGTACGCGCGTATATACGGAAGGAAAGAAACCGACCCCCTGGCCCACCCGTTTCCTGGCATAAAGCCGACGAGGTTGGTCGGCTTTTGCGCTTCGCCGTGGTGAAGGCTGGCCTTTTCAGCCAGGGGCCCCCAGGGGGCATCCAGTCTCTGCCATTCCTTCATCGAAGACCGCGGCCCTAAGCTGTGTGAATTTCCGACAAATTCAGGAGGGGGGGAGCAGAATAAATACATGGCGATTTAGTAACAACTGTACTCACAAGTGATTCACAAATGTGGTTCCGAGAATATTTTAGACCGAAAAACTGCCCCGGCACGGAGAGGTGTGTCGGGGCAGTCTTGCAGGGCACCTGCTGCTGTCAGGGCATTATATCCGCCTGACAGCAGCGAAAAAGCATAACGAGATCAGGAAACCTTTCCAGTCCAATCGGTGAAGGTGATGCGCACGAACATAGCTTCCACAGGCACATCCATGTCAATATAGTTCAGGATGTTGGAGGTACCCTCCCACACAGTGACCCAGCCCTCTGTGGAATTTTCTTCAGAGGTTGGCGCGGTGACAGGGTTTTCAATGCCCTTATACACTTCCAGCTTATAGGTGTATTCCGCATGATCGGTGCCAAAGGTGTTGGCACGGTTCAGTTCGACATCCTTGATCATTACACGAATAGAATCCACATTATAGTAGCCCTTCAAAGACACCAGATACCAGGGCTGTGCGTCGTCATCAGCGGGCTGCCACCAGGTCAGAGGAGATTCGTCGGAGGCATACATGGGATGGCGACCCTCATGATAGCTGGACACACCATAGCCCTGACGGGCGGACAGGATATCGGAGCCGGTTTCGTTGCCAGCTTCCCCGCAGGGATTGGCCAGCACACCCGGCACATACTGGGGCTTTTCGGACAGGCTGGGCACTACCAAGATGCCGTCTTCGGTTATATATGCGGGATCAGCGCCCAGGCGGCGTTCCATGTCGCCTTCATATCCTACGTTTACGGTATAGAAGCACCAGAGCTGGCCGCCAGGGCCTTCAGCGATGGAGCCATGGCCGCCGCCGCGCACTGCGCCCCACATAGCGTCATCGCCATCAGGGTTGATGACTTCTTGGTCCTGGTATACCCAATTGTCAGCGTTGAGCAGGTCATCGGTTTTGTTGGTGTAAACGCCGAAGGTGTAGGAGTCATACTGGGTGCCGCCGGTGGCGAAGGTCCAGTAATACACGCCATTGTACTTGATCATCATAGAGCCTTCGGCGAAGCCGGTGGCATAGTCTTCATGGTGCTGGCCAAAGCCTTCCCAGGTCACATTGGGGTTGAAGGTAATCACCGGCACGGGAGCGGTAATCAGTTCGGTGGGGTTTTCGGGATTGAGTTCAGCGATGCACAGATACTCGGCACCCATACCCCATAGCAGGTACATCCGGTTGGTGTCGTGATCCACGAATATGTCCACATCGCTGTGAGCAGCGATGATCAGGGCTTCCGGATCGTCGGCTACATCGGCGGAATGAGATGCGCCGTAGGTGTTATCATCCTTGTTGTACAGGGCATTATCGCTGAAGGACATGCCGCGGTAGGTGAAATCGCCTAGATCCTCCCAGGGGCCGACGGGAGTTTCGGAAGAGAAGATGTGAGAGCCGTTCCAGGCAAGGTAGAAGGAGGTTTTGCCATTTTCATCGGTGCGGTAATCCATGCTGGGAGCCGTAAAGCTCATCTTGGTGCCATCGGTACGTAAAGCAGGGACCACTTCCCAGTTCACGAAATCTTCGGACCGCAGCTGATAGCCGCCGGAAGCATAAACATACCAAATGCCGTCATAATAGAAGCCATGAGGGTCGGCAGCAGAACGGCTGATGTTTTCTTGCAAGTAGGTGGCTGTGCCAAGGAACAGGGTGGCGTTGGCTAAGTGGGTGTAGCGCTCGATGGGGCCGGTGGCGATCAGATTCGCAATGAAAGCCGCGCTGAAGGGGGCATCGGACACCACGCCCAGCGTCTTGCCCGCCTGAGCGGAATAATTGTAGTTGAACACCAGGGGATTGCAGTAGACGGGGGCATTTTCGGGGGTGTAGCCCTCATTGAAGATCTGGCCCTTGGCCTGGGGATACACGCCTTCTGGCTTAGCCACATGGTTGCCGAACACCGTCAGTTCGACCAGACCAGGCACCAGGCCGCTGACGGCTTCTTCGGAGGCCGCCTCTTCAGCGCCGGCAGTCATCATGCAGGCAGTGCTGAGAAGAAGCGCCGCTGCAAGGAGCAGAGATAGAAATTTTTTCATGACGATACCTCTTTCTTTTTGTATTTGGGTTCATCTGCCGCAGCCCAGGCAGCGACGTTGTCGTGTCTGGCTTCCGCGCATTGATGCCCAATGTTGAATACATTCTATCTCACACTTCTCATTCAAAAATAGTAGAATCCTGCTTTGAAACATGCACAAAAATGACATTCTTGTATTATCAGTTTCCTATAAAAAACAAGAGGCGCGCCCCCTCTGTGCGGAAGAGCTACACCCCTTATCCCATTTCATATATCCCATTTTACGGGTTCATGTTCTCGCTCTCCATCTCTCGTTCTGCCAACCAGGCGGTCAGCTGCCGTTGGTTTTCGGCGATGATCTGGTCGATACCGGCCTTTTTCAATTCCTGGTTGAATATCATCAGCGCCCCATCCACATCTGTAACCAGGCCACACTCTAGGGCGGGGGTATAGGATGCGATCACGGCGTTCACTGCTTCCACCTCTCTGGCTACCGCAGCGCTGTCGAAGGTGTAGCCCAGAGTGCGGGAAACCAACGCCTCGTTTTCAAAGGCGATCATTTCCGCGGCGAAATCCTCTGTGGAGGGCAGCCAATGATCCACCTTGGCTTGATCCCCGAACCGGGTGAACACCCGGCGATAATCGCCAGCTTTGGTGCTCTGGATCACGTGGGGGCTCACCCGGGTAAAATGAACGTTTTCAATGCCATTGGACAGCAGATTGGCCAATCGCTCGTCGCTGTAGAGCAGATTCAAAAACTGTACCGCCTTGTCCGGATGGGCGCTGGTGACAGGCACAGCCCACATGCGCTCCTGGATGGCACTGGTGGAGCTCAGGGCATGGGTGGTCTGCACCAAAACCCATGTCTGCTGGGAGGAGACGCTCCGCGACGTTGGTCCCTCAATGGGTGCAAAGCTGGTGGGCTGGCAGAAGATCTGGCCGCTAGCCATGCGTGTGCCCGGCAGGATACCGCCGGTCATGGCATCCGTCGGCAAATATTCCTTTTCCAGCCATTCCCGTGTTTTATGGCAGAAATCCCGGTATTGCTTCGAGGAAAACAGGTTTTCCAGTTCCGTGCTGCCTTGGGGATCGAATGTGACCCCAAAGGCAAATATCCCGCTGCCGCAGTTTTCCAATTCAAAAAAATAATTCATAATGGATACGTCGCCTGTTTCAAAGGCCATGCCATACAGATCGGGATCATATGCCTTTACGGCGGCAAACACCCGGTCCAGATCCTCAAGGGTGCAAGGATCGGGTACCGTCACCCCCGCCGCCTTCGCGATCGTTTGGTTATATACTATGCCGCCGGAGCGGGCACAGTAAGCATCACCGGGAATAGCATATAGCCGATCGCCCACCCGGCCTGCAGAAAGCTGATCCCCAAACAGCGCCCTGATATCCGGGCCAAATTCCTCCACCAGTTCATCCAGCGGCAGCAGCATTTCATCTGCTGCCATGCTCACCATGGGCAGCGTCAGCCCAGCCATCACCAAATCCAGCGGCTCGTTATTTTCAATCATCATGCTCACCCGCTGGGCATGCTGCTGAATGCTCACATCCAGCAGGCGCACCCGCACCCCGATGGTCGGCACCGTAATTTGGTTCACAGCCTCTTCCACGGCGGGAATGCCCGGGTTTTCTGCCCCAAAGGTGACGGTTTCGATGACCAGCTCCACGATTTCCTCGCCCCGCACTGGCACTGCGGATAAAAGCAGCATGCAAAGCAGCATCCATACTACTGCGCGTTTCATCTTTTTCTTTCCTCCTTCATGGGAAAATACAAATCCACCTGGGCTCCGCCCTCCGGCGCGTTGCTGAGGAACAGACGGGCCTGATCCTTGTAAATCAAGCGGATCCGTTCAATGGTGTTCTGAATGCCAATGCCCAGGTCGGGCTGTTTTTCTCGGGTTTGCTGAAATAAACGCACCTGCCGCAGGATCTCCTCCGGGTATCCGCTGCCGCTATCCCGGATCAGCACATGCAATTGCTCCTCTGCATTTTTTTCAATTTGGATCAGCACCTCATTGCGCTCCCCCGGCTTCAGGGAATGCTTGATGGCGTTTTCGGCAAAGGTTTGGATCACGATGGGCGGAATCATTTGACTTCGCAGGTCATCTGGGCAACGAATCGCATAGAAGAACACGTTCGGATAGCGAGTCTGCTGCAATTTAAAATAATATTCTACGTGGTTCAGTTCCGCCTCCAGCGGTACCAGCGGATCGTTGACGTAAGTCACATACCGATAATAATCGGACAAGCAGACCACGGTGCTTTGGATCAGGTCGTATTCTTCCGGCTCCATGGAATAAATCAGATTCAAGGTATTCAGCACAAAATGTGGCTGCATCTGCTGGGACAGATATCTGACCTGCGTGCGTTCATTTTCCAACTGGGTTTCGTACATTTCCATACGCATGCCGGCCAACTGCTCCACCGACCGGTTGAACTGGGCATTCAGCCGGTCAAATTCACTGGAGGTAGTCTTTTCGGGAATCCGATAGGCAGTGTCGCCGCTTTCGATACGTTGGATGGCCTCCATTAAATCACGCAGGGGCAACAGCACCAATTTCCGCAGGGTGAGCCATATAAATGGAATAGACAGCAGCATCACCACCGACAGAATAGCCAAAGCCTTCACACTGGTAGGCAGGGAAACCGCCGCGTCTGGCAGGCGATAACGGAGCAGGCACTGGGCCTGAGCAGACGGCACATCCACCGTGCCCGCCTCCTCCAGGGCCATGTCCGTCAGCAGCTGGTATCCATCCTCCTGCAAGCCCCACTCCGCCAGCAGCCGATCCGTCTGTACCCAGGCACCATACCGGGTGCCCCGCCGGGTGCCGGAAAACATCAGTGTGTCCCCCATCAGCAGGGGATGCAGCGCCCATTTTCCGTCAACCCCCTCCAGCCACTCCGTCTGCTCGGGATCCTTCAGCCGGGCCGTCACCTCTTGGATAGCCCGGGTGTCATCGCCCGAAATAATCAGGATGTCTCCTTCCGGCTGATAAATAAAATAGCCATCGATTAAGGGAAATTGAGCCAGCCAATCCTTCATTTCTGTATTCAGAGCCACCTGACTGCGCAGGGCGTCATACTGAGCCGGACCTTCCTCTGCTCTGGACAGGGCCAGGCTGAAATCATAGCTCCGGCTCATGGAATACAGCCGGGTCTGGGTCTGGGCCAATTCCCTGTCCAGCTGATTGACATAGAGAGACTGCACATAGCTGTGCTCTCGCAGCATGCTGGCCCTGGTGGCCGCAGTCAGACGCAGTGTACTGAGAATGGAAAGCACATTCAGCGTCAGCAGCACCACAGTCACCGTGGTAAACAGCCGCAGGGTCAGGGATCGGACTCGTGGCTTTGGCCGCATGACAGAAACGCTCCTTTCAAAAGTCGCAAGAAAACGGGGGAAGAATCAGAAAATGTGTCGGTGGCCAGCGCTGACACTCCATGATATAATGGATGAGGAAAGCAGACGCAGGGGAGGCGAGAATATGAAGCTGATTATCGTGGATGATGAGATTCGGGCGGTTCAATCCCTGGTCAAACGCATATCCTGGTCGGATTTCGGCTTTGATCCGCCTCTGACCGCTCATTCCATGGCCCAGGCCCAGGCAGTTTTTCAGCAGCAGCCCCTACAGCTGATGCTGTGCGATATTGAAATGCCCCAGGGTTCCGGCCTGTATCTGTTTGAATGGGTGAAGGCCTACTACCCCAAGACGGAATGTATTTTCGTTACCTGCCACGACGAGTACAGTTATCTGCGCTCCGCCATGCAATTGGGCAGCTGCGATTATATTCTCAAACCCGTCAATTACGCGCTGCTGCGGGACGCGCTTTCCACCGTAGCAGAGCGGCTATTGGCCCGGGAAAAACGGGAAAGCCGGGAAAATCCAGAGCAAGTAGAAACCACATTGTCCGCGCCCTCCCCGGTGGCTGCCTCCAACCCCTACATCAGCCAGCTGCTTCAGGTGTTGTCCGAGCGGCTCACAGAGGATCTGTCCATCACCGATCTGGCAGACGCCATGCATTTGAACCCTCAGTACATCATGCGTCTGTTTAAAAAAGAAATAGGCTGCTCCATCCTGCAATACATCACTTCCCGACGCATTGCCCTGGCAGTACAATATCTGGAGGAAACCAGCCTGCCCATCACTGAGGTAGCTCTCCACAGCGGTTTTGGTAATTATTCCTACTTCGCCCGTATTTTCAAGCGCTTCACCGGCGAAACCCCTGCCGCCTTCCGTAAAAGTAACACGGCCTCTTCCTGATATTATAGCGGTCGCTCATATAGAAATCAATATAGGCTGATTGGATATTTCCTCACTTTTTACGCTCCCTGCCATTGCTTGGAGAGTCTTTGTTATACTAATGAGCTTCTAAAATCGATACAAAGCAGGCGTGAATTTTTCGTCAAGGCAAACGTAGAATTCGAAGGAATAGCAGCGCTATTTCTAGAATTCGGAGTGCCGCATTGGCGGAAAAGGCACGTCTGCGACTATCGATTTTAGATGCGAATTAGTATTATACACAAATAATACCCCCCCGACAAAGCCGGGGGTATTTCACATGTAGGTATAACCCTAAATACCAGCCACGTCCCACGTGACGTTGGAACGGCCTGACATCGGCACAGGTGGATTACTGGCTGCCTCAGCCCCTCTCATAATCCTGATCTTTGATGGTTTGGATCAGCACAGGCACTACCTTATACAAGTCCCCTGCAATTCCATAATCCGCCACCTCAAAAATTGGCGCGTCCTGGTTTTGATTAATCGCAACAATCAAGCCGCTGTTTTGCATGCCCGCCAAATGTTGAATGGCCCCCGAAATGCCACAGGCGATATACAAATCTGGCTTGACAGTGGTGCCGGTTTGCCCCACCTGATACGAGGGCTCAATCCAGCCTGCATCCACAGCGGCCCTGCTGGCGGCCACTGTGCCGCCCAGGCAATCCGCCAGCCGTTTAAGCAAAGCAAACCCCTCCGCGCTGCCAAGGCCCGCGCCGCCTGCCACGATTACCTTGGCATCTGTCAAGGTAACCGCCTTTTGCACATCCTGCACAATCTCCAAAATCTGTTGGCGGATATCCTGGGGCTTTATAGAAACCTCCAGCGTCACCACCTCGCCTTTGCGCCCCGGCATATACGCCGCCCCATCCATCACCCCCGGGCGCACTGTGGACATCTGCGGGCGGTGCAGGGGGCACGCGATGGTGGCCATCAGATTGCCGCCAAAGGCGGGGCGTGTTTGCAGAAGGCCCTTCGTGCCCGGATCAATCTCCAGCTTGGTACAGTCTGCCGTTAAGCCGGTGCCGCACTGCACTGCCAGGCAAGGGCCCAAGTCGCGGCCAATATGCGTAGCACCCAGCAGCATAATTTCGGGCTTATACGTTTGAATGGCGGCATGAATCACTTTTGCGTAAGCATCGGAGGTATAACTCTCCAAAACAGGCGCGTCTGCCACATACACCACATCCGCGCCATAAGCAAACAGTTCATCCACCAAGCCGGTCATTTTGCTTCCTGCCAGCACCGCGCAAAGACGGCAGCCAATCGCGCTGGCCAGCTTCCGGCCCTCGCCCAGCAGCTCGATGGCGACCCTCATCAGCTGGCCCCCTCGCTGCTCGGCAAACACCCACACATCGTGGTATAGGCCGATATCCACAACAGCCGCACGCTCCTGTGCTTTTGAGATTGCCTGAAAGGGGCATTTTTCCACGCATTGGCCACAGCCTGTGCATCCCTCGCCAATCACGGCCAGCTTATCCTTCATCGTGATCGCATCAAAAGGGCAGCTTTTCAGGCAGATAGCGCAGCCCTTGCATTGATCTCTGTTCACAATCACAGCCATATTCTTTCCTCCCCTTCCGTCAATGCACGATGTGCAATTCTTTCAGTACCGCGGCAAGTGCCTGCGCCATTTCCTCCGGCGTCCCTTCCAGCATAGCCCCTCGTCCCTTGACAGACGGGGTAAAGGAACGCATCACTTGGGTAGGGCTGGCCTTCAGCCCGCATTCCTCTGGCGGCAGGCCAACATCCGTTTCGTTCCAGACGGTAATTTCCTGTTGGTATGCGGCAAGAATCCCCCCGATGCTCATATACCGGGGCGTGTTCAGTTCTTTGATGCAGGTGAGCACACAGGGCGTTTGGCAGCGAATCACCTCATACCCATTTTCCATCTGCCGCTCGACCACCACATAGCCCTCGCCCATTTCCCGAATGCTTTGTACATAGGTGACCACCGGCAAGTTAAGCCGCTGCGCAATTTGGGGCCCCACCTGCGCGGTATCGCCATCAATGGCTTGGCGGCCCGCAAAGATCACATCATATGCCCCGATTTTTTTGATGCCTGCCGCAAGGGTGGCAGAGGTGGCGCAGGTATCCGCGCCGCCAAAGGCACGGCTGGACAGCAAATAGGCTGCATCCGCCCCCATCGCCATACACTCCCGCAGCATATATTGGGCTTGCGGCGGGCCCATGGAAATAACATAGACGGTGCTGCCGGGATGACTTTCCTTGAGCGCAAGCGCCGCTTCCAGCGCATGGGCGTCATCGGGATTCAAAATGGAAGGAACGCCCTCCCGGATCAATGTGCCCTTCACCGGATCGATCTTGACCTCGTTGGTATCGGGCACCTGCTTGGCGCAAACAATGATCTTCATTTTGTCCCTCCTTATTTGAGCAGCTGGGCGGAGATCACCATCTGCTGCACCTGGCTGGTGCCCTCATAGATGGTAAACACGCGGCAATCGCGGTACATACGCTCAATTTTATATTCCTTGGTAAAGCCATAGCCGCCGTGCAATTGCAGGGCTTTGCCCGCGATTTCGTTGCACACCTCCGCGGCGTAATACTTGGCCATAGAGGCGGCCATGGTGCTGTTTAGCCCCTGATCCCGGGTGATGGCTGCCTGATAGACCAGTTCTTTGGCTGCCTGCAATTTGGTGGCCATATCCGCCAGGGTGAATTGCGTATTTTGAAAAGCGGCAATGGCGCGGCCAAACTGCTTGCGCTCCTTCACATAGCGGATCGCTTCATCCATGCAGCCCTGCGCCACGCCTATGGCCTGCGCCGCCACGCCCATGCGGCCAACATCCAGCGTTTTCATGGCGTTTGAGAAGCCCTTGTTCTTCTCGCCCAGCATGTTCTCCTTGGGTACGCGCACATTATCCAAAATAATATCGCTGGTGGCGCAGCCGATCAGGCCCATTTTGTGCTCCGGCTTGCCCAAGGACACACCCGGCCAATCCATATGAATGATAAAGGCAGAAATGCCCCGCGTGCCCAGCGCCCTGTCCGTTTTGGCATAGACAATGGCGTAATCAGAAAATGGGGCCATGGTGATAAAGGTTTTGCGGCCATTGAGGATATACGCGTCCCCATCCTCCCGCGCGATTGTGGCCACACTGCCGGCATCGGAGCCCGCGCCCGGCTCGGTCAGGGCAAAGCAAAGCATCTTCTCCCCCTTTGCTACCGGCCACAGGTATTTTTCCTTTTGCGCATCCGTGCCGCTCAGCAGCAGCGGCCCGCCGGACAAGCTGTTGGGGCTGGATACATACAGGCTGGCCACAGCGCTGACCCGGGCAATTTCCTCCATCACAATCACATATGCCAAATGATCGCCGCCCTGGCCTCCCAGCGCTTTGGGCACTTTGATGCCAAAGAACCCGGCAGCGGCCATTTTTTGAAGTATTTCAGGAGGAAAAACTGCTGTTTCTTCCACCTTTGTAAGCACGTCATCGGTCAACTCCTGCTGGGCAAACTGACGCGCCAGCTTGCGGATCAACTCGTATTTTTCCTCAAATATCATGGTGTTTCTCCCTTTCAAACGAAAATGAAGGCCGCACAGAAACCCATGCGGCCTTCGGAGGTATCAGGCTTCTGCGCTGGGATAGGTTGCTTCGAACATTTCCATATACTTTTTCTTCCGCGCCTTAAACTCATCGCTGTTTTTTTGCAGATCGGCCAGACGGCCCTCGTTGTATTGGATATCCTGGCCATGCTTCAGCTTGCCAGACAGCGTATCATGCGCCAGGGGCAGCAGTTCCTCGGGGTAGGTGATCACGATTTTGCCGTCCTGCACGCAAAGCTCACCCTCCAGGCCACACAGGCTGCAGATGGCGTGGGTGGTGCCGGGCTCGATATAGAAATTGTTCATGTGGCAATGGGGACATACGCCGGATGGGCCCATCCACTTGGCTTCGGGAATGCTCTGCGCCGCATTGGCCAGATTGGCACCGATTGCGTGCGCGCGCGCAAAGGCATCGTCATCCATCAGGATGGTTTTGCTCCACTGGAATTTGTCATTGTCAATGATCTTCCACATCGGACTCATGGCCAGCATGCCATGATCCATCTGCACCAGGCTGCCCCAATCCGACCCGCCCACGGCAATAAAGGAAATCACCTTGTCCTTCAGCAGCCGGGGGTCTATGCCGGGGCCGCCGTGATCCTTGCTGATTTTATCGGCAATGAACAGATTGCCCCGGTCCATGGACGGGCCAAAGCGATCGGTGATGGTATGGATGATGCCTGTTGTGCCACATTCAAAGATGGGCGAAGCCAGCAGAATGCCATCCGCGTCCAGCATTTTGTTCAGCAGCCACAAAAAATCATCCTGGATCACGCAGATACGGCCCTTGCCACCCATCATCGCCTTCACGCAGGCAATGCAGCCGGTGCAATGCTGAATATTGATGTTGTGGTGCAGATTGATAAACTCCACCTCTGCCCCCAACTGCTGCGCGCTCAGCAGTGCTTCCTTGCACATTGCGTCATTGGCCCCATTATACGTGCCGGCAGATATCCCCAAGATTTTCGCCATGATGATTCCTCCTTATCAATACGTCCCCCTCACAGGGGTAAAATATACTATCTGAATCTTCCCACCCGCGTCGGCTTGTCGGGCACGCGCATGCTGCCATCTTGAATCACGATGGCCCCTTCCCCACAGGCGGATACACACTTGCCGCAGCCCTCACACATGTCCTTATCAATCATGTAGATAAAATTGCTTTTGCCCGTGATGGCGTCCTCGCCGCAGGCATCCATGCAATCGCCACAGCCCTCGCATTTTTGAGGATCAATGGCGTAGGTTTTTTTGCCAAGCGCAGCGCAAACCCCGGCAGAGCATTGCCTGCGCAGGATATGGGTGTCAAGTTCCTCCCGGCAAACGGTGACGGCCGACAGCGCCAGCCGCGCCATCCCCCTGCCAAAGCAGCAAAGCGCACCGGCCGCTACAATGGGGGCCATGTCCTCCACCATGGACAAGCTGTCTCGGTTGGCCTTTCCCAGCGTAATATCCGCAAAAATACCCGCCAAATGCCAGGTCCCTTCCCGGCACAGCACACATTTCTGGCAGGACTCCGCCTGCGCCCGCCGCATCAGCTCATACGCGGCATCTGCCAGGCATTCGGTGCTGTCAAACACGCGGATCATATCAAAATCCATGCATTCATCTATAAC
>JAVBRU010000068.1:0-11824 GCA_031547595.1 Eubacteriales bacterium
CCTACAATCGCAGCTTTTGCCTTGGGAACAACACAGAAATGCTTCTTCAAAATCTGTCGATTGGCAGTTCCATACCGTTGACGCTCGCGATAAGCTTAAATGGCTTTATCCTAAATTCTAATTGTGTCAAATCACTAGGAGATATATAAAATGAAAGTATCAATGAATTGGCTGAAAGAATATGCCGCTGTTCCCATGAACGATGCCGATTATCAAAGCCGTATGATTATGACCGGCACCGGCGTGGAGGGCATGGACGACCTGCGTAAAACGCTTGAAAACGTGGTGGTTGGCCGGGTTGTGACCTGCGTTGATCACCCGAACAGCGATCATCTGCACATCTGCTCCGTGGACGCGGGCACAGGCGAGCTATTGCAAATCGTATGCGGCGCGCCCAATGTGAAGGAAGGCTTGCTGGTGCCCGTGGCGAAGGTCGGTGCCAAGCTGCCCGGCGGCATCGAAATCAAAAAAGGCAAGCTGCGCGGCGTGGAAAGCTGCGGCATGCTGTGCTCCGCTGCCGAGCTGAATGTGCCGGTAGAGCTGTATCCGTCCATTGGCGAGGCGGGGCTGCTGGTCTTTAACGAAGAATACCCCGTGGGCACCGATGTGCGTGAGATTTTTGGCTTCAACGACACCGTGATCGACTTTGAAATCCTGGCCAACCGCCCGGACTGCCTGTGCGTGTGGGGCGTGGCGCGAGAGACCGCCGCCGCCATGGGCACAGAACTCAAGCTGCCCGAAATCAACGTCATTGAATGCGAAAACGATGACATCAGCAAGCACGCCTCGGTGGATGTGCAAAACAACACCCTGTGCCCGCGCTATGCTGCGCGCGTGGTCAAGAATGTGCGCATCGCGCCCTCGCCCTTGTGGATGCGGCAGTACCTGCACGCTGCGGGCATGCGCTCCATCAACAACATCGTGGACATCACCAACTTCATCATGCTGGAAACCGGCCACCCCATGCACGCGTTTGACCTTTCCAAAGTGCGCGGCAAGCACATCATCGTGCGAAATGCCGTCGCGGGCGAGAGCCTGACCACCCTGGACGGCAAGCTGCACCCCCTGCAGGGCGGCGAGCTGGTGATTTGCGATCAGGAAGCGCCCACGGGCCTTGCAGGCATCATGGGCGGCGAGGAAAGCGAAATCACCGAAGAAACCTGCGAAATTCTCTTTGAGTGCGCGTCTTTTGACCGCACGCACACCCGCATCACGGCGCGTAATCTTGGCGGCATCCGCACCGAGTCCAGCGGCCGGTTTGAGCGCGGCGTGTCGCCCGCCACTGTGATGCCCGCGCTGCAGCGTGCCTGCCAGATGGTCAATATCTTGGACGCAGGAGATGTGGTGCCCGGTATCATCGATATCTATCCCGCGCCGCTTGTGCCCATCACGCTCGTCGTATCCTGCAGGCGCATGGCGGAGCGTGCAGGCGTTGCTATTGCACCCGAAGAAATGGAGAGCATCCTCAAAAAGCTGCTCTTTGCCGTATCCCGCGATGGCGACAGCATGACTGTGACCGCGCCGGATTTCCGCCAGGACATCGAGCGCGAGGCCGATATCTGCGAGGAAGTGCTGCGCTATGCGGGCTACGAGCGAATCCCCTCCACCGCGTTATCGGGCCAGGGCATGATGGGCGGCCGCAGCGAGAAAATGCGCCGCGAGGATTCCTTGCGCGATATGCTGTCCGGCCTTGGCTATTACGAGAGCATGACGTTCTCCTTCATCTCTCAAAAGGCCATCAACCAGCTGAACCTGCCGCTAGCGGATGCACGCAATCACCCCCTGGCGCTGCGTAACTCTTTGGGCGAAGACACCGCCTGCATGCGCACCACGCTGCTGTGCGGCTTGCTCAAAACCCTGGCCACCAACATCAAAAACGGCAACGAAAACGGCAAACTCTACGAGATGGGCACCGTGTATGATCCCTCCCGCACAACCGCCGAGGGCCTGCCCACCGAGGTGCCTTGCCTGGCCATTGGCTGCTATGGCGAAAACGCGGATTTTTACCACCTGCGCAGTGTCGTGGAAGCGCTGTTTGCGCGCGTGGGTGTCAGTTGCGATATCGCGGCCAGCGAAGAAGCCTGCCTGCACCCCGGCCGCCGCGCGGCGCTTCAATGCGGCGGCGAAGTGCTGTGCACCCTTGGCGAAGTGCACCCCGATGTTTTGCAAAACTATGATATCGATGGCCGCGCCTGCGCTGCGCACATCGATCTTTCGCTCCTTTGGAAATATGCCGCGCCGATGGATGAGGTGAAGGGCATAGCCCGTACCCCCGCCGTGCAGCGCGATCTGGCGTTGGTGATGGACGAGGCACAGCCCGTCGGCCCCGTGATGGCAGCCATGCGCAGTGCCTGCGGCGAGCTACTGGAGACTATTGCGCTCTTTGACGTGTTCCGCGGCAAGCAGCTGGGCGAGGGCAAGAAATCCGTGGCGTTCGCGCTCAGCTTCCGCGCGGCGGATCATACCCTCACCGAGGATGAGATTCACACGCTGGTTGCCAAGGTGCTGACGGCGTGCGAGAAGCAATTTGGGGCGGTATTAAGGTCTTGATGGGTTACGCGGTGGGCTACTCGCCCCCTGCCCCCTAATCTTTATATTTTGTGAAGATGATTGAGTGATATTGTGCATATGCGAAAAAACAGGCAGCTGGCTTTAGGAATGCAAGCATTCCACGTCTGACTGTCTGTTTTTTTATTTTTATTTTCAGGGTATGCGACAAAACCGATCTTCACGTTGTCTATTAAGGCAGAGGGGGTGCATTGCGCAGATGGTGGAGCAGGCAGCGTTTGACGCATGGGTGGATCTGTACAGCAGCGATTTACTACGCGTCTGCTTTCTTTCGCTGCGCGATGAAGGCCTGGCGCAGGATGCCCTGCAGGACACCTTCCTCAAGGCCTGGCTGAGCAGGGCGCGCTTTGAGGGGCGAAACGGCTGCAGCGAAAAGACCTGGCTGATGCGTATTGCCATCAACACCTGCAAGAACTATCGGCGCTCCGCCTGGGTGCGCCGCGCCGTGCTGACGGAGCCGGAGCAGGGTGCGGAAGACCCTGACACCGCCTTGTACCTGGATGTGATGAACCTGCCGGATAAGCTGCGGCTGGTAGTGGTGCTGCATTACTATCAACGCATTTCGCTGCCCGAGGTAGCGCAAATTTTGTCCATCAACAAATCCACCGCGTATCACCGGCTGCAAAAAGCGCTGCAACTGCTGCGCTGCCCCATGGAAGGAGGCGAGTCTTATGACGCCTGAGGAACTTCGCCGTGCCTTGGATGTCAAGCTAAAAAACATACAGGCCGATGACGCGGTGCGTGCGCGGCTCAAGCGCATCCCGCAAAAGCAAACACAGGCCAGGCGCAGGCCCGTGTGGAAAATTGCGCTGCTCGTGGGGCTTCTGCTGGTCAGCCTTTCTGCGCTGGCCGCGGGCGGCTATTACAGCGTGCGGGAGTTCATGCGCAGTGAGCTTCCCGGAGACGTGCCCGAAAATGCCATTGTGCCGCTGGAGCAGGTGTTTACAAACGACTACCTGACCGTGACGCTGGGGGATGCGTATTTTGATAACGAGCGTTTTGCCATTACCATGCATCTTAGCGGCGATAAGGCGGTGTACCTCTATCCCATGCTGCGCGGCTATTGCGGCGACAGGCTGCTGAGTACCGATGTGGTGGGCGTGCGCGGGGATTTCTTTTCCGGCTTTCTCTACCCCAGCCTGCGGGAGGAGCATAACGCATACCTGAACGGCGATTATGGCATGAACGGCTGCTTGTATGAAGACAGCGCCGATGAGGCGGTGCGCTGGGTATTTACCCTGCAAGCGCTGGCGCCCAATTGGCAGCTGATTGATTTTGAGCCGCCGGTTGTGCCCTACGATCATTCCCTCACCGAAGATGAAAACCATCAGGCATACCTTGATGCCCATCGGGTATATACCGATGCTTATCATCAACAGAAAATCCTGATCACCCACGGAGACTCCGTAGTAGAATACGCCTATGGCATTCCTGTTCCTGCAGATATGACGCAAGACGAATGGTATGCGCTGGGCCTGACGGACTGGCTGGTACACTCCGGCGCGTTTACGCTGGTGGACACCATCACCTGCGAATACGATACAGACCTTCAATAAGTAATCCATAAAAAGGAGAATTTGTGTAATGAAACGTTACGCTCTGTTTTGTGTTGCCTTTCTGCTGGTATGCTTGGTGTTTCCTGCCCATGGCGAGGATTTTTTGCAGGGCAGCGTGCTCATCCACGGCGAGGAAATCATGCTGGACGCGCTGTGGGAAGGCAATGTGCCGGATCAATTGTTCATCATACAGCTGGTGCCCTCCAAGCTGACCCCCAAGCAGGTGGACGCAGCCGTCCGGCAGTTCTTCACGCCCGCCCCCACCCTGCAGCGCAGCACCAGCATCTACCCCAAGTGCCTCTTCGATTATTACGCCCACGGAAGTCACTTCAGCCAGTATTTTTGCCCGGATCACCGCTTGCTGGTGCCGGAGATTTCGGACGGGCTGCTGCGGCAGGAGGTGGCAAACTGCAAGGCGTTTCTGGATGCACTGGACATTGGCTATGCCGCCATTCCTACTTGCGCCGCCTATGGCAACCTATGGAGGCCCGCCGTGCCGGAGGAAGCCGTCGATTCTCCCACTGAATATTACATCAAACTGGCACTGGAGGTGGAGGGCCTTCCCATTGCGCAGACGGGCGACCGCGGCTCCTTGGATGGCATCCGCCAGGATGATGTGATGCTGGAATGGCCCTATGCCGAGTTTGGCTTTGACAAGGACGGGCAGCTGGTGCGCATGGCGTTTCCCTCTTTCGTGATCAAGAGCGTCAAGCCCGCCGAAGGCACGCTCATCCCCTGGCAGGACGCGTTGGCGCAGTGGTGGGAGGAATGCTTTACGGATTATTGGGGACAGAAGTTCATGGAGGAATTCCGGGTGGATCATCAGATTGTCGTTGTCCGCATTCAGTTCTGCTGGCTGCGCAGCTTCAGCAATCAGCTGCGCCCGGGCTGGTACTTTGAAATGCGCAGCCAGAACCGGCACACCGGGGAAGTGGTAGACGCTACATGGAGCATGGCGGGCATGGATGCCATGAGATAAAAGGAGGTGCCTATGGTAATCAAGCAAGTGATCGGATTTATTTTCATTATGCTGACGCTCGGCTGCGCCGCACAGGCCGAAGGCTTCCCTGTGGATGAAGACGGCTTTACCACAGGAGTGATGGACTATCGCGGGCATACCATCTATCTGGACGCACTGGTGGACGATACCTTCTCCCTGCCGCTGCAGTCGGTGAAAATCGTCAGCGCCGGCCTGACGCAAAAGCAAATCATGCGTGCTGCGGAGCAATGCTTTGAGGTCGCCCCCCAAAGAAAAATATTCATGATTGGTGCTACCTTCCGCTTTGGACAGGGAGAAGACTCCGTCAGCGCATACGAGCTGCCCTTTCGCCAGGAATACCCCGTGACAGACCCGGTGCTGCAAGAGCGCCTGCAAGAATGCTATCGCTTTTGCGACCTGCTGAACATAGCATACGCCACCGTTCCGGCGCACGCCATCTATTACCGGCGAGACGAATCCCACAGGATGTATGAAATATCACCAGAGGAAGCAAAGGTTACGGACAATGTGTACATTGCCATCAAAATCCCCATCGTGATTGAGGGGATGCCCATTGCATTTGAGCATGTGGGACACCGGGGCAACGAGAAGGTGTCGGCGGACAACGTAATTATCGATTATCCCTGGGTTTCCATGGCTTTTGACAGCGAAGGCCGGTTTATCTCCGCCATGTTTTCGTTTTATCGGGTGGCGGACACACAGCCCTTGGCAGGCGCCCTCCTGCCGTGGGTGGATGCCATCGAACCTGCATTGGATGAAGCATTCCATGTATATATGAATAAGCCCAGAACTGTGGAGGAATTTTTTGATGAATTTGACCTTCATATCACGCGGGTGCAGGCGGTGTGGTTCCCCAGCTGGTCAGCAGTGCTTCGCCCCGGATATTATGTTTCCTTTGAGGTCTACGACAAGGCAACGGGAGAGTTTGTATCGCCCCTGTCTGACCGGTATTGGATGCAAACGCATTATGGTGTGGAGGCCGTTATTCCATAAACAATGAAAAGGAGAACGCACATGAAAAAGCAGTTTTGGGCGGTTCTGTTCATCGGGTTGTTGTTCTATTCCGCTGCGCAGGCAGAGCAGCGGGTGCTGCGCCTGGGCGATGATTCCTATTCGGCAGCGCACACGGCGTTTCTGCAAGAGAACCCCGATGTGGCGCTGGACAGCGTGGTGGTGGCAGACAATTCGCTGGAAGGCATGATTGCCGCCCTCATCACGGGCGACAGCTTCATCGACATCTACGTGATTGACGTCACAAATGGCCTTAAAGCCTTGATGCGCAAAGGGTATGCGCTGGATTTGACCGAATATTCCGTGCTTACGGATGCCGTATCCCGCTATGAGCCGGCGATACAAGAGCTGTTGACACTGGAGGGCAGACTGTATGCCATCCCGCAGTATTTCGCGCCCACCTTCTGGTCTGTGCGAGAGGATTTGTGGGCGGAGGCGGGGTTTGAGGATTTCCCGCAGACGTATGTGGAATACCTTGCCTTGCAGCAGGCATGGGAGGATGAATATCAAGACCTGTACCCGTATAACCTGACACTGGACAGGCCGCGCCGCAGCAATTTTCTGGTGGATGTGATCCGCTCCTACATCATCGAAAACGAGCGCCCCGACGCGCCACTGTCCTTCGACGAGGAGGGATTCAAGCATACGCTGGAGCTGATTGCCAAACTTCCGCCCGACAGGGAGTACACCGAGGAAGAAATCGAGCTCTCCATCGAGCGCGCCAGCCTGATCGACCCGCACGCCCAGCCGCTTTCGGTTCAACATCAAAAAGAGCGGCTGATGCTGCCGCCCATGGTCAGCGCAAAAAGCGATCCGGCTGTGTTCGTTTTCATGCGCGCCTACATCATCAATCCCCACAGCCAGAATATCGATCTGGCCGTCAAGTTTCTGGAATGCGCGGCGCAACATATGCCCATAGAAACCCGGGTGCTGATCGATGCGTCCTTGAACGACGCCGTGCCCTCTCCCTATTGGGCGCAGCAGGAGGCAGAGTTCACCGCGCAGATCGGTTTTTTGCAAAGCCGCTTGCAAACCGCGCCGCCGGACGAGCAGCAAGCGCTGCAGGAGGAAATCGCGCTCTGGCAAGAGATGCTCACCGATCCATCTTATCAGTTTTTGATCACGGAAGAAGCCACTGCGCGCTATCGGGAGCTGTCTTCTTCTCTCGCGTTTGGTGAGGATTCGTTGTTTCTGGCGTTTGCGGGTAGCCAGGCGCTGGATGAATTGACGCACATCGCCATGCAATACGTGGGCGGCAGCCTGCCGTTCACAATGGCGGTTGACCGCATGAACCGCTACGCTGCCATGGTGTTTGCCGAGGCCCGGTGAATAAGCCGCGCACTGTTTCTGCATGTAAAAAGCCTGGCGAAACATTTGTTTTGCCAGGCTTTTTACTCCCTCCATAGCTTTTGATACAATTTGGCGAAAGTAGCAGGGGGGCAAATTACGGGTGTAAGGGGTAGTTTTTGGGGACAGGGGGGTAAAACTCAGAAGTGAAACTAATACCACATCATTGTCGCATGGCAAGGCAGTAGTTGACATTGTCGAACGCGGTCATCATGTGGTCTGGGTTCGCCTCGTTATACCGTGTGAAATACTGCTCTGTGATTTCGAGTGGAGTTAGGTGCTCATAGAGCAGGAAACCGCGCCGCGCAAACAATTCTTCTAGTTCGGGATAGGCGTAGCTGGCCAACATTGTCTCACTTGCGCCTCCAGCCAATATGAACTGCTTCTTTGCGCGCTCGCCCGCTTTGTCGGTATAGCTGTCCTGATCGGGATAGTCACACGCGATGCCGCTGCCCTTGGGCATCAGTTTTGCCAAGTCCTGGATTGTTCGTGCAAGGCTGGATTTTTCTAAATAATAGCTGACGCCAAGCAAACTGCACATACTGATTTCCTCCTTGTGAGACGCGGGGAATTGAACCAGTTTATCCGACCAACGTGCATCGTTGAAATCAGCAGCGATATAGTGAACGTTTTCAGGGATGGCGATTCCCGCTGATTTGAGCCGCTTCCGCTTGTCGATAGCCGTCATCGGATGGTCGACCTCAAATATTTGCAGCGTCTTTGCCCACTCGGGTTGCCGGTAGGCAAACGTATCATAGCCAGCGCCCAGAATGAGGTATTGCTTCGTGCCCAACCGCACAGCGTTCTCAAGGTGCTGCTCACAAAACGCCGCTCTACCCAGCGGCGAAGGTGCGAGCTGATTGTCCACAATGAATCGTATCGCCTCGCTGTCCGAACCCTGGAATAAAGGGTTAAAAAAGCCGATGCCCTTGCTCATATTCTCTCCGATGCCCTGCTTTTCAGCCTCGGTCAATAGACAACCCGCTACCGTATCGTCAAATACCTTTATACCATTGTACTGTGTGTGATACCACCGAGTATATGCGCTGATGAGCGCCGTCATGCTTCCTTGTTGCATTGTATATCATCTCCTTCATATACTTGATACACCATTTGGAATGAAATAACCAGCCTTGACTTTTGGGCGTTCTTGTGGTATAATAAGCACATAAATCAGAGATAATTAACAAATCCAATGTATTGAGCTACGGTCTTTTTTTAGAGAGTAGCGAACGGACAGCGATAATCATAACATACGAACGACTAGCAAGCCCGCACACCTCGGTATCGCACCAAAGCATGCGGGCTTGTTATTTGTTTAGGCCGTGATCTCAGTGCCGTTCTTCAAGGTGAACCGTATTCCCCATCAGGGCTGACCTGTGCCTGATCGACCAGCGCGTTCCACAACTCAGGCGTGAACTCTGTAGCGCACGCCGGGCTGCCCGTGAGCGCCACGGAAAAGGACATCAGCGTATCCCTTTTTGCCTTCCGCGCAGCTGTCTTCGTCAAAATGAGGTCTTGACGCTCTTTCGCCCTGTAGAACCGTTCGGCCAGGCTGTTGTAGCGCCGTGCATATTCCTGCTGGTCAATGGTTATGCTGGCGTTCTGCGTAATCGCCAGTTGGACGAGCTCGGTGATGGAGCCAATCCCCTCCCGCAGTGCTAAATCATTAGGGTGTGTTTCAAAACTCTTAACAAGCATCTTCGGGGTGTAAAAGCACCATTTCTGCGTTGTCAAACCTTGAAATAGCGATGCTATTCCGGCGGTTTTCCGCCTTAAACTGGCGCTTTATCCCCTCGAAGCTGCACGTTCCTGACTTTTGAAACACACCCTAATCTTTTTTTCTGTAACTGAAGGTAAAGATGCAAAAAGTACAGAGGAAGAACCACTACAAAAAATGTCCACTAGCATTAATCTAGGGACATTCTCTTCATCGTTTCACGATGATTCCGAACATCCCGTTTGCAAAGATGAAAACAGGGTTCGGATTTGAAATAGATTGGCGGAGAAGAAGAGATTCGAACTCTTGAACCCTTTTACAGGTTACGCGATTTCCAGTCGCGCGCCCTCGACCAGTCTAGGCGACTTCTCCATACACCGATACGCTGGTCAAGCAATACCGACGCCGATTATTATAGCATAACGCATTAGGAAAAGTCAACAGAAAATTTTGCAGCAACTAGGTTGTGGCTGGCTCCGTCTTCATCAGCTTTTTGAAGGAGATCACAAACGTGGCCACAGTGACGCATACGGCGATAAAATCCGCAATCGGCTCGGCCAGGAGCACGGCCATCACCTTGTCGGCAAAAAAGCCAGGCAGGATATAAATGAGGGGAATCAGCAGAAACACCTTGCGCAGCAGCGCCAGGAATACGCTGGCCTTGGCATTGCCAAGCGCAATAAAGCTCTGCTGGCAGGCCACCTGCGCGCCAAACATCAGCGATGTGGCCATGTAGATGCGAAGCGCCCAAACGGAATAATCCATCAGCTGCGCATTGTCGGTGAACATGGCGGCAAAAATCCCCGGCATAAACATGCAGAGAACCCACAGCAAGGTGGAGTAGGCCACGCAGCTGATTAGCATCAGCTTAAAGGCCTGCTTCACCCGGTTCATCTGCTGTGCACCATAGTTGTAGCTGATAATGGGCTGGCCGCCCTGCGTCAGCCCGTGCAGGGGCAACATGGAAAACTGCATCACGCTGGCGAGAATCACCATCGCGCCCACGGCCAGGTCGCCGCCGTAATTGAGCAGCGAAGTGTTAAAGCAGATGGACAGCACGCTTTCGGTGAACTGCATAATAAAGGGAGCCACACCCAGCGCTAGGCAGGGCAGGGCCACCTTGGCGTTCAGGCGCAGGGTGGATTTTTGAATGCGCAGTACACTTTTGTCCGACAACAGGAACTTCATTACCCAGAAGGCTGATATGCCTTGCGACAGGATGGTGGCCAGTGCCGCGCCCTTCACACCCATATTAAATGTGAAGATAAAAATGGGGTCGAGGATGATGTTGCTGATCGCGCCAATCAGCACAGTCAGCATGCTGGTCTTGGCAAAGCCCTGGGTGCTGATAAAGGCGTTCAGCCCCAGCGAGAGCTGCACAAACAGCGTGCCCAGCGTATAGATCGCCATATAATCCCATGCGTAGCCGATGGTGTTTTCGCTGGCGCCAAACACCATCAGAATGTCCCGCCCAAAGGCCAGGAAAACCCCTGTCAGCACTGCCGCGATGATCAGCAGCATCACAAAGCAGTTGCCCAGGATGCGGTTGGCCTCGTCTTTGTCGCCCCGGCCCAGCGCAATGGATGCACGCGGTGCGCCGCCCATGCTCACCAGCGCCGCAAAGGCCGATATCGCCATGATCACGGGCATGGTCACGCCAACGCCGGTCAGCGCCTGCGCGCCGATGTTTGCAATGTGGCCGATGTACATGCGGTCGACCAGGTTGTAGAGCACGTTGATGATCTGCGCCGTGATGGCGGGCAGCGCTAGCTTGAACAGCAGTTTGCCTACGCTGCCGGTGCCAAGGTCAGGATTGTTGGTTTGCTGTTTCATCGTAATCGTCTTCTTTCCACATCTGTTGCAGGTTTTTTTCCATGATTTGCGCCATTTTGTTTAGTCTTTGCTGATCTTCGTCGGATAGGCCGCTGTTCAGCCGCGCGCTCAAGTCCCTGCGGCAATCGTGCAGCGCCTCCACCACCGGCGCACTTTGCGGCGTCAGCAGCAGATGCACCACCCGCCGGTCTGCCGTATCGCGCCGCGCTTCCAGAAACCCGCGCTGACATAACATGTCCACCGATTTTGCGATCAGGCTCTTGGACAGGCCGCGATACCGCACAATGTCGGACGCGGTGTCAAGCGGTGCATTGTTGGACAGGAACATCATCACCACGATCTCGTTGGGCGTAAACCCATACTGCGCCACGGCCTCAGCGCACCTGTGCCGGTACAGCCTGTCTACGCGCGACAGGCTTAGGAATATCCCTTCACCGAGAATCAACATGCTTTCACCTCATTATACGTTCAAAACAGAACAGTTCAAAAACGAACAATCGAAGTATATCACGCATATCAGGCGCTGTCAAGCATCAAATTGTGTCTTTCTGCACACCATAGATTCAAATGAAACGAACTTCTTCTATTTAAATATGGAGCATAATAACGATAAATTGTCGCAAACTTAAAAAGAAACACCAATTTTCGAAATTCTTTTAAAAAAGGCATTGACAATGCACCGAAGCCATGGTATTATAGCAAAGCGCCTTGAGGGCGGGGCACTGGAAGCGTGCTGCGAGAGCGGCAGAGGGCACAGGGCCGAGAACCTTGAAAACGATACAGAGATAG
>JAVBRU010000057.1:0-30276 GCA_031547595.1 Eubacteriales bacterium
GGCGGATAAGGTTGAGAGGCCTAAGAAGGCACAGTTTGTGGGAAGCTTTTATGACAGTGATGAAGTAAATGAGCTTTTCACCCATGTAAGGGGGATGAATATTGAAATACCCATCATCCTTGCTGCCTTCTATGGATTGCGTCGAAGCGAGGTGCTGGGTCTTAAGTGGGAAGCGATTGACTTCAATCGGAACACCATTTCTATCAGGCATACGGTTACTTCCTGCTCTGTTGATGGCAAACATATTGAGGTCGCAGAGGACATGACCAAGACGAAATCCAGTATGCGGACATTACCCTTGGTCACGCAGCTTCGGGAAATGCTCCTGGTCTTGCAGGAGCAGCAGAAGGCCAATCAGCGCCTGTGTGGACGCTCGTACTGCAAGGATTATCTTGAGTACATCTGCGTCAATGAAATGGGCGAGCGTTTCAAGCCGCATTATCTCTCTGCGACCTTTAAACGTGTGCTGGAGATAAACCTAATGCGTGACATTCGCTTCCACGATCTAAGGCACAGTTGTGCCAGCCTCTTGCTTGCTAATGGTGTGCCGCTCAAACAGATTCAGGAATGGCTAGGCCATAGTGACTTTTCCACCACTGCCAACATCTATGCACACCTTGAGTATAACTCAAAGCTATCGTCTGCGGATGCTATGGTGAGCGGCTTGGGGATGCTTCCAGTTCTCCCCTAAAGCAGGGGAGAACTCACCTGGATTAGGTTAATAAAGGATGGGTTCGAAAAAGAAAAAACCCTGAAACGCAATCGTTTCAAGGCTTTCACTTTGGCGGAGAGGGCGGGATTCGAACCCGCGTGAGGTTTCCCTCAAACTGATTTCGAGTCAGCCCCGTTATGACCGCTTCGATACCTCTCCAAATTTATCTTCACATCAGCCCCTTGGAAAAAGGGGAGAACTGATGGGGAGAACTCGCAAAATTCACCTAACCATGATACCGCCAAACCCCAATAAAATCAAGGTCTTTTCCGTTTTTCACTTCCAATGGACACTTTCGATTTCGAGTCAGCCCCGTTATGACCACTTCGATACCTCTCCGAATAATAACTATTCAATTTTGCGGCACTGTCACATGATTTCGAGTCAGCTCCGTTATGACTGCTTCGCTACCTCTCCAACAGTGCGCTCATTATTATAATGCAAGGAGGAAAGCTTGTCAAGACCGTACCAGGGCAGTATGCCCTGGTGTCGAACGAGCGGACAACCGAAAAGTGTGGTATACTAAAAACACACAGGAGGAAGTCATCATGGGCAGTAAGAAACGGTACACACGGGAAGATAAGCTCGCAGCAGTTAGTATGGTAACAGAAAGAGGCCGGAGCATACTGAGCGTAGCCAACGAGTATGGGGTTCACGAGAACACAATCTGGAAATGGAAGCAGGAGTATGCGATCAATCCGTTGGGCGCATTTACGGACAAGGAACAGAAGCAGGCTCGTTAGAGGAGTCAGAGCGCCTTCGGCCGTGTAAGAGAGCTAGAAAACGAGGTAGAGTTCCTAAAAAAGTGTCGGCGTATTTTGCCAAAGGCCCGCGGTGAAATACGCACTGGTTGAAAAGCACGGGGACAAGCTGAGTGTCAGCAAGGCGTGCGAGCTTTTGGAAGCGAGGCGTCAAGGCTTCTACGAGTGGCAAAGACGCCGTGTCAGCCAGCGCAGTCAACGTGATCGGGCGCTGATCCCCAAGATTGCGAATATCTTTTACGAAAGCAACCGAATCTACGGTGCGCGTAAGATTTGCGCGCTGCTCAAGCGCGAAGACCTGGTGGCAGGCCGCAAGCGCGTTCGACAGTTGATGCGGCGGGAGGGGATGATCCCCGTAACGTTCCGTAAGCGCTTGAATACCACAGATTCCAAGCATGACATGGGCGTGTTCCCCAACTTGTTACAACAGGATTTCAAGGTCGCTTTGCCCAATAATGCCTGGGTATCGGATTTTACCTACATTTCAACGGACGAAGGCTGGCTGTATCTTTGTAGTGTCATCGATTTGTTCAGCCGCAGAGTCGTTGGCTGGGCAGTCAGCGCCTGTATTGATCGACTTCTTGCCATCCGTGCGTTTCAAAATGCCGTGGGGAACCGCCGTCCCGAACGTGGTTTTATCTTCCATACCGACCGTGGCAGCCAATGCGCTTCCAGCGATTTTCGTAGCGCCGTGGTTGCTGCTGGCGGTGTCCAAAGCATGAGCCGCAGCAGCTGCCCCCATGACAATGCTTGCGCCGAGTCCTTCTTTAAAGCCCTCAAGGTCGAATGCCTTGATCGTTCACGATTTGAAACAAGAAACGCTGCCGAAATCGCAATCTCAACCTATCTCTTGTTCTATAATCGCACACGTGTCCATCAATCCTTGGACTACTTGGCACCCGCTCACTTTGAAGGCCTTTTCTCGGCTTAGTTGCTTTTTTGGTACTCCCTTTTCTTTTGTCCGCTTTTTCAGAACCATAGCAATTTCCCTTTTGGTTATTATTCCTTTTTTATGTACCCCAATGCGCTTGCCGTGCCAGGGTGTATCCCGGCAAATGCTGCACAGTTCGCCTCTTGGCTTCATAAAATGATACGGGAGCGGCATCCTTTGCCGCCCGCTTCAATGAAATTCGGGAGGTTTTCCTCATGTATAGAAACTGCTGTACCTCTGCCACGCAGTCCACCCCGTTGACCCTCGGCGGACAGATCACAAACGCCAGCGGCAGCGTTGCCGCCGGCGTGCCCGTAGAGTATACCATCCGCAGCGCGCGCTATTCCACCACCACGGATGCGAATGGGCGCTACTCCTTCAACGCACCCCGGCAGGCGCAGATCGTGATCACCCCCAAGCCTACCACCTCGGTGTATATCACCCCGCCGTATCGCTCTTTCACGTCTTCGCAAAGCCAATCGAATCTGAACTTCACCCTCAGCCCGCTCATTCCGTTCTAAACTCCTTGCAAAAAACAGCGCTGTTTGAAGAAAGCAGCGCTGTTCTTATTGCTGAAACCTCCCTTGGCATGTATAATGGAAGGCGGAGGGAACAGGATGAGCGGAAGAGACGAAAACAGAAGGTATGGCCCCTATAAAATCCCCGAACGGCTGCAGCGCCGCGAAGGGGATGTTGCCGCGCCTGTAAAGCCCGTCGAAACTATCTCCTTCTCGGACGGCCCCTATTATGAGATTGAGTATGGCGGCGGCCCCATCCCCGGCGTGGGCAAGTTCGTGCTGAAAGGCCAGGAAATCAAAAAGCCCGAAAAGGACGAAATCCGCGATCTATTTGTGCAGATGCGGGATATCGCCCGCGCGCACCGCTCGATCTATGATTTTTCCAAGCTCTTTGAGCGGCAAATCCTGAACGACAATGCCAACATCTTTTATAAACAGGGCATTTTTATGAAGGATTTTACGGATAACTATGCCGAAAGCGTCCCTTTTTCGCAGCCTTTCCCCGCCTACCAGATGATGGGCTATCAGCAGCTGCGTACGTATTTCACGTGGCGCACGCAGGTGCGGGAAGGCAATATCGCCGCCACATCGCTGTCCTACGCGTGTGTGTACATGTACGAGCTGATCAACAACATCGGGGTGGGCAGCCCGCAGGAGGGCCTGGAGAAGCTGTTTTCCTTTTGGCAGGCGTACCGGATCCACGACCCGGCGGTGGACAAGCTGGTGCCCAGGTGGCTGCGGGATTACCACATTTATTACCCCCTGGCGCAGCGCTTTGAGGAGTTTGTGCAGCAGCATGATCTGGCCAAATACTATGTGGAAATGACGGAGCGCACAGAGCCTTTTGATGTATACTGCGCGATATCCAAATACAACATCCGAAAATCCGCCTTCTTTGCCGGAAACGAACAGCGCATACGGGAATGCTTCGACATTGTGCTTTGCAAACTGAAGCAAGCGTTTATAGACAATGGGCGGCATCTGGAAGAATTTTTGTTCCAGCCCACCCAAAAAACTTTGAGCTGGATGCCCTTTCGGGACGCGGTTTTTTACCAGCAAAGAAAGCAACCCGACAGTTGTGTACTGTTTTCCCCCGCCGAAATGTACCTCTGTATCCAAAACAAATGGTTGTTTTGCAAGCCCGGCACGCCCCCTGATGGCAAGCAGCTGATCGGCTTTGTGATGAGGCAAATGGAAGCCGCACTGCGCAAGCTGACGGGCTACAAAGGAAAATTCGCCGCCGATATAAGCGCTGTTCCTCCAGAAATTATCGCTGTGCTGAAAGGGCTGTCATTAGAGAATATCGTCAACAGCGCCGTGCTGTCGTTCTACCGCGAGGCCACCAAAACGGTGGTGAAGGTGGACAAAGAAGCGCTGGCCGTCATCCGGCAGGAAGCGCTCTCCACCCAGGAAAAGCTGATTGTGCAGGAAGAGGGCGAGCCTGTTGTCATTCCTGCCCCTCCCCCGCCGCCGGTTGTTGCCCCGCAGCCCATAGATGGCTGGGGCAGCCTCAAAAATACCTTGTCACTCACAGAGATGGAGGCGCTGGCCGTGCTCTTTGAGGGAAGCAGCGGCATCAAACAGTTCGCCGACGCCTGCGGCATCATGCTGGAAGTGCTGATCGACGGCATCAACGAAAAGGCGATGGACTGTGTGGGGGACAACCTGATTGACGAAGATTTCGGTCTATACGACGATTATAGCGAACATGTAAAGGACTTGATAGGGTGAGTATCACAAATATGGTGCCGGGCAGAATCGCGAATATCCTGATCAATGCGCTCAAGGGCGGCGTGGTACCGCGCGTGGGGCTGGAATACATCACGGTAGGCCGCACGCAGGAGATTGCGGCGATCCTACACGATATTGAAATGATCGAAGAGGGCAGCGCGTCCTTCCGTTTTATCGTGGGCAAATACGGCAGCGGCAAGAGCTTTTTGCTGCAAACTATCCGCAATTATGCCACCGCCAAGGGCTTTGTGGTGGTAGATGCCGACCTCTCGCCGGAGCGCCGTTTTGCGGGCACCAAGGGGCAAGGCCTGGCGACGTACAAAGAGCTGATCCGCAATCTCTCCACCAAATCCAAGCCCGACGGCGGCGCGCTGCCGCTGATCCTGGAAAAATGGATTTCCGGCATACAGGCCAGTGTGAAGGCAGATTCTACGGTGGACGAGGAAACTTTTGATGCGCAGGTGGAGCGGCAGATTTACGCCGTGGCCGGGTCGCTGGAGGGTATGGTGAACGGCTTTGAGTTTGCCAAGGCCGTGGTCGCCTATTGGAAAGCGTACCAGGCGGACGATGCGGCCATGAAATCCAATGTGCTCAGGTGGTTTCGGGGCGAATATCCATCCAAAAAGGAAGCCAAGGACGAGCTTGGCATCAACTTTATCGTCACGGACGAAACCTGGTATGACTTCCTCAAAATATTCGCCGCCTTCCTGGTGGGCGCGGGGTATAAGGGCATGCTGGTGATCATAGACGAGCTGGTGAACATCTTCAAAATCCCCAATTCCATCACCCGGGCGAACAACTACGAGAAAATCCTCACCATGTATAACGACGTGCTGCAGGGGAAGGCCAGTCACATCGGCTTCCTGATGGGCGGCACGCCCCAATGCATTGAGGACAAATACAAGGGCGTGTTCAGTTATGAGGCGCTGCGCTCCCGCCTGGCAGAGGGGCACTTTGCCACTGCCGATATCAAGGATCTTTCCGCGCCCATCATCCGTCTGCAAATGCTGTCGCAGGAGGAAATGTATATCCTGATTGAAAAGCTGCAGAATATCCACGCCCAGCTTTATCACTATCAACCGTCCTTAGCGCACGAGGATCTTGTATATTTTCTCACTGTGGAATACAACCGCGTGGGCGCGGAAACGCACATCACCCCGCGCGAAATCATCCGCGATTTTATCGAGCTGATCAATATCCTGCATCAAAACCCCCACAAGACGGTTGCTGAAATTCTGGGCGACAACAGCTTTGAAATGGCCAAGGGCGGCCTGTCTGACGAGGTGATCCACAGCGATTTCCTTGAGTTTGAGGTGTAATGATGGACGTGTTTGAGCGGCTTGCCCCGTTTGTGCAGGAGTTTATCTATCAAAACAAATGGGAGGAACTGCGCGGCATTCAGGTGGCCGCCTGCGAAGTGATATTCGACAGCGACGACAACCTGCTGCTCTCCTCCGGCACGGCATCGGGCAAAACCGAGGCCGCTTTCCTGCCGGTATTGACGGAGCTATTCAACAAGCCCTCGCGCTCGGTGGGCGTGCTTTATATTTCACCGCTCAAGGCGCTGATTAACGACCAGTTCAAGCGGCTGGAGCAGTTACTTCTGGACTCCAATATCCCCGTCACCAAATGGCATGGCGATGCGTCGATGACCCAGAAAAACAAGCTGCAAAAGAACCCCGAGGGATTGCTTCAAATCACCCCGGAATCGCTGGAGAGCCTGATCACCAACAAGCGCGGCGCGTGTATCAAAATGTTCTCCGACCTCCGGTTTGTGATCATCGATGAGGTGCACTATTTTATGCGCGATGTGCGCGGCCTGCAATTGCTTTGTGTGCTGGAGCGCATCAAAAAGCTGACAAATGTCAATCCCCGGCGCATCGGCCTGTCGGCCACGCTGGGCGATATAACGCTTGCGCAAAACTGGCTGAACACCGGCACCGGGCGCGCCTGCGCCGCACCGATCATTGACGAGGGCAAAAAGCGCGTGCGGCTGCATGTGGAGCGCTTCGTCAACTATGCCGATAAGCGCGATTTTGAAGAGCGGGACGGCAGCGGCAATGTGGTGAGCGTCGCTTCCGGCGATATTGGCGACCGCGAGCATTACGAGTATCTTTTTCAGCAAACGCTGGACAAGAAGACAATCATTTTCACCAACAGCCGCGAGGAAACGGAGTTTGTGATTGCGCATCTGCGCGAAATCGCGCTCAAAAACAAAGCGCCCGACGTATACCGGGTGCATCACGGCAATGTATCGGCGCTGCTTCGCGAAAATACCGAGGACGAAATGAAATCGGCGGACGAGAAGATCGTGACCGGTGCAACGGTGACGTTGGAGCTGGGCATCGATATCGGCTCCCTCGACCAGGCCGTGCAGGTGGGTGCACCGCTGAATGTGAGCAGCTTTGCGCAGCGCCTCGGCCGCTGCGGGCGGCGCGGACAGGTGCCGCAGCTGTTGTTCACGTTTGTGGAAAGCATCAAAATTAACTCCGCGGACATCCTGGGCCCCATCAATTGGGAGTTCATCCGCACCATCAGCATCATCGAGCTGTACCTCAAGGATCACTGGATGGAGCCCATCCCGCCGCAGCATCACGCGTACAACCTTTTATACCACCAGACCTTAAGCTGCCTGAAGAGCAACGGCGAAATGTCTCCAGCGGGGCTGGCGCAGACCATCCTGTCGCTCGGCGCGTTTCAATACATCTCGCAGGAGGATTATAAGCGGCTGCTCTCCCACATGCTGCACACGGAGCAATTACAGCGCACCGAGCACGGAGGGCTGGTGGTGGGCAACGAGGGCGAGCGGGTGGTGAACAGCCACAAGTTCCTCACGGTGTTCACCGCGCCGGAATACCTGCTGGTGAAGGACGAAAGCCGCACCATCGGCACGGTGGACAAGGTGTATCCCGTGGGCGTGCGCTTCTCGCTGGCCGGGATCACGTGGGAAACGGTGGATGTCAACGAAAAATCCAAGGTGATATTCGTCAAGCGCGTGCCGGGCATATCGGTGGTGGATTGGAATGTGGATTTTGAGGCTGAGCTTCACACCGGGCTGGTGCGCAAAATCCGAAGCACGCTGAAGGAAAACGAAAGCTACCCCTATTTGAGTATCCGCTGCCAGGAGCGGCTGACCGAAATTCAGTACATCGCCCGCAATAGTGGCATCCTGACCAACCTGGTCACCCCGCTGTCCGATAAACGGTACGCGATTTTCCCCTGGGTGGGCACACGGCAGCTGATGACACTCAACTATGCCCTGCGCCAGCGCAAGATCAAAAGCAAGCTGCCCTGGATCACGTGCATCTATCTGGAGGTCAGCTTTGACGGCACAAAAACAGAGCTGGAAAATATCATCGAGGATATTTTACACAGCGATTTGGACATGTACAGCCTGCCGCTACCAGAAAAAGTGCAGGTCATGGGCAAGTATAACGAGTTTATTCCGGCAGATTTGCTGAAAAAGCAGTTTATAGAGGATTATCTGGACTTTGAAGGGCTGAAGGCGGCCCTGCTGTGATCAGCTTCTTTTGATGGGCACCCACACCTCATATCGGCTGCCCTCCGGCGTATTTGCGTTCTCTTTTTCAATCCCGGTGATCGGGCTGCTCGGCCCGTCGTTGCGGGCATAACCTTCGGGGATTTGCACCGTTTGGGCATACCGGTTGCAACGGCCATTGCCGTTATCGCCCACGGCTTCTTCGTTTGACGCCATCCATTCGGTGGTGATAACCAGAAAATCACTCGCGGGGAAGTCAACCATTGCATAGCCTTCGGGCACCTTGTCTACGTTTTTTACGAAAAGCCCTTGAAGGTAAATCTGCTGCCCCGCGCTGTTGGTATACCACACATTGACGGGCTTCGTATCCGTTGCGTATGGATAAATGGGGTCATATCCGCCTTTTTGGAAAAAGTTGTCCCAGATGAAACCGAAGTTTGACGCTTCGGTGATGACGTTTTCGTTGCCGAGGAAAGAAAATGCTTCCTGGTGGATTTGGAATACCTTGATTGCCGGCTTGCTTGTTTCGGACATGGCGGGTTCCTCCTTATTCTTTGGAAATGCTTTCTTTTTGGCTATTGAATTACCAGAAGGCCTTTTCTTTCCACAGCCTAAAAGCGCATGGTGGCAATTACATAGCCATCGGTACCTCGGATCACTGCAAAAGGCAAAACATTATGTGCGAGCGCATTGCTTGACAGAATATCAGCTCTGCCCACTACAAGCCAGCAATCACTATCTTGATCATATGATATTTTGCATTCACCCGACCAAGCATAGAGTTCACTAAAAAGCAATGTAGCTGCCTCAAGCGCCGCTGCTTCATCCATAATGGGCCCTACATATAATTTTCCATACAGCCTTTCGTGATGCTCATTTATCTTTTCTAACACAGAATAATGATCTTCCAAGCGAAATGTCCTTCTTGCATCTTCCTCCGCATGGGCAAAACAGGAGGATGCAAGAAGGATGATGGCCATTACAAGCAAAAACTTTCTAAGCATGTGCTTTCACTCCTTTAGCATGGTTAAAACAGCGCCTTTCATGGAAACACCTCGCCATGCATTTGCTCTCCAATGTACTTCGCCATCAGCAGGCAGGGATTGCTTTCGTCCCACAACAGCGGGAAAACCTCCAGTGGCCGAAAGCCCAGGCTGAGATAGAAGAGTCTTGTTTTTGCATAGCTGGCATCTTCCCGCGAGGAATCCAGCGTTTTTACCGTCAAAAACTCTTTGCCGTTTTCCTTGCAATGGGCTTCGCAGCGCTGCATCAGCTGCCTGCCAATGCCCAGCCTGTGATACGCCTGCAAAATCCCCATCACTGCAACCTCTGCTGTATAGGCATTGTGATCCTTGAGTGCGATAAAGCCCACAGGCTTTCCGTCCTCCCAAGCAGCCCACAGCCGCATTTGCCGAACATCCCGCGTGTATTCTACAATGGACGCTTCAACGCCAAACCAATCCGGCAAAGACCGGAGGATGTGATCGCAGATCATCGATTTTTCTGCAGGGTTCAGCATTTCTTGTATGCTCATATTCTTTCTCCTCACATCGCAAGCAGTTATTCACCGCATCCACACGCTATATTCTTCGCTTTTCAGCACTATTTTTCCTCTTTCCTCCCCATCGGCTTCCTTATCCCCTAGCAAAACCAAATCCGTTCCATCCCATGCCGCAAAATCAATATGGCCAAAGAACTCATATTCGGGATCAAGCATTGCTCTAACATCGATCTGCGTGTTTCCTGCCATGGGGTTTGTAAAATCCACCAAAACAACACCATATGGCCCTGCCCAGAAGCATCCGTCAACCAATAGCATATTGTTGACTGGATTGTAGTAGGCATCACACCAGATAAAGGTTTCCCCCTCTGGAAAAGACGATTTCGGAAAGTAATGATACGCCTGCATGTCTGTCAAATCCAACACGCTGTATCCATACAAATCCCGTGTGAATACCAAATATTCATGCCCGTTTTGATGCGTAATCAGCGTGGGCTTCCGGCGGGTATTCATCACTTCATAGGAATATATCTGCACACCACACCGCATCACATGGTTGATGCTTCCGCTTACGGTGTATTGGTATCTCTCAAAACCGCTGTAGGAATAACGCTTCACTGCAATGCTTAATCCCCCGCCCAGTTCCTCTATCTCTTCCTTCTCAAAATGCTCGGCCTTGAACAAGTCGGTACAATCCTTTTCGCGCGTAGCCAGATACTCCAGCGAGTACGCCGCATTTTCCATGCTTTTCATCTGGCATGCCCTCCCTATTGTTTGAGAACACAGGAGAATGGTTTTTATGCATATCGTTCGCTATAACACATAAAACCTTCTCCTGTGTTCTTCGTTATTTAACTTTTTCTTGCGTAAATGATTACACCCCGGGACTCATCATTGACAGCATTTTTTTTGATATCGCTATACTGTTGCTCAACGACAAACCCTGCCTTCTGTAGCCAACCATGAAGCACCTCCAACGGTGCAAAATGCTTTTGACAGGAAATATCCTGCGTAATGGTTTCGCCATTAGCCAATGCCAGTTCAAATCTACGTGTAAATCTGCTCATACCGGTAGCCGCATCATAATCGTCCCCCACAAGAAGCATCCGGCCGTAAGTGCCCTCGTTATCCGTTCCTTCCCATACGACCCACTCACTATTGCTTTTGTAGGATGGGGTGGCCTGCGTAATATGATGCCCACCCGGTTGGTACTCAATATAGATGTGGCCGCCCGGCACAAGCGCCGCCGCAGCCTTTTGGATAAACAGTTCCTGCGCCTTGGCATAGTCCATATCGGAAATGATGTTGTACAGGATATTCCCGGCCAGCACGACTATATCAAATGCTTTACCCCAGTCGTCATATACAGCATCAGCCGCTTGCCACTGTATAGTATCAAGTCCTTTGGCTTTTTCTGAGAGCTTCGCCAGCATATACGTATCAGCGTCTAAACCCCAAACAGCATGCCCTGCTTTCGCAAGGGGGACGAGGATACGTCCACTACCGCAACAGACTTCGAGAATCCGCTTGGGCTCATTCCCTATGATCGAAAGCAGAAAATCAACATCGTCTGTTTCGGTAACTTTCTGGTCATACAGATCGGCAATCCATTGAGAGATTATCGGTTTTTCATTATACAAAATGCTTTTCTCCTGTTTTGAGGAGGGTTAAAGTATAGTCACCCTCCTTGCGTTGTTCATAGCAACGATAACTGTATACCTCATATCAAACACCCTCCTCTTTTGAAGTTTATCATATCGCAAGCTTCCCTGCGAAATAACCTATTGACATTGTAGCATAGCAAGCAAATCCAGAGCAACACAAAGAGTAAACGCTGGAGCCAGCTGTGCGTGCTATAGCCGATAATAATGAAAATCCGTCATTTTGCCATCATAATCCATGCGCTTTTCGCCTGCATACTGGAAGCCCAGCTTTTCTATCACACGATTGGACGCAGCATTATCGTGCTTGACGATCGCCACAAGGTTTTTCGCAGGCGTGTTTTCGCTTGCCCAATGGATCAGCGCCTTTCCCGCCTCGGTCACATAACCCTGGTTCTGGTACTCATCCGCGATTTCAAACAGTATCTCAATTTCGTTATCCAGCTCATACTTGGGTGCAACGCCAATCAGGCCAATGCACTTTCGAATGGCTTTCACCTCCACTGCTAACACAACGCAGGGGATGGACACATCAAATTTTTCATGGTTCAGCCAACGAATCCAGCCCAGCGCATCGACCTCGGTATTCAGCACCATATCCGACATAAAATGCGCGACGGACGGCTGCCTGCTGTTATAGCTGGCCGCAGCCGCGTCTGATTCTGCAAACTGCCGCAGAATGAGGCGGGGGGTTTCGATTGTAATAGTCATAATCCGGCCCTTTCATCAAGGCATAATTCAGAAACAAAATAAGGGGCGGCACGGAGAATCGTCCCCTATGCTTGTTGATTTATTATACGAAATCGTTCAAGCAACGTCAACACACAACACCTCCCCCAGTATTTACAATCTGAAAGGTTGCTATTTTGTGTTCTATCGGATACACTATACATGGAACATTATGGGGGAGGATATCGTAATGAAAAAATTGCTTTGTATGGTGCTGGCACTATGCCTGCTGGCCTTCTGCGCAAGGGCTTTTGCGGAGGAGGAAGCCGCGACGCACGCTGTGATCAATGCCAACGTGCAGGTAAACCTTGACTCCTATTTGGATCTCTATCAGTATATGGCCATTGATCCGGACGAAGAAATGCTTATGTTCAAAAAACTGCTGGACATTGTGGGACTGATGGATATACAGCTGACGGTGGACGAGAGCGGCAACTTCCGCATGCTGCTGCTGACGCAGGGGCAGCAGGTGCTGGATATCTATGGTATGGTGGACATGGACACGCAGACTGCTATTGTTGCCAGCGACCTGATCCCACATCATGCGCTTAAAATGGCCTTTGACAGTGGCGAGAGCGGCGCGGTGACGACGCAGGATGCGCTGCTGCTGCAGGAGTTTTTCCAGTTGCTGCTGGGCGATCTGTCCGAGGTGGTGATGAGCCACGCCACTCCCGCAGCGTGCGACCTGACGGTTGAAGGCGTGCAGTTTGTGCAAAAGATTGACGTGGCACTGGACAACGAACTGTTGGCATACTGCATGCAAAAAGGCTTGTCGCGCCTGCGCGAGTATCCGCGGGTGGTGGAACTGATGGGCATTGAGACGGAAACCCTGACCTTGCTGGAAGCAGATATTGAGAGTGCGCTAGCGTCTGTGCCGGAAACGTCGGAGGAACCGGAAATACCGGTGCTTACAGCATCAGAACTTCAGGAGATGATGCCGCACCTTTCGCCAGAAGAAGTGGAAGAGGCTTTAGCAATCATCAACCAACCAGTGAAAAGTCTGGTGTATACCGCTTCACTCTACACCTCTGCGCAAGGCGATGTGCTGTATATGACGCTGAAAAGCAACTATACCGGCGACATGGATGTAATATCGGCGCTTGTTCAGCCCGATTCCGGCATTGTTCAGATCAAATCGTATAACCGTTCCAGCTATAGAGACTATAGCGTCTCCCCGATTATCCGTGAAGAGTCGACATTCCTTTCCTCCCAGGTAGACATCCGATACACCGAAGGCTCGCTGACACTGGATGAGGTGGCCTATATGGACGAAGCTGGCACAGTGCTGATGAAGCTGCACCTGGACATGCAAGCACTGGCCGGGGTACAGCAGCTAGCGCCGGACTTTTCCGGCTTGACTGTGCTGGATGCGGATAACCTGACCGCCGAGGAGAAAGACCTGCTCAGCCAAGACATCATGCAGTATGGCTTTCCCAACGTATTTGTCAAATTGACCAGCCTGCTGCCCGCTGAGGCGGCGGAATTCCTGTCGTCCCTGATGGCGCAATAAGTATTATACCTGGCCTGCCGCCCTTCGGGGCGGCTTTTTATCCTCTATGTATGCAGGCACGCCACTGCCCTGTCAAGCGCCGTATCCCAAGGCCGCGCGTTCATCGTGCAAATGCCCTTGTATTGGCAGGCATCCGCCAGCCAACCGCCATATGCAACACTGATTTCCGCCCGATACTGCTGCGGAGCGCCGCCCTCTCTGGCCGTGTAGTTCTCAACCAACTGCTGCTGCTTATTTTCCAGCACAAATAGCGCTTTCACCTCCGAATTGGTGAAAGACGCGGCCAATTCCGGATGGATAAAATCTCCCTCGATGATGATGGGCAGCCGATCTTCCAAATGCCTTTCCACCAGCGCTGTCAGTGCGGGCAACATTTCTTTGCCCACATCCCGCAGCCATTGCACGTTGCTTTGGACGCCGATTTCTTGCCAATCCACCCCGGTCTCCCAGTGATGGATGGCCGGAAAATCCGTCTTGGTTGTCACTGCCTTGATCATCTGGTGCACGTCGTCCACTTCCAGCACATTCACGCCATAAAACCGGGCGATTTGGTACGCCAAGCTGGATTTGCCCGTACCGGACGCGCCGCCAATCAACAACACCGTCCAATTTCTATCGGTTTTCATGCTTGTACTGATCCTTTGATCTGTTTGATGGCGGCAAGGTCCGCACTGCACAGTATTTCGAGGTTCTCGAATATCTTTTCCGGCGGCCAATCCCACCATTTGAGCGCCAATAAATAGTCGATCAACTCGTCCTCAAAGCGTTTGCGGATGATCTTGGCCGGATTTCCTCCGGCGATATGATAGGCCGGCACATCCTTTGTGACCACCGAATGCGCCGCGATGATAGCACCATCGCCAATCTTTACGCCCGGCATCACCGTCACGTGTTGCCCGATCCACACGTCATTTCCCACCACTGTATCGCCTTTCAATGGAAGGTCGGTCAGCGCCGGGGTCGCCTTTTCCCAGCCGCCGCCCATGATGTTGAAGGGGTACGTAGTCACAGAGCCCATCCGATGGTTCGCGCCGTTCATCACAAACTCTATCCCGCGTGCGATGGCGCAAAACTTGCCGATGATCAGCCTGTCGCCAATAAAATCATACAGATGCGTCACGTGCTCCTCAAAATTTTCCGCGCCGTCGATGTCGTCATAATAGGTGTAGTCGCCAATCTGAATGTGGGGGTTTTTCACCACATTCTTGATAAAGCAAACCTGCGGGATATTCTCGTTGGGGTAAACCGCATCGGGACTCGGGCCGTATGGTTTCATTTAAAAACACCAACCTTTTTAGCGTGTACCAAGTCGAACGTTCGCAAAATCAAACAGCCTGTGAAAGCAATTCTTGGTTGTTTGCATATCGCCATAGGAAATATAGTCGTCGATAGAGTTGAGGATTTGAAAGGGTTTTTGTTTTCATAAGGTGCAGTATATGCTAAAATAGCCGAGCCATATTTCTCGACTATTTTGCGTTTTATGTATTACAGGCAGGACACATACAGCGCTTTAATCTCTTCTTCGCTGGTATCGCGCGGGTTGCCCGGGCGACAAGCATCCGCGAAGGCGCTTTTAGACAGGAAATCCAGATCCTCTTTTTTCGCAATCTGCTTGAGGTCGGCAGGGATACCCACATCGGTGCTTAATTGCTGCACGGCGTTGATGGCGGCCTCCCGCGCTTCTTCTATACTCATTTTTTCTACGCCCTGCACACCCATGGCAACCGCGATATCACGATACTTTTCGCCCGTCGCAATCGCGTTATAGCGCATCACGGTGGGCAGCAAAATCGCATTTGCCACACCATGCGGGGTATCATACACAGCGCCCAAGCTATGCGCCATGCTATGCACAATGCCAAGGCCCACATTGGAAAAGCCCATGCCCGCGATATACTGCGCAAGCGCCATTCCCTCGCGGCCTGCTTCTTCGCCATTCACCGCGCCTCGCAGATGCTTCGAGATCAGCGCTATGGCCTTGAGGTGGAACATATCAGTCATTTCCCAAGCGCCTTTGGTGATGTAACCCTCGATGGCATGCGTCAGCGCATCCATGCCCGTCGCGGCGGTCAAGCCCTTGGGCATGGTCGCCATGAGGTCGGGATCAATGATGGCGACCTCGGGGATATCATGGGTGTCTACGCAGACGAACTTGCGCTTGTTCTGCACGTCCGTAATCACATAATTGACCGTCACTTCGGCCGCCGTGCCTGCAGTGGTGGGGATGGCAATGGTGAATACCGCATGGTGCTTTGTGGATGCAACACCCTCGAGGCTGCGCACATCCTCAAATTCCGGGTTTTCGATGATGATGCCAATCGCCTTTGCCGTGTCGATCGAGGAGCCGCCGCCGATGGATACGATGCAATCAGCGCCGGATAGCTTGTATGCCGCAACGCCGGAAACCACGTTTTCGATGGTCGGGTTGGGCTTGATATCCGAATATACTTCATACGCAAAGCCTGCGGCATCCAATACGTCCGTGGCCTTCTTGGCAACGCCAAACTTGATCAGATCCGGATCGGTGCAGACAAATGCTTTTTGATACCCACGCGCGATCAGCTCTGCGGATAATTCCTTGATCGCCCCTTTTCCGTGATGCGAAATGGTGTTTAATACGATTCTGGCAGACATCTCGTTTCCCTCCGTCTTCTATTTCGTGCATAGCTTGCCTATTTGTTCCCCTCATTATAGCAAAAACTTGCCAATAATACAATTTCGCTTTTAAGCTATTGGGCATTTTTTATTTTGCTGCTCCCGCCCAATAAGCATACACCAGCTCGTCATCTTCCTTGCCCAAATAAGCGAAACGGAGCTTTTCGAGCAGCTTGATAGAGGCCGTGTTTTCGGGCAAAACGCCTGCCTTGACCATTTCTCCGCCTTGATGGAGGACCCATTCAAGAATTGCAACAACTGCCCCTTGTGCATAGCCCTTCCTGGCCTGTGCCGGGTGAACCGTATAGCCAATCCAGTATACTTCGCTTTCCTTGCGTAAAAAGCTGCGCATAGAAGCCGGACTAACACAAGCAGAAGCAGCAGGCCACATCGGCTTGAGCCCAAAGGTATATATCAGCTTAGAGGAAGGCATCATAAGCCCCACTATTTTGCAAGCCGTGCTGCTTGCGCAGCTTTATGACACCAGCTTGGACTACCTGACAGAGCTGACTCAAGAACCAGCATCTTGGCCCGATACCCAAGTAAGGTGCAGGAGACTGGTCTCCTGCCTGGGGTCTGGGGCGAGCAGCCCCAGCGTAACCCATCATAACGCTACTTTTTCCTCAATACGCCCTGGCTAAGCGCCGCCAACGCGAACACCACCAGCAGCATCACGGTGCACAGCGCGTTCACCTGGGTGGACACGCCGACCTTGACGGACGCATAGATGCGCAGCGGCAACGTGTTGGTATCGGGGCCGTTCACAAAAAAGCTGATCACAAAATCATCCAGAGACATGGCCAGCGCCAGCAGCGCGCCAGACACAATGGCGGGCACAATCAGCGGCAGCGTGACGGTGAAGAACGCTTGCAGGGGGTTGGCGCCAAGATCGCGTGCCGCTTCCACCAGTTGATCGTCCATGGTGCTCAAGCGGCTTTTGACGATGATATAAATATAAGGCACGCAAAAGGTGGTGTGCGCCAGCACCAGCGTCGGCATGCCAAAGGGAAGCTTAAGCGCGGTGAACATGGCCATAAACGCGATGCCCAGGATGATTTCGGGGATCATGATGGGCAAAGTGGCGATGTTTTCGATGGCGGTGGTGCCCGCGCGGGTGAGGGTGCCGCCCAGCGTCTTTTTGTAGGTGCGGCGGGTGAGGCCGAGCGCGCCGAGGGTGCCCAGCACCGTGGATAGACCCACGCTGTACAGCGCCAGCTCCAGGCTGGTGCCAAGCGCCGCGCCAAAGCCGCGCTTGCTGTCAAACAGCGCCTGATACCACTGCAGCGAGAATCCGGTGAATAATGTGGGCGAGCGCGCCGTGTTGGCATTGAAAGAGAACAGCACCACCACAAAAATGGGCAGGTACATCAGCAGCAATATGAAAAACAAATACGCGGTGCCGCGCCAGGTCAGCTTTTTCATTTAGAACACCATGCTTTCGTTTTCGCCGCCCGCGCGGTGGAAAAGGAAGATCACAATGCCGGTCAGCACAAGCAGCACCACGCTGAGCGTGGCGGCAAAGGGCAGATCACGGCTGCGCAGCAGCTCGTCATGCACGAGGTTGCCCCACAGCGGCGTGTTGGAGCCGCCCAGGATATCGCTGATAAAGAACAGGCCGATGGACGGCAAAAAAGTGAGCACGCATCCGGCCAGCAGGCTCGGCAGCGTCATACGCAGCGTGACGGTCACAAACGCCTTGATGGGCGATGCGCCAAGATCGCGCGCGGCCTCCACCACCGTCCAGTCCATGCGCTCGACGCCCGTATACACCGGCAAAATCACAAAGGGGATCATAGCATACACCATGCCAATCAGCACAGCGGTTTCGGTATACAATATTTTGAGCGGTTTTTCGATGAGGCCGAGCCATTTGAGTGCTTCATTGAGCGGGCCGTTGGCCGCCAGCAGAATGCGCCAGCCATACATGCGGATCAGCGCGTTCGTCCAAAACGGCGCGATGATGAGCAGCATCAGCCACGTGCGCAGGCGCCCCTTCGCTTTGGCCATCAGATAGCCGAAGGGATAACCAAGCAGCAGCGAGATCAGCGTGGTCAGCCCTGCCAGCCGCAGCGAGGACAGGAGCGCTGTGATATACTTGCCGTCTGTGAGGCGGGCATAATTTTGCGCCGTCACATCGCTAGTGACGGTAAATGCCTCGCCCTTGCCAAGGAAGCTGAGCCCAACGATATACAGCAGCGCAACGCCCACAAACAGCGCCGCCCAAACAAGCATCGGCGCGGCCAGCCAGGCTTTCTTGCTGCTTTTCATGACGCGGCCTCCTCATCAGGGGTGAGGGCGGCGGTGCTTTGGTTCCACCACAGATGCACGGTGCTGCCCACTGTTTCAGCGGCGGCTTCTTCTGTTTGCCGCGCGGCGGTGAGACTTTGGCCGCTTGGCAGCTCGATTTGCGCGTGCTGCACGCCGCCTGTATAGCTGTGCTCGCGCAGGATGCCCTGCAAGAGGGCAACGCCCTGCGGCGCCTGGCCATAATGCAGCCGCTCCACGCGGATGCACAGGCACATTTTTTGCCCGACAGAAACGGGTTTCTGTGCTACACAAGGAATGAAAACGCCGTCCACGTCCAAAGTGACCTGATTGTTGTTAACCGCTGCTACCCGGCCCCTCAGCACATTGGCCTGGCCGATAAAGGTGGCGGCAAAGGTAGTCAAAGGCGTCTCGTACAGCTCTTGCGGGGTGCCCATCTGCACGATGTGCCCGTCCTTCATTAGTGCCACGCGGTCCGACATATTGAGCGCTTCTTCCTGATCGTGCGTGATATACACAAAGGCGATGCCAAGCTGCTTTTGCATGCGTTTAAGCTCCATCTGCATCTGGCGGCGCAGTTGCAAATCCAGCGCACCCAGCGGCTCATCCAGCAATAACAGCATGGGCGAGAGCACGGCGGCGCGCGCAATGGCCACACGCTGACGCTGCCCGCCCGACAGCTGTGAGGGCATGCGCTTTTCATAGCCCGAAAGCTGCACCAGCTCCAGCATTTTTTTCACTTTTTGGTCAATCTGCGCTTTGTCTGTGCCGCGCATGCGCAGGCCGTAGCCGATGTTTTTTGCCACATTCATGTGCGGAAACAACGCGTAATTCTGAAAAACGGTGTTGACGCCGCGCTTTTCCGGCGGCAGCGACGTGATGTCCTGCCCGTTGAGCAGCACTTGTCCGGCACTTGGCGCTTCCAGCCCTGCAATAATGCGCAGCGTGGTGGTTTTTCCACAGCCCGAAGGGCCCAGCAGCGTCATAAACTCGCCCGGGCGCACATCCAGCGTTATGCCGCGCAACACCTCCTGCCCCTCAAAGGCCTTGTGAATGCCGCGCAATGAGAGTAACTCGGCCATGGATAAACTCCTCTCGTGTACATACGAATGAAAAAAGACCGCTTAGCTGCGGCTTTTATATGCTCGGATCTACCGGGAAACGTTCTTTTGCATCTGCCCCAGCGTTTGCAGGTGCTCGGCCTCCTCGGCGGCAATGCGCAAAAACGCGTCCTTCACCCCGCCGGAAAGGTTTTCAGAAAAACCGGTATAGTGCGCGATAGCGATCTTTTCTTGCTCCATCGCGTATTGCAGCAGCGCCGCCGCAGACTCAAACGCGCCCACGCGCTGCGCCTCCATCAGCCCGCCCGCAAAAAAAACCTGCGCCGCCTGGGACGATAGCAATTCTGCCTCCAGAAACTCCGGCTGCGCCGCTTCCTCCATATGGGTGAAGCGGAACAGGTGCTCTTTCTCCTGCTCCAAAATGTCTTTGATCAGCGCGTCAACAGCGCCGTCTTCAAAGATCAGCAGCGCGCGCTCATACAAGCGGATGGCGCGGCGCTCCATCTCGGCAGCAATATACAGGGCTTCAGCGGCTGTGCGGGCGATCATGGGTTATTCCGCCTGCGCCAGGAAATCGTTCAGCTGATGCACCAGCTCGTCGGCATTGGTGCCGTGCGCGGCGCAGGCTTCGGCCAGAGACTCGGCGGTGGCGTGGGGGCAGCCCAGGCAATGCATGCCAAATTCCATAAAAATGCGCGCGGTGCCGCGGTGCATATTCAGCACCTGACCGATGCTCATTTCTTGATTCACAGTGTTTTCCATAGTCAATACCCTCCTTAATTTACATGCATACTATAATGTAGTTATTCGCCGTTGTCAATCGTCTTTTTCGTTAAATCCAAGTGCCCGCGCCACGGTGTACAGCGGCCTTGCCCGCGCCTCGTCATAGATGCGCGCGATGTATTCGCCAAGGATGCCAATGCCCAGCAGCATGTTGCCTGAAAGCACCATCATCAGCGCCGCCAGCCACCAGCTGCCGCCAGCCACCCCGCAGATCAGCAGTATCAGCAGGATAAACGCCGTCAACAGCCCGAGCGCCGTCCAAAGGCCGCCCGTCCAGGTGGCCATCTTGAGCGGCTTTGCGGAAAAACTGAACACGCCGTCCGCCGCCAGCTTCAGCATCCGTTTGAGGGGGTAGTGCGTTTCGCCGGCAAAGCGCTTGTCCCGGTCGTAGAGGATGGGTTCCTGCGTGAAGCCCGCCCACGCGAACATCCCGCGCAGGAACCGCGCATGCTCCGGCATGCCGCAAATCACGTCCACCACCTGCCTGTCCACCAGGCGGAAATCGCCGGTATCGCGCGGGATCATCCCGCCCGTCAGGCCGTTGATCAGTTGATAATACACCTGCGCAGTGAGCAGCTTGAACTTGCTTTCGCCCGCGCGCTTGTTGCGCTGCGCATACACCACCTGCACGCCATCGCGCCATCGCTCCGCCATCTTCGGAATCAGCTCCGGCGGGTCTTGCAGATCGGCATCAATAATGATCACCGCATCGCCCGCGGAATAATCCAGCCCCGCGCTGACGGCGATTTGATGCCCCCGGTTGCGGGCAAACATGATGGCGCGTGCGTTTGGGTCGTCCTTCACGATCTGCGTAAGCAATTGCGCCGTCTTATCGCGGGAGCCGTCGTTGACGTAGATCAGCTCATACGTGCCGTCCATGCCCTGCATCACCGCACTCATGCGCTTGTGAGTTTCCAGTATCACCGCTTCTTCGTTATAGCAAGGGATAATCACAGAATACGTAGGATGTGCCATGCAATGACCTCCTTTTCCGTCCCGTCACAGCATCTTGATCAGCATATTCTTCTGCTCATCCATTTCCAGCTTGAGCAGCGAATCCTTCTCCAATTGCTTCAGTACGTCCGAAAAGCGCTTAAAGCCTATCACGCGCTCGGAATAATCAGGGTAGGCGGCCTGAATGTCGGCCTTAAGGATGGAGGGGTTGATGCGCTCGAACCCATCGTCCTTGTAGTGCTGCAGCTGCTCCGCAAACGCGGCCTGCCAGTTATCGCGGTTCAGCTGCTTTTTGTTCTCCGGCGCATCGGTATTGAGCGACACCAGCACGTTGTAGTTGTCGTTCTTGATGCGAATGGTGCCAAACTTTTCCGCCAGCTTGGTCAGCAGCTTGCCAAAGCTGGCGCAGCCGTAGTTCTTTTCGTTAAAATCGGGGCGAAGGCGAAGCAACACACCCTTGAGCTCGCTGGCGTACATTTCGTCGTCGTCCGTCTGCTCGGACAGGATGCCTTCCAACAGCTTGTTGAGCGCCGCGTCGTCCTGCGGCTCGCCCCCCTTGGCGGAGGCAGCCTTCTGGCGCTTGTCGCGGTTGACGGAGTTGACAGACTCTAGGAATTGAAACTCGTTGCACGCGTTGATGAATATGCTGCTGGCCACTTCGCTGCGGGAGATGCCCAGTACGAACTTGCCCATGCTCTTTAGCTTGCCCACCAGCGGCGTATAATCACTATCGCCAGACACAATGCAAAAACTGTCAATCAGCTCGTTGGTGTAGGCCACCTCCATGGCGTCCAGCACCAGCAAAATATCGGCGTTGTTTTTTTGCGCGATACCATAGCGAAGGGACGGCACCACCGTGAATGTGTTGCTGAGCAAAATTTCCTTTAATTCATTAAAACGGTCGGTGTAGCCATACACCTTGCCAATCAGAATGTCGCCGCGGATTTTCACTTTTTCCAAAATATTGTTTAGCGTCGCCGCCTTGGCGCCGCAGTTTTCCAGGTCTACAAACAATGCAAAGCGTGCCGTACTCAAATGATCCGATCCTTTCAAGCCCAAATAGGTCTACACTTTATTATACCACAGGATGGCAAATAATAAAAGCGGTTCATACGATTTGCCATGGCCTGCCCCTTGTTTTTACATTCCTGTCCAGCCTTTTGCTGCCTTTCGAATCCCAGCATATGACGCATAAAAAGCCTTTTGCACGCCCATCCTATGCTCGACCCAAGGATTTTCGAGGAGGAGTTTTTTCATGAGAGCGACAGGCATAGTACGCAGAATAGACGAGCTGGGGCGCGTGGTTATCCCCAAGGAAATCCGCCGCACGCTTCGTATTCGTGAAGGCGACCCACTGGAGATTTACACCGATCGCGATGGCGAAGTGATCCTCAAGAAGTATTCGCCCATTGGCGAGATGTCATCCTTTGCAAAAGATTACACCGAATCGCTGTTTCGCAGCCTCGGCCACATCGCCTGCATCGTAGACCGCGACCAGGTGGTAGCTGCCAGCGGCGTAAGCAAAAAAGAGCTGTGGGATAAACCCATCAGCCATGATTTGGAAACGGCCATCGCCAACCGGCAGACTGTCACCCTCAACCGCTTCAGCGGCGGCAAAATGGTGGCTGTCACCAACGAGGAGGATGTGTCCGGCTATACCGCCCAGGTGGTTTCGCCCATCATAGCCGATGGCGAGGCAATTGGCGCGGTGCTGCTTTTATCGCGCGAGCAAGGTGCCAAAATGGGCGATACAGAGGTCAAGGTGGCAGAAACCGCCGCCGGTATTGTGGGCCGTCAGATGGAGCAGTGACGGCGAGGGGGCACGCTGAGGCTGTCGCAACAAATAAAAAGTTGCGGCAGCCTTATTGTATTTCATGGCATCTTTGCAATATCCCGCACAAGCGCGTCCACTTCTGCGTCCGTAGTCGCCCAGGAGGTGCAAAAGCGCACGGCGGTCAGCTTCTCGTCGATCACTGCCCACTGCTCAAAGCCATAGGACGCGGCAAGGAACGCCCGCTGCGCCGCTGTGAGCAGTGGAAACTGCTGATTAGTGGGCGAATCGGCCATCATGGGAATGCCCTTGGCTACAAAGGCATCGCGCATGCGCAGCGCATAGGCGACGGCGCGGCGGCAAATGGAGAAATACAGATCGCCGGTAAAGAGCGTATCAAACTGCAGGCCCAACAAGCGCCCTTTTGCCAGCATGGCGCCGCGCTGCTTCATCATATAGCGGAAATCCACATCCAATGCGGGATTGGTAATGACCACCGCTTCGCCAAACAGCGCGCCGCACTTGGTGCCGCCGATGTAGAACACATCGCACAGCGTGGCAAGCTGCGGTAGCGTGATATCGCACGCCGGGCTGCCAAGGCCATAGCCCAAACGCGCACCGTCGATAAACAGTGGGATGCCGTAGGTTTTGCAAATGGCATACAGCGCGGTCAGCTCGGCTTGGCTATAGAGCAGCGCATTTTCGGTGGGGAAAGAGATATATACCATGCCCGGCTGCACGGTGTGCTCAAAGGCCGGGTCGGCGCGGTGGGCGAGGATATACTCCTCCACCTTGTCGGCAGTGATTTTGCCATTGGAGGGCAGCGCCAGCACTTTGTGGCCGGTCGCTTCGATCGCGCCGGTTTCGTGCACGTTGATATGCCCGCTATGTGCGCACAGCACGCCCTGGTGCGGGCGCAGCATGGCGCTGATCACCAACATATTGGCCTGCGTGCCGCCCACCAGAAAGTGCACGCCGGCACGTTCTGCCCCGCAGGCCGCGCGGATTTTCGCGCGCGCGGCCTCGCAGAAGGCATCTTCGCCATAGCCAGAGGTTTGCTCAAGGTTGGTTTCGGCCAGGCGTTTTAAGATATTCGGGTGGCAGCCCGCCACATAATCGCTTTGAAAATTGATCATACGCGCTTGCCAATCACATCGCAGCCCATGTAGGGACGCAGCGCTTCGGGCACGGTGACGGTGCCGTCTTCGTTCTGGTAGTTCTCCAAAATGGCGGCGACGGTGCGGCCCACAGCCACGCCGGAGCCGTTGAGGGTGTGGCACAGCTGCGGCTTGGCCTTTATATCCTCGCGGTAGCGGATGGCGGCGCGGCGCGCTTGGAAATCCTCGCAGTTGGAGCAGCTCGAAATCTCCACATAGCGGTTATAGCTGGGCATCCACACCTCGATATCGTAGGTCTTCGCGGCGGAAAAACCCATGTCCCCGGTGCTCAGGCACACCACGCGGTAGGGCAGGCCCAAGAGCTGCAGCACTTTTTCGGCCTGCTGCGTCATGGATTCCAGCTCGTCATAGCTTTGCTCCGGCTTGCAGATTTTGACCATTTCTACTTTATTAAATTGGTGCTGGCGGATATAGCCGCGGGTGTCGCGCCCGGCGCTGCCGGCTTCCGAGCGGAAGCACACGCTGTACGCCGCGTGGCGGATGGGCAGCTTATCGCCCTCCAGGATCATATCGCGGTACATGTTGGTGACGGGCACCTCGGCTGTGGGAATGAGAAACATATCGGGGCCGACCTTGTAGGCGTCCTCTTCGAACTTGGGCAATTGGCCGGTGCCGGTCATCGTGGCACGGGTGACCATGTAGGGGGGGTACACCTCGTCAAAGCCATCGGCCACGTGGGTGTTGAGGAAGAACTGGATGATGCTGCGCTCCAGCCTCGCGCCCTGGCCGCGCAGGAACGTAAAACGCGCGCCGGACACCTTCGCGCCGGTCTCAAAATCCAGGATCCCCAGATCGGTGCCGATATCCCAGTGCGCCTTGGGCGTATAGGGAAACTCGCGGGGCGTGCCGATGCGGCGCTGCTCCACGTTTTCGCTGTCGTCCTTGCCAAGGGGCACGCTGTCGTGGGGGAAGTTTGGCAGGCGCAGCAGGATGTCGTTCATCTGCTCGTCGTAGAGCGCCACCTGCTTATCCAGCGCGGCAATATTATCGCCCACGCGGCGCATTTCTTCCATCACAGCGGTGGCATCTCCGCCCTGGCGTTTCACCGCAGCGATCTGCTTGCTGGCCTCGTTGCGCACGTTTTTAAGTGCCTCGGTCTCAGTCAACGCTTCGCGGCGTTTTTCGTCCAGCGAAAGCAGCTCGCTAATATCCAAAGAGGAGTTGCGCTTTTGCAGCGCCTCGATTAATTCCTGGGGGTTTTGACGAATCCTGCGGATGTCCAGCATGGGGATGTCCTCCTTTTTTCAATAAAAAAACCGCCCTGTAGAAATTGCTCTAGGGACGGAAAACCGCGGTGCCACCCTGATTGCCGCGGATCAAAACCCGGCGGCCACTCAACAGCGCTGTAATGGGCGCAGCCCCGACGGCTCGTCGCCGCCCGCTCCCAGGTGGAATGCCAGTCTCTGCGTTGCCGCCTTGCACCAAATGGCGGCTCTCTGTGAAAACGCGGAGGAATGACCGTCCCGTTCTTCGCGGTATGCGCATTTATTATACCCCAGCACCGCGCTGTTTGCAAGCGCCTTTTATAAAACATTTGTTTAAGTCAATATTAGGGCGTGATTCTAATTCTCTGGCAAATCTATTCGCTATGTTTTTCGAAACTTGCTCTAAAAAGTGCACCTGCGAATAAACCGCAGGCGCACTTTAAACTAGGGTGTGTTTCAAAAGCCATGTCATGCATCTTTGAGGGCTAGAAGCGCCATTCTGCGTTGTCAAACCTTGAACTGGCGCTTTACCCCCGCGAAGCTACACGCCCCAGACTTTTCAAACACGTCCTAATTTACCGAATTTCTTTCCACAGCTTGGCATACTTTTGCAGGGCGTTGGCGTCATGCAGGAACGCTTCGCAGCGGGTCAGTTCTTCTAAGCTTGGGAACATGATTTTGTTGCCGCCAAACTCCGCCCACGCGCCCTGGATGGGCGACACATAGCCGATCTTGGTCATATTGCGAACAGCGATGTTTGGGCGGCACATGAAGTTAATAAACTGGTAGGCCGCGGTGAGGTTCTTGGTGCCCTTCATGATCACAAAGCCGTCCACCCACTTGTTGGAGCCTTCCTTGGGGATCACGTAGGCGAGGTTGGGGTTGCGGTCAATGGCTGTTTTGGCGTCGCCGGAATAAACAACGCCAAGGGCGGCTTCGCCCGCCACCATTTTGTCGCGGATGGTTTCGCTCTCGTTATATCCAAGCACGAGAGAGCGCACCGCTTGCAACTTCGTCTTCACTTCGCCAAGCTGCGCATCATCGCCGGAGTTAAGGCTGTATCCCAGCATCTTGAGCGCCGCGCCCAATGTGTCGCGCTGGGAATCCAGCATCAGCACCTTGCCCTTATAGCGGGTGTCAAACAGCGCTGTCCAGCTGTCAACCGGCTCGTTAACCAGCTTTTTGTTGTACAGAATGCCGAGCGTGCCCACCATGTAGGGCACCACATAGTCGTTTTCGGGATCGTAGGAGGGGTTGAGGTAGTCCGCAGCCACGTTTTTGAGGTTGGGGAGCTGGCTCTTGTCCAGTTTTTCCAGCATGCCTTCCTTGATCAGGCGGTCAATGGTATAATCCGAGGGCACCAGCACGTCATACGCGCCGGGGTTTTTGCTGACCGCCTCATACATGGCTTCGTTGCTCTCAAACTCGCTATACTCCACCTTGATGGCATATTCCGCTTCAAAATCGGCCAGGGTGTCAAGGTCAATATACTCGCTGGCGTTATACACCCGCAGCGTACCCACATACTGAATGGCCGGGCGCTTGGTAGGCGCGGGGGTGTTGGTGGCGCTGATGCGGGCAGAGGGCTGGTTGCCGGACGTACAACCGCTCATCGCCAGCACAAGGGTGCACACCGTGATAAGCAGCACGATTTTCTTGATATTCTTTTGCACTGTTACTCTCCCTTCGCGCTTTCCAGCCGCGCAAGCTCCCGCTCCCCCGTCTCCGCCAGCACGCGGAATTGGGCGACGGTCTCGTGCATCTTGGGCAATGCCTGCTGCTTGAACGCCGCAATATCCTCCAGCGCCGCAATGGTATCCAGGAAGGCTTGCTTCAGCACTTCGGGCGATAGGGTGCTGGCAGTGGCCTGCTTTTGAATGGCAGCGCCCTGCTCGCGCAGCATCCGGCCGGTGGAGGAAATGATGTTGCTGGTGGTTTCGTTCAAAAGATCGATCTTCTTGAGCACGATTTTCTGGTTATACAGCGCGCTGGCCACCATCACTGCGGTGCGAAGCGCCGTGACGGTGACGGTTTTCGCCCGGTCCACGCCGCGGATCAGCTCTTTGTTGTTGCGGCGCACCACTTCCATGGCGATCATGCCCTGGTGGTTGACTACGGCCATCTGCTGCATATCCATCACGCGCTGGCGAAGCGGGAACAGCACTTCCTCCGTGACGAAGCGGATTTTTTCTTCGTCCTCGTTATTCAGCTTCGCGCGCTCGATCTGCGCACTGATTTCCTCGTCCATCGCCATGCCAAGGGCCAGCTCCATGTTGAGCTTCTTGGTCATTTCGCGAAGGGCGTCTTCTTCCAGCTCCAGGGTGGTGTTGTCGTTTTTCAGGGTGGCCTTGCCCGCGTCCAGCGATACGATGATGTCCTGAATCACGCCGTCCGCGCGCTCGTACTTCTCAAAATAGCGGCGGATGGGGTTGAACAGCTTGCCCAGCACGCCTTCCTTGGTGAAATCCAGCATGGAAGGGTCGAGGTTTTTGATTTCGCGGTGCAGGTCGGCCAGGCTGTTGGATACCACGCTGCCGTCCTCACCGCCCTTGGAGAGGTTGCCCACGGTGGTTTGCAGCAGCGAGTTTTTGCGCGCGGAGCTTTGCAGCGTGTCCATGGCAAATGCATCGATGGATTTAACGATCTTGCGCTTTTCCGCAATCTGATCCAAATTAAGCGCCATGATCTGGCTGGTGTTTTCAAGCGCCTGCTTTTGAATGTCCGTCAATGCGGCAGGGGCAGGCGCCACCAGGGCGTTCACTTCTTTTTTGACTTCGTCCGTGTTTACGATTTCCATGTTCATAGTGTTCGCTCCTTTACATTTGAGAATCAAACAGGCTCTCGATCCGATAAATCACGTTATCGGAATCCGCGTTCATCGTGGTGGCCTCGTTGATGTTGGACAACTCCTTCAGCACGTCGATGTTCGCGTTATAGCCAATCGTATACACGGGGATGCGAAGCCCGCGGGTGATCTGCTCAATATCATTGAAGCTGTGGCCACGGTTGGTTTCGCCGTCGGTCAGCACAAAGAGCATCAGCTTGGTGTTGGGGTTGCGTGCCTGGGCGTCCATCAGCATTTTTTCGGCCACGATGACGGCATCGAACATGGCGGTGCCGCCGCCCGCGCGCATGCCCTTGATGGCACTGGAGAAGTAGGAGCGCTGGTAGTTGTCAAACTTGCCGATGGGCACAGCGATGTTCACATAATCCGAGAATGTGACCAGGCCCACATTGGCGTTGGAGCCGATCACTTCAATGGCGCGGTTAAGGCTGGCGCGAAGGTTGAGCAGCGGTGCGCCCTCCATGCTGCCGGAGATATCGGCGATGAACACGGCGGTCAAATCGCTGGAGCCGCTCTTTTCTTTTTTGTAGATTTCGCGCGCTTGCAGGATGGTGGCGGCGGGCAGGTTAACAGCGGTTTTCACTTCGTCATAGCCATTGAAACCCTTGGCTGTGGCGGTTTTTTGAGAATCGGCACTGCGAAGGAATGCCACAAACTGCGTTGTGATTTGCTGCTTAACATCGGTGAGATCGCCCATCTGATAGACAGGGTTGTCGTGGCGCATTTCGATGGGCACAAACACGTAGGATGCTTTGAGGCTGGGTGTGTTCACATAGTCGTGATAATCCAGCACAATGGCGTCCAGCAGCATGCCGCCGGTGAGCGCCGCTTTCAGTTGATTTCTGTCATAGGCGATCAGCGGCACCTTGTCCTGGAATTTGCGCAGGCTGTTGATTGCGTTATCGCTGAGCGGGTCGCTGCTGTCGAAGGTGTGCAGCAGCATCAGGATGAAGCTGAACCCGTCCTCGTCCGACATGGGCGTGGTATAGCCGGTCGCCAGCTCGCCGTTCATCGCGCCGTCAATGATGGCTTTGGTGTTTAATGTGCCGTGCTTCTTGGTCAGCTCGTCATACTTGCGCTGGGTCAATACCACCCCAGGCACGTTGCCCGCTGTGCGCGCTTCCACCAGCGTGGCCTTGATGCCCTGGCTGATCAGCAGGTTGCCATAGATTTCGCTGGAGGGGGCATACACATCGGGCGTGTATTTGCCGGAGGCGATAAAATCCGCCGCCAGGCTGCTGGGGATGGCGCGAACGCCCACCGATACGGGCTGGCCGTCCACAGCCGCGCCGCTCTGGTTAAATTTATTGGCTGCGTCGATCATCCATTCCACCTTCTCGCTGGAGGCATAAATCGTAAGAAAATGGTCGGTCGTGGGGTTGACCACGAACGCGTACTCCGAAATATCGGGCAGCACCGCCATCTTTTCTTCGGTTTCGTCTACACCCTGGAAGTCCGGATCGAGCTTCGGGGTCAGCTTGTTCACATTCAGCGTGGCATAGAGGGCGTCCAGCTTCTTGGAAGCGGATTCGGTGGTGATGGTGTCCTTGTTCTTGCCCCAGTTCTGGGTGAGCGAAACAACGCCGAAGATCAAAGCGAAGACCACGGCGGCGATCACCAGAAGTTTGACCGTGTTGTTCTTTGTACCCTTCATCACGTACTCTCCTATTTGTATAATTTGGCGTGCTGGATCAGGTCGTCCATCTCCACCATCGCGGGCAGTTTTTGCACATCGCCGCCGTCCATGCTGCTGTAGCGGGAAATCTCCAGCAGCAGGCGGTCGAGCTTCAACAAAATGTCCTCGTTCGTTTGGGTTGCGTCCTTTACGTAGGCAATATACTCGTTGTATATGGCCATTTTCTCCTCAGACATCGCGTCACTTTTGAAGCCTTTTTTCTGCATGGCCTCGTACTCGTCCATGTCGAACGCCATTATCTTGTTGATGATGCTCCTCATGTTCATGTAGATCACGTGTTCGACCGATTGCAGCACGCTCATGAACTTCT
>JAVBRU010000023.1:0-85469 GCA_031547595.1 Eubacteriales bacterium
TTGCTTGAGCGCCATGCCGGGGTAATAGAAGCGCAGGATTTGCTCGCAGGTGAATTGATACTGCGCCGCCATCCACTGCGCGCCGCGCTGGCTCATGCCCACACCATGCCCATAGCGGCGGGATTCCACCGCAAAGGACGATGCGTCTTCCTTGACCGTGATGATTTCGTTTTTGCCGCCGTTGATGTTCAGCCCCAGCGTGGTTTTGAGGCCGGGGAACAGGTCAAGCTCAATCATGATAGGTTCGGCCACCGTCTGAAGGGATGACCATTCCTCTTTGCCGGTGGACGGCGAGGGAGTGGGGGAAACCACGAACATCGAAATTTCTTCTTCCTCGTCCACGGCAAAAGCAGTGACCAGCTTTCTGGCCTGAACGGTGACGCCAAGGCGCAGTTTGGTCATGATCTTGGAGGGAGAATCCGCATACATGGGCGTGCAGGTCTCGGCAGATGCGATGCCAAGCACCTTGAAGTTATGCGTGTCGCCGTCATAGCCCCGGCTCTCCAGCGCTTCGGACAGCGCGCCTGTGATCAAATCGCCCAGCTCGCCAAGGGCAGAAATATCGCTGATTGTCTTGGGAATCTTATAACGTTTGACCACGCTTTCGGGGTTTTCCACATCATAGGGATCGTCCGCCATCGTCAGATACCCATAATCACCGCTGCCCCATACATGCGCCACCAGCTCTGTCTGCCCGCCATTGCTGGCGGAATAATAGCACTCGGCCAGCTGGTCTTTGTAAAAGCCGCAGATGCCCGCCGTATCGCGGATCGCCTGCGCGGCGTTGACATGCTCTGCCTTCACGCCGTAATAAGCCTGGTCATTGGTGTTGTCCACGACGTCGTAATCCAGGGAGCTGCCGGTCTTTCGAAGGGCATAGGTGCGCGCCGCAATGGCCTGCGCCTTGAGCGCCTCCAGGGGGAAACTGTCGCTCATTTCGTAGGGCACAACGCCCTGCAGGTATTCCTCCACCGGCGCGTGCAGCACTGCGCGCAGCTGGTTGTCCTTAATGCTCAGCACCAGGCTGCCCGGATGCAGATAATAATCGCCGTTGATGCGAAGGCCGTTCTCCTGGTTGGTGGTGATGGCGTGGCGGGTCAAGGTCACGCTGGTACCCACATTCATGGCCATGCCTTCATAATACAGCATCATCGTGCCGCTCTTGCAGCTGATGGTCAATTGGCTGCCCCGTTGGAAGCTGATGCCGTTCACCGTATAGCTGCCGTCCAGCGCGATTTTCACCTGATCGGTCAGCTTCAGCTTGGTGAGCAGCACGCGCACCAGGGGATTGGCTGCCGCAGCTTTGGCACTTGGCACCTGTATGCCAAAGCATACAGAGGCGATCAGCAGCAGACAGAGCAGTTTTTTCCACTTCATCAATTCATTCTCTCCTTCATCAGTACAGCGCACGCATTCCGCTTTGTGCAGCCTTCGTCCTGTTTATACAGATAGAACGAATGATACAGGCGGTTTGTTTACGCTGTGGCACTTATTGGATGTAACAAGTTGAAATCGCGCACGGTGGCAAGCGTTGCCCAGTATAAGGCATACTGCTCGCTGCGTCCGCAATACAGGCCGCCTGCGTTGTTGATTACGCTGACGATCTCACTGCCGGGGATGCACTCGCGCACGTTGTCGCGCACGCGGCTGTCGGCGCTTTCGCTGTAGGGGTCGGCCGCCAGCACCTGTCGTTCGCCATCCACCGTGCGTGCGCCAAGCAGCGCCACAATGTGGCCAACGCGCAGGTTGCACAGCGCTGTGCCGCCATGCAAAAGATGGGTGTACAGGGTATCCGTGTCGTTTCGAAGGCCGTCTCCGTCATAACGGAAGCCAAATTCCTTGGCCAGCCCGGCGCCCTGCAGCGCGGCCAGCAGGGCAGGGCGGTCGGTGCCGTCATCTCCGCGCCCGCCATTGGCACAAGAGAAATCCGCCACATCCTCTATCATAATACAGGTGCCCGTCATCCATTCCACCGCATGAGACAAAGAGAAAATACCGCAGCCCGCGCGTGATAAGGTGTGATCGGAGCCTTGATACGAATAGGGGTGCGTCCACTCCCGGGAGCGTTGGTTGCACAGGTGCAACACCTTGCCAAGGTATGTGACGGATATAGTTTTACCGGTAACCCCCATGTTATGTATACCTCCCATAAATAATGCATGAGTACCTGCGTATTATATCGAATTTTGCGATGAAAAGCAAACGCCAACATCTGTCGGTATAGGAAATACATTCGCGTCTTTTGTTTCGGGTATGTTTATGATATAATATGATTAGGCCAAGTTGAAGGGGGTAGACGTGTGCGGGTATGTGGTATCATATCGGAATATGATCCTTTCCACAACGGTCACGCCTATCATCTTTTGGAGGCGCGCAGGCGCTGTGAGGCCGATTATGTGGTTTGCGTGATGAGCGGAAGCTTCACCCAGCGCGGGGTTCCATCGCTTCTGCCATCGCACACGCGGGCCGAAATGGCGCTGCGCTGTGGCGCGGATGTGGTGCTGCAAATGCCTTATTCTACCTCGGTGCAGCATGCTGATCTGTTTGCCCTGGGCGGCGTCAGCATCCTTGAGCGCCTGGGTGTGGTAACGCATATTTCCTTTGGCTGCGAGGATGAGGATTTGAATGCACTGATGCAGGCCGCGCAGGCGTTTGACGAGCCGGAGCTTCTGGATGCGCTTCGCGTGCACCTCAAAACCGGCATGTCCTTTGCGGCGGCGCAGGGCAAGGCATTGGCGGGACATACGGGAATATCAGAGAAAATGCTCCACGCGCCCAACAATATCCTGGCGCTTTGCTATCTGCGTGCGATTCGGCAAATAAATGCAGGGCTTCAGCCTGTGCCAGTCAAGCGGCAGGGCAGCTATCACGCACCGGATTTGGCGCTGTCGCCCTCGGCCACGGCTGTGCGCGGTGCGCTGCTTCGCGGGGATTGGCGGGGCGCGTCCAAGGCTATCCCGGCAGATGCTTATGCGGCGCTTGCGCATACGATGCAGAGCCGGATGATCTGCAAGCCGGACGCGCTGGATGATCTGCTGCGGTATCGCCTGTTATCGATGGACGCACAGCAATTATCCGGCATAGCCGATGTGGCGGAAGGGCTGGAGCAGCGCATCCTGCAAGCTGCGCAAAAGGCAGCCACCCGCGAGGAGCTGACTGGGCTGATCAAGACCAAACGCTACACCCGCGCCCGCATCAGCCGTATATTAACCCATGTGCTGATGGATGTGCGCAAAGCGGATTTGTCCGAGCTGCCTCCCCATGCGCGGGTGCTGGGTTTCCGGCAAAGCGCACGCCCGATGCTACGGCAAATGGCGAAAGGGGAGATACCCCTTGTGACCAAAACAGCTCGTGCGCCAGACAGCTTTGCCCTGGACGCCCGTGCGGATGCGCTGTGGTGTATCGGCGCAAAAGTGCCCGCAAGCACAATATTGTGCCAATCACCTGTTATTCTTTGAAAAACGAAAGGAAACTGTATGCGAGAGATACCTGTTGCTTTGCTGAGTGAGACCATCAGCAACCTGTTTTTGACTGCGAATTATGATATTGGCGCGGATGTGGCCTGCGCCATAGAAAAGGCACAGGAGGCAGAGCCTTCGCCGCTTGGCCGCAGCGTACTTCGCCAGCTCAGCGAGAACTATCAGATTGCCGCAAAACAGCGTGTGGCTATTTGCCAGGATACCGGCATGGCAGTAGTATTTATCGATGTGGGGCAGGATGTGCATTTCACGGGCGGCGGCTTTGAAGGCGCCGTCAACGCGGGCGTGCGTGATGCGTATGCGCGTGGCTATTTGCGTAAATCCGTTGTGGGGGAGCCTGTGTTTGACCGTGTCAACACCAAGGACAATACCCCTGCCGTATTGCATGTGCGCATTGTGCCGGGCGATCAAGTGGATATCCTGGTCACCGCCAAGGGCTTTGGCAGCGAGAACATGAGCGCCGTAAAAATGCTGACACCGGCGGACGGCGAAGCGGGCGTTAAAAAAGTGATCCTAGATACCGTGCGCGCCGCCGGGCCCAATCCTTGCCCGCCCGTGATTGTGGGCGTGGGCGTGGGCGGCACGATGGAGCAGGCGGCGATCCTCGCCAAGCGCATGACGGCACGGGAGGTAGGCTCTGCCCATCCCGATGCGCGCTATGCGAAACTCGAGCAGGAAGTGCTGGAATCCATCAATCGCTTAGGCATTGGCGCGGCGGGCATAGGCGGCAAAACCACGGCGCTTTGCGTCAATATTGATTATGCGCCCACGCATATAGCGGGGCTGCCCGTGGCCGTCAACATCTGCTGCCATGCCGCGCGGCATGCGCACACGGTGCTATAAACGCAAAGGAGAAACGAACATATGGAAACCTATCATCTGCAATTGCCTTTGCAAGACGAGGACATTCAAAAGCTCCGCGCGGGAGATATGGTGTATCTCTCCGGCGATATATTGACGGGGCGCGATGCCGCGCACAAGCGCCTGGCGGCGCTGCTTGCTGCCGAGGAGCCGCTGCCGGTGGACATTCGCGGCCAGACCATCTATTATGTGGGTCCTGCGCCTGCCAGCCCCGGGCACGCGGTTGGCTCTGCCGGGCCTACCAGCAGTTACCGCATGGATGGTTATACCCCCGCGATGCTGGAGGCAGGTTTAAAAGGAATGATTGGCAAAGGCAAGCGTTCTGAGCCTGTGATTGAAGCCATGAAAGCGCACGGCGCGGTGTACTTTGGCGCGGTAGGCGGCGCGGCGGCACTGATTGCCCGCAGCATCATTTCCAGTGAAGTATTGGCCTATCCCGACCTTGGCGCCGAGTCCATTCATCGCTTTTCCGTCAAGGATTTTCCGGTGTTGGTGCTGATTGACACCTTGGGAAATAATCTCTATGTGCAGGGCCCGCTGCTGTACAAAACAGAAGAATTGTGATACACTATCCCGTATCAACTTTTTTGCCGGAGGCGCTTGGATGGAGAAGGGGTGTTTGAAACGAGCGATGGGGCTGCTGCTGGCGGCTCTGCTTGTGGTCATGGCCTTCCCGTATGCGGCGCTGGCCGCGCCATACGATGCAAATTATCCGGCCAACCTGACTGGCGAGCACCTGAAGGCCACCAGCGCCATCCTGATTCAGGCGGATACGGGCGAAGTGCTCTTTGAAAAAGATGCCGATAAAGTGATGTACCCCGCCTCCACCACCAAGATTATGACGGCACTGCTGGCCATATTGTATGGGGCGGATAATTGGGATCAACCCGTCACTATCAGTCAAAACGCGCTCAATGTGCCCAGCGATTCTTCCACCATTGGGTTGACGGTGGGTGAAGAAATCAAACTGAAAGACCTGGTGTATGCCACCATGGTGGCGTCCGGCAACGATGGCGCCATTGCCATTGCCGAGGCCGTGGCAGGGGACGTACCCACTTTTGTATCCTGGATGAACGAATATGCCAGAATACTGGGCTGCACCTCCACAAACTTTGTGAATCCCCATGGCTACCATGACGACAATCATGTGACCACTGTCCGCGATATGATGATCATTGCCCGCGCGGCGATGCAGAACGAGATTTTCCGGGACATCGTAAAGCGCAACAGCTATACGCTGCCCAAGAACAACATCAACCGTCAGCGTGGCGTGTCGGGCGCCAACTATTTTATCTATTCGTCAGAGAACCACACCAAAGAGTATTATCCCGAAGGTACCGGCGTTAAAACGGGCTATCACTCGTTGGCCGGCTCTTGTTATGTGGGTTCTGCCAGCCGCGGCGGCGTCAATTTGATTTCCGTGGTGTTCAATTCTTCCTCCAACTCCGAGCGCTTCATCGACACCATCAAGCTGATGGAATACGGCTTTGCGCAGTATAAGAGCACCACTATACGCGAGATTTATGCCGAGAACCCCAAGATTATTGATATCTCAAAGTTTGCCAAGGACGACCCACAGGTGGGACGGCTTGAGCTGTCGCTTCGCAAAGTTGACCCCAATGCAAACGATGCGTTTGTCACCACCCCCAAGCAATACGAGTATTACAAGCAAAGCCTTTTCAGCCTGACGCAGACGGAGTTTACCCACGTGTTTGAAGCGCCCATCTACGCGGGCGACGTGATGGGCACCATGACGTATTATGACGCAGATGGCAATGCCGTACTGTTTGAGCTGATTGCCACCCGCAGTATAGAACTGCGCGAGCCGTTGATGCCCAGCCTGGCAGATATCATCGCCGCTGTGGAAGCGGATGAGAACCCCTTCCCGGATATTACGGTGGAGCTGGTGATGGTGTACTTCGTGCTGCCGGTGGGCTGCGTGTATATACTTTTCCGTCTGCTGCGTTATGGCTGGAACAAGGCACACAAGCGCGTGCGCGTTAAAACCATCGAGCCGACAGAGAGATATTACCGCTGATTTCCTGCAAAATAAAATCCCCCGCCATGGGGGATTTTTGATACTTATACTAATCTCAACCTAAAATGACTCAATCTCACGTATCTTTTCATCGCCCCATCGACAATGGCCCGATAGGCCATTGCCTCTAGGCTTCGGCCCTGCGGCGGCGCAAGCGCCGTTCTCGCGCCTCGGTGCGCTAAAGCGCACTCTCCATGCTTGGATCTACTACGCTGCGCTTCCTCACCCTAGCGAAACAGAAAAATCTCTCGCAAATCTATACGCTATATCTTCGAAATTTGCTCTAGAAATACAGAATATCTGACACCGGACGTTCCTTGCCGCCGCTGGGGCGGTTGATCACTTTTCCTTCAAACACCAGCGTGGTGGAGCCGCCGCCATCCAGATTAAACGCTGTTTGCGCACCCGCTTCGATAAACAGCTGCTGCAGCCCGGCCAGCGAAATGCCGTTTGAATACCCGTCCCGCCGCCCGTCCACCACGATGATCACATAATGCAGCGGCGAGATTTGCCCGATGGCGGTGCGCGGCTCCAGAATACTGCTGCGGGTGGAAATCAGATCAAAGCTCTTATCAAAGTCCACGGCCTCGCCATCCCGAAGTAACTCCGGCCCAAATTCCCAAGCTTGCTGCACCCCCTCCTCACTTAGCTGCGTGGCAAGTTCCTTGGGCGTTTGCGCTTTGCGGTTGGATACCACCTTTAAATTGCCGTCCGGCTGCAGATACAGCATATGCCGCGTGGTGTTCTTGGCGCGGATCACCTGGCCGTCCCGCACAATGACACCGTATTTATGTACCCCATAATCGTCCCCGTTGATGGCCAATACCGCGTCATTGCGCCACGCGATTTGCGAGGTATTCTCCAGCGTGCCGTTCACTTTATCGTGCGACAATGCGGATTTGAGCGCCGCCGGATCGGTGGTCTGGATATCGCAGATAAAGTAAGCGAGCGTTCCGTTTGATTCAAAATGAATCTCGATGGCCAGCTGATCATCATAATGGGAATAATCCACCGTGCCTGTAAAGCACCGGGGCTCCAGCGCAAAGGCCGGTTTGTCCAGAGCCTGCGCTTGCATGTGGGTTGCCATCAGCATCATAATCAAAATAACAGGCATCCATTTTCTCATTGTCATACCCTCCTTCAAGTGGTCAGGGGTATCATAATGTGCCCAAATGAGAAGAAAATGAGAGAAATAAATTCTCATCGCATTCTCATTTTATCGTGGTATAATAGTGAAAAGGGGGTGCTTGTGTGCGCATATTGCTGGTGGAGGACGATCCGGCGCTCAGCCGTATGATCTCTAAACGCCTGAAAGCCGAAGGCCACAGCGTGGATGCTTGCCTGTCTGGCAGGGAGGGGCTGGACTATGCGCTGAGCGCCGATTATGATGCCATGGTGCTGGATATTATGCTGCCGGACTTGGATGGGCTGAGTGTGCTGCGTACGCTTCGCGCGGAGGGGAGGACGCTTGGCGTCCTGCTGCTGACCGCCCGGGACAGCATTGAAGACCGCGTGACCGGCCTGGACGCTGGGGCGGACGATTATCTGATCAAGCCCTTCGCGTTTGAAGAACTGCTGGCGCGCCTTCGCACGATGCTGCGCCGCCCCAACACGGCGATTCCGGCCAGGCTGACACTGGAGGATTTATCCCTCGATACCGTCACCCACGAAGTGACCCGCGCCGGGCAGCCCATCGTACTGACAGGCAAAGAGTATGCGCTGCTGGAATATATGATGCACAATGTGGGCGCGGTGCTGACGCGCACGCAGATATTGGACCATGTGTGGAGCGGCGATTTTGCCGTGGAATCGAACGTAGTGGATGTGTACATCCGTTATATCCGCAACAAGATCGATAGGGAAGCCCCGGTCAAGCTGTTGCACACCATGCGCGGCTTTGGATATGTGCTGAAAGCAGAGGCGGAAGTATGAACAAGTTGCCCCTCAAAATAAAAATGACCCTGCTATACAGCACGCTGACGCTGCTATTGGCAGGGCTTCTGCTGTACGTTTTATATTTCACCATGCAGCACGAGCTGATGCGCGGGCAGGAGGCGCTGCTGGCGCTGTCTTACGAGCAGGTGACCGCGCTGATCGAAATGGAGGACGGGCAGATCATCGCCGATGAGGAAGAACTGCGCCTGACGCCCGGCGCGGCGTATCAGATCGTGGATCAAAACGGCATTGCGCTGGTAATATACGAAATGCCTGTGACGCTGTCTCAAATACCATTTGATTTGGAAGAAGTGCGCGAGGTTGACATAAGGGGCGAGCATTGGCTTTTGAAGGATGGCATCAGCAGCCAGGACGATATGCTGCTGCACATCCGGATTGGGCTATCGCTGGCCTCTGTGTATGATACGCTTGGGCTGGTGCGCAGGATTACTCTGATCGCGCTGCCGCTGCTGCTGCTGATTTCGGCGGGGCTTGGGATGCTGATCGCCGGGCGCTCGCTGCGCCCCATTGAGCGCATCATCCGCGCTACGCAAAGCGTGGCAAAGGGCGATTTGTCCCAGCGAATCGATTTGCCTCCAAGCCATGACGAGGTGGGCCAGCTGGCGCAGATGATGAATGATATGCTGGAAAAGTTGGAGGTCAGCTTTCAACGGGAGAAGCGCTTTGCCTCCGATGCGTCGCACGAACTTCGCACCCCCGTATCTGTGATCTGGACGCATGCCGAGGCGCTTTTGAAGGAACTGCCGCAAGGCAGCGATGCCGCGCGCACAGCGGAGACCATTCTGGCCGAAAGCGAGCGCATGCGGCGCATCATTCAGCAGCTATTGATCCTTACCCGAGGGGAAGAGGGAAAGTACGTGCTGGAGTTTGCCCCGGTGGATTTGGCCGAGGTGGCCCAGGCTGTCGCCGCGCAGTTGTTGCCGGCGGCACAGGAAAAGGACGTGAGGATCCGTGTTTCCATACAAAAAAGGCCTTGGACGCAGGGCGACCAAAGCCTTTTGACACAAATGATGCTCAACCTTGTTGATAATGCAGTGAAGTACAGCGGGCCTGGCGGGCAGATAGAGATAGCACTTTGTGAAGTGGGGGGGCGCTGCTGCCTGCGTGTATCCGATCAGGGGATCGGCATGTCCAAGGAGAACCTTGGGCACATCTTTGAGCGCTTTTACCGCGCGGATACTGCGCGCGACAGGAGCGGCACCGGCCTTGGCCTGTCCATTGTGCACTGGATTGTGGAGGCGCATCACGGCAGCATAGAGGTGACAAGCAAGCTACAGCAAGGCACAACGGTGACGGTGTTGTTATAATTAAATCTTCGGCAGGCTGGCCGCGGCCACGGATTGTCCCACGCGGCGGCTGGCTTCGTCCGGGATGTGCAGCGAAATTTTCTTCGCGAGTTCGGGGAACTCGGTATCCAGCACTTCCTGGGCTTTATTTAGCAGCAGCGTGCCGCCCTCGCCGGAGGTGACGCGCCCCATGATCAGCACATGGTCGATGTCATAAAACTCGGTGTAATAAGCGATGGCATAGCCAAAGTATACGCCGATGGTCTCATAGATTTGGGCAGCGAGGGGATTGCCGCTCTCCATTTCCTTTTGCACGACCTTCAGCTTTTCGGCGGGGGAGAGCGCGGGGTCCAGCTGAATGTTGGCGGCGGGGGCCAGCTTGATCACGGCATCCTGAGAGAAATATTTGACGCCGCAGCCATAGTCACCTGCCCATTCGTCGATCATGCTTTCCTTGCAAGCGTCTACCGGCACAAATGCCAATTCGTTCAGCCAGCCGGTGATGTTCATGCCATTGTCCACATAGCCGCCAGCTTCGCTGGTGCCCATCGCTACGCCCAGCACATTGCCAACGCCCAGTTCCATCGCACCGGCCAGTGCCGTCACATCGCCGTCATTGGCCACTTCCAGCGGCGCGCCGATTTCCTTGGCGATGTTGATGTACATGTCTTTTACATGCTTATCAAAGCTGTCTTTATCCACTTTCAGGAACAGCGAGGCCGCCATGATGCGGTTGTCGATATACACGCCCGCGCTGGATACACCGATGGCGTCCACCCGGGGCATGTGCTTGGCGGCGGTCTCCATCGCTTCCTTGATCCCCGCATAGTGATACATCGGGTCAGTATTGGTTTTGGGGAACCACACCACTTCTTCGGAATACACGGCTTCGCCATCAATGACGGCGGACACCTTGCGGTCGCTTCCACCGGCGTCAAAGCCGATGCGGCAGCCGTCCAGATGGCGGCCAATGCTGCCCGCAGAGGATTTGACCACCTTGATATCGGCGGCGTTTTCCACGTATTCCACTTCAAAGGGGCGCTCAAACACATTGCTCATAAAATCAGCGTCAAAGAAGCGGGAGCCGCCTGCGCGGTAGGCCGCCTTGATGTGGGCATACAACGTCATGGAGCCGTGAATGCGGATTTTGAAGCCGCCGCGGCACCACAGCATGCTCTTGACAACGCGGTCAAACAGGTCGATATTGCGGGCGTCATTCACGCCATCGGGCAAAATGGGCTCGCACCAATAGTCGCAAAGGCCCTGGCTGCGCTCAATCGCTACTACAAACTCAACGGATTTGCCAAGCTTTTGCACATCCGCGCGGTATTCCTTCAGCTCCAGCGACAGGGGACGGAAGATAGGGTCAAGCGCTGCTTTTACTTTCAGTTCCATAACAGGTTCCTCCTTAATTTGAACGCGTATAGCGGGTGTTTCCGCGGATAATCGTTTGGTAAATGACGCATTCTTCGTCCATCAGCACAATGTCGGCATCCTTACCTGCTTCCAGCGAGCCCTTTTTGCCGTCCAGCCCAATAGATGCTGCGGCATTGAGCGATGCGCAGCGTACCGCCTCGTGCAGCGGAATAGACGCATAATCGCGAAGGTTGCGCACCGCGTCGTTCAGCTTCAGCACGCTGCCCGCAATGGTGCCATCCGCCAGGCGGCACTCGATGCCCTTCACATAAATCGGCTGGCCGCCCAGCGTGTACTCGCCGTCCGCAAGGCCGCCCGCGCGGGTGCAATCGGTGATCAGCACCAGCTTGTCGGCCTTCATGCGCGTCATCAGCGGGTACAGGCCCTTGTTCACGTGGAAAGTGTCGGCAATCAGCTCGCAGTATACGGCATCGCTGGCCAGCACTGCACCCACCGTGCCAGGGTCCCGGTGCATGAGGGGCATCATGGCGTTGAAGGTGTGAGTGGCGTGGGTGACGCCAAGGGCAATCGCGTCCATCGTCTGGCCGTAATTGGCGCTGGTATGCCCGGTGGACAGGATCATGCCGCAGCTGCATTTGATGGTCTTGATAAACTCCGCGCCGCCCGGCATCTCGGGGGCAAAGCTGACGATGTTGATGATGTCGGCATAGGGGAGCAGCTTTTCGGCGTCCGGCGCAAGAATGGATTCTTCGGCCTGCGCGCCTTTTTTGGCAGGATTGATAAAGGGCCCTTCGGCATGGCAGCCCAGGATTTCTGCGCCGTCAAAGGCGTCTGCCAGGCTCTCTTTTTTCAACTGGCGCAGCTGCCCAAAAACGGCTTCCAGGTCGTCCCACGGGATGGTCATGGTGGTGGGCAGGAAGCTGGTGACGCCGTTTTGCATGATGCCGCGCGCCACAGTGCGCATCCCCTCGGCGTTGCCGTCTGAGGTGTCTGCACCAAGGTACCCGTGGATATGCACGTCCACCAGGCCGGGGGAGATATACAGCCCACCAGCGTCAATCACTTCCGCAGCCATTTCGCGCGCGGCAGGCTCGTCCACCAGGCCGATGATTTTATTATTATAGAGCAGCGCCTTGTTAAGCACCGTGCTGTTTGGCAGTAGGATTTTTCCGTTCACGATGGCTTTGATCATCTATTTCCGCTCCTTTTTGCAAAAAAGTGTTCATCCTGTACATTATAACGGAATATTCTGCAAACTTCAAGCCATGCTTCAACAAAATCGATCAAAATGTTATAAAAGATTGAGTTTATGCTAATGAAAAATAGTATTGCGTCCAAAGCGGCGAGAGATTTTGCCATCCGGCAAGAAGCCGCGGTGACGGCGTAGCAGCGCTACGTCTAACCGCGCGCGACACAGCCGGAGGGCAAAAGATCCGCTGCGACGACGCGATAATGCTTTGAATTAGTATTATTTGCAGCTGCAAGCAGACGGGCAAGCGGCGCAGCCACCATCGCCCGTTTCGCGAAGCGACGCGGGCATGGCATCACCCACAGCCTTCATGGCGTCAATCACTTCATCCGGGGGCAGCGGGCAGGGGATACCGGCCAGCGCCAGATCGGCAGCGGTCAGCGCGTTGGCGATACCGCCCACATTGCGGTACACACAGGGCACTTCCACCAGCCCGCGCACGGGGTCGCACACCAGGCCCATGCTGTTCATCAGCGCAAAGGCGCAGGCATCAAAGGCCTGCCGGGCGCTGCCGCCCCGAAGGCTCACCATCGCGCCCGCCGCCATGGCCGCCGCACTGCCGCACTCTGCCTGGCAGCCGCCCTGCGCGCCGGAAATACTGGAGCGTTTGGCAATCACCTGACCAATCACGCCTGCCACCAGTAGTGCGTCTATTAATTCGGCATCCGTATAATGGTATTCCTCCTGCATGGTGAGTAGCGCCGCAGGCAGTATGCCGCACGCACCGGCGGTGGGCGCAGCCACAATTTTGCCCATGGCGGCGTTGCACTCGGCCACGGCCAGCGCTTTGGTGGCGGCGCGCGAAAGCAGGCTGCCCCCGGTCAGTTGGCCCTTGATACGGGCGGCATCCAATAACGCTGCTTGTCCGCCTGTCATGCCGCTCATGGATTTGAGAGAAGGGTCCAGCCCCTTGAGGACGGATTGCCGCATGATATCCAGAATATTTGCCATATAGCTGTCTACAGCTTCGGGCAAAATGCCCTCTTCCTGGGCTTGCCATGCCCGCGCCAGCGCCGCCAGCGGCGCGTCCTTGGCCGCAGTTTCCCAGGCTTTCAAAGAATGATCCATATGCTACACCTCAAATTTTGTTCAGCAGCGTCACGTGCGATATGCTGGGCAGCAGGTTCAATTGCCCCACCAGCAGATCGGCGGGCACATCGTCCATCTCCAGCGCCATCACAGCCTGGCCGCCCGCCTCGCGCCGGAAAACGCGCATGGTGGCGATGTTCAGATTGGCCTTCGAAATCAACTGGCTCACCTGCGCAATGACGCCGGGCTTGTCGTGATGGCGGATGATCAGCGTGGTTTTTTCGCCGGAAAAGCCCACTTCCAGCCCGTCCAGATACTGCACGCGGATGCTGCCGCCGCCAACCGATGCCGCCTGCACCGTCAGGGTGTCGCCGTTTTCTGCCGTGGCGTGGATGACCACTGTGTTGGGGTGCGCATCCTTGAGCTGCACAGCGTTAAAGGTGATGTCCATACCCCGCTCTTTGGCCAACTGCAGGCTGTCCCGCAGCCGCTCATCATCCACAGGCATGTCCATCAGGCCGCCAATGACGGCACGGTCGGTGCCGTGGCCCTGCCAGGTCTTGGCGAAGGAGCCGTGAAAATCAATCACCGCTTTTTGCGGGATGCTGCCAAGCAGGTGGCAGGTGACGCGCCCGATGCGCGCCGCGCCCGCCGTGTGGGATGAGGACGGGCCAATCATTACCGGCCCAATAATATCAAATAAATTCAAGCGAGTTCCTCCTTTGTTGCGACAAATTGACTGTTGTACAGGTGCGCATAAAATCCGTTTTGCCGCAGCAGCGCGTCATGGTTGCCCTGCTCTACAATGTGCCCGTCCCGCATCACCAGGATCACATCGGCGCTTTGGATGGTGCTGAGGCGGTGCGCCACGATAAAGCTGGTGCGGCCTACCATCATCTCGTCAAACGCCTTGGCAATGCGCACTTCGGTGCGAGTATCAATGGCGCTGGTCGCTTCATCCAGTATCAACATGGGCGGGTCCGCCAGCATCACGCGCGCAATGCACATCAGCTGCTTTTGCCCCTCGGATAATCCGGCGTGCTCGCCGATGATGGTATCATACCCCTTGGGCAGGCGTTTGATAAATCCGTGCGCATGCGCGGCCTTGGCGGCGGCGGTCACAGCCTCGCGTGAGGCATCCGGGCGGCCATAGGCGATGTTGTCATGCACGGTGCCCTGCATCAGCCAGCTCTCTTGCAGCACCATGCCAAACAGGCTTCGAAGGCCATCGCGGGACATTGCATAGATGCTGACGCCATCGATGGTGATATCCCCGGCATTCACATCGTAAAAGCGCATCAGCAGGTTGACCAGCGTGGTCTTTCCAGCCCCGGTCGGCCCCACGATGGCGATCTTTTGCTTGCTGCGCACAGTGAGCTGCATATGCTCGATCAACGGCTTTTCGGGCACATAGCCAAACTGCACGTCGTTAAAACAGATATTGCCCTCGGCGCTATACAGGGTGAGGGCGCTTGGACGGTCGACAGATTCTTTTTCTGCATCCAATAAAGCAAATATGCGCGCGAGGGAGGCATACGCCGTCTGCAGCTGTGTCATCACGCCGCTGATTTCGTTAAAAGGCTTGGTGTAGGAGGAGGCATAGCTGAGGCATGCGGATATAGCGCCCACCGACAGCCCGCCGCCAAGCGCAATCAGCCCGCCCACAACGCCCACCGCCACATACACGATGTTGTTCACAAACCGCGTGACAGGGTTGACCAGCGCACCGTACAGCTGGGCGCGGTAGCCCGCCTTGTGCAGGCGCTGGTTGATCTGGTCAAAATCCTGGACGGCTGCATCCTCGTGCGAGAAGGCGGCCACCAGCTTTTGATTGCCCACCATCTCGCTCACAAAGCCAGACAACTCCCCCTGCGCCACGCTCTGCGCCTTGAACAGGTGGTGGGAGCGGGCGGTGATCTGGCGTGCCACCAGGATCGACAGCGGCGTCAATAGCAGCACCACCAGCGCAATCCAGCCATTGATGCCAAGCAGGAAGATCAGCGTGCCAATGATGGTGGCGGCGCCTGTGATAAACTGCGACAGCCCTTGCAGCAGGCCGTCGCCCACGGCCTCGGCATCGGCAGTAATTCTGGCCACGATATCGCCGTGCGGCATGCCGTCAATCGTCTTGAGCGGCACGGCGTGCACCATGCGGAAGGCATCCTCGCGCAGCGCCTTCACCGTGCGATAGCTGACGGTGTTGTTGCAATAGGAAAGCACCCATTGGCACAGCGCGCTTGTAAGGTATACAGCAAGCAGTAGCGCACAGGTGGACAGGATCAGGTCAAAATCCACTTGCCCTTCAATCAGCGCGTCCACGCCGCGGCCAATCAGGCGCGGGGCGATCAGCGACAGCGCCACCGTCAATATGGCGGAGAATACAGAGCCCACAAGGAACAGTCTGCTCAGACGCAGATACGGGGCAAGCCGCAGGAAGGAGGATGGCTTTTTCATCACGCGCTCACCTCCCGGCCAGAAAGCTGGGAATGGCAAATTTCCTTATACAGCGGGCAGCTTGCCATCAGCTTGTCATGGGTGCCCATGCCCATCAGATGCCCATCGTCCAGCACCAGGATATTGTCCGCCTGGCGGATACTGCTGACGCGCTGGGATACGATGATCACCGTCATAGCCGTTGTGGTCTGGCGGATGCTGAGGCGAAGCGCGGCGTCGGTGGCGTAGTCGAGCGCGCTGGACGCGTCGTCCAGGATCAAAATCCAGGGCTTTCTGACCAGCGCGCGCGCAATGGTCAGGCGTTGCCGCTGCCCGCCGGACAGATTTTTTCCGCCCTCTTCGATTTGAAAATCCAGCCCGCCCTTCAGTTTTTGCACAAACTCGCTGGCCTGCGCGGTGTCAAGCGCCTGCCACAGTTCTTCGTCCGTGGCGTCGGCATTGCCCCATTGCAGGTTTCTGCGCACAGAGCCGCTCACCAGCATGGCACCCTGGGGCACCATGCCAATATGCCCTCTCAGGTCTTTCAGTGGCAGCGCTGTCACCGCTACACCCTTCACGGCCACAATGCCGCGATCGGCGTCATAAAAGCGCGGCAGCAGCGAGGCCAGCGTGCTTGTGCCGGAGCCCGTGCCGCCGATGATGCCCAGCGTTTGCCCGGCTTTCAGCGAAAAGTGAATATCAGTCAGCGCGGGTGCCGCGCCGCCGGGGTAGGTGAAGGTGACATGATCAAAGGAAAGCATGGGCGCGGTATCGGATAGGGCAGGCGTATACAGTGCTTTGTCCGTGATGCTGGGCTGCATGGTGAGCACCTCGCCCACCCGCGTGGCGGATGCGCCAGCCTTGGTGAAGAGCACCACCAGGTTGGCCACAATTGCTGTTTGCATCAGGATTTGCACCAGGTAGTTAATGAAGGCGATGATCACGCCCTGGGACAGCGCGCCCGTTTGCACGCGTTGGCCGCCAAAGATGAGCACGGCCAGGATGCCCGCGTTCATCACCACAGAGGTGAGGGGCGACAGCAGCGCCGATAGCTGGCTTATGCGGATGGCGGTGTCGGTATAATCCTGCGCGGCGGCGTCAAAGCGCTGTGTTTCGCTCTTTTGGCGGGAGAACGTGCGAATGACCCGCGCACCCAGGAGATTCTCGCGGGCGATGCGGGCGATGGTGTCCAGCTTTTTTTGCAGCATCGTAAAGTGGGGGATGGACGCGCGAAGGATGATAAACAGCAGCAGCACAATCAGCGGCGTCGTCACCAGGAACACAATCGAAAGCTGAATGTCCAGCATCATGGCCATCACAATGCTGCCAATGGCCAGAAAAGGCGCGCGTGCCACCAGGCGGATCAGCATGGCCAACGCCTGCTGCAATTGGTTGATATCGCTGGTCATGCGCGTGATGAGGGAGGGCGTGCCCAGCTTGTCCAGGTCCGCAAAGGCGAGGGTGTTGATGTGCTGATACACATCGCGGCGCAGCTGCGTGCCAAACTGCTGGGATGCCTTGGACGCCACCACCTGGCACACCAATGCCGTGGCCACGCCAACAGCGGCCAGCAGCAGCATCTGCCAGCCGCGCGACCAGACCACATCCAAATTGCCCGTCTTGATGCCGGTATCAATCAGGCTGGCCATCACCAGCGGCATGATCAGCTCCAAAATGGCCTCGATCAGCTTAAAGCTTTGCCCCAGCACAATATCTTTCCAAAATCGTTTCCAGTAGGGTTTCAAAAATTTCACAATCGCATCCTCCCGCAACATTTCTATTATACGCGCTCGTCTGAGGGTTGACAAGCGCAAAAGCACATTCTACAATACCTTTGACTGGAGGATGATGGAGAATGCAAAAACCGTTTGCCGCGATGACGCTGGAGGAACTGATAAGCGCGCAGGGGCACGCCTGTGGCTGTGGACGTACCCATCATACAGGGCTGCAATTTTTGCGAACCGGCGCGGGCGTGCTTGCACAGCTGCCGGACGCGCTTCGCTTTTTGAACAAGAAAAAGCCCTTTGTGGTGGCGGATGTGAACACCTATCAAGCGGCAGGAGAGCAAGTAATCCGCATCCTGAAAGCCGCAGGGGTTGAATATTCTTTGTATGTCTATCCCGCCGCCTGCGGGCATATTGAGCCGGACGAGCTGGCTATGGGGCGCTTGACCATGGCGTACGACCCCACCTGTGACGTGGTGCTGGCAGTGGGCAGCGGCGTGATCAACGATTGCTGCAAGGTGCTGGCGCATGCCGCGCATGTGCCCTCCATGGTGGTGTGCACGGCGCCCTCTATGGACGGGTATGCGTCAAACTCCTCCTCCATGGTGTGCGAGCGGCTCAAAACCAGCCTGTACAACGCGTGCCCGGCGGCGATCCTCGCGGATATTGATATCATCAAGGAAGCGCCCATGCGCATGCTATGGGCAGGGCTTGGGGATATGCTGGCAAAATACAACGCGCTGTGCGAGTGGCGGATTTCTCATGTAATAGTAGAAGAATATTACTGCGAGAACATCGCCGGGCTGATGCGCGCGTCTGTGCAAAAGATTGTGCAGCACGCGGCGCAGCTGGTGGAAAGAGACCCTGCCGCCGTCCAGGCGGTGGTGGAGGGGCTGATTCTCTCCGGCGTGGCGATGGATTTTGCCAAGATATCGCGCCCGGCCTCGGGGCTGGAGCATTATTTCTCGCATATGTGGGAGATGGAAGCGCTCAGGAACGGCACGCATGCCGATCTGCATGGCATCTGCGTGGGCGTTGGGCTGTGCCTGACGCTGCCGCTGTATGAGATGCTTCGGGAAAAACCCAGCCGCGCACATGCCGAGGCCACGTATTGCGCCTTTTCCGCCGAAAAGTGGGAAGCGCAGATGCGGGATATCTTTGGCACTTCCGCGCAGGATGTGATTGATGGCGAGGCACGCTGGCAAAAGAATGATGCGCAAAAGCACGCGCAGCGGCTGAACAGGATTTTTGCAAACTGGCACGCCATTACGGCAGCAATCGACGAAGAATTGCCAAGCACCCAGGCCATCCTATCGCTGATGAAAGCGCTTGGAATGCCCACGACACCGGAAGAACTGGGATTGGATGCTGCCGCCACGCGCCGGGCGCTGGTAGGCTCCCGGGAGATCCGGGATAAGTATCTGCTAAACTCTCTTTTGTGGGATCTGGGGTTGCTGGATGATGTGCGGCTGAGTTGCAAGACGTGATTTTGTTTCAAAATTTCTAAAGAAAAGAATGATTTTAAGCAGGATATTACAATTTCCTTTTGTAAATTGCATCTTTTCATCAAAAATATGTAGAAAATATTGCAATTCACTTGATTTTTACTATCGTTTCAGTGTAAAATAGAAAAAGTGCAATATACAATTGTTGCTGTGGCTTTTTTGAGCCAGAGGAAGGATGGGTACTGTTGGCCAAGCGCATACTGTTGGTCGATGACGAGCCGTTGATTCTAAAAGGGTTACGTTATACGCTGGAACAAGAGGGGTACGAGATTTTAACCGCTGCCGATGGCGAGATTGCCTTGCAGGTGTTTTTCGAGAACCCTGTTGATCTTGTTTTGCTGGATGTCATGCTGCCCAAGCTCGATGGCACCCAGGTGTGCCAGCGCATTCGCGAAAGCAGTAATGTGCCGATTTTGATGTTGACCGCCAAGGGCGATGATATGGACAAAATCCTCGGCCTGGAATACGGGGCGGACGATTATATGACCAAGCCGTTCAACATCTTAGAGGTCAAGGCACGCATCAAGACCATTCTTCGCCGCGCTGCGCAGCCCATGCCCACGGAAGAAAAAAAGGTAATCCGTGTGCATGATATGGAGGTCAACATTGTCAACCGCTCCGTGATGCTGGGCAATCAGGATATCCGCCTGACAGCCAAGGAGTTCGATCTTCTGCAGCTGTTTATCACCAACCGCGGCAAGGTGTTCAGCCGCGAAACAATGCTCGAAACCGTATGGAAGTACGACTATATGGGCGACGCGCGTACAGTTGATGTGCACATCCGTCGCCTGCGCGAGAAGATCGAGCGCAATCCTGCCCAGCCGGAGTTCATCTTCACCAAGTGGGGAGTGGGCTACTATTTCACCGATAAGGATTAACAATCCCTTAAACAGCATCCGCTGGAAAATACTAATCGCCTTCTTGTTGATTGTGGGGGTGTCCTTCTTTGTGATGGCCAGTTCCCTCAGCAGCATGGTGGGTGATTATTTATTTGAGCAGCGCATTCGTGCCGACCGCATGAACCTCGAAAAGCTGGCAACGCAGATTGCACCGCTGGTGGCGCGCAGCGATGCCGCCGCTTTGCATACGCAATTGACAAATGCCGGAGGCGAGCTGGGCGGCAGGCTATTGCTGCTGGACAGTACCGGCAAGGTGCAGCTGGATAGCTATGGGGAGCTCAGCGGCACCAGAATCGAATATCCCGAGGTGACCAGCGTGCTCGTCAAGGGCCAAAGCGTGGATTATGGCGTGCACGAATTGGCCAATACCGAAGCTGTGGATACTTCCAAGCTGATGTTTATGAGAAAGTCCAACGTCACGTGGGTGGGGTACTGCACGGCTGGCATTATATCGGCCTCGGATGTGATTGGCGTACTGCTGCTGGTAGCACCGGTGCAGGAGATGATGACCAACCTCTACCAGCTTCAAGATCAAATGCTGCTGATTTTTATCATCATCGCTACCGTGGCGCTGGTGTTCAGTTTAGTGTTTTCAAGGGTTATCACAAGCCCGATCGCGGCACTCACCCGCGGCATTCAGCGCATGTCCAAGGGCACGTTTTCCGCGCGGGTATCGGTGCGCGGCTCCAGCGAGATGAAGCATCTGGCACAGGCCTTTAACTCCATGAGCGAAAAGCTGGAAACGCTGGATCAATCGCGCAACCAGTTTGTATCAAACGCCAGCCACGAGCTGAAAACCCCCTTGGCTACCATGAAAATCCTGATCGAATCACTGGTGTATCAGCCGGATATGGACAGGGACCTGCGCACAGAGTTCATGATGGATATCAATAAAGAAATCGACCGCTTGAGCGCCATCGTGTCGGACCTTTTGACCCTCGTGCAAATGGACTCCAACAACGTGAAGCTAACGCGCGAGAACCTCAGCATTGCCGCGCTGATCAAAGAAACGGCGCACCGCCTGCAGCCCATTGCCGATCAGCGAAATCAGACCATACAGCTCATGATCTCCGATTCCTGCGATATGTACGCCGATAAGTCCAAGCTGCGCCAGGTGATCTATAACCTCATGGAAAACGGCGTCAAGTACACCCCCCCGGGCGGCCAGATCAAGGTGGCGCTGATGCGGGTGGGGCGCGACGCACGCATGACGGTGACGGATACAGGCGTCGGCATCCCCAAGGAGAATCTGCCCCATATTTTCGACCGTTTTTATCGCGTAGACAAGGCACGAAGCCGCGAAACCGGCGGCACGGGCCTTGGGCTATCCATTGTGCATCAGCTGGTGCTGCTGCATGGCGGCGCGATCACGGTGGATAGCGAGGAGGGCAAGGGCACCACCTTCACGGTGGAACTGCCTTTGCATCAGGGCTGATGTTGTATGTATCGAAATTGATCAAAAACGAAAACAGACGCGATGAATATCCCTTCACCGTGCCTGTAATTGCGCAGATGGACGAGCTTGTGTTTGAGCAGCCCATCACCATCCTTTGCGGGGACAACGGCTGTGGCAAATCCACTTTGATGGAGATATTGGCAGCCAAGCTTGACGCCATCCGCATCGGACAGGGCATCATCGAGCGTGGCGGGGTGGTGGCCAGGCATGTGGATGCATTCACCCTGTGGAAGCGCGCGGCAAAAACCAATTTCTTTTTCTCTGCCGAGGATTTTATCGCGTACATCTCCTGGGTATCCCGTGCCAAGCAGGAGGCCCGGGACGAAATTCGCCGTATCGATCAAGAGGGCATCGGCGATCTGGATTATGCCAAGATGCCGCACTATCATACCTTGGCAGATCTGGAGGGACTGTACGCCGGAAACCTGGCCAAACAATCCCACGGCGAAGGGTTCCTCGATTTCTTCCAGTCCCGCATTCGCAGCGGCGGATTATATTTGTTGGACGAGCCGGAAGGCGCATTATCGTACGAGAATCAATATGCCCTGGCCATTGCCATCCTGGACGCAGTGCAAAATAAATGCCAGTTCATCCTCGCCACACACTCGCCCATCCTCAGCGCCATACCGGGCGCGGACATCGTCGAGGTGTCCGGCCAGGGCATGGAGCGCTGCGCGTATGACGACCTCAACAGCATCCGCTTCCTCAAGCTCTTTATGGAGCGCAAAAGCAGGCTTTTTGAAGGCTATTGAAGCCACAGATCAGAGCAGCCCATGGCTGCTCTTTTATATTGGCTTTAATCGATTTTTGAGGGCCTTGATCGTATCCAGCAAATAAAGCTGCTCCGCCTCTGAAAGGCCCTTTGCCACATCATATAGCTCGGCCAGTATCTTGGCGCTTTGGCTTGCTTTTGAAAAATCAGACATATCGCCTGTACCATTCAGCAGCCATTCTTTGTTGATATTTAGGGCCTGACAGATTGCATTTACGACGATGGTTTGCGCTTCGGTTTTGTCTTTTTCTAAATTAAATATAACACCGCGCGACACACCAATTGTATCGGCCAGAGCATCCTGCGTAAAGCCTTTGCTTTTCCGCGCATGCTTCAGGCGCTCACCTAAGGAACTCATTTTATCACCTCACCCACATTATACACCATTGCAAATCATTGTCAATGATAAAATGCGTTACAAGAGCACAAATATATGACAAAATTGCATTGACAATGATTATCTTGTATGGTATAATTCACATAAAGATCGTAAGCGCTTCAATGCCCGACCGTCGACCTGTTGCAAATCCATTCTTTCCATCCTCGCCCGCAAACCAATAAAAAGCTGCGCATTACTGACCGCTTTGTATAGCCCCCTGCCAGAGGAGGGAACGGTTATTTCTACGCAAAATGACACAGCGAAACTCGCAGAGCAAATCATTGACAGCGCAAGTACGCTGCCACTGGAGTGCCAGGAGCTTCTTTTGGCTGTTGCGAAAGGGATGGTGTTCACCAGAAGCTGCCTCCCGAAAGCGGCTAAAGAAAGCATACTTGGCGAAATGATTCATCAGCCTAAACCATGGTAGCATGGGGTGTTTAATAATGAAGAAAATGCGTTTTCTTCATTAAAAATAATTGGGAGGAAGATAACATGAGAAACGGGAAGAAACTGCTTTTTGCCTGTCTGGTGGTCATCCTGCTGGCTTCTATCTCAAGCGTGGCGATGGCACGCGCGCACACTCACTGGGACATATTCACTGATTGGAGCGATTGGAGAGTCAGAACGCCGGCCACTTGCGAAGCAACTGGCGTTGATTACAGGGTATGTAAAGTCTGGGGTTGTCACGAAGAACAGACGCGCACCAGCCCTGCGCTTGATCACAAATGGGACAGATGGGAAACCACGACACCATCTACCTGCACCGTCCAAGGCCTGGAAACCAGAAGCTGCACCCGCGATGGCTGCAATGAGAAAGAGACCCGCCCCATCGACCTTGCAGAGCACAAATGGTCTAAGAACAAGCAGACCACGTTGGAGCCCACCTGCACTGATGCGGGATCCAAGGCGTATGTCTGCTCTGTTTGCCAAGGAACGAAAAATGCCGAATCCATTCCTGCCCTCCGGCACGACTGGAGCAGAAATTGGGTAACCACCCAAGAACCTACCTGCACAGAAAAGGGCACACGGGTCAGAAGCTGCACCCGCAAGGACTGCACTGCGGTGGATACGGACAGCATTGACGCGAAGGGACACAATTGGTCAAAAAACAGAGAAACGATTCAGCCCCCTACCTGCACAGAAAAGGGAAGAGAAGCCTATACTTGCTCCCGCTGTGATGCCACAAAAGACGGCCGCGATATTCCTGCCCTCAGGCATGATTACGGCCCCTGGACGACTGTGAAACAACCCACCTGTACGGAGCAGGGACTGCGGCAGCATACCTGTAAGCGTTGCCCGGATGTACAATCGGATACCCTGGATCGTATACCGCATACCTATACTGAATGGCAAACTACCAAGCCTGCCACCTGTACGGAGCGCGGCGTTGAAACGGAAAAATGCGCAGTTTGCGGCCATTTGGGGAAGAAAACACGGCATATTGACCGGCTGCCCCATGAGTATGAGTGGATAGTGACCCGTGCCGCCACTTGCTACCTGGAGGGAGAGGAAACCGAAACGTGCAAAAACTGCGGCGCCACCAACGGCACGCGCGCCATCCCCAAGCTTCCGCATACTTTGCAAACGACCATCCAGCCTTCCACCTGCGAAAGAAAGGGCCTGGAGCATATCTATTGCACCGTGCCTGGCTGCGGCTATGTGAAGGATACTCAGCTGCCCGCGCTGGATCACATCTTTGAGTGGATTGTCGTCACCAAACCCACCCTCAACAAAAAGGGGCTGGACAAGGAAGTCTGCTCTATGTGCGGCCTGGAATCGGGCAAGACCCGTGAGACCGATAAGCTGGGCGATGTGTATGCCAACAACACGCTGTCTCTGGCAGGCGCGCGCGTCAAGGATGTCAATGCGAGTGTAACCAACAAGTGGTACATGATCGCGCCCATTGATTTGACCAAGGATGGCGTGACCAAGCTCGATGTAGTGGTAGGCAATCAATATATCATTGGCAAGCTGATTGCTACAGTCAAGGAAGGAACTGTTACCTTCGAGCTGAAGATGCTCCCCTCTGTCACGATGGCGAAAGGCTCATACCTGACGCTGTTCGCCAGCTTGGACGCCATCCAAAGCATCGAAGAGAAGGACGTGACGGTGTACGAGCTGAAAAAGCCGCTCAGCATTGCGGATGATCTGGCGGGTGCCCAGAAGGTCTTTGCATTCTTCTTTGGCAGAGCCACCTATGACCGCATGGCAGATGGTGTGGTGTACTATGTGCACAACGTCAAAGCGGCCAACGCAATCTTAGGCAAATAAGCAAAAAGCTTCGGCGATAAGCAAGCAGCCTCTTGACTTTGGTCAAGAGGCTGTCTTTATTTGCTTTTCGGGAAGATGAAATCACTGCGTTAGACCATGGATTTTGATACCGAAGAATTGGCTGACAGTTTGATTACATCTTGAGCTATCAGTGTGACATTGCAATGTGATCAATTCACAGCACGTTGAATGTATGGCTTATAACGGCCTTTCATTATGGCAATGTATTGTAAATGCATATGCAACATGGTATAATTCCGATATGGATCGTCTGCGGAAGGGAGACACTATTTCGACTCGGAATAGCATTATCACGTTTGCAGAGCTGCTGCTGAAAGTGCAAGCATGCGGCTGTATGATTCGTGTGCGGCTATAAGGAAGCGTTGAAAATGTGCTGCCTTTTTCTTTCACCAGAGCGTGGAAGAGCGACCCATATATAGAGGTGTCTTCATTATAAGACGAATAATGAGCGTCTTATATGAAATAAGTAATGGAGGAAGATAATATGAAGAACGGAAAGAAGCTTCTACTTGCTTGCCTGGTCACCATTTTGTTGGTTGCTGTGGCGAGCATGGCAATGGCAGCACCGAATCCGCCCCCGCACACCCACAACAACGGAAGTTGGAACAATTGGGTGGTACAAACGCCAGCAACATGCTACCAGCCTGGCTTAAGAACAAGGACTTGCAAAACTGCCGGATGCCTGGAAATTGACAGTGAAGTAATTCCTGCTACTGGCAACCACGTCTATGGCGATTGGGAGACCGTGGATGCCGCCACTTGCACCGAGGGTGGCACCAAGATTCAATACTGCACCACCTTGGGCTGCACTGCGTCAAAACCCGGCACCATCACGAAGCTTGGCCACGACTGGGGTGAGTGGACGACCGTGAATGCCGCCACCTGCACCGCGGATGGCACGCAGCAACAGAGCTGCACTCGTGATGGTTGCACTGCGACGAATCCCGGCACCATTACGAAGCTTGGCCACGACTGGAGTGATTGGGATATCACGCTGGAACCCACCTGCCTCGAAAAGGGCTCCAAGACCAGAAACTGCACCCGTACCGGCTGCGAAGCGACCGAGACTGTTGCCATCGATGCACTTGGCCACGACTTTACAGGCCCGGACAAAACCGCTATCGAACCCACCTGCACGACTACAGGTTTGAAAGCCAAGGTTTGCCCCCGCTGCGATGCTTATAGGGAAAATGGCTCGAAGGTAATTCCCATGATCCCCCACAGCTATACCGAGTGGGAAGAAACCACAGCCCCCACCTGCACTGAAGAAGGCGTCGAAACCGAAAAGTGTGATGTCTGTGAGCAGCTTGGTAAGGTAACCCGTCCTGTTGAGATGCTTCCCCATGCGTACGAGTGGGTAGAAACCCTTGCAGCCACCTGCTATGCCGAAGGTGAAGAAACTGAAATTTGCGCGGACTGCGAAGCCGAAGGCGACGTGCGTCCCATTGCACAGCGCAAGCACATTTTGGAATCCATCACACAGCCTGCTACCTGCCAAAGAAATGGCCTGATTCATGAGTATTGCCTCCAGCCTGGCTGCGATTACGAGAATGACACCCTGCTGCCCGCTTGCGACCATCCCTTCGAATGGGTTGTCGTGACCAAGCCCACCCTGTCTAAGAAGGGCCTGGACAAGGCTGTCTGCTCCATGTGCGGCCTTGAAAACGGCGAAACCCGTGTGACCGAGCCTCTGGGCGATGTGTATGCCAACAACACGCTGTCCCTGGCGGGTGCCCGCGTGAAGGACATCAATGCGGATGTGACCAAAGATTGGTTCATGGTTACGCCCATTGACCTTACCAAAGACGGCGTGACCAAGATTGATATCGTGGTGGGCAACCAGTATGTTATTGGCCAGCTGGTTGTCACCGTGAAGGACGGCACCGTTACCTTCACGCTGAAGATGCTGCCCTCCGTGACCATGAACAATGATGCCTATCTTGCGCTGTTCACTGGCCTGGATGCCATCAATAGTCTGGACGAAGATGAAGTGCCTGTGTACGAGCTGAACAAGGCGTACAGCATTGCGGATGATCTGGGCGGAGCTGAAACGCTTTATGCTTTCTTCTTTGGCACAGCCACCTATGACCGTGATGCAGATGGCGTAGAATACTACGTTCACGATGCCAAAGCGGCCAACGCAATCCTCGGCAAATAATCAAACGATCACAAGAAGGCGACCTTCTGACTTCGGCCAGAGGTCGCTTTTTCGATCCAAATTTGCTTGACAAAATCAATGATTCCTTATATAATGCAGCTAACTGAATACCTTATCAAGAGCGGCAGAGGGACTGGCCCGATGAAGCCCGGCAACCGGCGGAAACGCATGGTGCTAATTCCAGCAGTGCTACGGCACTGACAGATAAGGAAGCAAACGAAAGATTTTTGCTGCCGCTTGTCTGTAAGACGAGCGGTTTTATTTGTAGGTATTCAGCAATCAAGAAAGGAGCTTTTCCATGAGAAAGCTATTTACATCCGAATCAGTCACCGAAGGCCACCCGGACAAAATGTGCGACCAGATTTCCGACGCAGTGCTGGACGCTATTTTGGCCAACGATCCATACGCGCGCGTCGCGTGCGAAACCTGCGCCACCACCGGCTTGGTGCTGGTGATGGGCGAAATCACCACCACCACCTATGTGTCCATTCAGGATATTGTACGCAATGTGGTCACCGAGATCGGGTACGACCGTGCCAAGAAAGGCTTTGACGGCCATAGCTGCGCTGTACTCACCGCCCTGCACGATCAATCGCCGGATATTGCCCAGGGCGTCAATGCCGCGCTGGAAACCCGAGGCCAAGAAGCCGAAGAAACAGGCGCGGGCGATCAGGGCATGATGTTTGGCTTTGCCTGCGATGAAACACCGGAACTGATGCCCATGCCCATCGCGCTGGCACACCGCCTCACCCGCCGCATGGCGCAGGTGCGCAAAGAGGGTCTTTGCCCCTGGATGCGCCCCGATGGCAAGGCGCAGGTGACAGTGGTGTATGAGGACGGCGTCCCCGTCGCGGTAGACACCGTGGTGATCTCCACCCAGCATGACGAGAATGTAGCGCATGCCGAGATTGAAAAAGCCATGATCGAGCTTGTGATCTGCCACGAAATTCCATCAGCGCTGCTGCAAGCGGATACCAAGTTTTACATCAATCCCACCGGCCGCTTTGTGCTGGGCGGCCCTGCGGGGGATAGCGGGTTAACCGGGCGCAAAATCATCGTGGACACCTACGGCGGCTACGCCCCGCACGGTGGCGGCGCATTTAGCGGCAAGGACCCCACCAAGGTAGACCGCTCCGCAGCCTATGCCGCGCGCCATGCAGCCAAGAATGTGGTGGCCGCCGGCCTCGCCAAGCAGTGCGAAGTCGCGCTGGCGTATGCCATCGGTGTGGCCAAGCCCGTCAGCTTTGCAGTGGATACACGAGGTACTGGTATCTTGCCCGATGCCGAGATTGCTAAGCTGATCGAGCAGGTGTTTGATATGCGCCCCGATGCCATCATCAAGCGCCTCGATCTTCGCCGCCCTATCTATCAGAAAACCGCCGCGTATGGCCACTTTGGCCGTCTGGATGTGGACTTCCCTTGGGAGCGGACGGACTGCGTGGAGCAACTGAAAACCCTGGCGAAACACTGAACTTGCGAGAATTGTCACATTTTCTTAATTAATTCCGAAAAAATATTAAGAAAATGCGTGCATTTATTTCGAAAGTGTGTTATAATCGTTATGTCGCAAGGCATAACGATTTTGTTTTTTCAAAACGGAGGTGAAACGATGTTAAGCAAACCGCAGGTCAACAACCGCTACGCGCCGCTTGGCACATCCGTTTCTGCGTCCCTATCGCCCGGCATGCGCGCTATTTTGGCCTGGGCAACCATTGAGGAACACGACCGCGTGCTTGACCTGTGCTGTCAGGAAGGCGCCCTTTTAGAGAACTTCAGCAACAAGTACCGCCTGCGCGCCTGTGGCATGTGCGAGTATCCGGAGCAGGCCCGCGATGTGCGCGCCCGCTTGCCGGAGGCCGATGTCATATTTGCCCGGCCCGATGATATCCCCTGGCAGGATAACGCGTTCGATGTGGTGGTCTGCTCTCTGCTGCCGCAAAGTGCCGATCTGCCCCGTGTTTTCAGCGAAACTCTGTGCGTGCTCCGCCCCGGCGGTCAGTTCGTGCTGTCCGCGCCCACATTCTCTTTGCAGCTATTTGGTGCAGGCAATGAGGATACCAAGCTTAATAAGCGCGAGCTGATGCGCAGCCTGCAGGCAGCAGGCTTTGATGAAGTCAGCTGGCGCGCGTCTGGGCTTCAAGGGGTCACGGTGGGATGGAAGAGGATGTGTTGATGGGCTATGGGGGGACGCAGGGGCTACTCGCCCCCAAACCCCTTGGCAGGGGCATGATACCCCTGCACCCACAACTTTATATTAACTTTGTTGGCGAGTGGGCGAAATAAGGGCATCGTATTTGATACGGTGTTTTTTTCTTGGTCATATTTTCCTGCGCTCGCCGGATAAGGTTCGCACTTTTGCGTCCGTCCTGCCAGGTGGTCCAAGCTGCTATTGTGGAGTTGCACAAGCAGTATGGTCTGCTTAGTGGAAGTTTTCACCCTGACAATTTACGCAAAGAACAGAAACGAACTAGGGCGTGTTTCAAAACTCTTGACATGCATCTTCGGGGTCAAAAGCACCATTTCTGCGTTGTCAAACCTTGAAATAGCGATGCTATTCCGGCGGTTTTCCGCCTTTAACTGGCGCTTTACCCCCTCGAAGCTGCACGTCCCTGACTTTTGAAACACACCCTACAAGCAGAATAATTTCCAATAAAAAAGCACCTTTTGCAAGGTGCAATGCCGACCGGTTTATTCCAACCACAAAACCCTCAAATACCTGCACAAAGCGCTTTCCCGCCTGGACACACTGGATTGCGTAGTGCGCAGCCGCTTTGCCACCTCGCCCTGCGAATACTGATGCTGATAGCGCAAATACAAAAGCTGCTGATCCTCCGGCGGCAAGCGCTCCAGAATATCGCGCAGAAGGAAGCGATCCATCCAGCGAAGGGCGTCGGGGTCGGGCAGGGAAGAGAGGAAGAGGCCCGTCTCGTCATATTGCAAGGGCTGCGTGCGCTCCAGCAGCAGCAAAATTTCCTCGCCCGGCACGTGGCTCAGCGCCGACAGCTCCTGCAAGGTGGGTTCCCGTTGAAGCTGCGTTTGCAGCAAAAACCGCGCCTGTTCAATTTTGCGCAGCGACGCCCGCGCGCGCCATCCGGCAGTATGGGAGAAAGCGCGCCGCATTTCGCCCAGTATTACCGGCACCGCATAGGTGGAAAACTGCACCCCGGCATCCTCCTTGAACCGCCGGATAGCCGTTACCAGCCCCATGCAGCCCTGCTGGAATGCGTCCTCGTGATACGAAAAACGCTTCACCAGCGCCTGCACCAGCGGAATATGCTGGCGCACGAGAGCGGCCAGTGCGTCCGGGCTGCCGGCCTGTGCGCATGCGTAAGCGCCCATTTATTCCTCCTGCAGGCGTTTTTGCATGCGCACGGTGGTGCCCTGGCCCACCACGGATTCTACCTGGATGTCGTCCATAAAGGTTTGCATCACGGCAAAGCCCATGCCGGAGCGTTCTTTTTCCGGCTGGGTGGTGAAGAAGGGCTGCATGGCTTGCCCAATATCCGATATGCCGCAGCCCTGATCGCTGATGGTGATATCAAGCACGCCGCCTTGCGAAAGCGACGCCACAATGGTGATAAAGCCTACATTGTTTTGATAGCCGTGCACGATGGCGTTGGTGACGGCCTCACTGACGGCCGTCTTGATATCGGCCAGCACATCTAAAGTGGGGTTCAGCTGCACGGCAAAGGCGCTGACTGCAACACGGGCAAAGCTCTCGTTTTGCGGCAGACCCAAAAACTCTAGCTTCATTTGGTTGGTTGCTTGCATGTTATTCATCCTCCGTTATATGGTTTCGATGATTTGCGCCAGGCCGGACAACTGAAAAATACGCGCCACATGCGCGTTCATATTCTTGACGGCCACGGTGCCGCCGCGCTGTGCCAGCGTGCGGTAACGGCCGATAATCACGCCTATGCCGGAGCTATCCATAAACGTCAGCTCGTCCAAATCAAGCACCAGCCGCTTGATGCGCCCGTCCTCAATCATCATGTCCAGCTCGCGCCGTATGCTTTGCGCGCTGCAATGATCCAATTCGCCCTTCAGGCGCGCCGTCACCGTGTCGCGCCGCCGTTCAAAATCCATAGAGAACCCTCCCCATTGTACATACCGATGTATTCATGAAGGTACACACACTATCCTGCCACGAAAAATGAGAGATTATGCGGTTGTAACAAAATTCGTTCGACATAGTTTGCATTGTCGCACTTTTGTGCTATAATGCGAAAGTGGAAATCCGAAAACAGGAGACACATTTTTTATGCAGTCACAGGCGGTTGTACAGCGCATCTCATTGCCCAAGGCGGGCAGGACGATTTGCATCAGCGATATCCACGGCAATATTCGCGTGCTGCGGCGCTTGCTTGAAAAAGCACGCTATACGCCGAAGGACACGCTGATCCTGCTGGGCGATCTATATACCAAGGGGCCGGATGGGTTTGAGACACTACGCTATATTATTGATCTTTGCCAGCAGCCCGGCGTGTTTGCCCTACGCGGCAATTGCGATTGGATTGAGGATGATTTGTTACCAGAGGAGAAGGCGTGGCTGGAAAATTTGCCGCATATCATAGAATCGGATGACTTTTATTTTGTCCACGGTGGCCTGCCTTCGGAGAATCTCACAGAGCTGGACGCGTTCTCCGTGATGAAGAACGACAATTTCCCGGAGCAGGGAAAACGTTTTTCAAAGTGGGTGATGGTGGGGCACTGGCCAACGGTGAACTGCACGCATGCGATTCCTTGCTGCAACCCGATTGTGGATGAAGAGCACCGCATCATCGCCATTGACGGCGGCAACGTGATCAAGGGCGAGGGGCAGATGAACGCCTTTATCATCCAGGATGGCGTTTTCGATTTTGTGGCGGAGGATGATTTTGAGAAGATCACAGTGCTGCAGGATCAAAGCGCAAGCGAGAATCCCTTTAACATCACCTGGGTAGACCGCTTTGTGGAGCGGGTGGGGCAGGGGACGGATGGTTTCAGCCTGTACCGCCACCTCGCCACCGGGCGCACCATATTATTGGCCGATCAGTTTGTCTGGCAAGATGATCAGGGCAGGCTGTGCGGTGCGCATTTCGGGTTTGACTGTTTTTTGCCGCTGAAGGCTGGGGAGGAAGTGGCCCTGGTGAAGCGGATGGCAACACGGCTGCTTGTCAAAAAGGACGGCGTGGCTGGCTGGCTGGACATCAATAATGCATGATGGGACGGGCTTGACATGATACAGGTGATTTGTAATCCCACAGCCGGCAATGGCCGCGGGCGGCGCATTGGCGCACAGGTGGAGCGTGCGCTGAAAGCCAAGGGCATCGAGCATACTTATATCGAAACGCTGCATGCCGGGCACGCCACGCAGCTGGCACAGCAGGCCACGCGCGCTGGCATCGAAACGGTGCTGGCCGTGGGCGGCGATGGCACGGCGCTGGAGGTTGCACGCGGCCTGTACAGCACAAAAACAGCGATGGGCATTATTCCGGCGGGCACGGGCAATGATTTTATCAAATGTATCAACATCCCGAAGAAACCTATGGCGGCCCTGGAGTATGTTTTGAACTGCAAGCCCAAGGCCACGGACGTGGGGCTGATCAATGGCCGCGTGTTCCTCAACGTCAGCGGCACGGGCTTTGACGTGATGGTGCTGGACTACGCGCTGAAGGCCAAGAAATACTGCCGGGGCATGCTGCCGTATCTGTACGGCGTGCTCTGTGCGATCTTTAAGTTCCAGGCGATGGATTTGACATTCCAGATGGATGATGGGGAGAAAGTCACCCTCAAGGCGATGATTTGCGCCGTTGGCAATGGCCGCATCATTGGCGGCGGCATTCCCATCACGCCGGAGGCCAGTATAGATGACGGGCTGCTGGATATCACGCTGATCCGGGAGATCAAGCGCAAAAGCATACCCCGATACTTGCCGGGGCTGCTGGGCGGTAAGGTGCTCACCTTCTCGCAGACCAGCCAGCACCGGGTGAAGACCATCTGTTTTTCCGCGCCGCATATGCGCTTGAATATCGATGGAGAGATCACTACCGCCGATGAGGCTGTCATTCATGTGCAGCCTGCCGCGCTGCGGATACTTCGCTAGGGGTTTCCGTTATTTCTCAATGATGTTACAAGTGTAAACGCTTTTTCCAGGATGATTCTCCCTTCTCCGTTCGTTTTGTTGGTATCACAGAGAGGAGAGAACATCCATGAATAAGGGAAACATTCTCAGAAAAAATCTTGCCTCATTTGCCATCGCGCTGGTTTTGTTGCTCAGCAGCGTCGGCGCACTGGCCGATGATGGCTCCGGCACGCAGGGCGTGGACAACCTGCCTGCGGAGGTCAGCGCCTATATCAACACCAGCCGCTGGAGCGGTTGGGAGGTGACCGGGTGGGTCAATCCCGGCGGCACAAAGACAAACAGTGCCTGCGCCTTTGCGGTTGTGAAAAACGGCAGCAAAAACGATTTGCTCGCCTTTGGCTGGCAAGACGGCGGTTGGGTGTACAAATGGCGCAATGACGAGGCGTTGCCGCAGGTGAAGGACCCCATTGTGCTGGGCGAGGGTATTGACGGCAAGACCTTTTTCTCCAGTTATGTGGTCGACGGCTCGATCTTGGAAGCCCACAGCGTATGGGTGCAGCGTGACGATGGCACCTGGCACCTCAATCATTTATCCTGCTATAATCCTTTGATGTTTTATGATACATCCGTCCCGGGCGTCCTTCGCGTATACAATACCGGCTGGACGTCCAAGGATACCGATGTGAAGGTATATGGCACCTATCAGACGGAGCTGCGCTACTTCAACTTCTACGGCTTCCCTAAGACCGTGAAGGATGCGCGCGAGAAGCTGAGCAATCCGCCCAAGATCCCTTCCGGCACGCTGTCGGCCAAGAAGATTCAGTTCACCGGGGGCAAGAAGTACGATGTGTACCAGGGGCCGGGGCAGGAGTATGGCCGGGCAGGCAGCGGCAAGGCAGTGGTCAGCACCAACGACTGGATCCAGGTGTTTGGCGAGGAAAACGGCTGGATCATGATCCAGTATGACATCACCAGTGATCATATGCGTATCGGCTGGATTGCCGCGGATGCGCTGCCGGGCAGCGCAAAGGTCACGCTGCTGCGGTTCACCCCGATCCTTGCCACAGCGACCCGTCAAGTGACCATCACAGATGACCCGTTGTTCTCGCTGTCGGCTGTCGGGACACTGCCGCAGGGCACGCAAATCAACTGGCTGGCCACGATGGGGGACTGGGCGTACATTGAACTGGCTGGCGTACAGATGCTTCGCGGCTTTGTGCCGATGAGTGCGCTGTCCACCGTGGATGCGCTGAACGGTACGAAATAAACGCCCATCGGATAAGGGTTGTTGCAATATGCGACAACTCTTTTTTGTATTTTTTACAAATTGCCGTATTGACACGGATTCATCGACATGCTATTATTGTTACGCAAATATTACGTATTTATTACGGAAACGATGCACTTATTTAACAAATATTATCTTTGCAATGATAAATGAACGCCGTCAGGCGAAGAAATAGAGAGACTGGCTTTTTGAGGAGGACGGAATTGATGAAACGGTATGGGAGAGTGTTAATCTGTGTACTGATGGTTTGTTTATTTTTCCCTGGTATTGGAATGGCGCAAACGCAAGAGGAGTGGAATCTTTCGTGCGTCTATAAGCTCAGCGTGTCTTCTCCGGTATACTCCAGAACCAGCGGGTATGGCCGGGATAACCCCAGAGGGGATTATGTGACCACATTGTCTGCCAACACCTATGTTAAAAAGGGGGGCGGATCGGGCTGGGTTCAGGTTACGTGGATGTCTGGCGGCTCCACCAGCAGCGGCTATGTGTGGAGCGAGGACCTTGTGCGCTGCGCTTCCATGGTGCTTGTCAAGGACGGCGACCAGGAGATCATGACCGACGTGAGCGAGCTGGACCCGAACCATGATGCGATTGTGAATAACAATCACGTGAAGGAGCTGGCGCCCAGCCTGGATGCGGGCGATTACTCCAATGTGACGTATATCAAACCGACGTCGTATATTGATCAGGCGGTTCAAAACGCGACCACCGAACAGGAAAAGTGGGAGCTGCACTGCTCCAAGAAAACGACTACATCCACCACGGTGTACCGCAGTGGCAATCAGAATGAAGTGCTGATGACCATCCCCGCAGGCACCTACTTCGATATCACAAATAGCGGAACGAAGTGGACAGGCATCGAGTTTATGATCGATGGCACGCGCTACAAAGGCATGATCGCTGGTTCATCTAATTATGCCGAGACCTATACGCAGGTCACCGGTGAGGACGGGATGCCCGATGCCGTGCACGAGCTGGACCCTCGTTATCAGGCCATTGTCAACGGTGGCGGCAGCGGCTCCAACCCTTCTTCTTCTAACCCGTCTGCGGAGCCTGCAGTAGCCAACGGCACCTCCGTATCCCTGCTGGAGCTTGGCACCGTAACGGCCAAGGTTTCAAGCGGTGGCAAGACCATGGAAGTCCCCGTCGCGGATCTGGTGTTTGCAGCCGATATCCCCGAGGACAAAAAAATGGCGGTGGTGTATGCGCCCCGCACCGGCAAGGCAACGCTTCGCAGCAGCGCTTCCAAAGACGCCCGCGCGATCAAACAGTGCAAGGCCGGGACCATTGTGGCTGTTTTAGGAATCGGTAACACCTTTACCAAGGTAAACTACAACGGCACGGCGGGCTATATCCTCACCAGCTGCCTGCAGTTCCACGCGCCTGTAGAAGAAACGCAGGGCAACGCCCTCATCAGCTACAACGGCAAAACCAACGGCTCCACCACCGTGAACATCCGCAACCAATCGGAAAAGGACAGCGCCAAGGTGGCCGTATGGAAAACGGGTACCGAAGTGATTGTACTGTCCCATGCGGACGGGTGGTACGAGATCGAAGCCAAGGGTATCCGTGGATTCGTGATGGAGGAATTTGTGACCGTTCAACAATAAGAAATAGGAAAGAGCTGCTGCAGATGAAAATCCACAGCAGCTCTTTTACGTTGTATGATTATACCTTGATGCTGGCCCACTTGCCGCTGGAAAAGCGCGGATAGAAGAACATAAAGCGCAGCACCAGCTCGAACAACCCAAACACCCATGCGCCGCCCAGCTCAAAATGGAACACATACACGGCGAGCGCCGCCAGCACCGGGCGCACAATGCTGACGCAAATGGTGGCGACCATTGCCACATACAGGTTGTCGCCCGCGCCGCGAAGGCCGCTGGATAACACCACGGAGCTGGTCTGAAACGGTTGAATGAAAGCCAGCACCATCAGCGCCTGCGCGGCATAATAAATCACCTGCTCGGCGTTGGGCGTGGTGCTGTCCAGGAAAAGGCCGGGCAGCTGATAGCGGAAGGTAATCAGGATCGCGGCCAATATCACGGAAATCATCAGCGCCACACGCTGGGCAACCTTGCCATACAGCATCGACAGGTCGGCGCGTTTTCGGCCGAGGTTTTGCCCAACCAACGAGGTGGCGGCAACACCCAGGCCATCGCCAAAGGTGAAGGTGATGTTGATAAACTGCATGCCAATGCCGTGTGCGGCATACATCACCGTGCCCAGGCTGTACATGATGCGGGCATAGATGAAGAAGCCAAAGCGCACGCCCACCTGCTCCACGGCGGCGTTGCCGCCAATTTTGATGATGGACTTCATGGCGTCTTTGTTGATCCGCCAGGAATCATGGCGCGAAATATGCAGGTATCCACGCCATTTGCCGCCAATCAGCACCGTGCCCAGCGCAAAAAGCGCGCCGCAGGCCATGCCGATCACAGAAGCGATGGCGGCGCCGCGCACCTCCAGCCGGGGGAAGCCAAAGTTGCCGCCGATGAGCAGGTAGTTAAACACCATATTGATCAGGTTGCTGGCCACATTGACCACCATGGTGATTTTGGTGTTGCCAATGCCGCGCTGTCCGGCGCAAATGCACATGGCCAGGGCATTGATGGGCATAGCGTAGCTCATGATGCGGAAATAATCCGTAGAATCCTTCAGCACCCGCGCGTCCGCTGGGGTGTTAGTGTTGGCGCCTGCCAGGCGCATCATGGCCTCGGGCATAGAGATGGCAATGGTCATCAGCACCATCGCCATGCCAAGCACCAGCATCATGGCGTTGCGCAGGGTGGTGTTGGCGTCTGCCTGGCGTTCTTCGCCCTTGCGGCGGGCGATGATGGCAGTAACGCCCACGTTCATTGCAAAAAACAGGCACATGAATATCATGCGCGGCTGGCCGGGCAATGTGACGGCGGCAATGGCCTCTTCGCCCAGAAAACCCACCATCGCTGTATCCACCGCGCCAATCATGCTCATCAGCACCATTTCGATCAGCGAGGGGAAAGCGATGCGCATCACATCCTGGTATGCAGTTTTTGTATCCGGCAGATCACCCAGCCGCTTGTCCGGCTTTACCATGTGCTCTGGCATAAAGAACCGCTTGATAAAGTTTGCTTGCACGGGAAAGAAGACCGCCTTTCAATTGATCACACACGATTGCCAGTATACCATAGTCTGTGTCGTTTTGCATCTGATTTTGTGTTTTTTTATGGCTTTTTGTTTTACAGGGGAGAGTGGTTTGGGCATTGGTTCATGTTGACATTGATGTTTATGCGATGTGTGTGCTATAATGCTATTAGTATTTCGATAATTTCATCAAAGGAGGTCTACAACATGAAACGATGGCTCATGCCCCTGCTGCTGGTGGCATTGATTTGTACCTTTGTATCGCAAGCGCCGCAGGCCGCCGCTCAAGAGCAGGAGTTGGTCATTTATTTTACCAACTGGGCTGTGCATACATCCGATAATGGCCAGGTGAAAAACCTGCCGTGGGACCGCGTATCCTACATCAATCACGCCTTTTGGAAGATCGTACCCGATGGCGAGGGGTATGCCATTGCCTCGACCGATACCGCGGCAGATCTGACCAACAGCAAGGCACATTTCAAGCAGTATGAAGAGTATACGGCAAAGTATCCGAATGTGAATGTGATGCTGTCCATCGGAGGCTGGACGCGCTGCGGATATTTCTCCGCGATGGCGCTGACGGCTGAGACGCGCAAATCCTTTATCGACAGCTGCATCAAAACGCTGAAGCAGTACCCCTGGCTGGCGGGCATCGATATCGACTGGGAGTATCCCGGCGTAGCGCGTTCCGGTGGCACGGGCGATGAGGGTAACCCCGTGAAGGGCAAGGACAAAACCAATTATACCCTGTTGCTCAAGGAAATGCGCGCGGCGCTTGACCAGGAGTTTGGCGCGGGCGTTAAGAAGCTGTCCATCTGCGCCAGCAGCGCGATTGGCACGCTCACCAAGCAAGATTATGCAGCATTGCATCCCTATGTGGATTTGATCAATATCATGTCCTACGATATGACGGGCTCCTACGAGAAAACGACCGGGCATCACAGCGCGCTGTACAGCCAAGGTTCGCTGACCACCTCTGCGGCCAATGCGGCGCAGTATATGGTTCAAAAAGGTGTGCCGGCCGAGAAGATTTGCATCGGCTCGCCCTTGTACTGTCACGGCTGGAAAAATGTGACCTTGCAGGATAAGATGGTGGGTGCGGCGGCAAGCGGCGCGAACACCGGCGGGGATATGAACTGGTCTGCCCTACAGAAGTTTGAGAATGCGGCTGTGGCCGTTGGCACCCCCGGCTGGCATGTGGGGTATGACGAGTTTGCTCAGGCAGCCTACCTGTGGAATGACGATCCCAGCTCGTCCTACTACAAAAACTTTTTGACCTATGAGAGCATCCGGTCCTTGGATGCCAAGATTGCGTATATTCTGGATAACGCGCTGGCGGGGCTGATTGTGTGGCAGGTGGGCGGCGACAACGTGGCTGCCGGATATCCCATGATCACGCGTATGGCGGAAGGGCTTGGAATCAGGAAGTAAGCGAACCAAATGAATCAATCAGCGAAAGGGCATGTTTTTTGCGAAAAGCAGGGAATAAGCCCTTTTGCTTTTCCAATGAAATGACGTTTATCTGCACTTTATTGATGGGAGGTGAAAAAGAGTGGATTATGAGGGCATCGCCGCGATGGCCGATAAAACTTTCGCCTGGTCGGTTTCTCGCACCTTTTCGCGAGAGGAAGCGGAAGAACTGACACAGGAAATTCTGCTGCAAGCCCTGAAAAGCATCGGCACACTTCGCGATGACAACCGGTTTGAGCCGTGGTTTTGGCGTCTTGCCGACATCACGTTAAAAGTGTTCAAGCGCGGCAAGATGAAAAGCAGAAACATGGTGTCATACGATGAAGCCGTGCACCTGGCTTTTGAAGAGGAACATGATTTTGCATCCGATGAAGAGTATCAGAACCTCCGGCAGATGGTTGCTCAGCTGTCCACAGCTTACCGGGATATCATCGTGATGTACTATTACGACAATGTATCCTGCAAGGCGATCGCTCAGCAGCTTGGACTGCCGGAGGGCACAGTGACCTACCGGCTCTCTCTGGCGCGAAACAGATTGAAAGAGAGGTATGACCAAATGAATGAAACCGCATTGAAACCTGTGCAATTGAAGATACGGATCAAGGGTGGGGGCAACTACAACGGAGATGACAAGCCGTTTCCCTGGCAGTACATGGACGATGCGCTGTCGCAAAATATCCTGTGGTACGCGTACCGCACGCCCAAAACGGTGGAGGAGCTTTCCGAACTAACCGGTGTTCCTGCGTTTTATGTAGAAGACAGAATCGAAAATCTGATCAAACGGGAGGCTATGATTTGCCCGCGAAAGGCAACGGTACAGACCAACTTTATCATCTTTGATAGGGAAATCAACCAGTATGCGCCCGCACATTCCGGTGCATTTGCAGACGCAGTGGCAGGGCAATTCTTGGTGCTGGCGCGGCAGCTGACGCAGAAAGTGTTAGACACAGGTGTACAAACGGCAGGACGATCCACTGATGAAATGATATGTCTGTTATCAGCGATGCTGCTGGAAAAATTCGTACCCGATTATGAGCCGGGTCCATACAAAAGACATGGGCGAAAATATGACGGTGGCCTGTGGGAGTACACCGGATTTTTGCAAGACGGGTCTTGCGGCGGCGATGTGGGCATGGGTATGGAAAAATCCATGAACAACTATGAGAGCGGAAAGCTGGCGCATTACTCCTATCATTTTGCGCCCTTTACCTACCGCAAGATGATGTACGACCATGAAATCGATGTCTGTCATGCCGTTTTGAATCAACAGGCGCTAAACGAAAAGCAAAAAGAGTATGCTGTAAAAATGCTTGCGGACGGATATCTGGCAAGGGACGGGGCGGGGAATATCACTTGCGCTATTCCGATACTCACCAAAGCGCAATATGAGCTGTTCGTCAAATCGGCCAAAACCATCTTTGCAGAATTTTTGCCACACTATACCGAGGAAGTAAAAAAATATTTGAAAGGCTATATGAGGTTGTTCCCCAAACATCTGAAAGAAGCGGCGGAGCGGAACTGCTTTTACGTGTTTGTGGCACTGTTTAAGGCGGTTGCGGCGGATTGGCTGCGCAAGGGGCAGATCACGCTGCCAGACAGCGCGGTTTGCGACATACTGATCGAGCAATAATCAAAAGGCAGGCAGCGGTTTTCGCCGTGCCTGCTTTTTTATACCAACTGTTTATTTTGTGCTGGCAGGGGAGTTGGCCAGCAACTGTTCGATCTGATTGCGGGAGCGCCCCATGAATGTTGCCTGGTCGTCATTCATGGTGGCCGGGGCTGTATCGCTGCTGCACACCACCCTGTAGATATACTTCCCGCTGAAGGTTTGCCCCCAGAGGTACGTGGGGGTGTAGGTGATGTAATCAAAGGAAACTGTGCCTTTGGTCACATTGCAGATGACCTGTAGATTGAGCAAGTAGCCACTGATGACATCGCGGGAGTCGCGGGATTGCGCCATCAAATTGCCCAGCGAGTATGCCACCAGCGCCCGGCGTGTTTCGCCGCTGGCAGCCTTGGCTTCCACGATCTCTGTGGCCAGCGCAACGGTGGCATTGCCCACGATAATGTCCGCACCCAGCGCGGTGATTTTCTGTGCTTTCTCGCGCATGCTAGCGGCTGTTTCCTTGCTCTTGCCGTCTTTATCGCAATTCCAGAAAAGCGATACCAGCACCACCTGAGCGCCTTGGCTGCGGGCAGATTGAATGTCCGCGCCAATCTTAAGCATATCAATGGTGCTCAGCATGCCCTTGCATTTGCCATCCAGGTTGGTTTTGGACTGATTGGTGAAGGAATCCGTATATCCCAAAACGGCAATACGCACATTGTTGACTGTGATAATCTGAATGTTGGAATGATCGGCCGTCTGCACACCGCCATAGGCCATGCCTGCATTGCTGATGGCTTTTGCTGTGGCGGTCACGCCATTTTGCCCTTCATGCAGCGTATTCTTGGCGTTGAGCATCAGCAAATCAAACCCGCTGCCCTGTATGGCTACCGCCGCTTCCGGCGCAGCCAGCACATCGCCATAGCTGCTGGCATCAGCAGTCAATACGTTGTTGAGCGTGGCGATATTGAGGTCTGCATGGATGTGCTTGGACAGAAACTCGAACATTGGGGTATAGTCCATCGTGGATTTGGTTTTGCAGCCATCGGACACCTTGGTTTGCAGGTTGATCAGGCCACCGACTGTGAGGGTAAAGCTGTAAGTGGTGTCCGGTACGACAGGCTCCGGCGTAGGGGTGACGACCGGGGTGTCGGTTGTTTGCTGCACTTGCAGTGCGGGGGGATTGTCGCCGGTATTTGTGGCAGCGCCGGTGGGTGGTATGGTATAGGTGGTGATTTTGACGGTGGAGGTGGGCGCGGCGGATGGCTGCTGGCCACTGGACTGTATCCCAAGTGCGCTGATAAAGGTCTGTGCATCGGCAGAAACATCCTTGGATGGATCAATCAAAATGGAAAACACAAACACACACCCCACAAGCACAATGCCTGTCAGGCACAGCATCAGGATACTGCCAATGGAAAGCCGCCGGTTCCACGCTTTCATGCACTATCTTCCTTCTACACGAATCATGCTTTCAAGTTTTGCACAGGCAGGGTCGATGGCGGCGAGGGCGTCGCGCACGGCATGCTCGCCCGCGGTGTGGGTGATCAGCACAATGGGCACTGTGCCGCTGCCATTTGCGCCGCGCTGCATGAGGTTGCGTATGCTGACGCCATGCTCGCCAAAGCAGGTTGTGATGTGGCCCAGCACGCCCGGCATATCGCTGGCGGACAGGCGCACATAGAAGCCGCACTGCCAGTCGTCTGTCACAGACAGCTCGTCCGACAGGGCGTTGGTGTTGTGGACGCTGGGGTGGCGCGCCACGGGATGCGCCGCGGCATACAGCATATCGCTGACCACCGCGCTGGCGGTGGGCGCGCTGCCCGCGCCGCGGCCAAAGAGCATCATATCCTGGCAGGCATGGCCCTGCACGAAAACAGCATTGAAAGAGCCGCTGACCGACGCCAAGGGATGCGCGTTCGGGATAAAGGTGGGGTGAACACGGGCGTCAATCACGCTGCCTTCGCGCTTGGCAATGGCGAGCAGCTTCAGGCAATAGCCAAGCTCCTTGCCATAGGCGATATCCTGGGCTGCAATGTGGGAGATGCCCTCGCGGTACACATGTTCAAAAGGAATGCGCGCGTGGAACGCCAAAGAGGAGAGGATCGACAGCTTATACGCCGCGTCATAGCCCTCCACGTCGCTGGTGGGGTCAGGCTCGGCCAGGCCCAGCTTTTGCGCGTCCTTGAGTACATCGGCGTAGGCTTCGCCATTGTCGCTCATGCGGGTCAAAATATAGTTGGTGGTGCCATTCACAATGCCCATCATGGCCTGGATGCGGTTGGCCTGCAAAGAGTCCGTCAGCGTGCGGATGATGGGAATCGCGCCGCAAACGCCTGCTTCATAATACAGGCCGGCGTTATTTGCCATAGCGGCACCTTGCAGCAGGTGCCAATTGAGCGCCAGCGCCATTTTGTTGGCCGTCACAACAGTTTTGCCATTTTTGAGGGCACGCAGCATATATTCTGTAGCGGGCTCCTCGCCGCCCATAAACTCGGCGATCAGCTCAATTTCCGGGTCGTCCGTCACATCGGCAGGGGTGGTGGTGAACAGGTGCTGCGGCACGCAGGCATCACGGGTTTTGGAAGGGTCGCGAACCAGTATGCGCTTGATCACAAATGATACATCCTGGCGGTGCAAAACCGCCTCCTGCATATCCTGAAGCAGTGTCCACACGCCGCAGCCAATGTTGCCGCAGCCCAAAAATCCTACAGTGATGGTCTTCATGGGTTCGTCCTCAGCTTTCTTTGTTACGTTCGTAAATCATCCGAAGGCCCTTGAGTGTCAGCAGGCCGTCAATGTGGTCGATCACATCGGATTTGGTGGCGATGACGCGTGCCATGCCGCCGGTGGCGACCACCTTGGCCTGCGGCGAGGCAAGCTCCTCCCGCATTTTCTTTACCAGGTAATCCACCTGGCCGACATACCCATACAACAAGCCAGATTGCAGGTTGGTGATGGTATTTTTGCCAATCACGCGCTCGGGGATGTTCATTTCAAAATGCGGCAGCTTGGCCGCGCCCGATACCAGCGCTTCGCTGGCCAGCTTGATGCCCGGGCAAATGCAACCACCCAGGAATGCGCCGTTCTTATCCACTGCACCAAAGGTGGTGGCGGTGCCAAAATCGATATAGATGCAGGGGCCGCCATACTGCGAATAGGCCGCCACAGCGTTGCAGATGCGGTCGCTGCCAAGCTCGCGCGGGTTGTCATACTTGATGTCAAGGCCGGTTTTGATGCCGGGTGCCACCAACAGCGGGTCCATCCCAAAGTAATCCCGGCACATATGCTCCACAGTGAAATTGATAGTGGGCACCACAGAGGAGATCATGATGCCGTTGATTTGCTCCGGCAGAATGTCCTCATGCTGGAACATGTCAAAGATCAGCACGCCCATTTCGTCACTGGTGTACTTGCGGGTGGTGGATAAGCGCCAGTAATGCTTGAGCTCCTTGCCGTTGAAGACGGCGGTTTTGATGTTGGTATTGCCAATGTCCATTGTGAGTAACATGTTTCATCTCCAAACTACGATTTGCGGTGGGATACCTTGTTGAGCGCCGCCAGGATCGGGACCGCCAGAATGGCTGCGGCTACCGCCTCGCACCCGCCGCCAAGCAGGCCCGTGCCCGTGATGATCGCCGTCACCGGCGCGGCATCCAGTCCTGCCATCTGATAAAACAGCAGCATCAGCCCCAGGTAGAAAACCGTGTTGGTGAGCGAGCCCACGATGGCCGCCGCCGCGGTTCTTACGGTGTGGTTGGCTTTATGAAGCGCACGGTAGGTGAGAGAGGTGGTAAGCGGCACCAGCATGCGCGGCAGGAGGCATAAAACCACCACCAGCAGCACATTCTTGCCAAGCAGCGTGCCCACCAGCGATGAGGGCGCACCGGAAATACCCAGCGCGCGCATCAGGCTGACAAGGCCAAAGAAAAATCCCAGCAGGAGGCCCGTTTTGAGCCCGAAATACATCGCGCCAATCACCACGGGGATGCAAAGGATGGTCAGGTTGATAAAGCCCAGGGGGATGAGGCCGATGGGCGTGAAGCCCAGCAGGAAGATCAGCGCCACAAAGAGCGCGACGAGGGAGAGATGCCGGATTTGTTTGCTGTTCATGTGTTTTCCTCCGTTCAAGTTCGCATAGGATACCTGACGATGCCAAGTTGCGTTTAGGCTGTCCAGCCCCGGAAACGGGTGCCGGCTGATGCCCGGATATAGTATACCAAAAAGCAGTGCACTTGTCAAAAACCGAACACATTATATACAATTTAAAAAACGGCTTGCAACAAGCCGTTTGGTGAACGTGTTTTATAGTCCCAGCTCCGGGTTCAGGCTGCGCATCGCCAAGATGGTCTGCTCAATCAACATTTCCAGCGAAATGCCCAGCATATCCGCGCCCTGCTGAATCACCGCGCGGCTGCACCCTGCTGCAAACGAGGGCTGCTTATACTTTTTCATCACAGACTTGAGCTCCATATCATCAACCGATTTGGAGGGGCGCATCATGGCCACCGCGCCAATCAGTCCGGTCAGTTCGTCGGTGGCAAACAGGTACTTCTCCATCACGCTCTCCGGTGCGATATCCACGCACAGGCCATAGCCGTGGCTGGCGGTGGAGCGGATGATACACTCGTCCACATCAAGCTCGCGCAGAAGCTGTTGGCTCCTCACGCAGTGCTCGTCCGGCCATTTTTCAAAATCAATATCGTGCAGCATGCCAACGGCCTGCCAATAGGCAACATTTTCAGGGTCGTGCTCTTTGGCAAAGAAGCCCAGCACGCCGGATACGATCTGCGCATGGCGCAGATGAAAAGCCTCCTGATTATAGCGCGAAATCAAGTCGTAGGCTTGCTCGGGGGTGGGAATGTAGCTCATTTTCTTTTGTACTCCTTATTCTATCGGTTGTCCTTTTTCGATTGCATCAAACATATCAATGCGGGTCTTATGCCTGCCGCCTTCAAAGGGAGTGGTAAGGAACAGCTGCGCGATCATCTTCGCCAGCTCCGGCGCCACCACGCGCCCGCCCATCGCCAGCATATTGGCATCATTGTGCAACCGGGTCATCTTGGCGCTGTAGCAGTCCGAGCAGCAGCAGCAGCGGATGCCGCGCACCTTGCCCGCTGCCATCGAAATGCCCACGCCCGTACCGCACAGCACAATGCCCATATCGCACTGCCCGCTGGCAACGGCGTTTGCAGCGCGCACGCCAAACACCGGATAATCCCGGCAATCGCCATCAAACATACCGTAGTCTGCAAATTCCATACCGAGGTCTGTTATTGTTTCGATCATGGCATCACGCAACACGATGCCGGCGGGGTCATAAGCCAGGGCGATTTTCATGGGTCCAATGCCTCCTTGCGCTTGTGTTATTTTTTGCACAGGCACTATTATAACGCAATTCTACCAATTAAACAAGCGGCGGTGCCGCGCTGGTTCGACTGGGTATTTTCCATTGTTCATGAAAATTTATGATTTTCTTTGCAGGGAATAGGGCTTTTATGTAGAATAGATGAATTTGGGTAGGGATAGTGCTTCGTTGTACTCCAATGAAGCTTTTCTCATAAAGGTTCCGGCCCATACCGTATTATTTCAGAAATGGGGGATCTTTAGATGGACAAAACCAGTCCGCAGAGCCTGGCTTCGCTTCGCAGCGACATCATGGCGGGGGACGCCGCACGCATTGCCAAGCAGCACGAGGGCGGCAAGTACACAGCGCGGGAGCGCATCAACAAACTGTTCGACGCGGGCAGTTTCGTGGAGACAGACACGTTGAAGCGGGACGCTCACGTGGTGACGGGCTATGGCACGGTGCACGGCCGCGCAGCCTATTGCTTTGCGCAGGATTTCACTTCCCTGGGCGGGGCAATGACAGCCGCACAGGCAGAAAAAATCCTCAAAGTGCTGCGCATGGCGCAAATGACGGGTGCGCCCGTGATCGCCCTGTGCGACAGCGCCGGCATGAGCCTTGCGCAGGGTGCTGCTGCAATGGCAGCTTATGCGCAGGTGCTGGGTGCGATGACGCGCCTGTCTGGCGTATGCCCCCTGCTGTGCTGCATCAGTGGCGAATGCAAGGGCGTGGCCACGCTTCTGTCTCAGGTCTCTGACATCACCATTCAGGTGGAAAAAGTGGGCGAGCTTTCTGCCCATGCGGCGCTTGTGATGAACGCTGCGCAAAAAAAGTCCCTCACCGCGCAGGAGTTGTTTGGTGCAAAGGCGATGGCCGCGCAGGGCGCTGTGGCGCTGACTGCCGCCAACGAAGAAGCGGCGATTTCGCTGCTGATCGGGCTGCTTGACATACTGCCCGGCTGCAACGCAGAAGATGCGCCGCTCAGCGAGGGCGACGACCTTAATCGCCTTGTCGCCGCGAAGGACGCCGCCGATACGCTGCCGCTCGCAGCCGAAATGATGGATGGCGGCCGGTATATCGAGCTGTTTGCCGCCTATGGCAAGGCACTGCACACGCTGCTGGGCGTTGTCGGCGGCCGTCCCGTGGGCATTGTGGCCAGCGAGTATGCGTTGGACAATGGCCGCTTGGACGTGGATAGCTGCAAGAAGGCCGCGCGGTTTGTGCGTTTTTGCGATTGCTATTCGCTGCCCGTGATCTCCCTGATCCATTCCGACGGCCTGGCCGTGCCCGCGTTTGAAGCGCAGGCCGCGCAAATGACCGCCGCCGCGCAGCTTTTGTATGCCTATGGCGAGGCCACCTGCCCCAAAGTGGCGGTGATCACCGGCCATGCCATTGGCGCTGCCTATGTTTCCATGGGCGGCAAAGCCATTGCGGATATCACCTACGCCTGGCCGGATGCCGTGATTGCGCCGCTCACGCAGGAGGTCGCCGTGCAAACGCTGAACACTGCCGAGCTTCTGGCAGGCGAAAAGCGCGAAGATCTGGAGGCGAACTACGCCGCCCGTTTTGGTGCCCTTTCCGCCGCACAGGAAGGCCTGCTGGACGATGTGATCGAGCCTTCACAGACCCGTCAACTCATCATTGCCGCGCTGGAACTGTTGGCGGCCAAGCATGATGTGCATCTCCCGCGCAAGCACGGCAACCTGCCGTTGTAAAGGAGGGAACGCATGGATAAGTTGATCGCAGGCTTGTCTACCGCCGCCATTGGCATGATCGTGGTTTTCGTAGGCCTGGCCATATTGATTTTCTTTTTGACGTTGATGAACATCATTTCTCAGCGTGCCGCCAAGAAGACTGCCATACCTTCCTCTGATAAAGTGCCCGAACCGGAAGTGGCTTATGAAGAAGAGGAAGCACAGGAGGACGACGGCGCCTTGAGCGCCGTTCTCACCGCCGCCATTGCCGCCGTGTGGGAAGGCGCAGCGCCCGAGGGCGGTTTCGTGGTACGCCGCGTGCGCCGCATCAGCAACGCGCCTGCTTGGCAGCGCTCCGCCCGGGAAGAGCAAATGTATAGCCGGATGTAATGTCCAGAATTTGAAGGGAGATATCTATCCTATGCGTAAGTTCAATATCGCCGTCAACGGTGTTTCCTACGAAGTAGAAGTCGAAGAAGTGGGCGTTGCTACTGCTGCCGCCCCTGTTGCCGCTGCCCCCGCCGCGCCTGTTGCGCCTGTGGCCGCACCCGCGCCCAAGCCCGCCGCAGCCAAGCCCGCTGCCCCCAAGGCCGCGCCTGTTGCCGGCGGCACCAAGATCAATTCCCCCATGCCTGGCACCATTTTGCAGGTCAAAGTGGCCCCCGGCGACAAGGTGAAGAAGGGCGATATCCTGCTGATCCTGGAAGCCATGAAGATGGAAAACGAAATCGTATCGCCTGTGGACGCAGTCGTGGCGCAGGTTGTTGTGCAAAAGGGCGCTTCCGTCAACTCCGGCGATGCGCTGGTGGTGCTCAACTAAAATCATAAGATTCGGAAGGTGAAGTGAATCAAGTGGAAGGAAATCTTGGCATCTTAGATACTTTGACGAATCTGGTCAACGAATCGGGCATCAAGAACTTGATGGAAAATCCCATGCCGTTGATTATGATTGTCGTGGCATGTATCTTGCTATATCTTGCGATCAAGAAAAAGTATGAGCCGCTGCTGCTGCTTCCCATTGCGTTTGGCATGCTGCTTGTCAACCTGCCGCTGGGCGGGCTGATGGACGCGCCCAAGAATGTCATCAACATGGACGAATATTATCACGGCAAGCAAGGCACCGCCATCGTGTTGACCGACGAAAATGCGTATCAGTTTGTCAGCTCCTTGGTACTGGAAGGCGACACGCTGCTCAAAAAAGAGGCCACCGCCTTTGACGAGGTGGGCGAGGCGACAGCTTATGCCTATTATGTGACCGACGCCGAGGGGAATACCCTGTACACACTCTCTGGCATGACGGTATACCAGCATGTGGAATCGGCGGGCGGCCTGTTCTATTACTTATACCAGGGCGTGAAGCTGGGCATCTATCCCTCGCTGATCTTCCTGGGCGTGGGCGCGATGACGGACTTTGGCCCGTTGATTGCCAACCCCAAATCCCTGCTGATGGGTGCTGCGGCGCAGCTGGGTATCTTTGCGACATTTATTGTTTGTTATGCACTCTTGGGCTTCACACCGCAGGAGGCGGCATCCACCGGCATCATCGGCGGTGCCGACGGGCCAACGGCTATCTGGCTGACGGGTAAGCTGGCGCCGCACCTGCTGGGCCCCATCGCGGTGGCGGCATACAGCTATATGGCGCTGGTGCCGGTCATTCAGCCGCCCATCATGCGCGCGCTCACCACCAAGAAAGAGCGCGAGATCGTGATGGAGCAGCTGCGCCCCGTCAGCAAGACCGAAAAAATCATTTTCCCCATCCTCGTCACCATCCTGGTCGCCCTGTTGCTGCCCTCGGCCACGCCGCTGGTGGGCATGCTGATGCTGGGCAACCTGATGCGGGAGTCCTTTGTGGTGGACCGCCTGTCTACCACCGCGCAGAACGACCTGATGAACATCGTCACCATTTTTCTGGGCGTCACGGTCGGCGCGACGGCCAATGCCGAAACCTTCCTCAAGCTGCAAACGCTGGAGATTATCGTGGTAGGCGTGGTGGCATTTGGCGTGGGCACCGCCGGCGGCGTGCTGCTGGCGAAGCTGATGAACAAGCTGTCCGGCGGCAAGATCAACCCGCTGATTGGCTCCGCAGGCGTGTCCGCCGTGCCGATGGCGGCGCGCGTGTCGCAGGTGGAGGGGCAAAAGGCCAATCCCGGCAACTTCCTGCTCATGCATGCGATGGGCCCCAACGTGGCGGGTGTTATTGGCTCCGCTATCGCGGCCGGTGTGCTGCTGAGCATGTTTGGTTAAGGAGGAACAGATTGATATGCCCAAAGTATTGATTACGGATACCATCCTGCGCGATGCGCACCAGTCCCAGGCCGCCACGCGCATGCGCCTGGACGAAATGCTGCCGGCCTGTGAGAAGCTGGACAAAGTGGGCTATTACTCCCTGGAGTGCTGGGGCGGCGCCACCTTTGACAGCTGCCTGCGCTTCCTGAACGAAGACCCGTGGGAGCGGCTGCGCCAGCTTCGCAAGCACCTGCCCAACACCAAGCTGCAAATGCTGCTGCGCGGCCAGAACATCCTGGGCTACAAGCATTATGCCGACGACGTGGTGGAGTACTTTGTCAAAAAGTCCATCGACAACGGCATTGACATCATCCGCACGTTTGACGCGCTGAACGACCTGCGCAACATGCAGACCGCCGTTAAGGCCACCAAGCAGTACGGCGGCATTGCCGAAGTGGCGATGAGCTATACTTCGTCTCCCGTGCATACCGAAGAATACTTCGTCAAGCTCGCCCAGCAGATCGAGGAAATGGGCGCGGACATCATCTGCATCAAGGACATGGCCAACCTGCTCTTGCCCTATGACGCGTATTCCCTCATCAAAAAGCTGAAGGCCAACACCAAGCTGCCCATCGTACTTCACACCCACAACACCTCCGGCACCGGCGATATGACGCTGCTCAAGGCCATCGAGGCGGGTGTGGACATCGTGGACACAGCCCTGTCGCCCCTTGGCAATGGCACGGCGCAGCCCGCTACCGAGGCGCTGGTGGCTACCCTCAAGGGTACTGAGTATGATACCGGCCTCGACCTTGGCATTCTGGCCGATCTGGCCTCCTACTTCCGCACCGTGGCAGACCGCCTCACCAAGGACGGCTGGCGCGATCCCGCCGTGCTCGGCGTAGATGTGAACACGCTGCTCTATCAGGTGCCGGGCGGCATGCTCTCTAACCTGATTGGCCAGCTCAAGCAAGCGGGCAAGATGGATCAGTTCTACGAAGTGCTGGCCGAAGTGCCGCGCGTGCGTGAAGAATTCGGCTATCCGCCCCTTGTGACCCCGACCTCCCAGATTGTGGGCACCCAGGCTGTAATGAACATCATTGGCGGCGAGCGCTACAAGATGGTCACCAAGGAATCCAAGGGCCTCATGCGCGGCGAGTATGGCCGCCTGCCCGCGCCTGTCAACGAGAAGGTGCGCAAGCAGATCATTGGCGACGATAAGGTGATTACCCACCGCCCGGCGGATGATATCAAGCCGGAGCTTGAGAACTACCGCAAGGAAATCCGTCAGTATGCCCAGCAGGACGAGGATGTGCTCAGCTACGCGCTCTTCCCGCAGGTGGCGACCAAGTTCTTCGAGCAGCGCCAGGCGGAGCAGCTGAAGGCGGACCCGACGCAGTATAACAAAGAAAATGGGACAATGCCTGTGTAAGGGATGACGGAGCAGGGGAGGGGGACGGGGAACGACGGAGCAGGGGCTGCGCGCCCCTGTACCCCCGCCAGGGGGATCATCCCCCTGGACCCGCACTTTTGTGCCCTTTGATGATGCTTGAGAGCATGCACGGGAACGAAAAAGGCCACATTTGACCTTGGAAATGCAAGCATTTCACGGCCATCTGTGGCTCTTTTTCTGTCATCCGTTATACGGCTGACCAGTGGCGCTTGCGCCACTGCCCGCACACCTGTGTTGCGGCGGGCTACGCGTGGGAGGCGATTGTCATTCAACGTGCAATGTGGGTTTTGAGGTGATTCTTTTTAGTTTGAGGGTACGGGGGGAATGCTGCGAGGTCGGTGCTCTTGCACTAAAAGGAATGCTGCGCACCTAATGCCCGCGTCCCCATGAAAACAATTGCGCACCACCCATTCCCTCACTGAATCACAATATCCCACTCCGGATGTTCGCCACTGATGGTATACACCGGACGCAGCACCAGTGAGCTATAGCTTTCCTGGCTGTTAAATTTCAACGACCATAGGACAGACCCCTCTTTGCCTGAATCCCAGTCTGAATAATGCGACCACGGCTCATATTTCTGTCCGTCAGCATACAAATTAAATTTGTACAGTCCATCAAAATCAGGGCCCGACCATTCCTCCAATGTGTATTGGATTTCCGTTACCACCCCCACCCGGACGATCAATGGCGATATCCATACAGTAGCCTGCGTGTTGTTCTCATCCACCAAGCCCGCCCCTTGCAGTATCTCGGCGTTTGCACCTCGCGGTATGGTGTAGTCCAGGAAGTGGGCAGTCATAGGCTTGTATTGCTTAAAATAGGTGCCTGTTTCATCGATATAGCATATGTAGGCACAGCGTCTTAACATAAAAGACAGAGCCAGAGAATCATCCTTATTACTTGAACCATAGAATGTTGTGCCAAAGAAGCCTAGCAGATCACCATGATCAAGCCGCTTGGTGGTGTTGAGATTTCCTGTTATCACGCTGTTTTTTGAGTAAAACGCAGGGTAAATATACTGCACATGGTAAGTGAATAGGGCTTTTCCGGTCTCGGCCAATTGACTTTGCAGCAGGGCATAGTCGCTTGGCTGCAGCCATTGCTCCCACTTAGCCAACAACGCGCGTTCCTCAACCGGCAGTATATCCCAGTGCATGCCCTCAGCATTTTGAACAGCCATGAATTCTGCCTTTGCAAAGCACGGTGCCAGTTTATAAGCCACATACAGCGAATCGCCGTCATAATAGCTTTGCGTCATCGAAAATACAATTGCATCAAAGCCATTGGCATCTGCCGCTATCTCATAGTCCATTGAATGCGGCGTTGCCATGCTGTCCATTTTCAGCAGCCGATCGACTATTCTTTCGCCATTCAGCTGCCAATAGACGAAGTGTGTCTCATCCGCCAGTTGCCCAAACACCCCCAGATCTGCCGCAATGGCCATTCCGATGGCCAGCACAATCAGCACAATCACACATACCAGCATGGCCGATAGTTTCTTTTTCATTTTCACTTCTCCTTCTGCCGTCAAGCGGTGGAGGAGGGCATCGCAGCGCACGGCGAGGCCATCCGGCAGCGGCGCTTGCTCTAAGCGGATGCGTTCTTCAGGCTTCATCGTGCACCCTCCTTTTCCATCTGTTCACGGAGCATCTTTTGCCCCCTTGTCAGTCTTGTGGATACCGTCCCTTGCGGGATGCGCAGCGCTTTTGAAATATCCTTGATGGGCATGCCCTCGCCATAGCGAAGCTGCAGCACCACACGAAGGTTGAGCGGAAGCTGATGGATATACACCCAAATGGGCGTTTCATCCGGCGCTGTGGCCGTGTTTTCGTTTAGTTCGGCAACAGTTTCCTTTTTGCGCTTGCGCAGTGTCGCATGGCACGCGTTCACCGTCACCTGCATCAGATAAGGCTTGATGGCATTCCAATCGCGGATGCGCCGCGCTGCCTGGTAGGTGAGGAGTATGGCGGCAGAAGCGGCATCCTCGGCATCAGCGGCATTTCTTAGCATGGTATAGGCCAGGCGGTACATGGCGGCATGGTGCGCCTGAATGGCAGCCGTAAACAGCGCATCCAACCGTTCTTTTTCGTCCATGCCCTCGCCTCTGCTTTCTATGTGCTGTATTGCAATACAACTATAAGAGTCAGTAATGTGGCAATTTTCTTTATCATACGAAAAAAAGTTTGTCCTGTCCATAGATATGAAGATATTACAAAACAATTAATTGCAAAAACAGCCGGGTGAAACGTTGACAGGCACCCGTTTGCGCGATATACTCTATGTTATCCATGATATTTTATCTACAAGGGAGGTGACTGTCGATGGGCGACGGCGAGAGATGTCAGCCAAGTGAAGGCGTGCCTCGATCGTGTGCGATCAAGCGCCTATCGGCGCGTCGCTGACTGAATCGGGCCACCCACCGCTAACATCGCTAAACGTCGGCCGGCACTTGCTGTGGTATGCTGCAAGGTGCTGTTTTTGCGCGTTTTTAGCATAATAGAGGAGAGAGGGGTGAGTCCCTTGGAATGGGAAAAAATAGAGGCTAAGCTGACCGAGCTTTTGGAAGCCGGCCGTCATGGCGAGCTGCGCGGCGCGTTGATGATGCTGAACGTAGTGGACATCGCGCAGTTTATGGAGACGCTGGACAAAGAAAAGCTGCTGCTGGTGTTTCGAGTGCTGCCCAAGGATATTTCGGCAGATGTGTTCAGCTATATGTCGCCCGACCAGCGCCAGATGCTGATCGAATCCATTGGTGATAACGAAATCCGCACATTGATTGATGATATGTTTCTGGACGACGCGGTGGACTTTCTGGAAGAATTGCCTGCCGGCGTCGTCAAGCGCGTGCTGCAAAACACCGATACGCACACCCGCAACCTGATCAACCAGTTCCTGCGCTATCCCGAAAACTCCGCAGGCAGCCTGATGACCATTGAATACATGGAGTTTCAGGCTGATATCACCGTCAAAGACGCGATGGTGCAGCTGCGCCAGGTGGGGCTTGATAAAGAGACCATCTACACGCTGTATATTATCGACGAGGCACGGCATTTGCTGGGCACATTGGCGCTTCGCAAAATGATACTGGCCAGCGACGCCACTCAGCTTTCCGACCTCATGAATGTCAACCCCATTTCCGTTTTCACAACAGACGACCAGGAGGAAGTGGCCGATTGCGTGCGCCATTACGACCTGTTGGCCATCCCGGTGGTCGATAAAGAAAACCGGTTGGTGGGTATCATCACGGCGGACGACGTGATGGACGTCATCGAAGAAGAGAACACCGAGGACTTTGAAAAAATGGCGGCCTTGACGCCGTCTGAAGACGAATATCTGCGCACCACGCCCTGGAAACTGGCCCTAAACCGTATTCCATGGCTGCTGCTATTGTCTGTTATGGCCATTTTCACGGGCATGATTATTCAAACTTATGAGGCGCTCTTGGGCAGTGTGACGGTGCTTATCACCTGTATTCCCATGCTGATGGACACCGGCGGCAATTCGGGTTCGCAGGTGGCTACCCTGATGATTCGTGGCTTGGCGCTTGGTGAAATCAAAACAACCGATATATTCAAGGTGCTGTGGAAAGAGCTGCGGGTGGGCTTGATTTGCGGTGCGGTGCTTGCTGTATTCACATTTTTCCGTGTGTTGTGGATCAATAAAGCCGGCGCTGATGTGGCATTGGTGGTGGCCTTGGCGCTGTATTTCACGGTGATGTTGGCCAAGTTGATTGGCTGCTCTCTGCCGCTGCTGGCCAAGAAAATCAACCTGGACCCTGCGCTGATGGCAAGCCCGCTCATTACCACCCTGGTGGATGCTGCTTCGCTGATGGTGTACTTTATGATTGCTACAGCGGTATTGACGCTATGATGTCAGAGAATTTTGCGGAGCGCCTGGCCGCGCTGCCCGGCAAGATCAGCGTATTCTATAAAAATCTCGTATCGGGCGAGGTGTTTGATTATCACGCAGGCGTGCAGCATATTGCCGCCAGCGTGATCAAGCTGCCCAGTCTGGTTGCGGCCTTTGAGGCGATGCAGGAGGACACGCTGACCCCAGACGAGGTGTTTGCCATCCGCCCGGAGCAGAAGATGCCCTCCTGCGGCGCACTCACCTATATGCACGACGGCCTTGAGGTGACGGCGCTGGATTTGTGCACGCTGATGATCATCGTCAGCGACAATACAGCTACTAATATTTTGATTGACCGCCTGGGTATCGATGCGGTGAATGCGTCCATTGCGGCGCATGGGCTTGAGGATACCGTGCTTCGCCGCAAGCTGTTTGACAGCGAGCAATCCAAGCGCGGTATCCAGAATATCATCACGGCGGCTGATATCGCCCTCCTGCTGGAGCAGCTGTATCACCACACCTGTGTGGATGAAACGAAAGATGAGCAAATGCTTCGCATTCTCAAAAGCCAGCGGTTGAACGGCAAAATCCCGTTCTTTATCAACGCCCTGCCCATTGCGCACAAAACAGGCGAGGACAGCGGCATTACCCACGATGTGGGCATTGTGTATGCCAGGGAGCCGTTTGTGGTTTGCTTTGCGGGAAGCGAGACCGATGTGCCGCAGTTTGAACGGCTGATGCAGGATATGGCACGGGAAATGACGAATGGATAAAATTGGAAGCAATGATCCGTGTTATACCCGGGTAAGACCATTTATGTTTGCGCGATGACATCAACCGACTGGCTGTCGCAAGGCGGCCTTTTTCTTCATCCCCTCGGCAAATACACATAAAACGAGCTGCCCTGCCCGAGCACGCTCTCCACGCTCATATGGCCGCCGCTGATGTGCACAATACGCTTCACCAGCGCCAGCCCCAGGCCGTTGCCCGCCACACTGTGGGAGGCATCTGCCTGATAGAACTTATCAAAAATATGCCGCAGTGCTTCCTCGTCCATCCCCACGCCGCTATCCGCAACACGCACTACCGCGCGGTGCTCTTCCAAACCGAGGCGAAGATCGATGCTGCCGCCTGCCGGGGTGAACTTGATGGCGTTGCTTATCAAATTGATCCACACCTGCATCAACAGCTCTTCATCCCCGCGCAGCAGGCATTTTTGCAAATCAGTCGTAAGCGTGAGGTCCTTTTGCTCCCACTCCTGCTGAAGCAAGAGGGCCGCCTTGCGCAGCTGCTCGTCCAGATAAAAATCGCTCTTCTCTGTCAAAATCTCTTGCCTTTCCACCTTGGAGAGCAATAATGCGTTATGGGTCAGGTGGGTCAAGCGGTCGGCTTCTTTAATAATGGTATCCAGATACGCGTGGCGGTTTTCCGGGCTGAGCGTATCTTTTTTGAGCAGCTTTGCAAAGCCCTTGATGGAGGCCGCAGGCGTTTTGAACTCGTGCGATACATTGCTGACAAAATCGCTGCGCATGGTCTCGATGCTGCCAAGCTCCTGCGCCATGCGGTTGAAGCTGTCGGCCAGTTTGCGCGCCTCCAAGGGGCCGGTGATGGCAACGCGCACATCAAAATTGCCCGCGGCGATTTCCTCGGTGGCTTCCATCAGCTTACGGTAGGGGCGCACCACAATTTCGCCCACCAGCGCGGACAGCGCCGTGCCAATCACCACGCTGCCAATCAGGAAAAACAGCACGGTGAACAGGTTCCAGCTGGGCGCGAGGTTCAGCGCGGAGAACAGAAAAAACAGCCCGATCACAATGCCGGTGGTGAGCAGCAGCAGCAGAAAAACCGTAATCACCAGATAAATCCTGGTGTTTTTGTAGTTGGGCGTGATCTTCTTCATTCTCTGCGCACCGCCTTATACCCAAGGCCGCGCACGGTGACGATTTCAAACTCCGGCCAGCCATAAAAGCGCTCCCGCAGGCGGTTGATGTGCACGTTGATGGTGCGGTCGTCGCTCTCGGAATCCATGCCCCAGATTTCGTCCATCAGCTGCATGCGCGTAAAAATGATGTCGGGATAGCTCAAAAGCTTATACAGCAGGTAAAACTCTTTTTGCGGCAGCGTAATGCGTTCGTTGCCCTTTGTGACGGACAGTGCATCGTAATTGAGCGTCACCGCGCCCATCACGATCCTGCGCTCGCTGATGATCTGCGCGCGCCGCAGCAGCGCCTTGATGCGCAGGATCATTTCCTCGTCGTCCACAGGCTTGGTCATATAATCGTCCGTGCCCGCAAGAAAGCCCTTCTTTTTGTCCTTCATTGATTCCTTGGCGGTGATCATCAGGATGGGCAGCGTATACCCGGCATCGCGTAGCTGCTCTGTCAGCTGGTAACCGCTTAGGCCCGGCATCATGATGTCTGTCACAATCAAGTCGATGTGCTGCTTCTCCATGATGTCCAGCGCTTCCAGGCCGTTTTGCGCCAGGACGGGTGAAAAACCGTTTTCCCGCAGCACCGCTTCCATCAGCTGCCTTGTGCTGGCATCGTCCTCTGCCACCAGAATGTTAAACACGCGCATCCCGCCCTTCTTTTGTAAGTGTATCATGCAAACATTAACCGAATATAAACAAATCGGCGCGATCTGTTTACGTTCTGTTGACCCATCCATTATATGATGAGGACGTACAGAGAACAAGAGGGGAGATACCATGATTTCATTTTCTTTTTCACAGGCCGTGCTGCTGTTTGTGGGCTATAGCATGCTGGGCTGGGCGTGCGAGTCTGTCTGGTGCTCGGCCGGCACCAAAAAGCTGGTCAACCGCGGCTTCCTCACGGGCCCGTGGTGCCCGGTATACGGGTTTGGCGCGATTTTGCTATTGCTGATGGGGCAGCCCTTTGCGGCGCACCCGGTGCTGGTGTTCTTGCTTGCGGTGGTGAGTACATCCCTGCTGGAATACTTCACGGGGTGGCTGCTGGAAGCGCTCTTCAAAACCCGCTGGTGGGATTATTCCAAGCGCAAGTTCCAGATCAAAGGACGCGTCTGCCTGCGCAATTCTCTTCTGTTTGGCCTGCTCGGGCTGGCCGTGGTGTATGGTCTGCAGCCGCTCGCCAAGGAATTTTTGCTGGAGGTGCCCCAAAAAACGGCGCGCCTCATTGCATCCGGCCTGATGGTGATCTGGTTTTTCGATCTTCTGCATGCGCTGGCTGCCACCACCGCGTTGCAGGCCAGGCTGGAGGGCATCCGCGAAAAGCTGAAGGCCGGGCAGAGCGTCGGGGCCGAGGAAGCGCAAAAGGCAACGGGGCTGCGCTTGCTGAAGGCATACCCGCGCCTGCATGGGCAGGAGTTTTTGCAGGAGCTGGAGGCGCTGAAAACCGCACTGGACGGGCATTACATCCGGCGCAAGGAGCGCGTAAAGAGCGCCTTGGCAAAGCAAAAAGCGTCGGCTGTCCGTTCCATCCAGGGCGTCAAGGCATCCTACCAGGGCGTGACGGTGACACGCATGGTGTGGGTGTTCATGTTGGGCAGTGTGCTGGGCTATGTGATTGAAACAATCTATTGCCTGATCACGCGCGGCGTGCTGGAAAGCCGCCAGGGGATGGTGTATGGCCCGTTTAATCAGGTGTATGGCTTTGGCGCGGTGTGCATGGTGCTGTTGTTGACGCCGCTTACCCGAAAGGGCGATGGCGGAGTGTTCTTGGGCGGCGCGGTGGTGGGCGGCTTGTTTGAGGCGCTGTGCAGCTGGGTGCAGGAAATCGTGTTTGGCAGTGTAAGCTGGGAGTATTCCGGGCAAACCTTCTCCTTCTTTGGCGGGCGAACCAGCCTCACCTTTATGTTCTTCTGGGGTGTGCTGGCGGTGGTGTACATGAAGTTCATCTATCCGAAAATGGCGGCATGGATCGACCGCATCCCCAAGCGCCCCAAGGCGACCCTCACCTGGATGATTTCGGTGGGCCTGGTGCTGAACATGGCGCTCAGCGCGGTGGCGGTGGGGCGCTGGTCTGCCCGCGTACAGGGTGCTGCGCCCCGGAATGCCGTGGAAACCTGGCTGGATGCGCATTATCCGGATGATATGCTGGAAGAAATTTACCCCAGCATGCATTTTGTGGAGGCAAAGCAATGACAGAAGTAATGGACAGATTGCGAATCAAAATCACCACAGACAGCACCTGCGATTTGTCTGAGGCGCTGATCCTGCAAAACGATATTGCGGTCGCGCCGCTGAGCATCATTAAAGACGGCGTGGCCTATGGCGATGGGGTGAACATCCACCCGCGTGATGTTTTTGCGCATGTGGATGGCGGGGGAGCGCTGTGCAGCACCGCCGCCGTATGCCCGCAGGAGTACAGGCGAATGTTTGGGCAGTACTCGTCCAAATACAACGCGGTGGTGCATGTATCACTGGGCTCCGGCTTTTCGTCCAGCTACGAAAACGCATGCAAGGTGGCGCAGGAGCTGCCCAACGTGTTTGTGGTGGACTCCCGAAACCTCTCTACCGGCCAGGGGCATGTGGTGCTGGAGGCGTGCCGCCAGGCGGCGCACTGCACAGACATCGATGCACTGGTGCAGGGGCTGCGCGGCTTTGCCCGGCGCGTGGATGCCAGCTTCCTCATCAACCGCCTGGATTATATGAAAAAAGGCGGCAGGTGCTCGTCCATTACGGCCCTTGGCGCCAATCTGCTGCGGCTGAAGGTGTGTATTGAGGTGCGGGACGGAAAAATGATTGCCGCCAAGAAATACCGCGGCTTGTACGAGCGCTGCGTACAGCAGTATATTCGGGAAAAGGTGGGGGATTCGCTGAGCGATATAGAGGCCGAGACTGTGTTTATCACGCACACCCCTGTGCCAGAGGCTGTGCTGGACGAAGCGAAAACCGCGGTGGATAGCTTGGGGCATTTTGCGCATGTGTTTGAAACCAGCGCGGGCTGCACCGTCAGCTGCCACTGCGGCCCGGGCACGCTGGGGGTGTTGTTTGTGCACCGGTAGCCTGTTATTTGACTGCGGCGCGCAGCAGCCCCACAAACAATGGATGCGGTTTGTTAGGGCGGCTTTTAAATTCCGGATGGAACTGTACGCCAATGAAGAAGGGATGCTCCGGCAGCTCCACCGCTTCCACCAGATTGCCGTCCGGCGACAGGCCGCTGATGTGCATGCCCTGCGCTAAAAGGGCTGCGCGGTATGCGTTGTTGAACTCATAGCGGTGGCGGTGACGCTCGCTGATGGCGGGCCTCTGGTACAGCGCAGCCATCAGGCTGCCCTCGGCCACCTGGCAGGGATAAGCGCCAAGGCGCATCGTGCCGCCTTTGTTGACGATGCCAATCTGCCCGTCCATGATGTGGATCACAGGGTGCGAAGTATCCGGGCAGAACTCGCTGGAATGCGCGCCCAAAAGGCCGCAGGCATGGCGCGCAAACTCGATCACCGCAATTTGCATCCCCAGGCAAATGCCCAGGTACGGGATGCCGTTTTCCCGTGCGTAGCGGCACGCGGTGATTTTGCCTTCAATGCCCCGGTCGCCAAAGCCGCCGGGCACAATCATGCCCGCAATGCCGCCAAGCAGGGAAGGAGCGGCAGCGGCAGTCACTTCCTCGCTGTCCACCCAGCGGATGTGCACGCGTGCGCCTGTTTCATAGCCCGCGTGGTTCAGGCTTTCGATGATGGACAAATAGGCGTCGTGCAGCTTCACATACTTGCCCACGATGGCGATGGTCACATCCTGTATGCGGGCGGCAATGCGCTCTGTCATGGACTCCCACTCCCGAAGATCCGGCGCGGGGGTGGCTAGTTTCAGCTCGCGGCACACCACCTCGTCCAGGCCGTGGCGGTGGAACATCAGCGGCGCTTCGTACAGGCAGGGCACCGTCAGGCTCTCCACCACGCAATCGGGCGGCACATTGCAAAACAGCGATCTTTTGGCCTTGATGCTGTCGCCAATGGGCTCGTCCGCCCGGGTGACGATGATGTTTGGGAAAATGCCCATCGCGCGCAGCTCTTTTACGGAATGCTGCGTGGGTTTGGATTTATGCTCGCCGGAGCCTTGCAGGTATGGCACCAGTGTCACGTGGATGAACAGGCAGTTTTCGCGGCCCTTTTCCAGCGATACCTGGCGGATGGCTTCCAGGAACGGCTGGCTCTCAATATCGCCGGTGGTGCCGCCAATCTCGGTGATCAGCACATCCGCGCCGCTGTTTTGCGCGCCTGCGTAGATAAAATCCATGATTTCGCCCGTGATGTGGGGGATCACCTGCACTGTTTCGCCCAAATACCCGCCGGCGCGCTCGCGGCACAGCACGTTCCAGTACACCTTGCCGGAGGTGAGGTTGGAGTGCTTGGTGAGGTTTTCGTCAATAAAGCGCTCATAATGCCCCAGGTCGAGGTCGGTTTCCGCGCCGTCGTCTGTCACAAACACTTCACCGTGCTGGAAAGGGCTCATGGTGCCGGGGTCCACGTTCATATAGGGGTCCAGCTTTTGCGCCGCCACCTTCAGCCCGCGCTGCTTGAGCAGCCTGCCCAAAGAGGCCGCCGTGATGCCTTTGCCAAGGCCGGACACCACACCGCCGGTGATGAATATGTACTTTGTCATGGTATTACGCCCCTTTGAAGCAATTTGGGTACGGGTACACTGTGCCCACTTTTTTAATATATCGCGCGCAAAACCATTTGACAAGAATTTTTTTTGTATTTTTATATCAAAGTTTGCAAAAAACGCAGGGAGATGCTGCCATCCTCCTGCGCTTAATGTATGAGGTTATCCCAGAATTGCTTTCAAATCCTGCTCCGGCGTGGTGATGGGGTGCAGATCAAACGCCGCTACCAGTGTGTTTAGCACATCCTTGGAGAAAAACGCAGGCAGGCTAGGGCCGATGTAGATGTTCTTGATACCCAGGCTGAGCAGCGTCAGCAAAATGCAAACGGCCTTCTGCTCATACCAGCTTAGCACCAGCGTGAGGGGCAGGTCATTTACTCCGCAGCCAAAGGCCCCCGCCAGTGCCACGGCCACCTGAATGGCGCCATAGGCGTCGTTGCATTGCCCCATGTCCAGAATTCTCGGAAAGGGGCCGATTGTGCCCGCATCCAGGTCGTTAAAGCGGTATTTACCGCAGGCCAGCGTCAACACCAGCGTATCCTTGGGGGTTTGCTTTACAAACTCCGTATAGTAGTTGCGGCCGGGCTTCGCGCCGTCGCAGCCGCCCACCAGGAAGAAATGCTTCACCGCCCCCGCTTTCACGGCGTCGATGATGGCGGGGGCATTGCTAAGCACTGTCTGCCGCCCAAACCCGGTGGTGACGGTGGTGCCGCCGTTGATGCCAGTCATTTTCTGTTCTTCGCTATAGCCGCCCAGCTCAATGGCCTTTTCAATCAGCGCGGAAAAATCCTTGTATCCCTGCTCGTCCGCTGCAATATGCTGCATGCCCGGATAGGCTACAACGGAGGTGGTGTACACCCTGTCCGCATAGCTGCCCTTGGGCGGCATCAGACAGTTGGTGGTAAAGAGGATGGGCGCGGGCACGTTTTCAAATTCCTTCTGCTGGTTTTGCCAGGCGGTGCCAAAGTTGCCCTTCAGCTGCGGGTGCTGCTTGAGGAGGGGATAGGCGTGGGCGGGCAGCATCTCGCTGTGGGTGTATACATTCACGCCGCGGCCGTCGGTCTGCTGAAGCAGCACCTTAAGATCATGGAGGTCATGCCCAGTCACGACGATGAAGGGGCCTTTTTCGATGGTCAGGGGTACCTGGGTGGGCACAGGATCGCCATAGTTTCCTGTGTTGGCCGCGTCCAGCAGCGCCATGCACTGGAGGTTGACGCCGCCAAACTCCATCAACAGTGCCAGCCAGGCATCCACCGTGTGCTCTTGCAGGAGTAAAGCCATGCCTTTGATAAACCATGCGTCCACACCGGCATCGCGCTGGCCCAGCGTGCGGGCATGATGTGCATAGGCCGCCATGCCGCGAAGGCCAAACAGCAGGGTAGAGCGAAGGGATACCTGATTCTCATCTCCGTGGAACAAATCCTGTGCACTTGGCACTTGCACATCGGCCAGCTTCTGGCGTTTCTCCTTCACCTGGCGGGTCAGCGCTGCGATCGTTTCCGGGTCGAAGCTCACGTTGGTGATGGTGGTGAACAGGCCGTCTACGATCAGGTCTACCGCTGCCTCGCACGTCACGTTCTTTTGCTGCATGGCCTGCGCCAAAGCGATCATTTCGCACGTCAGAATATCCTGTTCCAAGGCGGTGGCGGGCTGCTTGCCGCACACGCCGGACACCGTGCAGCCGCAGCCCTTGGCCGCCTGCTCGCACTGAAAGCAAAACATGTTTTCCATAAAGTCGCCTCCTGTTAATCGGTCGACTTCAGCATACAACAGGTAAAAGAAAAATTCCGTGGTCAAAGCCACGGAATTAAAATCATTTTTTTGCTTCGATTCGTTTGTTTATGCGTTTGATTTTGCCGCGCCATATCCCATATTGTACGCCCCACATCAGCACAAAGATGGCCGCAAAAATGCCTGCGTACATCAAAACCCCTGATAGCGTGTGTTCCATCCAATGCGCAAAATAGGCGACGGGGAACATCGTTGCCGCTGCAATCAGAAAGTATATCCCCGTTTGTTTTACGATGCTCCAGTTGTCTTTTTCCCATATCAGGGATGCCGCTGCAAAGGATGCGCCCAGCATGCCGCACAGTATTGCCTGAAATACGACTGCGCCTATTTCGCTGCCAAACACGTCTATCAGCGTGGGCACACAGGGGGAATAGGCCCCCTCCGCGGAAAAAAGCGAGATCAGGATGGTGATTGTATATCCCATAAAAACCCCCAAGGGGAAGCCCAACAACCCGCGTTGAAGTACTTTCTTCTTCATGATTCTCACCTCAAATTCCTAGCATTTGCTTGATCTTGGCGACATAACGCCTTGCAACATACGTCGCTGTGCCATTTTGAAAACGGACACAAATCGTGCCGGAGAATCCCAGGTCAAAGCCCTTTACCTTCTTCATATTGATTATTTCGGCGCTTGAAATGCGCACAAAGCCCGAGGAATAGAGCCGTTCCTCCGCTTCATACATTCGCATGCGAACGGTGTATTCGCCGCTGTCTGTGACAGCATAAACTTTTTGATTGGCGGCGTACATTCGGATAATATTCTCAGGCTCCAGCACAACGGCCTCACTGTTTTGAAAGCCCAACAATACAGACGGCGGCTGCCCTGAAATTCTTTTAACCAGTTCATTGATCTCATCTGTCATTTTGTTTGCCACAATGATCACCAAGGGCTCGGCGCATTGCTCGTCAATCCTGATTTCAACCCGCATCCTGTCACCTCTCCTTCTGCCGCAACACCAGTATAAGTGATTTCGGCGGCAATTTCATCTATTTTGTGATAAGTGGTCGTTTGCGGCGTGTAACTGGTACCTGATAGCAAAAAATCGCACGATGCCTCAAAAGACAAGGTGCGATACATGGTTTTAAAGTATCGGCCTTCTCACACAAATACGCACCAGCGCACCTGATACCGGTCTACCAGGCTGAACATGCAAGGGCTGAAATCGCAGGGGCCGATCTCGAAATCCACTGCGGCACCCTCTCGCAACACAGCATATGCCGCCTTCACGGTTTCTTCGTGCCCTTCTCCCAGGTGCAGGCAAAACTGCATGGTGTTTCCGGGATTGGCGTCCCCCTGCAGTTCTGATACCGCCAGCACCTGTCCCCAAACATCCAGCTCGCAGTGCAGGTAGGTGCCATCCTCATGGGGGAATGCACAGAGCAGCTTGGCGTCAAACGCCCTTTGATAAAACGCAACGGCGCTTACGCTGTCCTTCACGTAGGTTTGCAGCATGGATCGAAGCATAAACTCATTTCTCCTTATTGTTTGCTTTGAAATGAGTATAGCAAAAACCTGACGGAAAAGCAAATCAGCTTTCCCGTTCTACCATGACCGCCATCCGGTCAAGCTCCTGCACCAGTTCCTTGGCCGTGATGTTTCCGGCGGCAAAGCGCTTGACCAGGTTCGTCATCGCTATGCCCTCGTCCGTGCCGGGGCTGAACAGGCTGGGCGTTTTGAAGTACAGAAGGTTGGCAAACTCCCGGTACTGCGCCAGCAGCTCGGGCGATATGGAATATTCTTTCTGATATAGCTCTTCCAAAGACAGCTTTTGCTTCTCCAGCAGCGCCTCCAGCTCCGGCTTCTCCTGGCTGTCGATCCACGAGTCCCCCGTAACGGCAGATGGATCGGCTAACTTAAGCTCCAGCCGCGCAATCACCTTTTGCACAATCGCGATGTTTTCTGCGCGGTTTGGGTCCTTCAGCGGCTCGGCATCCATAAAGAGATAACGCTCGTAAACTTCCATGGGCTGCGTGGCGATGCCTGCCAGCAGCTCCAGCGCTTTGTCTTTGTTTTTACTGGTGGCATGGATGCACACCACGTCCAGCATCGCCGTTACCAGCCGCGGTTGATTGTTGTTGATGCGCAGCGTGACCAGGTTGCTTGTCATGTTCTGCGGCCAGTGCATCTGCGCGGGCGTGTCAAACAGGCCCTTTGTGCCTTGCTTATTGGCAGGCTCGCAGTTGTACAGCGCTTTACCCACCGCCTTTGTGCGGTCAAGCAACGCGATTAGCTCTGGGTTATCAAAGCGCAAGGGCTGCCCTGCGTATTGCAGTTGCATAATATAGTTGTCCAGCAACATACCCGTCAGCCACTGGGTATACGTGGCTGAATTGTAGACGGTTTCGTCAAACATGCTGTTGACGGTGATTTTGTATTCTGGATTGGCCTCCACGTGTGCCACCCAGTTTTCCAGGAACGTCAAAAACTCTGGGTATGATGTGGGCACGTCCTCGGCGGTCAATTCTGCCATCGCCCAGGTGTCTGGATTGATCGTGAACAGATCAAAGGCAATGCCATCCGGGATTGCGTAGATTTTTCCATCGACCATCAGCCGCTCAGTGATGGACGGCCACATCCTTGCGACTGCGTCTTGAATGGCCTGGCTCTCGGACAGATCCATGCAATAGCCCTTCTGAATCAAAGGCACGGGATTCATATAAGCCAGGTTGAGCCCGAAAGCATCAAAATCAAACTCTCCGGTGAGCAGCGCGCCGCTCAGTTGGTCGGTACTGCTGTAATAGGTTTCCGCCCCTGTGACGGTTATCTCCGGGTGTGCTTTCATAAATTGCTTGTATCCATCGCCCCAGCCGGCGATTTGATAGAGCTTCAGGGTTTCCGCATGTGCATTAGCAGCAAGTATCAGGCAAAACAGCACCAACAGCAGGAAAAGTCCGTTCCGTTTCATGGATGAGTCACCCTTTCTTTTCTGTGATTGAAACGCTTCACACCAATAACGCGCGAAACCATCAAAAAGTTATTGCAAAAACAAAACCTTTGTATCATTCATTGACAGGCCTTCCTTCGCGCCTTATAATAAACAAGACAAATGAATAGCGGGGGTATTTGCATGGAAACATGCGGCGCGGATGCTTTGCTATCAGCGTCAGGGAAGCGGATGCAATTTCCGCACTATCCCAGTAACCGTGAAGCGGACGAACGGACAAGCGCGAACAGCGCAGCCACTGTCTTATAGATGGGAAGGTGTCCAAGTAGGATGATGCCAAGTCGGGAGACCTGTTTACACCCCCATCGTTCTCCTGGGGATGAGCCACACGATAAAAGCACTATTTTGTAGTCTTTTTAGGTCGTGCCTTTCTCCTGAGAACAAGGGACGTCTTTTTATTTTAATTACTGTAAGGGAGCTCTTCATGCATAAAAATAACGAGCATTTTCGCGGGTTGGAGTTTTTGCTGTTTGCGGCCATCACATTTGTGGTTTTGATACTGTGTGTAGGCCTTGGCAGCGTGAATGTGCCCTTTGTTGATACGCTGACGGTGATCTGGAACAGCCTTTGGAAGCTGCCCCTGCCGGAGGGCATTTCCGGGGCTATCATCATGAACATTCGGCTGCCACGGGTGCTTTGCGTGGCGCTGACGGGCGCGGCATTGTCGCTTTGCGGCGCGGCCATGCAGGGCCTGCTTCGCAATCCCTTGGCGGATGGCTCCACAATGGGCGTGTCCTCGGGCGCATCACTGGGCGCAATGCTGGCCATACTGCTGGGCATTTCCTTCCCAGGGCTGCCCTATGCGGGCACGATGGTGATGGCTATGCTGTTTGCCTTTTTGTCGCTGATGCTGATTTTGTCGCTGGCCTATGTGCTGGATCGCTCGCTTGCCACCAACACCATCATCCTGATCGGCGTTATTTTCACCATGTTTGTGAGCAGCCTGATGAGCCTGCTGATCGCCTTTTCGGGCGAAAAGCTCAAATCCATCACGTTTTGGACGATGGGCTCGCTCGCTGGCAGTACCTATACCAACGCGCTGACACTGCTGCTTGCGCTGGTGCTTTGCGGCGGTGTGCTGCTTGCCAATGCGCGGGAGCTGAACGCCTTTGCCCTTGGCGAGGAAAACGCGCGCCATGTGGGCGTGAACGTGCGCAAAATAAAACTGCTGATCCTCATCACGGTGTCCATGCTGATTGGGGTATGCGTGTCCATCGGCGGCACCATCGGCTTTGTTGGGCTGGTGATGCCGCATATGACGCGCATGGTGGTGGGGCCCAATCACAAGCGGCTGCTGCCGGCAGCGTTGTTTTCCGGCGCAATCTTTTTGATGCTGGCTGATCTGTGCGGGCGGATGATACTGCGTCCGCTAGAGCTGCCCATTGGCGTAGTGACTTCCCTGATAGGCTCGGTGGTGTTTGTGATGATTTTTTACCGCACCCGAAAGGCAGGGAAGGGCGCATGCTGACAGTAGACAGCGTATCCGTCCGTTATGGCGAAACGTGTATTGTGCAGGACGCCAGCTTTGTGGTACAATCAGGCCAATGGCTGATGCTTTGCGGCCCCAACGGTGCGGGCAAGTCTACCCTTGTCAATGCCATTGCGCAGGGCGTGCGCTATACAGGCAATATCCTGCTGAATGGTCAGATTGTGAAAAACATCAAACCCATGGCATTTGCACGTCAGGTGGGCGTGCTGGCGCAGAATAATACAGTGGGATTCGCCTTCACGGTGGAGGAAGTGGTGCAGCTGGGGCGCTATGCCCATGCGAAGGGGATGCTGGCCAGGGATGATAAAGACGGAGCGGCGCAGGTGGATGCCGCCATGGAGGCGACGGGGCTTTTGGCGCTTCGTGATCATAGCATGCTCACGTTATCCGGCGGCGAGATGCAGCGAGCGTTCCTGGCGCAGGTGTTTGCCCAGGCACCGTCACTTTTGATATTGGACGAGCCTGCCAATCATTTGGATCTGGTATACCAAAGGCAGCTGTTCTCGCTGATAGAAAAATGGCTGAAAACACCCGGGCGTGCCGTGATATCCGTGGTGCATGATTTGAGCCTGGCCAGAAAATACGGCACCCACGCCATGCTGATGCACGAGGGGCGCGCCGTGGCGCTGGGGGAAACAAGGGATGTGCTCAATCGAGACAACCTCCGGCGTGTCTATGGTATGGACGTGTACGAATGGATGCGGGACATGCTGAAAAATTGGAGGGATGAGGAATGACTGATCAGGGCTTGACCCATGCGTATTACGGCTTTGGCAAAGGCAAGACCACTGCGGCGCTGGGGCTGTCGCTGCGCGCAGCGGGGCAGGGGATGCGCGTTGTGATCGTGCAGTTTTTGAAGTCCACCCCCACCGGCGAATTGAATGCCCTGGCGGCGGTACCCGGCATCACGGTGCTTCGAAGCACGGAGAAGTTTGGCTTCGTCTGGCAGATGGGCGCGGGCGAAAAGCAGCACCTGCTGGAGGTGCATGATGCGCTTTTGCAGCAGGCGCTTGCGCGTGTTGCCGAGGGTATGTGCGATCTGTTGGTGTTGGACGAAGGCATGGATGCCCTGCAGATGGCACTGGTAGATGAAGCGGTGTTCAGGAAACTACTCACAAAGAAGCCCCCAGCGCTGGAGCTTGTAATTACCGGGCATCAGCCGGTGGATTGGGTGCTGGATCATGCCGATTATGTGACGGAAATGGTATGCCACAAACACCCGTATGAGCGCGGGGTGCCTGCGCGGCGAGGTGTGGAATATTGATGTGTGTTGGAGGAAATTATGCTGATAATCCGAAAGTATGAGGACAAAGACTGGGCAGCGATACAGGAAATTCACGACCTTGCCAGAATGTACGAGCTGACGGGTGCAGGCCTTCCGGAGGCGTTTTTGCGGCTGGAGGACACCTACGAAAACGAGGATTTGTTCGAAAACGAAGTGCTCGTGGCCGAAAGGGACGGCACTGTGCTGGGCTTCGTCGCATATTCAGAGGAAGAGCTTGCGTGGCTGTATGTGCATCCTTCCGCTATGCGCCAGGGCATTGCCCGGGCTTTGGTCAGCCATGTTTTAAGCCTTACGGAAGGGAAAATGACGCTTGAGGTGCTTTGCGGCAACGATCCTGCTATCAAGCTGTATGAGGCGATGGGCTTTGTGACAGTGGAGATTGGCTCAGGGCAAATGCCGGGCAATGAAAAGTTTTCCGTCCGTGCACATGTGATGGAGTATAATGCGGATAAAGAATAAGCTGCGCATACCAGGCGCAGCTATAGGTTTTCCCCGATAAACCCCGCCAGCGCGCCGGTCAGTGCATCCACCGCCGCCTTCACAGGTGCCGTCATTTCTGCGTCAAAGGCAATGCTTTGGTATTGGATGCCCAGCAGCGCTGTGTCCGCACCGGTCTGATCCACAATGTAGCTCACCATGATTCGCAGCGGCAGCATGTGCGAGCAAAACGTGGGCCCGCCCACATCCGAGGGGTTAATTTCAACAACCTCTCCGGGCACACCACCCACATCCGCCGCGTCCAGCAACAGCACATGCGTGGGCTGAAAAGCGCATATCTTGCCGCTGTAGTTTTCCGGCGCTGTTTCCCCAACGCACAATAGCACATTGGGGTTATTTACGATTGCTTTCAAATTTTCCACGATCACGCATCCGGCGGCGTCATCCGCCTTGAGCACCGAGCCCGCGCCCAAAATAGCCAGCCGCTTTGCACCTGCGAACCGGGCTTCGAGGTAGCTTTTTAGTGATTGCATCAGATTTCTACCTTCAGGCAATTCCGGTCGGAACAGGCAAGCTCGAAGGAAGACGAATTCTCCAAAGCATTTTTATTGCAGGAATCCACGCACTGGCCGCAAAAAATGCATTTATCCATCAGCACCGTGGCCTTGAAAAGTTTCTCTTCCACGCCCTCCACCCGTTCAATCAGGATGGCATTGGAGGGGCAGTTGCGCATGCACAGCTTGCAGCCGATGCATTTGTCCTGATGGAAGGCAAGGCTGCCCCGGAACCGCTCCGATACCTTGGCTTTCACCGCGGGGTAGAGCACCGTATCGCTTTTCCGTCCCAGCATTTTGATCAGCTGGGGCACCATTTTGCCCATTCTGCTCATGCCAGCATCGCCCCTTTCAGCAAAAGATCGATCGCGATCTGCAACAGCGCGATCGGCGTAAGAACCTTCCAACAGAAGGAAATCATCTGATCCATGCGAAACCTCGCCAAAGAGGCGCGCATCAGCGCCAGCAGGAACACGACGATAAACACCTGCACGAGGAAAGAAATAAAGCTGATCACAACGCTGCCCGTGAAATACAGGGGCAGGAAAACGGCCGATATCATCGCCGCGACCACCACCAGCTCCGCGTTCAGGGTCATCTTGAACATCGCCAGCAGCCGCCCGGAATACTCGGTAAACGTGCCGCCCACGATTTCGGTTTCGGCATCGGGCAGGTCAAAGGGCACGCGCTCCAGCTTGCCCTGGGCGGCGAATATGGATACGAAGAAGCCGGGGAGGTTGGCCAACAGGAGCAGGGGATGGGCATGATAGAAGGCGGAAATGCCGCTTAACGACCAGGTGCCGGCTAGCACCGCCGGGCCCAGCAGCGCCATATAGAAGGGTACTTCATAGGCGAAGAGCTGCGTCATGGCGCGGATGGCGCCAATCTGCGCAAAAAGCGAAGACGAAAACCACCCGGCCAGGAAGAAGGTGAGCGTGGGGATGGTCAAGAAATACATCACCACAATGATGTCCCCTTCAAAACTGTACAGGGCTTTGCCGCTCCAGATGGGGATGTACAAAAACGCGGCGCAGGTTGCGGCAAAAGCAAAGGCCGGGATGGTGCCAAAAAGCCGCATATCCGCTTCCCTGGGTATCACCGTTTCTTTGGAAAGCAGCTTGATCATATCCGCCAAGGGCTGGTACCACTTGGGGCCGATACGGTTTTGCATCCTGGCGTACAGCTTTCTGTCTATATATTCGAACATGAAGGAAAGTACCGTCAGGAACAGCAATCCGGGGAATATCAACAGGTGAAACAGATCGAGCCACACGGTCTACAGATCCCCCTTCATTTTGAGCTTGCCAAGATCCAGCCCCTGCTTGGCATACCAATCGATGGAATAATGGCGAAGGCCCTCCCAGCTGAACCGCTGATCCGTGCCAAGGCGGGTATCCTGCACCCGGATCATCCGGTCGGTGCAAGAAAAACAGGGGTCGATCGCGGCAATGATAATGGGCATATCGGCCAGATAGCCACCCTCCATCATGTTGGTGATGGCGGCCAGGTTGGCCAGCGTGGGGGCGCGCACCTTCACCCGCTCCGGCTTATCGGTGCCGTTGGAGCGGGTGTAGTGGATATCTTCCCCACGCGGGGCTTCATAGCGGCTGATGGCTTCCCCGGCGGGAATACGAAGCGGCACCCGCACCGTCAATGGCCCGTCCGGGATTTGCTTTACGATCTGGCGGATCATTTTATAGCTTTCCATCAGCTCCATTACGCGCACGACCGTGCGGCCATACACATCGGCATGCTCGTCGGTGATCACGTTAAAATCAAGCTCGCTGTAGATGCCCACAGGGTCGTCTTTGCGCACATCCCTCTTGACGCCGGAGGCGCGCAGCACGGGGCCCACAGCGCCAAGGCGCAGGCCGTCTTCCTTGGATAAAGGCCCCACGCCGGAAAGGCGCAGCACCACGGTTTGCTCTTGCAAAACGGTATCGGCATAGTATTTGGTGCGTTCCTCCAGCAGTTCGATTGCTTTGAGGATCTGCTCAATATGCCCCTGATCGATATCCTGGCGAACGCCGCCGATGGTGTTCATGCCATAGTTGATGCGGTTGCCGGTCAGCATTTCCAGGATATCCATGATAATCTCGCGGTCTTTCCACACAGCCATAAACAGCGTCATAAAGCCGATTTCATGGCCTGCGATGCCCAGCCACAGAAGGTGGCTGTGGATGCGCTCCAGCTCGCCAATCAGGGCGCGCAAATACTGGGCGCGTTTGGGGATTTGAGCCCCGGCCAGCGCCTCCACCGTTTGCACATAGCAGGTGGAATGGCTGTGTGAGCAGATGCCGCAAATACGCTCCAGCAGGTAGATATTCTGTGTATAGGTGCGGGCCTCGGCGGCCTTTTCCATACCCCGGTGGTTATAGCCAAGGGCCACGGCGGCGGCGGCCACGCGCTCTCCCTCCAGCAGGAGGTTAAAGCTCTCCGGCTCCTCCAAAGCAGGGTGCTGAGGCCCCAAGGGAACCATCATCTTTGCCATGTAAAGAAGCCTCCTATTCTTTGCGGGTGTCGGGAACCCAGGTTTTGCGCAGGGGGTATTGCCCCTGCGGCCAGTTGTCCGGCAGGGGATACTGGCGGCCTTCCGGCAAGCCGTCCACCGTAACGCCCAATAGCCCCTCCAGTTCCCGCTCGTAGAAGGTGGCGCCTTCGTAGATGGGCAGCACAGAGGGGATCACAATGCCATCGCCGCCCGCGGTGCGGTATTTGAGGTTCAAAACAATGCCATCGTCATTGGACAGATGATACACAAACTCGTACCCATCGCCTGTATCCATACCGGTGATGGTGCACAGGTGGGTAAAGTGAAGGGCGTGCTTGGCGTAGGAAAGGGCGTCTAAAATATCGTCCGCGCCAAGGCTTAGATAAACGCGGTGATGATGGAGCATGGCCTTATCTGCTTGGGCGCTTTGGAAGCGCCGCACAAGGCTGCTTAATACGGTGTTTTCTTGTTCCAGCATGATAAACCTCTCCTATTTCAGCTTTTCCAGCAGCTTGACCACCCCGTCAATGATGGCCTCAGGCCGTGCCGGACAGCCCGGCACATACATATCCACCGGGATTGCCATATCCACGCCGCCCTCCACGCAATAGCACCCTTCAAAAACCCCAGCCGAACAGGCGCAGGTGCCTACCGCCACCACGAACTTGGGCGCTGGCATCTGCTCGTAAATAGTGATCAGCCGCTCCCGCTGCTGCAGGGTTACAGGCCCGGAGCAAATCAGCACATCCGCGTGGCGGGGGGAACCCTTCAGCTGGATGCCAAAGCGCTCCACATCATAGCGGGGGGTCAGCGAAGCCAACACCTCGATATCGCAGGCGTTGCACGCGCCCGAGTTGAAATGGATGATCCAGGGGGATTTACAACGGGCCCAGTTGATGAGCCGATCTACGGTTTGCATAATGCCCCTCCTGTTTATTTACGCAACAGCATGAACAGCGAAAGCACCGTTACCCCCAGATACACCCCGGAGGTGATGGAAAGCCCGCCCGGATCGGTGGCCACCACCAGCACGATCACGTGCATAATGGTAAAGAAAAACGCGAACTTGAAAAACTCGCTATAATCGGGCTGAGCCTGGTTATGCTCCATGTCCTCGCCGCAGGCATAGGCGTTTTCTTTGTTGCCCACATTCTTGCTGTGCGCGGCCAACCGCTTGGAAAGCGCCGATATCCCAAAGGAAATAGCAAGGTAAATGATAAATGCCATCGGCGGTGCCAATAAAAAGTGTTCCATATATCAGTTAGCCTTTCAGATTGTTGATGTCCTTGGTGTTGAGTGCGCCTGTTTTGTTGTACACGCCAAACACCAGCCCGGTCGCCACCACCAGGATCATCACTTCCACGATGATGATGGTGATCACATAGGACTGTGCCTGGCCCATGTTGCCCGTCATATATCCCGCGCCAATCATCAGCAGCGTGACGGATTTGGTGAGGATTTCTACAGACAGCAGTATCCGCATGAGGTTGCGGGTGACGACGATGGAATAGAAGCCAACCGCCAGCATCAACAAGGCCGCGATAATAAACAAAATGGAAAGCAGTGTCATTTTTCCTCACGCTCCTTAAAGAATATCAGCACCCCGAAAACACCTGTCAGCACAATAATAATCTGCCCCAACATATCCTGCTGGCGCTGGTTCCAGAAAATCTCTTGCGATGTCACTTCGCTTTCCACTCCGGCCTTGTAGGGCACCATCGTTTGAAGATGCGGCCACAAGAGGATGAGCGCCACTGTCAGCAGCACAAGCAGCAGCACCGGCAGCCAGACGAAGCGCTTGCGGCGGCTTTTTTCGACCTCGGCCTGCTCCTCTTTGGTGCGAAGCCGGGTCATGCTGATGGTGGAGATAAATACCACTGTGATCAGCCCTGCGCACACGGAAAGCTCAAACACGGCGGCGAGGTTCGCCCCCAGCAAAAACATGATGGTGGACAAAATGGCGCTCACAACCGCCAATGCAATAGACGCTTTTAAGATATTCTGAAGGAATACACATACTATGGAGGAGACCACCAGCCCCATAAGCAGCAGGATCATGATTGTAATGTCCATGTCATACCCCCTCTCAAATCATTCCACGGGCTTTTAAGAAGCTTAAAAGCAGGGGGAAGAGTATGCCCGCCAGCACGTTCACGCCGCTTAGGAACACTTGAATCACCCGCAGGCTGCGCGGGCATTCGGTGATGTTTTCAAGCCGCTCAGGCAATTCGCCAAAGAAAACCTTCTTCTGCAGGATCAGGAAATACGTCAACGTCAAAGCGCTGGTCAGCAGTGTGGCAATGGCCATGGGCGCTGATACTTGCCACAGCGCGATCACAATCAGCAGCTTGGACCAGAAGCCGGACAGCGGCGGGATGCCCGCCATAGACAATAGCCCGATCACGCTGGAAACGCCTGTGTAGGGCATCTTCTTTGCCAGGCCGCCCATCTCGTCCATGTTGCGGGTGCCGGTTTGCTTGAGCACGGCGGCCGCATCCACAAACAACAAAGATTTGAATGTGGCGTGGTTGAAATAATGCATCACCGCGCCCGCATAGCCCAGCATGGAGCCAGTGGCCACGCCCAGCACAATATAGCCAATCTGGCTGACGCTGGAAAACGCCAGCATGCGCTTGATGTCCTTTTGCCCGATCGCGCCCAGCGCACCCACCACGATGGAGACCAGCGCAAATATCGACAGCACTTTGCCAAGCTGCGGGTTGCAAAGGAACACATCCCTGAAAACGCGGATCAGTGCGTACACGCCGGAAATCTTGATAACGATGCCCGCCATGATCACCGAAACGGGGGAGGGCGCGCTGGAGTGGGCATCCGGCACCCAGGTATGAAAGGGCACAACGCCCGATTTGATGCACAGTGCCACCGTCATAAGGATGAACGCCGCCGTCAGGGGCAGGGAGTGATCGCTGTTCAGGCCCTTGATATAGGCGCTGATTACGTCAAAGGATGTATCGCCGGTCAATGCAAAGAGCATGGCAATGGCGATCAGCATCATGATGGTGGCCAGGGCGGACATCAGGTAATACTTGAACGCGCCCTCCAGCTCATCCTTCTTCTTGTTGATGGCGATCAGCAAAAAAGCGCTGGTGGAGGTGACCTCGATAAACACATACAGGCTGAATACGTCCCGCACCATGACCACGCCATTCATGCCCATCATGAGCAGCAGCAGCGCATTGCCAAAGCTGAAGCGGCTGGAGTGCACCGTGGAGCGCGCCACGATATCGGTGATCACGGTGATCATGCCGATGATCAAAAGCACCACAGAAGAAAATAAATCCACGGAAAAATGACCAAAGAAATCGGACGTGATGGGGCTTGGGTCGTTTAACAGACGGATGAGGTCGATACCGGCCAGCACAAACTGAAAAACGGCGGCCGCCACAACGGCGTAGAACGCAGAGCGCTTGTTCGACCAGGATTGGATGTTCAGAATAACCACCGCCAAAAGCGGGATGCCGATAAATAAGATGGGCACTGTTCATCCCTCCTCAGCCAAACAAGTACACTGCGACAGTGAGTATCAGCCCGGCCAGCACCCACCACACATAGCGCGAGACGCTGCCGTTGTGGGCCTTTTTGATAAGGCCGGTCAGGAAACCGACAGCGCGCGGGATCAGCTCGTCATAGAAATACGAAATACCGTTGTTGATTTTGAGGCAGATCGTGCCGTAGGCGTTCATCCAGCCTCGGGACATTTCGTAAGGGTCGAATTTTTTTGCTTCCGCCAGGTCGTACAAGCGGTGGAGCACGGGCGCGTGGTGAAAATGATCGGCCGATTCGATGCCCCGGCCTGTTTTTTTGAAGCCGCGCAGATGGTCGAACACCGCCAGCAGCAGAAGCCCCGCAGAAATCCCCACCAGCAGCCAGTTGGTATGGCCACCCACAGCCTCCACGCCGGGGCCAAGGAGGGGCGATAGCACATGGTTGATCAGCGGCGTTGCGAAGAAGCCAAGGCCCAGGCAAGCCGCTGCCAGGAGAACCATGGGGATCAGCATGGGCAGGGGCGCTTCTTTGGTTTTTTCGTATTCCTTGGGGGTTTTGCCAAAGAAGGCGGCATGGCCTAGCTTGAGGAAGGAAACGGGCGTAAAAAACGCGCCGATAGCAGCCAGGATAAAGAAGAACAGGCCGCTCTCCAGCGCGCCGTCCAGTATCAGTTCCTTGGAGAAGAAGCCGTTGGTCAGGGGGAACCCGGCGATGGAAAGCCCGGCAACGATGAAGCACAGCATGGTGACGGGCATCTTCTTTTTGAGGCCGCCAAGGACGTTGAGGTTGGTGGTGCCGGTCTGTTTTTCCACAGCGCCCGCCACCAGGAACAGCCCGCATTTGTACACCGCGTTGTTCAGCATATGGAACAGCCCGCCGATGATGCCAACAGGCAGCGCGGTGCCAATGCCCAGAATCATATAGCCTACCTGACTGACCGCGTGGTAAGACAGCAAACGCTTAAAATCCCGCTGAATCAGCGCCATCATCACAGCCAGAAGGATGGTCACAGCGCCCAGCGTCATCAGCACATAGCTCATGGCGGAGCCATGCTGAAAGTCGAATAAATCCAGCGTGATGCGGGAGAGGAGGTACATCCCCAGCAGCTTTTCCAGAGCGCCCGGCAGGAAGGCCATAAAGGGCAGGGGCGCGTTGTCTGCTGCGTCCGGGATCCAGGTGTGGAAGGGCATGGAGCCCGCCTTAGATACAGCGCCCACCACCAGACAAATAAAGGCCACCAGGCCCCAGCCTTCTACCGGCAAACGGATTTGATCCATATGGAGGGTGCCGGCGGTGAAGCCCGCAAGCGCGATGCCCAGCATCATGACAAGATCGGTTACGCCTGCAATGAGGATGGCTTTTAACGCTGTCTTGGAGGAGCCTTCCTTGCCGCCTACCAGAATCATGATATACATGGTGCCAAGGATGCCTTCTAAGAAGAACAGCAGCAGCACCAGATTATTAGCAAGCACGGCGCCGTTGGCCAGGGCCAGCGTGAACAGCATGCAGGCATATAAAAGCCGGGTATAGGCCTTGCCCTTGGCGAAGCAGGCGGTATAAACGGATACCAGCAGCGAGAGGATGGCGGCGCACAAAAGGATAAAGCCGCTGAAAGGATACATTTTGAGGGAGAAATCGATCCCAAACCCCGCAAAGCCGCACAGGAAAACAGATTCTTGCAAGAAGCTGAGGGCGACAAGCAAAAGGTTCGCCGCGCAGCCGAGGATCAGCGCCATGCCGTGAAACTTTTTGGGCAGCATCAGGGTAACAAGCCCTGCGATAAAGGGGGCGAGGATGATAAAAAGCAGCATTATGTTATTCACTTTGCCAGCCCTCCTATTTGCGACACAATGGAAGTGACCCAGCTGGCCGCAGGATGGACGAAGATACCGCTGGCGACGGACAAAAAGGCCAGAAACGCCACGGTATATACCATCGATTTTGTGCCTTCCGGGTGGGGCGCGCCCTCGCCCCTGTAATCGCCCAGGAACACGCGGATGAATGCGCGAAGCAGATAAATCAACGTCATCACTGCGCCAATCAGGAACACGATGGCAAGCCAGCTCTGCCCTGCGGCCACGGTGCCGGAGATGACAAGATATTTGCTAAAGAAGCCGCCAAAAGGGGGGATACCCATCACGGACAGGGCGCAAAGCAGGAAGGCCGCCGCTGTCCAGGGCATGGCCTTGTACAGGCCGCCGAGCTTACGGATATCCTTGGTATGGCAGCCATGCTCCACAATGCCCGCGCAAAGGAACAGCCCGGCCTTGGAGATGGCGTGCATCATGATGTACAAAATGCCTCCGCCAAGCGCCATTTCCCCGCCCACAGACAGGCCGAGGAATATAAAGCCCAGCTGGCTGACGGTGGAATACGCGATGATCCGCTTGATGTCGGTTTCCTTGATGGCCGCCCCGGCGGAGAGTATGGCGCTGATAGCGGCAATCACCGGCATGGCGGTATGCCAGACTTCGGGCAGCTGGAAGTTGACCACAAACAGGCGGGCGTAGGCATATATGCCGATTTTGACCAGCACCGCGGCATGCAACAGCGAGGTGGCGGGGGTGGGGGCCACGCCCGCGTCCGCAATCCAGGAGTGAAGCGGCAGCGTGGCAGATTTGGAAAGAATGCCAAACAGAATCAGAAGGACGGCGATATTGGAAATGGGGTTGCCCCTCAGCACCGTCAAATCCGTGGTGCCATATTGCATGTATACCATCATAAAGCCGCACAGCATGATCAGCGCGCCAATGCCGGTGATCAAAAAAGCCTTGTTGGCGCGGCGGGTGTTATCATCCTTGCGGAAAAAGCCAATAAGCCGCCAGCAGCACACGGCAGAAATCTCCCAGAAAACGTACAGGAAAACAAGATCGGTGGTGAGGGTGATGCCCATCATGGCACCGATAAAGAGCACCACCATAAAGTAATATTCATTCTGGTTTTCCGGGTGTGCGATGTAGCCAAAGGAATACACCACAATGCATAGCCCCAGGAAGGACGAAACAATGGCCATGAACACAGCCAGCCCATCGGCCAGGAAACCAAAGCTGAGCCCCAGCGGCAGGGCCACGTGCAGGCTGGGCGGTGTGTCGCTTAAGGATGCGGGAATGAGCGCGAAGAGCAATCCCAGCGGGATCAGCACACAAAGAAAGGCCAACGCATTGCGAAGCCTTGTGTTTGCACGGCCTATGAGGGGCAGAAGCACGGAGCCGATCAACGGAATAAAAACGACACCCAGCAACATGGCACAGTTCACCACGATCTTACACCCTCCGCTTGCATACGATAACAACCGAAACGTGCCCCCATTATAGGTCTGAAACCCGGCAATGTCAATGGCAAACAGCCCTTGAAAAGAAAAGCGTTACAGCATATAATAACAGGGCGCGGCAGGGGGGAAAAGCATGCACGAATACGGCCCGACAAAGCAGATCGTACAGATTGTGAACGATGCGGCACAAAAGCATGGCGCTGTCAAAGTGACGGCGGCGCATTTGGTGATTGGTGAAAACACCAGCCTGATCCCGGACTGCGTGCAAATGTATTTCGATAAGATCGCCAGGGGCACCAAAGCCGAAGGCGCGGTGCTGCATATAGCGTTGATCAAGTCTGAGATGTATTGCAGCCACTGCGGAAAAAACTTTGTGCGGCCTTTGTTTTCATTCGAATGCCCCACTTGCCATACCCTTGGCAGCCCCACCGAAATTGGCAACGAGTTTTATGTGGAAAAAGTAGAATTAGAGGTGTAGACAATGAGCAGCCAGGACATTCAATTGATGGCCGATATCAACGCCGAAAACGACAGGATTGCCGAGGACATTCAAAAACAGCTGAACGGCAAGGGCATCTTTGGCGTCAATGTGATCGGTGCGCCCGGCGCGGGCAAGACCTCCAGCCTGATCCGCATCGTGGAGGGGCTTGGAGGCATCAAGTGTTATGTGGTGGAGGGCGATATCCAATCGGACATCGATACGGAAAAGTTAAAGGCGCTGGGCATTGAAGCGGTGCAGATCAACACCGGCGGGGCCTGCCATATCGACGGCACACTGATGCAAAATGTGCTGCCCAGGCTTTCGCTGAACGAAAAAGGCATTTTGTTTATTGAGAATATCGGCAATCTGGTATGCCCGGCAGAGTTTAACATCGGGGAAAACATCAAACTGCTGATCGTCACCGCCGCCGATGGCGCGGACAAGCCTTACAAGTACCCCCTCGCCTTTGAAAAGGCAGAGGCGATTATCCTGAACAAAGTGGATTTATTGCCTTATGTGGATTTTGATATGGAATATTTTGTGCGGGGCATCCGGGCGCTCAACAAAACAGCGCCCGTGTTTCAGGTGTCGGCCAGATCGGGCGCGGGGTTTGCTGAGGTCTGCACATGGCTGCAAGGGAAATTATAAACCAAGCCATCACCATCGATGGGGTGGTGCAGGGGGTGGGCTTTAGGCCGTTTGTGGCCAAGCTGGCCGCGCAAATGGGCATCCGCGGTTTTGTTCGCAACGAGGGCGGCCGCGTGTATATCGAAGCCGCTGCCAGCATGCAGCGCCTGCGTGCTTTTGTGCAGGCGATAGAAGGGCAATGCCCGACCGGCAGCGCTATCATTCGCGTTCAAGTGGAAACGCTGCCCCGGCATGCCCTGAGCCCCGGCTTCACCATCGAAAAAAGCAAAGATACCGCAGACGGCTTCATCATGCCCTCGCCGGATCTGGCTATCTGTGAGGATTGCCTGAAAGAGCTTTTCCAGCCGGACGATCCCCGGTATTTGAACCCCTTTATCAGTTGCACGCACTGCGGCCCCCGCTATTCCATCATGCGGGCGCTGCCCTACGACAGGCAGGCCACCACGATGGCGCAGTTCCCGCTGTGCGCATTGTGCCACAGCCAGTATACCGCCCCGGATGACCGGCGCTATCACGCGCAGACCATTTGTTGCAATCAATGCGGGCCAAAGCTTGTTGGCAGCTTCCGGGGCATTGCGGCCATCAAGGGCATCGGCGGCTATCATCTGGCCTGTTCGCCCTTTGATGAGGGGCTGGTTTCGCGCTTGCGGGCGATCAAGGGCAGGGAGCATAAGCCCTTTGCGGTGATGTTTGAAAACCTGACGTCCCTCAAGGAATACTGCGAAGTGACCGAAAAAGAAGAGGCGCTTTTGCTATCCGGCGCACGGCCCATCGTGCTGCTAAAGCGCAAGGAAAGCGCCATTGTGCAAAGCGTGTACTCCACAAGCCCCTACCTGGGTGCGTTTTTGCCGTATACGCCCTTGCAGCACCTTGTTTTGCGGCAAACAGGGCCGCTGGTGATGACCAGCGCCAACGCTTCCTCGCAGCCCATCATCATCGACGATGCGCAGATGCACGCCTTCCCGGGCGTGGACTGCGTGATCAGCCACAACCGGGATATTCTGCGGCGGCTGGATGATTCGGTGGTGCAGGTGATTGATAACCAAACCCAGTTTTTGCGCCGTGCCCGGGGCTATGTGCCCCTCGCCGTTTCAATGAAAGGAACAGCGCCCATGATAGCGCTGGGCGCGCAGGAGAAGAACACCTTTTGCCTGTTTCAAGGCGGCTATGCTTTCCTGTCCCAAGAAAACGGGGATATTCAGGAGGCCGGGCTGTTTGAAGCCACCCTGAAGGACATGGCGGCGCTGCTTAAGCTCGTCCCCGAAAAAGTGATCTGCGACAAGCACCCGTATTACGTCACAACCGATGTGGCAAAGACGATGGGCTTGCCCATCCTGCAAGTGCAGCATCACCATGCGCACATCGCTTCTGTGATGGCGGAGCACGGCCTTCGGCAAGTGCTGGGCGTGGCTTTTGACGGCACGGGCTATGGCGATGACGGCAGCATCTGGGGCGGAGAATTCCTGCTGGTGGACTGCGCGGGCTATCAGCGCCTGGGGCATCTGAAAGCCATTCAGTACCTTGGCGGCGATGAATCGGTGAAGCAGGGCTGGAAAAGCGCGCTTTGCCTGATGGAGGACGCGGGCATCCCGTATGATAACCCATTGGTGCACGCCGCGCTTCAAAACAACATCAACACGCACGAATCCTCGTCTATGGGGCGCTTATTTGATGGGATCAGCGCCCTGCTGGGCATTTGCACCTATGCGCACTACAGCGGCCAGCCCGCGATTGAGCTGGAGAATGCGGCAGCCAAAGCGCTGCTGAAAGACCATACGCCTTTTACCGTGGCAGGGGAGGATTTTGCGCCCTGCGTGCGGGAACTATATGCGTTGTACCGGGCAGGCGCGCCTGTCAACGAGCTTGCCTATCGCTTCCATGTGACGGTGGCTTGCTGGATTGCCTCGATGTGTGAGGGATTCGGGTTCAAGCAGGTGGCATTATCGGGCGGCGTGTTCCAAAACAGGCTGCTGGTAGAATTAGTGGAGCCTATGCTGACCGGCAAAGGCTTTGCTGTTTTCAGGAATCACCTGGTGCCGCCCGGGGATGGCGGCCTATCGCTTGGGCAAATGTGGATCGGCCAGAAAGGGGAGGAAGACGCATGTGTTTAGCGGTTCCGGGTAAGATCATCGGCCTTGACGGGGCAAAGGGCAAGGCGCTGGTGCGGGGCAATACCCTCGATGTGGAGCTGGGTATTGTGCAGGCCGACATCGGGGATTATGTGCTGATCCACGCGGGCTGCGCCATTGCCACCTTGCCCGAGGATGAAGCGTTGGAATTGGATGCGCTGTTCAAAATGGTGGACGCGTATGGAGAGTAAGCTGGGCCTGCTGGAGGACGCAATACGCGGCTATCGGGGGCAGCCTCTCAAGCTGATGGAGGTTTGCGGCACGCACACATACCAGATTGCGCACCTGGGCATTTCGGGGCTGCTGCCGCCGGGTATTCAGCTTGTTTCCGGCCCCGGCTGCCCCGTGTGTGTGACCCCTGCGGGGTATATCGACCGCGCTATAGAAATCTCCAAAGAAAAGGGCACCACCCTGATCAGCTTTGGGGATATGATCCGCGTGCCCGGCAACGGGGGCAGCCTGGCGGATGCCAAGGCGCAGGGCGGCAGCGTGCGGGTGATGTATTCGCCGATGGATGCGGTTGCATGGGCGAAAGCGGAGCCGGACCGCCAGTTTGTGGTGGCGGCGGTGGGCTTTGAAACCACGCTGCCCTTGTATGCGCTGTTGATCCGGGCACTTCAAAAAGAACAGATCAAAAACGTAAAGCTGCTGATGGCGGTGAAAAGGCTGGTGCCCGGCCTTCGGTGGCTATGCGAAAACGGGCCGGATATCCAGGGCTTTATCGGCCCCGGCCACGTGAGCGCGGTGGTAGGGTATGGGGTGTATGAGGGGTTGTGCCAAACATACCGGGTGCCCCTCGCGGTGGCCGGGTTTTCGTATGAGCATTTGGTGGCGGCGCTGCATGATCTTTTGCGGCAGATCGAAAAAGGCACCCATGAAGCCCATAATCTGTACCCAGGCGTAGTGGCAAGGGAGGGTAACGAAAGGGCGCTGGCGCTGATCGATGCCTGCTTTGAGCCCGTCCCGTCTACGTGGCGGGGGCTGGGGGCGATTCCCCGGTCGGGGTTTGGGCTGAAAGCAGCGTTTTCGCTGTACGATGCGGGGGACTATAGCCATACGAGCGAGGAGAAACGGGGCTGCCAGTGCGCCGAGGTGATTACCGGGCGGAAAACGCCGGTTGAGTGCGGGCTGTTTGGCAAGGCGTGCAGCCCTTTGAACCCGGTGGGGCCGTGTATGGTGTCGGCGGAGGGCAGCTGCGGCATTTGGTATCAGAATGCGAGAACGCGTTAAGGAGCATAAAACCAATGAAAATCACCATGGCCCACGGCAGTGGCGGCGATATCATGGACAACTTGATCCGTGATATTTTTGTGAAGCATTTTTCTAATCCGATCCTGAACCGCCTGGAGGATGCGGCGGTATTGCCAAGCCCTGCGACAAAGATCGCCTTTACCACCGATTCCTTTGTGGTGACCCCGCTGCTATTCAAGGGCGGGGATATCGGCAAGCTGGCCGTGTGCGGCACGGTGAACGACCTGGCCATGCGCGGCGCGGTGCCCAAATACCTTTCCTGCGGCTTTATTCTGGAGGAGGGGCTGGCCTTGAGCACCCTTGACCAGATCGCGAAGTCCATGCGCCAGGCCGCTGATGAGGCGGGCGTTCTGATCGTGGCGGGGGACACCAAAGTGGTGGAGGGGAACGGTGGGCTGTATATCAATACAGCCGGTATCGGATGGATGGAAACCGCGCAGGATATCAGCGCCCAAAACGCCGCGCCCGGGGATGCCATCATTATTTCCGGGTTGATGGGCGAACATCATGCCTGTATCCTGTCGGCCCGCATGGGCATTGACAACGATATACAAAGCGATTGCGCCGTTTTGAACCATCAGGTGCAAAGCCTTTTGAACGCGGGCCTGCAGGTGCATGTTTTGCGGGATATCACAAGGGGCGGCCTTGGCACAGTGCTAAACGAAATTGCTGACGCCTCTCAGGTTGAAATGGCGCTGAATGGCAAAACTGCTCTATGCAACGATACGGTGCAGGGCTTTTGCGATATATTGGGCCTTGATATGATGCACATGGGCAACGAAGGAAAATTTGTGTTGATTCTGCCACAGGAACAGGCAACCGAAGCGCTGGCCATTCTTTCGCAAGATGCGCGTTTGATTGGCACTGTACAAGCGGGAAAGCCTTGTGTTACGATGATGACGCGGGGCGGAAGCAAGCGGATGATAAAGCCCTTGCTGGGCGAGGGTTTGCCCAGGATTTGCTGATTTCAGGCTTTATCTATAGCCCGGTCAATGCGCTGGAATACCGTCTGGCCTCCGCGTTTACGCAATAGATCACATCATCACGCTGGTGCCCTCTGGGTGCACGCATCTAGGGCGTGTTTCAAAACTCTTAACATGCATCTTCGGGGTCTAAGAGCACCATTTCTGCGTTGTCAAACCCTGAAGTAGCGATGCTATTCCGGCGGTTTGCCGCCTTAAACTGGCGCTTTATCCTCTCGAAGCTGCACGCCCCTGACTTTTGAAACACACCCTAAGTAACCGCTGATTTATTCAGGCCTATGCCTGGTGATGTCTTTTGCCCGTGCACTGCGTCAGAAAAGTTAGAAATAGCGCTGCTATTCCATCGCTTTCCTTCCTTGCGTTCAGATAAAATCCACTCCCCCTCCACAGGCCTTCATTAAATCAGTGGTTACCTAATACTACAACGAACGATCAGATTGAATAACAGAGAAGGATGATGAGGTACGCTCGTGCGCACCAATTCTTTCAGTTCCCCCTTGATTACTTCCTCGTTCAGTTGTACAATCTTCTCGGACATGGCTTGACGCTCCTTTCGAATGTTGTGTTGCAATTCCATTCTACCAGAGTTTTCAGGCCATGTCTC
>JAVBRU010000097.1:0-24819 GCA_031547595.1 Eubacteriales bacterium
GCGTGGCCATTGCGCGCGCCCTCATCAACCACCCCGGCATCGTTCTGGCAGATGAACCGACGGGCAATCTGGACAAAAAGAGTGCAGACGAACTGATGGGTTTACTGGAAAAGGTGCACCAAATGGGCAACACCATCATCATGGTGACGCATGACGAGAATTATGCCAGCCGCTGCCAGCGTGTGCTGACCATCAGCGACGGTGTAATCGCAACATAGTAACTGAATTATTTTTGTTTTTTGTCCTTTTACGTTGCGCTTTTCATACCAAATGCTGTATAATGAGGGGCAACGATCACAAAAGGAGCACCATTTATGCTGAAGCTATCTGTAGACGCTTTGCAAAACCCCGCGCCCTGGCAGCAGGCAGGCTTTGCCCTGCCCGCTTTTGATATAACCGCCCTCAAACAGCGCACGTTTTCCGCGCCCACGTGGGTGCACTTTGGTGCGGGCAATATCTTTCGCGCATTCCCGGCTGCTGCGCTGCAGCGGCTGCTGAACGATGGCCTGTATAACACCGGCGTCATCGTGTGCGAATGCTTTGATGGCGAAATCATCGACAGCGCGTATACACCCTTTGATAATCTGTCCATCCTGTCGGTGCTCAAAAGCGACGGCGCGGTAGAGAACAGCGTGATTGCGTCAGTCACCGAAGCGCTGCGCTGCGATGGCGCGCGCCCGGCGGACACCGCGCGGCTGGTGGATATTTTTGCGTCACCCTCACTGCAGATGGCCAGCCTCACCATCACCGAAAAAGGCTATGCCACGGTGGATGCTGTGGGCAATACCCTCCCCTGGGTGCAAAGCGATATCGGCAAAAAACCTGCCGAGGCGCGCACCGCCATTGGCGTGCTGTGTGCCGGGCTGCTCACGCGATACCTTGCGGGCGCGATGCCCCTTGCCCTGGTCAGCATGGACAATTGCAGCCACAACGGCGATAAGCTGCGCGATGCCATGCTGTTTATTGCCAGGGGGTGGCAGCAAAGTGGCTTTGCAGAGGAAGGCTTTGTTGCCTATTTGCAGGATGCCGGCAAGGTGGCATTCCCCATCAGCATGATCGACAAGATCACCCCCCGCCCCGATGCCAAGGTAGCCCAGGCGCTGGCTGCTGCGGGCTTTGCCGATGCCGCGCCCATTGTGACATCCAAGGGCACCTACACCGCCGCGTATGTAAACGCGGAAGAAACAGAATACCTGGTGATTGAGGATCAGTTTCCGGCTGGGCGGCCCCCGCTTCATCTGGCGGGCATCATCATCACCGACCGCCAGACGGTGAATCTGTGCGAAAAAATGAAGGTGTGTACCTGCCTGAACCCGCTGCACACCGCGCTGGCGGTGCTGGGCTGCCTGCTGGGCTTTGATACGATATATAATGAAATGCGCGATGACGATCTGCGCGCGCTGGTGCACCGCATTGTCTATCAGGAGGCCATGCCGGTGGTGGCCAATCCAGGCGTGCTCTCGCCGCTGGATTTTGCAAAAGAAGTGCTGGAAAAGCGCTTCCCCAACCCCTTTATGCCCGATACGCCCCAGCGCATCGCCAGCGATACCTCACAAAAGCTGCCCATTCGCTTTGGCGAAACATTGAAGCTGTATCTGCAAAGCGATACGCTGAACATCAAGGATCTGCACTGCATTCCTTTTGTGCTGGCGGCGTGGCTGCGCTATCTGATGGGGGTTGATGATCAGGGCAATGCCTTCACGCCCAGCCCCGATCCGCTGTTGCAGGAGTTGCAAGCCGCTCTGTCGTTTTTGCAGTTGGGCAGTACAGTTACACAGACACAGCTAAGTTGTGTCTTATGCCGAAAAGAGATATTCGGCGTGGACCTGATGGCGGCTGGTTTGGCTGATGATGTAACCGATTTTTTGAATGCGATGCTGATTTCCCCAGGCGCAGTAAGGCAAAGCCTGCATCGGCTGGTTTGTGAGTGATTACATACAAAATTATCTCGCGAAAATGTACACATCGCGCAAAAATGGTGAATATTTGAATAAATGCAAAAGAGGCTATGCATTTTAGGCTTTGTGTGCTATACTAATACCACTATTTTTGTCGCTGCCGCAGGGTGCTTGGCATAAGTAGCGGGAACGATCATGGTAAAGTGGGGTTGACAAGCTGCATGAGCGAAACGCAACATCAGGAAGGCATGACAAAAGAAATAGACTTAATGAAGCTTTTGTCCATCTATATACATAACGCTTGGCTGATTATTTTGGCTGCCATTGTGGGCTGCTGCGTTTGCTTCGCTTATTTTTCTTATACGAATGTGGATACGTACACGGCGTCTGCCACATTTCTGGTCTCCAGTAAGGATGCCCTGACCATCCAGACAACCAGCGATGTTAACCTGAACGAACTCAATACAGCGCAAAAGCTGCTGAACACCTACAAAGTGATCATGCGCAGCGATACGGTGCTCAGCGCCGTTAATTCCGAGCTTGACGGAAATTATTCTCTTTCGTTTTTATCCAAATCCATCGCGCTGACTGCACAAGACCAAACCGAGGTGATGAAAGTTACCGTCACCACCACCGATCCACAGCTTTCTTTGGATATTTGCCGCGGCGTGATGCTCAACGCTCCAGGCGAATTGAACCGCTTGATTGGTGGCGAGCTGAAGACGGTGGACGAAGCTACCTGCTCTTTTCTGCCCAATTCCAACTCCGTCATGCGCAATACCATCTTGGGCGGCATGATTGCCGCGCTGGCGGTGGTCGCGTTCTTCACGCTGCATTTCATCCTAGGCTCCAAGGTCACCGACGAAGATGATTTGACCCGCAATTTCACTTCGCCGGTGCTGGCCGCGATCCCCGATATGAACAGAAAAGGCTCCCGCTATGGGTATAAGCGGTATGGCCGTTACGGCTATAGCTACAGCCATTATTCGCGTGGCAAGTATGGCTATAAGCGCGCCTATTCTGCCGATGACAGCCTGCCTGGCAAGGAGGGCAAAGCTGTAAAAGCAGAGCTGACCGTCAAAGCCGCCCCTGCGAAGAACAGTAAGAGCAAAAAGCCAGCGAAGGCCGCTAAGGCGAAGGATTCCATTGATAAGGATCAGGATAACCTGCCCGAGGATCCGGCGCGCCGCCACGTGATTTCCGAAAATACGTCTGCGCACATTGTGGAAATCTACAAAATGCTGCGCACCAACCTGCGTTTTGTGATGACCGAAGAAGACAAGCGCGCTTTGATCGTCACCAGCGCCATGGCTTCGGAGGGCAAATCCACCGTTACGGCCAACCTTGCCATCGTGGCTGCCCAGGCCGGTCAGCGGATTTTGATCATCGACGCCGATATGCGAAAGCCCATGCAGTCCACGCAGTTCAACGTGCGGCCGCGCGCGCGCCAGGGCCTGGCCGAAGTGTTGTCCGGCATTGCCTCCTTTGACGATGCCGTGGTTCACGAAGTGCGCCCTAATCTGGATGTGTTGTTTGCCGGCACCATTCCGCCCACACCCAGCGAGCTGCTGGGCTCGGAGCGCATGCAGGAACTGCTGGCCTATGTGAATACCGCGTATGATCTGGTGCTGGTTGATACCCCGCCGGTCAACGTAGTGACCGACTGCCTGACCTTTGTGCAGGGCGTTGCGGGTGTGATGTTTGTGACGCGTCAGAATATCTCGCTGCTCAAGGAAGTGCGAAAGGCCGTAGAGGCCATTCAGTTTTGCGATGCCAAGCTGCTGGGCTTTGTCATTGACGACGTACGCAGCGGCAGCCGCAGTTATTATCGCCGCAGAAGGTACAACAAGTACTACCAAAGCTACAACACCGGCTATTACGGCCACGGGTACCTGGACAGCGGCAAAAAAGAGAACGGCAAGCCTGCCGCCAAATCCAACTGATCCGCTTCTTTGCCGCTGTCGCGTCTGCCGCGCGATGGCGGTTTTCTTTATTGAATTTGAAGGAGATTCTCCGTGCTGGATATACATTGCCACCTGTTGCCGGGCGTAGATGATGGGGCAAAGGACACCGCGCAGTGTCAGGCGATGCTGGATGCCGCATTTGCCGCAGGCATTCGCCATATTATCGCCACCCCACATATTTATGATTATGATACGCCGCGTTTGCCGATTCAAAAGGCTTTTCGCATCGCTAAACGCTTGGCTATGCAGCGCGGAATCACGCTTTTGCAGGGGTATGAGGTCAATTGGCAAGCGCTGCCCGGCAAAAATGCGGATGATTTGCGGCCGCTTTGCGTGGAAGGCACCCAAACGCTGCTGCTGGAACTGCCAAGCGAGCGTATGTTTCCCGGCTGGCAGGAGCTGCTTTCGTCGCTTACTCAACAGATACATATCATCATCGCGCATCCGGAACGCTATGTTTATATGAAAAAAGACTTGGCAATCGCAAAAGCCTTGGTGGAGATGGGCTGCGAAATGCAGGTAGATGCCGACGTACTTGGCAAGCGCTTGGGCGAAGGGAAAGTTGCGCACAAGCTGCTTGATGCGCAGCTGGTGCACTATATCGCCTCCGATGCGCATGATGAGAAGGATTATCAGGCGGTTACCCGGCATAAAGAGCAGTGGATGAACAAGGGTTTGCTGTGCGGGAAGCTGCCAGGGGATACCGGCAAACGAAAATGATTATTGAAAAAGCGCTTTGCCCTTGTGTAAGAAAGGCGAAGCGCTTTTTTGCTATCGCGTTATCGGAACAAATCCAACAGCCGGTCCCAGAAGCCCTGCGCGGCGGTGCCCTCAGCCTGTTGCACAGAGGCAGGCGCGGGGCGTTCCACAGGCTCTGTCATGAGCACAAACTGCACGCTGCTCACAATGTTGCGCTCATCCACAAAAGATGTAGGCATGCCGCCTGCCATGCGCTCAAATACGGGGGCCATCAAGCTCTTGGCGATGTTTTGCATGGCGGGCTCCATACCGTTGGTAAATGCTTTGAGGTACATATCACCGTCGATGTTCATGCGCACTGCGGCAATTTGCATGCTGTCCATACGGAAGTTATCCACATTTGCCGTGATGGTATAGGCACCCTCCATGCCGGGCAGCAACATATAGGTGATGGCGCGGTTGCCGCCCACTGCAGCCACGGTGCCGCCGGGTGCGCTGATGCCCGTGCAGCATGTGCCGTCCAGCGTGAGGGTGATTTGCAGGGTGAAACCATCGGCGGGGTAGGTGGAGTGCTCGTTCTTGGTGATAGATAATATGATTTCTAATGCACCGGTTGCGCCGCCCAAATCAGACACCGGCATCTTTTCGCTGTCCAGCAGGTAGCCGATATCGACCGTCCAGGGTAGTTCTGCCGCGAGGCCGTTGCCCTGATAGTAGAATCTGCCCGGGGCTAGCGTCAGCTCCTGCGCTTCACCGGCAGATAGTGCATCAATGGTGGTGAGGTTGACGCGCTGGGTGTAGACGCCATAATCGGTGATGGTGGCTTGCTCGTCTGTCTCGAAGGCGTTGACGACATACAGTGCCAACGGCTCGCCACCGGCGGTCAGCCGCGCGTACACGATTTCTTCCTTATTAACTTGCGCCAGCGCGCCAATGGGCAGCAGCAGGCAAAGTGCCAGGCATAAAAGCTTTTTCATTTACTGAGGACCTCCTGCTTTTTTTTGTAGAGTTGTTTTGAGGATGAACTTGTCAAACACCAACAGCAGCATGGGCAGCACCACAATAACCATTATCAGCGAAATACCCGCGCCGCGCCCCAGGATGGTGCCAAGCTCGCCAATCACGCGGGTGGTGGAGATCACGCCCAGCAGCGTGCCCGCGATGAACAGGATCAGTGCCGAGGGCAATGTGGAGCGCAATGTGTATGCCACGGTTTTGCTGACGGCCTCCCGCTTGCCATACAGGCGGCGGTTGCTCAAATACTCCTGCGCCATCAGGATGCCATAGTCCACTGTCGCGCCCAGCTGTACCGAGCTGATGATCAGGTAGCCAATATAGTTCATCTGGATGCCGGTAAAGTAGGGGATACTGAGGTTTATCCACACCGCGCCCTCGATGGTGAGCAGCAGGAAAACGGGCAGCGACAGGCTGCGGAAGGTGATCAGCAGAATGATAAAGATGGGGATCGCCGCGCCCAGCTGCACCTTCAGGCTGTCGGCGGTGATGGTGCGCATGAGGTCGTAATTGATGATGTTCTCGCCCAGCAGATGGTAGCCGGTGGGGTAGAGCAGATCAATGGTGGCATATAGGTTTTCCACCAGGCTGAATGCGGCGTTGCCCTCATCCCTGCAGTCGGCATAGATCACCAAGCGGCTGAACGCGCCGCTGGAGAGTTGCGCTTGTTGGCTGGCAGAGAGCATCTGCCACGGGATTTGTGTGCCCACTGCGTTGGAGTAGGCAATCACAGTGGCCACCTCGGGGATGGCCTGCAACGCGGCGGCAAGCTCTGCTTCGCGGGCAGGGTCGCCGGAGGGCACCAGCAATATCATCTGTTGGCGGTTGCCAAATCCGGCCTGGATTTCAGCGGCGTCCTGTTGTACAACAGAGCCGTCCACCTCCATACCAGCTGCGCCATAGATAAAGTCGTTCTGCTGCTGGGCGATAAAGCTGGGCACAATCAACAGCAGCAGCACAATGGCAATTGGCATAGCATAGCGCGTGATAAACTTGCCAACGCGGTTGAAGCGCGGCAGCAGCATACGGTGGCGCGTTTTGTCCAGCAGTTTCGTCATGCCCACCGCCATTGCGGGCAGCACCACCATCACGCTGATGTAGCTAAGCAGGATTCCCTTGGCCAGCACCAGCCCCATATCCTTGCCTAGGCTGAATTCCATCAGCATCAGGGAGAGGAAACCAAATACGGTGGTCATTGCGCTGGCAGCAATGGCGGAGCCAGAGGCACGCATGGCGGCGGCCATAGCGGCGAGGGCGTCTTTGCCTTGCTCCCGCTCATCGCTGAAGCGGTGCAGCAGGAATACTGCGTAATCCAGCGATACAGCCAGCTGTAGTATCGCGCTGCAGGCACGGGTGATAAAGCTGACTTCGCCCAGCAGCAGGTTTGTGCCTTCGTTGATCATGATGGCAATGCCGATGGTGAATATGAAGAGCAAGGGCTCGATCCATGAGCTGGTGGACATTAGCAGCACCAACAGCACCAGCGGCACGGCAAAGAGGATAATCGTCATTATCTCATCTACAAGTGTCTTCTGCACGGCAACGGTGTTGACCAGCTTGCCCGATGGCAGCGCATCAGGATACAGCGCATAAATATCGCTGATGACGGCCTTGGCAGCGCTCTCGTCCACGGTGAGCAGCATCTGTGCATAGCCGTCCTTATACCACTGCGAAACGGTGGCCTCGTCCAGCATTTCCAACGGTTGGGTTAAATCTGCCATGCTGTCCAGCCACAGGACGCCGTTCACATGCGGGATTTGCACGATCTTCTCTTTGGCGTCCAGCACCTGTGCTACAGACAACCCTTTAAGCACCAGCTGCATATTGGGCATGGTGCTTTGATCCACTTGCGCATACGCAAGGGTGGAGGGCGCATCGGCGGGCAAATAATCTGCCAGATGGTAATTGACCTGCACCTGTGTGATGCATACCACGCTGACGAGTAACAGCAGGATTGTGAGCGTAATGACCACCCTGCGTTGCTTGAGGATGCCATCAATAAGGCGGTTCATGGGTCAGCCCCTTTCAAAAGATGATAGACATGTGTTGTATTTCTCGGGCTCCTCTATTATAATGAGCACAAGCAGGAAACTCAACCATCAATAATACTGCAACTGTTTACTAATAGACATTCGAGGAATAACTGTTGATGAAAAGAGGAAGGTTTACATGATGCCTAAAAATACAGACCGCCGTACGCGCCGCACGCAGGAGAGCCTTCGTGCAGCACTGATCACCCTGCTTTCACAAAAGGAGCTTCGTAATATTTCCGTCAAGGAGCTGACCGAGCTCGCGGATGTCAACCGCAGCACGTTCTACCTGCACTATGCGGATATATATGATCTGTACCAGAAAACCGAGGACTATGTAGTGGAAGAAGTGACTGAGATTATCGATTTGCGCCGGGTTGTCAGTGGGGATAGCCAGAGTTTTTTGATTGCGGTGCGCAGCGTGTTTGACTATGTGGCCCAAAATGCGGCGCTGTTCACTGCCATGCTGCGTCTTGGCAATGTGTCGCTCATTTCCCGCATTGTGGCCAGTAACAAGCCCCAGGACGAGCAGGGCTGGCGACAGCTGCTGGGGGATTGCGATGTATCACGCGAATACTACTATTCGTTCATTACCTCTGGATGCGTGGGGCTGGTGCGCGCGTGGCTGGAGGATGGCATGCGCGATTCGCCTGCGCATATCGCTGCCGTGGCAGATCAGATGATCGCAGGGATCTTGCGACAGTTTTCAAAAGAAGAACAGACCGAGGTCTGATTAATGCCATCACCGTTGCCGGAACATCACAAAGCGAATGGACCAAAGTCTGTTTCGCGATTCGCCAACTTATTTTCCTGTTGTGTTACAATTGTAAAAGAGTTTCATATTGATTGACTTTTTGTTACCCTTATGTTACCATAAACCACGAGATAGGAGAATATTCCTGTTTTAACTCTGCTGATACAGAGCAGCCACACTATATTGGGGAGGGATATTGTAAAAAATGAAAAAGTGTATGAAACTGAGTGTCTTTTGTCTGATGGTATTGCTGTTGGTTTGCGCCTGCAGCGCTGCGCTGGCGGATGACTGCAACCATACTGGCAGCAAAACGTCCTACACAGCCACCAGCCCCACTTGTACCGAGCCTGGCGTACTGAACTACAAATGCGACAGCTGCGGCAAGGACCCCTGCGCCACTGCGCCCATTGAGAAGCTGGGCCACAACTATTCGGATTGGCAGGCGCAGACCCAACCCACATGCTCTTCTGAAGGCAAGAATGTCAAAAAGTGCTCCCGCTGTGGTGACATTTCGGAAACACAGACAGTTGCGAAGCTCTCCCATGTTGGCGGCGGTGTTACCAACACAGTTTCCGCCACTTGCGAAAAAGGCGGCTACTCTTATCAAACCTGCACCGTCTGCGGTGCGCAATGCAATGTCACCAACCAGACTGATGCCAAAGGGCACAATTATCCCACAGAGCCCAACAGCGTGATTGATGCAACCTGCTCTGATGGCGGAAGAAAGATTTTCGTTTGCAAAAATGGTTGCGGCATTGATAATGTTGTTTATACCACTAAGCTGCAACATTCCTACCTGGGCACGGCCGATGCTACGCTCTCCACCGCTGCCACTTGCGGCGCCAAGGGCGTCAACCGCTTCCCCTGCCAGAACAAGGGCTGCACCTATGTGGACGAGCGCGATGTCACGGCTCTGGCGCACACCTTCCCCGCCAAGTATGACGTCCAGACCGCTGCCACCTGCAAAGACGCGGGCGTGGAAGTGCGTGCCTGCAGCGTGTGCGGCAGCAAAGAAACCCGCCCCATCGCCAAGGTGAGCCACAGCTACACCGGTGCGGCCACGGTGATTACTGCCGCCACCTGCACGGCCTCTGGCAAGTCCAACGTGGCCTGCGTGTATGGCTGCGGCACTGTCAGCACCGTCACTGTCAAGGCGCTTGGTCATGATTACTCCACCTCTGCGGACAGCAATTCGGAGCCCGCCTCTTGCACCAAGAGCGGCAAAAGCTACTTCACCTGCAAGCGGACAGGCTGTTCCTATGTCAAGTCCGAAACCGTCAAGGCGCTGGGCCATTCCTATAGCGATACGGCGGACTCCTCTTCCAAGCTGCCCACCTGCACCGAAGCCGGTGTCACCAACTTCACCTGCCAGCGCAATTGCGGCAATGTGAAGACCACCACCGTCAAGGCGCTCGGTCATAAAAAGGTAGAAACTATTACAAAGCAACCCACCTGCACCGAGAAGGGCAGCAAAGATGTCACTTGCTCCACCTGTAAGGCCACGCTTGAAACTGGCACTGCCATCGCAGCCACAGGCCATAAGGGCGCGTGGGTGACCACTGTTGCCGCCACCAAATCCAAGCCCGGCACCGCCACCCAGACTTGCACCGTCTGTAAGGCTGTCAGCACCAAATCCGTCCCCTACGAAGAGATCTACTACAAGAACACCCTGTCCACCGCCGGTGTGCGCGTGCGCGACATCACCCAGGGCGTCACCACCGATTGGCACATGGTCGCCCCCATTGACCTCACCCGCGATGGCCGCTATGATGTGGGCATTGTTGGCACCAACAAGTTTGTGGTGGGCACCCTTTCTGCCACTGTCAAAAACGGCAGCGTCACCTTCGATCTCAAGCTCAACTATGACGTAGTCGTGGTGTCTGAGTTCCTTACTGTGTTCACTGATGTGACGATGATTTCCTCGCTGGAGTCCAACTTCAACACCCCGTTCTCCTTTGGCCGCGCCTACGATATTGCTGGCACCTTTGACGGCGCGGAAATGATCTTTGTGTATTACAACGCCGTGGCCAGCTACAACGCTGTCGCCAATGGCGTGACCAACTTCACCTATGACGAGACGCTGATCAATCGGATCAGATAATACCTCGCAAAATGGGCTGTCGCATCAAGCGGCAGCTCATTTTGTTGGGCGATATTACCATGCCAAATTTACAAACAAATGGTTGAATTGCTGGCAACATTGTGCTAGAATACATCTGTCAACAACATGTATAGAGGAATGGAGGGGATGCGCAGTTTCGCAACAAACACCTGGGGAAGGCACGCAATGCTGCGTTCCCGTCACATTGCTGCAAAGGAGGTATATGAGGTAAACGACGAAATGGAGCACATTGTTTCCAAGCTTTGTGCTCAAGGGGTTTAAGCGCCGACACCCGCGGCGGATCAGGCGTTTCCATTCCGGTGGAAGCCGGGTTGCTCTTACCATGGAATATTCCGGTATGGCACTTTCCAAAGGCTGGTGTTGCACACCCACAGCGCAAAACTGGACGCTTTCTTGGCGGAATTTGCGAAAATCGCATTTCTGGCAAGGTTTTGGCCCGTTTTGCACATTGTTTTCGTCCACAAAACGTTTACAAATTCTCAATACATCCATTGACAATACCCCATTGGCATGCTATAATAACTGTAAATGGTAGTTTTTCTATCATGACAAACTGCTGCGCTTTATCTCCCAATCGGATGGTAAAGCAAAAATTCGAATCGGAGGTTTAAGCTAATGAAGCAATGGACTAAACTTGGTCTGGTTTTCCTGGTAGCACTTTTGCTTGTCTGCTGCGCAGCAACTGCAATGGCTGCTGATCCCGCAACCTGTAAACATGAACTGTCTGGCGGCGGAAATGCTTATGCATGGGTGATCAAAGACAAGGCCGACTGCACTACGGCTGGTTTGGAACAGTACAAGTGCTCTCTGTGTGGTTATGTAGACAAAACCCAAGTCATCGCTGCTCTTGGCCATGATCAAGCTGGTCAACCCAAGAAGACAGAAAAAGACGCCACCTGCACTGAAGCTGGTGTGGAATCCACCTATTGTGCACGTTGCTGGAAGTACATCGTCTCTGGTTCCATTCCTGCGCTTGGTCATGAGCCCAGTGCTCTGAAGACCAGCCCTGGTAATTGCACCACTGATGAGTACACCTACAAGAGCTGCACCCGCTGGGGCTGCACTGCAATCCTTGACAAGGTTGTGACCAAGGTTGCCCCCGGCCACAAGTTTGTGTTCACCAGCCGCACCCCTGCTACTTGCGCAGCGGCCGGCTATGATCTCTATACTTGCTCCAACGCTGGCTGCACCGAAACCAAGAAAGAAGCCATCGCACAGCTTGCTCATCAGTATCCTGCCGTGTGGACCGTTGAAACAGCGGCTACCTGCAGCAAAGAGGGCGTTGAGTATAAGAAGTGCGAACTGTGCGAAAACAAGATCACCCAGAAGATCGGTTTGACCGGCCACGATTTTAAACCGCTTTCTGAAGGCGTCACAGTGGATGGCAAAGTGCCTACCTGCACCACCGATGGTTTGAAGCGTGTTACTTGCAAGAACTGCACCGCAACCCAAACCGTCACCGATCCCGCCATTGGCCACAAGTATGACGAAAAGGCCGCTGGCAAAGTGAAAACAGCTGCCACCTGCACCGTCGCTGGCGTGAAGACGGTTGAATGCTCTAATGGTTGCAAGACCACAAAAGAATTCACTATTGATGCTCTGGGTCATGACATGCAATGGCAGTCTGACAGCGTTGACGCAACTTGTGAAGTGGACGGATTGTCCCACTATAAGTGTGATCGCGATGGCTGCACCTATGAAGATAAGAAAGTGCTGCCTGCTATCGGCCACAAATTCAATGAGAAGCCCAATGCTGGTATCTCTACTGCTCCTACCTGCGAAAAGGAAGGCGAAGACCAGTATAAGTGCCAGAACGTTGGCTGCAAGTTCATCAAGAAGGTCGTTGTTCCTGCTCTGGGCCATGACTACGAAGTGATTTGGACCTACGAACCCACATGCAACACCCCCGGTGCAAACGATCTGAAGTGCAAACGTGCGAATTGTGGCAAAACGTCTCAGGAGCCGATTCCTGCCACTGGCCACACCCCCGAAGAGACCTTTGCTCCCGCTCCCACCTGCCTGACCGGCGGCGTGAAAGACACCGTTTGCGAAGTGTGCGGCTACCTGATCGCCCGTGAAGCAGTTCCTGCTCTGGGCCATACTGCCAAGGATCAGATCATCACTGCTGCTACCTGCACCACCGACGGCCTGAAGAACGTCACCTGCGCCGTGTGCAAACTGGACATGGGCAAAGACGTTGTGATCCCCGCTTTCGGCCACAGCTTCATCTGGGAAACCACTGTGAAGCCCACCGTTAACAAGAAGGGTTCTGCCAAAGAAATTTGCTCTGTGTGCGGCTTCGAGTCTGGCAAGACCAAGGAATTGGCTTCCCTGCCCGCGAACACCAAGTACTATGGCAACACCATCTCTTTGGCCGGCGCCCGTGTGCGCGACCTGAAGTCTGGCATCACCAATGACTGGTGCATGGTTGCCCCCATTGACCTCACCGTGAATGGCAAGACCGAAATCGCCGTTGTTGCTACCAACAAGTACGTGGTTGGCAAGCTGGTTGCCACTGTGAAAGATGGCTTCGTCACCTTCACACTGGAACTGAACAAAGCTGTTGACGCTGGCAACGTGTTCTTCACCCTGTTTGGCAGCATTGATGAGATCACCACCATCGACACCAAGAGCCTGACCTCCTACTCCCTGAACAAGGCCTATGACATCGCCAACGAACTCGGCGGCGCGACCAAGGTCCTGGCGTTCCTGGATGCGGAAGTTGACTATGATGCCAAGTCTGCCGGCATCACTGGCTACACCTATGATGCCAGCGTGATCAACAACATCAAATAATTAGATCCACTAACACCGCTTGGGTTCGCCCAAGCGGTGTTTTTAATTGTTTGCTTCAGCGCAAAAAACAACCAGCGAAGCTGGTGCGAAAAAAGATTTAGAAAAAAGGAGCCTCCTTTGCTCGGGCGTGTTTCAAAACTCTTAACATGCATCTTCGGGGTGTAAAAAGCACCATTTCTGCGTTGTCAAACCTTGAAGTAGCAATGCTATTCCGGCGGTTTTCCGCCTTGAACTGGTGCCTTATGCCCACAAAATTGCACGTCCCGGACTTTAGAAACACACCCTAATGAAAGATATTATTGCGCCCAAAGCAGCGAGAGATTTTACTAACCGGCAAGGAGCTGCGGCGACGGCTTAGCAGCGCTACGCCTAACTGCACGCGACACTGCCGGATGGCAAAAGATCCGCTGCGACAACGCAATCGGGGCATTTCAAGGAGAGGCAACACAGCAGGGTACGAAAATCGGTTGGAAGATGGGCGTTGAGCGGTTGCGGGAACACGCCCTAGATTGAGAATAGTATAGGATTTGCTTATAGCAAAAGGGCATTCGGTAGAGATGTGCATATCCTTGCCAAATGCCCTTTTGAATACAACACCAAGGCCTGCCTGTGTCTCTTTGACGGAAGGGTATTCTGCCTCGATCAATCGGTGATGTTGTTTTTTTCCTTCACCCCGGCACCCCATTTGTCCAGCAACATTGCTGCCAGGAAGCCTACAACTGCAAATACGATGCACAGCAGGATTTCGCCAATGCCTGCGTAAGCGGTGGGGATAATCAACACGGTGGAAGCACACACAATACCAAAGATGGCATGGTTGAAAATAGCATAATGCTTTTCCAGCAGGCTATTTACAAAGCGCGCGCATAGAAGCGCAGTGAACAGTATGCCAATCAGCAAGGGAATCAGCACGCCAAAGTTCAAGTTGCCGATGCCTGCCGCCATAGGTTCATACAGGCCGAGGAAAATCAGGATGGACGAGGAGCTGAGCCCTGGCACCACCAGCGAAAGCCCCCACACCACGCCACAAATGAAGTACCAGAATGTGCTCGGCGCGATGGTCATTTTGGCGCTGTATTTGAGGATGGCCAGAATGGTGAAGATCACCACAAAGCTGATGCCCAGCGCTACCCAGGATTTCTTGTCGCGCCCGCGTTCCCCCGCATCCTTGAACAGCGAGGGCAGTGTGCCGGCAATCAAGCCCACAAACAGGCATATGGCGAGGTTGGAGTTCTCGCCAAACAGCCATTCTACCACCTTGGCCAGGCCGATAAACCCTGCCACAAAGCCAATACCCACGGGAATAAACAGTTTGTAATAGCTTTTGAATGCCTTGAACGGATGGGCAAGCAACGCCATCATGGGCTTGTAAATCCCAAAAAGTACGCACAACACGCCGCCGCTGACACCTGGCAAAATGGAGCCTACACCAATCAATGCACCATGCAGCACCCGCATCAGCCATTGGCCGGGGGTCATGTTGCCATAATCCTGTACAACCGTTTGATTTTCGCTTGCCATACGTCCTCCATTTAATGTGTAGTGATAAGTCTATCATATCACAAACCACGATTCTTGAACACCACGTTTGATAAATTGTTACTGCAAAAAGTTGCTTTGATCCTCCATTTATGGTATTCTTAAACCAATGTTTCTCAAAGGGGGATGGATTATGCGTTGGGCAATGGATATTCTGCGTGGAATCGTAATCGGGGTGGCAAATATCATTCCAGGTGTGTCCGGCGGCACCATGATGGTGTCCATGGGTATTTATGATACGCTGATTCATAGTATTACACACCTGTTTAAGCAATTCAAACAGAGTATCAAAACGTTGCTGCCTTATTTAATCGGCATGGTGATTGGCATTGTGGGGCTGGCGTTTGTTGTTACGTACTGCCTGGAAAACTACCCACTGCCCACTAATGCTGCGTTTATTGGCTTGATCTTTGGCGGGCTGCCCATCATCATCAAGAAGGTGAATTTTAAAAAGGCAGGCATTGGCGGCGGCGCGCTGTTTGTGCTGTTTTTCCTCTTGATTGTAGCGATGGAAGTGTGGGGGCATGGCGATGCCGCACAGGCGCAAATGACGCTTAACTTTTCGCAGCTGATTGTGTTGTTTGTGATGGGCTGCATTGCGTCTGCCACGATGGTGATCCCGGGTGTGAGCGGCTCTATGGTGCTGATGCTGCTGGGGTATTATCAGCCGGTGGTGGGCGCGGTGAAGGATTTGGCCAAAGCGCTGACGGCATTTGATATGTCTCAACTGCTGCATAACCTGCTGATCCTGGTGCCCTTTGGCCTGGGCGTGGTGGTGGGTATCTTTGCGATTGCGAAGCTGCTGGAAATGCTGCTGGCGCGCTTTGAGGGGCTGACCTATTGCGCCATATTGGGGCTGGTGGTGGCATCGCCCGTTGCAATTCTGATGGCAACGGATATGTCTGGCGTGACGGTGTGGACAGTCGTGATCAGCGTCATCACCTGTGCGCTGGGCTTTTACGGTGCATATCGGCTTACACGCCTGGAAAAGCAGTAAATCCTTGCATGGTTTTTCACCCCCTTGTGCACAATAGCGCAAGGGGGTGTTTGTATTGATGAAAGAGAAATTTGTGCGCTGGAACAAGCCGATTGTAGCGGTATTCCTGGCCTGCGCGCTGATGCTGGTGTGCATGCAAGGGGCTAGCAGCTCAGTCGCCTGGGGTTCCAAGGGAGACGACGTAGTCAAGGTGCAGCAAAAGCTGAAGCAATACGGCTATTACGATGGTGCGGCGGATGGCGTATTTGGGCAGGAAACCTACAATGCCGTGGTGTGGTTCCAGCGCAAGAATGGCCTGACGGCGGATGGCGTGGTGGGCAAGGCCACGGCGGCAGCGCTGGGCATTCAGCTGGGCAGTACCACGGCCTCTGCCGGTTATTCGGAAAGTGAGATATACACCTTGGCACGCCTGGTGCACGCAGAGGCGCGGGGCGAGCCGTATCTGGGCAAGGTGGCGGTGGCGGCGGTGGTGCTCAACCGCGTCAAGCACCCGTCATTTCCCAACACCATCAGCGGCGTGGTCTATCAGCCCGGCGCTTTTGACGCCGTAGCAGATGGGCAGATCAACCTTGCGCCTGACAGCGATTCGCTTCGCGCCGCGCGCGATGCCATGAACGGCTGGGACCCGACCGGCGGCTGCATCTACTATTATAACCCGGCTACGGCGACCAGCTCCTGGATATGGTCGCGCGAGGTGCGCCTGACCATTGGCGCGCATTCTTTTGCAGTGTGAGGGCGTTATGAGTAAGAAACATCACATCATGATCTATACCGCGCTGGGGCTGGTTGTGGTGCTGGCCGTGGGATTTGCCATCGGCGCGGGCATCCGCGCAGAGCAGCACCGTGCCCAGTTGAACGCCGTATATAACAGCGCCCTGCTCAGTATTTTGGCGCAGATGGAGGATACGCAGCTCAAGCTATCCAAGGCGCTATTATCGGAGGACAGCGGGCAAAGCGCACAGCTGCTCAGCGCTGTCAGTGGCAACGCGGCAGGGGTGCAAACCAGCCTGTCGATGCTGCCGCTGTCTCACACCGCCATGCAAAACACGCTGAAGTTTGCCAACCAGCTGTCGGATTATTCCGCCGCGCTGCTAAAGCGTACAGATGAAGGCCTGACTGATGAAGATGCCAAGACCATTGAGAGCCTGATTGCCACCTGCGAGCAGGTGCGCCAGGCGCTGTATGACGCGCAGGCCAGCATGGCGCAAAATAACCTGACCTTCGTATCCAACGACAACGTATATCTATCCAGCGCTGATACCGTCAACCGCCCTGCCGAGGGCGCGGGCGATCAGAACATCAGCTATCCCACGCTGATCTATGACGGGCCGTTTTCTGATGCACGACAGACCGGCACGCCCAAGCAGCTGGGCTCTAACCTCATCAGCGCCGAGGATGCCATCAACATTGCCCGCGAATTTGTGGGCACTACCCGCGTCACTGCCATCGCCCAAAGCGTTGACAGCGGCGGCGTAATGCCCGCCTATGGTGTCACCGTCACGGCGGGGGATGTGACGCTGCAAATGGCCGTCACCAAGACAGGCGGCAAAGTGCTGTGGATGTTCCCGGAGCATGCATCGTTTGAGCAAATCAAGAGTATGGAGGAATGCCGCGATGCTGCGCTGCAGTTCCTCAGCGAGCGTGGTTATGCTAACATGCACTCCACCTACTTTCAGGTGTATGACGGTGTGGCGGTGTTCAATTTTGCCGCTACCCAGGGCAGTGTGGTGCTGTATCCCGATCTTGTGAAGGTGCAGCTGCGCATGGATACTGCGCAGGTGGTCGGCCTGGAAGCAAACCATTACCTGATGAACCATACCGCGCGCGGCAGCCTTACCCCGACTGTGACCCTCGAAGAAGCTGAAGGCGCTGTCAGCAAGCGCTTGACCATCGATCTGACGCAGCTGTGCGTGATCCCTATCAATCAGCAGGAAGCGCTGTGTTATGAGTTCCGCGGCACATACGCGGGCAATACCTACCTTGTGTACATCGATGCCACCACTGGCAAGCAGGTGGAGATTCTGAAGATCATTGAGGATAATACGGGCGTGCTGACGGCTTGATGGGAAGGTACGGGGAAGGCTGGGGAAGAGGGGGGCTGGGCGCCTTCCGCCCCCAGACCTCCGCCCAGAGGGCATTGCCCTCTGGGCACCACTTTGGTAAAAATAAGTAATCGTAACGTCCGTTAAAATTATTGTCACATCAGATAAAACTATTGTCGAGAAGCGCTTGAAATCCATCACGTGCGTGATATAATGATAAAGGATCATGTGCGTGGAGGGCCATACAATGAACAAAACATACCGAAAGCCCAAGTTGGGGCTGTTGCTACTGGGTGCAGAGCGCTTCCGTTCCTTGGGCGAGGGCACCGCGCGGGGCAGCTATCTGGAACGTAAAGCGCAGGAAGCCGCCTGGATGCAGCGGGATTGTGCGGAGCATTTTGATGTGGTGTTTCCTGGCGTTGTGTATACCCGGGAGCATATTCATACGGCCATTGATGCGTTCGCCGCGCAGAAGGTGGATTTTGTGCTGGCGATTTACCTCTCCTGGGCAGAAGATTTTGCGTGGATTCATTTTTTGCGGGATATGCCGCCGGTGCCGATCCTCTTTGCGCACCGCATGCGTGACGAAATCGGCCTGCACGACACGCACGACGACGATGAGTTCACCGAGTATCTGTGCTGCGGCGGGCTGGTGGGCATGCAGGAGGCCAGTGGCGACAATGTCCGCTTCAACCGTCCCATGATGGAGACCGCGCTTGGTACATGGAAAGAAGTGCTGGCACGCGCGCAGGTGTTTGGCAATGCGGCGCGCGCCCGTGCGCTGCTGCGCAGCGGTGTGGTGGGGCATCTGGCCTGCTATAACGAGGCCATGTGGTCCACTTATGTCGACCCGTATAATATGTTTATGAAGGTGGGGCCGGAGCTGCGGTTTTTGTCCGTAGCACAGCTGACCGACCATATTGCCGCTATTTCTGACGACGAAGCCCAGGCCGCGACCGATGCCATCACAGCGCGTTATGAAGTGCTGCCCGATGTAGACAGGAAAAAGCTGCTGGCATCTGTGCGCGCATCTATGGGTATGGAAAACCTGGCCGCGGAATATGGCCTCGACCTGCTGGTGCTCAACGACATTGATACGGTGCTGTTCAAAAACGTGGGGCTGCGCCCCGGTTTTTGGCCCACGCGCCCGGATGTGAGCACTTTGGTGGTGCCGGAGGGCGACTTGGGCGGCGGCATTGCTACCTATCTGTTGCAATTGCTCTCCGGCAAGCCGGTGCACTTTATTGAGCCTTTCCATATCGATCTGCCGGAAAACAATTTTGCTGCCGGGCATGCCGGTCCCAACGATTATACCGATCCGGACGGCAGCACCAAGATTGCTCGCGATGTGCGCTTTGCCAAGTCTGCCTGGAAATACGCCGGAGCGCCCTTTGCCTGGCATGTGTTTGCACCCGGCGAAAAGACGATGCTGCATTGCTCGGAGCACAACGGCCGCTTCCAGCTGGTCGCAACCCGCGTGGAATGCCTGCCTACGGAGCATTTCCTGGCCACGTACTCGCACGCGCTGTTCCGCGCCATCGGACAAACCAATGCGCAGCTGTTTGAAAAGCTGCTGAAAATTGGCGTTACCCAGCATTATGGCATTGTGGCGGGCAATTATTTGCCGCAGTTGCGAGATGTGGCTAAATTATTGGACTTTGATTATCATGAAGTGTAGCACGGGCTTCGATGTACTCCACTCCCGGCGGGAGTGCCGGCAGCGTATCTGATACGGTGCCGATTTGGCGTTTTTGTATCTGCGCGTTGATGCCGCGCAGGCGCTCCACCCGCCCGGCAACGCGCACGGATGTAAGCGCCTTGCTCTTATACTTGTCCATCATGGCGCGGGTGCCCATCGCAGCCGGAAGCGCGGCAAACACGCCCCCGGCAGCGCCTGCCAGCGCACCTACACCCATGGCTGCGCCGGTTTTCAGCATGCGGTACACCGCATCGCCCATGCCCGCTCTGCCGGTTTTTTTGCCCATGATCACCTTGAACTGCTCCGTCACTGCAATCAGTACAAAGGGCGCAGCAACGCACACGGTGTCCAGCACATCATTCACAATGCCGGTGTCCTGCAAAAGCCCCAGGTCTACCGCCACATTGTCCGCATAGGCAAGGCCAGCCGCCACCGCGTCCATCACGGTGTCGTGCTGGCGCTTTTTGTATTTAACAATTAGTTCTTGATAGGTTGCCATAGGTGCCTCCTATTTTACCCACGCCAGCCGCGCGATGGACACCCCGCCCTCATGGGGCAGGCCATACCCCGGCCAGCCGCAGGTGGTAATGTAGTGAGCGGCAGATGCCGGATCGTATACCACTTCTGCCGCGTGCGCGTTCAGACGCGCGATACAAACGGAGTCATCGCCGGTATAATCGCCAAAGTCGTAGGGATTTTGCGAGCAAAAGACCAGCGTGTTTTGGTAATTCTCTTTTTTACAGTCAGTATAAGTAGCAAACAGATAATACATGCCTTCATGGCGCACCACATAGGGCGATTCAAACGCGCCCCAGGCCGGGCGCAGCGGCGCGTCGCCCGATGAAGTAAGGGCATACTGCACGAACCGCCAACTTTTCAGATCGTTCGATACAAAGCAGGAGATCGCGCCATAGCCATCTTTGATGCCGGTCACATACATCACCCAGGTATAATCGTTGATTTTGAGCACCATATGATCCCGGTGCGCGGCGAGGAAAGGCTCGCCTTGAAGGGCTACAGGATAGCCCATCCATTCGTAGAGATCGGGCGATACTGCCAACTGCGTTGGCGAGGGGCCGTAGTACATAAAATACTTTTGCTCGTGCGAAATCACGCAGGGCGCCCACGCGCGGGTGCCGTGGTCGATGGTTTTGCCGTCCTCTGTCAAGGTACCTTCTGCGAGGGATGCACCGTGTGCGTGCACAAAATACCGCTCGTCTGCGGGCGTGCCGCCAAAGCTGGTGATGCCAAACAAGTGCCAGGTGCCTTCAAAACTCTGTACCAATGTATGGTCGTTCACATAGTTGCCGCAGTGTTTGGGTGCAAACAGCAAACGCCAATCGCTGTCCAGCCGGGGGATAAATACTTTACGGTTCATGTGCGCTTCCTCCGTGATGTATCTTTGTTGCTTGCATATCTATCATAACACAATTTGCAATACGCGGCAACAACCCGATTTGCCCTCTTGAAAGTGGAGACCAATTGCAGTATGATATAAAAGGAGAATTGGAAGCAAAAGGTTACAGCGTAACCTTTCTATTTTGTTTGAGGAGGATGTATGGGCGATATTGATACAAGCCAAGCGGCGCAGGGTGTGAAAAAGCATACCCTGCTGCGCACAAATGGGATACTGCTTATCCTATTTATGATAGGATTTTTAACGATATACATTATCAACTACTATTCTAATGGCACCACCCTGCAAAAGGATATTGAGCATGTAGCCACGCTAACGTCCGAGGGCATTTATTATCAAATTGACTCGCTGTTTACAGAGCCTGTGAATGTATCACTGACCATGGCGAACGATACACTGCTCAAAACCTTCCTGACAGGGGAGCTATCCCATTTGGATGATGCAAGCTATCTTGGCCAGCTACAAGATTTTCTGAATGCCTATAAAGAAAAATACGATTACCATTCGGTATTTTTGGTATCCACGCAGACCAACCGCTATTATCATTTCAATGGGATCGACCGGGTGCTGACCCCGGAAAACCCGGAAAACGAATGGTATTATGCCTTCCTGGATGCTGCGGAGGAATATTCGCTGAATGTGGATAACGATGAAGCCAATGATGATGTGATGACTGTGTTTGTCAATTGCAAAATCATGGGCGCGGACGGCCAGGTGCTGGGCGTTGTGGGAGTGGGGCAGCAGGTTTCGCATCTGCAAGCGCTGCTAAGCAGCTATGACGACCGGTTTGATACCCATTCGCTGCTGATTGACGGCAGCGGCACGATCCAGCTTTCGTTGGTGGCCACAGGGTATGAACACATCAACCTGTTTGACGACCCGGATTATATGGATTGCCGTGAGCAGATCGGCTTGAACACCGAGGGTATGCATACCTTCTGGAACGACCGCGAGGGCGGCGGCGCAAACTTTGTGGTGTCGCAGTACATCCCCGTGCTCAAGTGGCATCTGGTGGTGGAAAACAATACGGCTGAGATTGAGCGGCAGTTTCGCTGGCAGCTTGGCCTGGGGCTGTTGGTGTCGGCAGTGGTGATTCTGCTGATGCTGTGGGTGGTCAACCGGCTGATCCTGCGCTATAACGAGCACATTGTGCGCCTCACGGTATCGCAGGAACTGGAGTACCAGCAGCTTTTGCACAAGGCCACCGAGGGTTTGTACGAGAACGTGTTTGAAATGGACATCACCCACAACTGCGCCGGGGGCGAGGGCACGCGCAGGTTCTTTGAAAGCCTGGGGCTGAGCCCTGATGTGCCCTACGAGGAAGCGCTGAAGGCCATTGCGCAAAAGCAGATTAAGGATGAGTTTGTGCAGGGTTACCTGGAGATGTTCAGCGTGGAAAATGTGATGCGCGCGTATCATAACGGCTTGTCGGAGCTGTATTATGATATGATGATCACAAACAACGGCACGGATTATTATTGGCTGCGCGTGCGCGCCCGGATATTCTACTGGGCGTCGGACAAATCTGTGCGCATGATTACCTACCGCCAGAACATTGACCACGAGAAACGCCGCGAAGCGCAGATGCAGAAGATGGCTGAAAGCGATCCGCTGACCGGCCTGTATAACAAGACCTCTACCGAAAGGCTGATCAATGAGGTGCTGGAGCAATCCGCCGGCAAGGATTGTGTGCATGCGTTCCTGATGGTGGACATTGACGAGTTCAAGCAGGTGAACGATACCTATGGCCATGCGATGGGCGATGTGGTGATTCGTGAAGTAGCGACAGTGCTGAAAAGCCGTTTCCGCATGAGCGACATCCGCGGGCGTATAGGCGGCGATGAGTTTGCGGTTTTCCTGCGGAATATTCCCGGGGTGGATTGGCTGCACAAGCACGCGCGGCTGCTGCAGGAGGCGTTGGAAAAAGACATCCGCGTGGAGGGGCAGACCTGCGCCGTATCGGTGAGCATTGGCATGGCGTTGTATCCGGTGGCGGGTGAGGACTTCCAAACCCTGTACCGCAAGGCGGATTCCGCGCTGTACCTGTCCAAAAAGAATGGGAAGAGCCAATGCAATATGTATGAGGCGTAAGGTGTTGTGCCCGCCGCAACAGGGTCAATAAGCACGATTTTCTGTAAAAAACCTCCTTGTGCAGAGGAGGTTTTTTGATATGCTCATCGCGCCTGTATGTTCCGATAAATCAAAAGTGTGAGTCCAGGGTGATCATCACCCTGGCGAGCGGCGGAGCCGAGCGCTGTAATGAAGGGGCGGTTAACGGTCTCAACCACGGACGTGCAAGCCCAAGGTGCAAGACGTTAGTTAGTCCATTCTCTCCTTCATTGTAGCTTAGGTCTGAGGACGAAAACAGTGTGCCTGGATGGCACACTGTCTCCGGGCTATTTTATTGTAGTAGGTGGAAGAGGCTAGTTCGGGGGCGAGTAGCCACCGCGTACCCATCATCACTTATTTCACCTGCTCGGACACTCCAAAGCCGATGATGCCGCTGACCTCGCGCATGTTGTTGCCGGAGGAGTTGAGCACCTTGCCCATAAAAATCAGGCCGATGGTGCCGCCGCCGTCCAGGTTGAGCGCTTCTGTGACGCTGCGCTGCAGCATCTGGTTAGCCATCCACTGGAAGTACACGCCGTCAGAATCGCTGGTGCGGCCCTTGACGGTGAGGATCAGGTAATGATAAGGCTCGATCATACCCAGGGCACAGCGGGGTTCGCGGCGCTGGTCGCGGTCTTTTTGCTTGAGGTCATCCATGGCGGTGCCATCGCTGATAAGGAGCGGCCCAAAGGCGTAGACATCGGTTGCGCCGTTATCCAGGTATTGCTGCGCGGTGAAGGCATCGCTGCGCAGTGCCTTCATGCTGCCATCCTGATAAACGGCCAGGGTGTCAAGGTTGGGGAAGCCGGTGTGCCCGGCTGGGAAGGTGCGGTCGTACAGCGCCTCGCCGTTTCGCACAATGACGCCGGGGCGGGCATTGTTGCTGACGCGTGCGCCAAAGAAATCGTCTGTGATGGCCAGCACCACCTGGTTATCCTTGGCCAGCTTGACGGGCGTGGCGGTGGTGATGCTGCCGTTTCGGGTTTGCGCCAGATAGGAATGCAAAGGCGCGTCCGGCGTGCAGCGGATGTCTGTTTCGAACCATACCACCTTCTGGCGGGTATCTTGATAGCGGTTGATGATGACGGACAGTGTTTGAGATTTATACACCCACAGGCCGTCCTTGGTGTTTTCGTAAATATACTCGGCATCGGCGTCCGCGAGGAAGCCGTCCTCTGTGAGGGCGGGCATATCGGGAAGGCTGTGCGGGGCAATGGGCGTGGGGGCGGGGGTGGGCGCGGCGGAGGGCTTGGGCTGGGTGCCGGAGGGCACACAATTACCGGAGAACACCAGCAGCTGTAGTTCTGCCGTGGCAATGCCATCGGCGGTCAGCCCGTTTGTTTCTTGCAGCTGCTGCACGCGCTCCACCATGGTATCGTTATAGGCTTCCGTCAGCTCGAGGGATTTGAAATAGCCCAGCCAGTACATGGCCTGCTTGAGCGCCAGCACATCGCTGCCCTGATCGCCTTTTTGCAGGATGCGGTAGGTGGTTTCTGCGAGGGCTGAGGGCAGGCATAAAGCCAATACAAGCAAAACGATCAGGAGTTTTTTCATAAAACCTCTTATTTTACAGCGTTCGAGTTGCCAAAGCCAATGATGCTGCCTACATTGCGCACGTTATTGCCGCCGGAACTTAGCAGCTTGCCCATAAACACCAGGGCAATGGTGCCGCCGCCGTCCAGATTCAGTGCTTCCACTACGCCTTTTTCCAGCATTTTTTCGGCCAGCCAGGGCATATA
>JAVBRU010000042.1:0-43707 GCA_031547595.1 Eubacteriales bacterium
GGCAAGGGCAGCTATAACCAGGATTTGATGTCCCACGCCGTGCTGTTGGAGTTTGGCACCTCCACCAATAACAAGGACGATGTTATCACCTCCACCGCCTATATGGCCGATGTGCTGTACCGTGCGCTGTATGGCGGCGTCACAGGCGCGGCGGGCAGCAGCGATGTGAACATGAATAACAATAAATCCGGCACCGCCAATATCAACAACACCACCAACACCAAGGCAGAGAACTCCGCAGGCTGGACGGGCATTGCCTGGGTGATCGGTATCTTTGTAGTCGGCGCACTCGTCTATGCCTTTGCTGCATCCGGCAACGGCAAAACGGCCGTGCACAAGTGGGGCCGCACCTTCCAGGAGATGTTTGGCGGCCTCTTTGGCGGCAAGCATGAGGACAAGGAGTAGTGGGGCGAACGGAAGGGTACGCTGGGGCTGCTCGCCCCAGACCCCCGGCAGGGCAATGATTGCCCTGCACCCCCATTTATGTATTCAAGGATGACAATTGAGTGAAAGCAATGGCATGGGAATAAACGCCCTGCCATTATTTTTCTTCCGTTTTCTCCACAATGATTTTCCCGTGTTCTGCCTCAAACTTCGCCACATATTTGCGGATAAGGTATAGAATTTCCGCATTTGCCGATCGTCCATCATATTTAGCTACATAGTGCATCTTATAATGCGTATCAACATCAATACGCAAGGCCAGGTGCTTTTCCATCAAACCATCATCCCCCAAAATAATCTGCATCACTTTGATCTTTATTACACACAGTATAAAAAGCGCGTGCGCTATGGTGTGCAAAACATACTTAAGTTAAGTACACAAAATTTGGAGGATGCTGAATTGAAGGTAGCTGTGATTGGTTCCAGGGGCTTAACCGTAGACAACCTGCAAGAATTCTTGCCTGCTGATACGGACGAGATTGTCAGCGGCGGTGCGGCGGGCATTGATACCAGCGCCGCCCAGTACGCACGCGAAAAGGGCCTTCGCCTCACAGAGTTTCTACCGGACTATGCCGCCTATGGCCGCGCAGCACCCATCAAACGCAATGATCAGATCATCGCATATTGCGATAGGGTGGTTGCATTTTGGGATGGCAGCAGCCGGGGCACGCAATACGTAATCACACAATGCAAAAAGCTCAACAAACCCATCCAAGTGTTTATGCAGACACCGCCGTAATGGCTGTGTGCGTGCGCCGTGCGAGTACGGCGGTTTCCCTGCCTGGGCAGGAAACAAAAAACAGGTAGCTGGGCGTGGAATGCTTGCATTCCTAAGGCCAGATACCTGTTTTTTCGTACACGCACACCATCACTCAAGCATCAAGAATATATACCCAAGTGGCGTCAAGGGGAATGATTCCCCTTGCGGGGACTGAGGCAGAGCCCCAGCGTTCCCCCTCTTAATACAGCGGATATTTGTTTGTCAGTTCCAGCACCTGTTGCTTCACAGCGGGCACGGCTTCCTGGCCGTTGTTGATGATCTGCGCAATCCAGCCCGCGATCAGCTCCATCTCCGGCTCCTTGAAGCCACGGGTGGTGACGGCGGGGGTGCCGATGCGCACACCGCTGGTTTCGGTGGGCTTGCGCTGGTCGCGCGGCACCATGTTTTTGTTGACGGTGATGTTGGCTTCGCCAAGCCATGTTTCCAGCTGCTTGCCGGTCACGTTGGTATCACACAGGTCAAGCAGCAGCAGGTGATTATCCGTGCCGCCGGACACAATGCGCACGCCGTTTTGCTGGAGCGCGTTTTCCAGCGCCTTGGCGTTTTTGATAACCTGCTGCTGATAGGTGATAAAATCAGGCTGCAGCGCTTCGTGGAAGCACACGGCCTTGGCGGCGATGACGTGCATCAGCGGGCCGCCCTGGATGCCGGGGAAAATGGCCTTGTCGATGGCCTTGGCGTATTGCTCCTTGCACAGGATGAGGCCGCCGCGTGGCCCGCGCAGCGTCTTGTGCGTGGTGCTGGTCACGATATCGGCATAAGGGATGGGCGAAGGATGGCACCCGGCGGCGATCAAGCCGGCGATATGTGCCATGTCCACCATCAGGTAGGCACCCACATCATCCGCAATGCGGCGGAACGCGGCAAAATCCAGCGTGCGCGCATAAGCGGACGCACCAGCCACGATCATCTTGGGCTTGCAGGCGCGCGCTTTTTCCAAAAGCGCGTCATAATCGATCTGCTCTGTCACAGGGTCGATGCCATAAGTTTCGAAATGAAAGTAGCGGCCGGAGATATTGACGGGGCTGCCGTGGGTGAGGTGGCCGCCGTTGTTGAGGCTCATGCCCAGCACCGTGTCGCCATATTCCAGCAACGCGTAGTATGCTGCCATGTTGGCCTGGGAGCCGCTGTGGGGCTGCACGTTGGCATGCTCCGCTCCAAACAGCTTCTTCACGCGGTCGCGCGCGATATCCTCTGCCACGTCCACGCAGGCGCAACCACCGTAGTAGCGTCTGCCCGGATAACCCTCGGCATATTTGTTGGTCAGCGGGCTGCCCATGGCCGCCATCACAGCGGGGCTGACAAAGTTCTCAGACGCGATCAACTCGATATGCGCCTGTTGACGGTCGCACTCTTGGCCAATGGCCGCTGCGATTTCAGGGTCGGTATTCAGCGCGGAAGGTAGCTGCCACATAGTCCCCAGACCTCCTTGGTATCAATAGAAATACCGTATGTGACTGGTAGGTTGGCCGCAGCACACGTCCAAAATGCTTACTGCTGCTTCCTTCCGGACCTGACAGGGTTCACACCGTAACATCGCACGGGACCCGCCAGCCACATAGCGGCACCAGTATTCTACCCCAAATCCGCTCAAAACGCAAGTAAAAAACATTACAAATGCATGAAACCTTTTGCAGGGATTGCGAATCTAATAATCGAAAGGATATAGCTGTATCTTTTCGCGTGTTGAGGGGATGAGGGCGACGCGTACAATGGATGAAGTGACATTTGCGGAAAAAGTGACGGCGCTGGAGCGCTCGCTTTATTGTGTGGCCATGGGCTACCTGGGCAACCAGCACGACTGCGCCGATGCGGTGCAGGAGGCCATCATCAAGGCCTGGCAATCGCTGGACAAGCTGCGTCAGGCGGATTATTTCAAAACCTGGATCACAAGGATTGTGATCAACGAATGCCTGACCATGCTGCGCAAAAAAAAGCGCGTGGTGCTGACGGAGAGCTTCCCCGATCTGCCCACGCCGCCGCCCGACGCGGACGCCGGGCTGTTTGATGCCCTCTTTGAGATGGACGTCAAATACCGCATCGTCATTATCCTCCACTACCGGGACGGGTATACCCTGGAGGAAATGTCGAAAACCTTGGGTGTACCCGTCAGCACGGTCAAGACCAGGATGTTCCGCGCACGCAAGCAATTGCAGGTGATTTTGAAGGATGAGGAGGTGTGCTTTACATGAGGGAGTTCAATGTGGACAAGGCATTGGGCCAAACGCCCATGGAATTCCGCGTGCGGCTGCAAAACACGCTGCACAGCGCAAAAACGCAAAAAAAGAGGCGCACCTTCCGCCCGCGCGGGGCTGCCATGGCAGGCTTTGTGGCGCTGCAGCTGGCCGTTGTGCTGCTGGTGCTGGTGCAGTTTACCGATCTGGAGGATGGCCTGTTCAAGCGCCTGGGCTTGTATCACGATAATCTTCAGCCTCCGCCGCAGCACATGACCACCGGGCCGGAGGGGACTGTGGGCGGCGAGGGCACTGCGCCTATCAATGAAGTAAAGGAAAGCATCGTGCGGGTGCAAATGCTGCGCTCCGAATATATAGCTGGCGACTATTCCGCGTTGGAGTTTTACGCCGTGCCCATCAATGACATCTATGAAATACACGCGGCAAAGGAGCTATATACACGTTCGGACAACAATGCAGCAGCCGATGATTTTGAACATATACTGGATACCGACAAGGGGAAAGGCGACCCGCAAGACGTAATGTATGATGGCACCCGCACGCTCTTGCTGTTTGACTGCTCTCACTTTACGGTGGGTACGCCGGAAGGGCCGGAGTTGCCTTCAAACAACCTGTACACATCTTCGGCGACGGAAGAGGGTTGCCCGGTGAATGCCTACCTGAGCCTGAAGTTCACAGGCACCGATGCTCTAAGCGCCCAGTATCAGAAAGATCTAACAGACCTGGCGAACAAGTTTGACTGGAGCTTGGAAAGCGTATACAAACACCTCGACAGCTATGGTGACCAAACCACCGGCTGGATGGAGGAGTCCCAGGCGTTTATTGATCTGGACGTCCAATACAAAGCGAGCTATGAACGCGCCAAGGCAATGGAAGAAGCCCTTGCGCTGTATACCGATGAAAATGGCATGCTGACACTGGTGATGCACTACTACGTGACCCGCTATGACGCCGCTGAGAGAAATGTCTTTGTCAACCAACAGTCTGGCACTGTAAGCTTCGCTATATCAACGGACAGTTACCATGATTATCAGATCCAGCCCACCCAAACGCCCCAAGGCTGGTCCTTCACCCCTACTCCGGAGCCCGCACTGCAGACCTTGAACTCGACGGTGGAGCTGACAGACAGCACGGGAAGTAGATAACGATTGGCCGTGTACACGCAAGAGGCGGCCGCTTTCCCTTCGTCAGGGGGTGGCTGCCTTTTTGATTACCTCTCATTCCCTTTTCACCTGCCATCTTGTAATATCTCACCAGTTGTGATACAATATATCCAACTGGTGTAGGACGCCGGTAAAAAAGAATACGGAGGTCTCTCACGCATGAAGAAACTGTTAGCTCTGGTATTGGCTATGATGCTGTTGCTTGGTGCAACCGCAGCCCTGGCGGAAGGCACGCTGGTCATTTGCTCCCCCAACAGCGACGGCCTTTTGTCCATTATTCCTCTGTTTGAAGCAAAGACCGGCATCAAAGTCACCGTGGAATCCCTGGGCACCGGCGACTGCATGAAGCGTATCCGCAGCGAAATCGAAAACCCCACCTTTGACCTCATGTATGGCGGCTCTCTGGCGCTGTATGTGGCCAATGCCGATCTGTTCCAGGATTATGTGTCCCCCGAAGATGAATACCTGATGGACGCATATAAGAACACCCTGGGCTATTGCACCAACTATACCATCGATGGCAGCGTGCTGCTGGTCAACAAAAAGCTGCTGGCCGAGCTTGGCATCGAAATCAACGGCTATGCCGATCTTCTGCAGCCCGCGCTGGCCGGCAAGATCGTATCTGCCGATCCCTCCTCCTCCTCCAGCGCCTTCTGCCAGCTGACAAACTGGCTGCTCGCCATGGGCGGTTATGAAGAAGACGCGGCATGGGAATACACCCGCAGCCTGTTCATCGGCCAGAAGGTCGCTATCACCAGCGGCTCCAGCGCGGTTTATAAAGGCGTGTACAACGGCGAATACGTCGTAGGCCTCACCTATGAAGATCCCTGCGTCACGCTGATCAAAGACGGCGCCGACAACATCGAAATCGTTTACCCCGCGGAAGGCACTGTGTTCCTGCCCGCGCAGATCGGCATTGTGAAGAACACCAAGAACGCCGAGAACGCCCAGGCGTTCATCGATTTCATGCTCTCCGAAGAAGCGCAGGTATTCCTGGCTGAGAACACCACCAGCCGCAACGTCCGCCCCGTCGTCTACGAAAACGAAGTGATGACCGCACTGGACGATATCTACCTCATCTTCGAAGACAGCGCATATGTGATTGAGCACACCGCCGAGCTGAAAGAGAAAATGCTGGACATCATTCAGGATATGTAACTTACGAAATAGGTGCGGCGGGGCATTGCCCCGCCGCACCTTCAAGCGAAAGGACTTGAAACACCATGAGCGTAGCCATTCATTTTCGGGATATTTGCAAAAAGTATGGGGAGAACGTCATTATTCCCAATCTATCGCTGGATGTGCGCGAGGGTGAGTTCTTTACGTTGCTGGGTCCCTCCGGCTGCGGCAAAACCACGCTGCTGCGCATGGTGGCAGGCTTCAACAGCATTGAGGGCGGCACCATCGCCTTTAACGATACCGTGATCAACAACGCAGCCCCCAGCAAGCGCAATATTGGCATGGTGTTTCAAAACTACGCCGTGTTTCCGCACATGACGGTGCGGGAAAACGTGGCCTTTGGCCTCACCAACCGCCCCGTATCCAAGGCGGACATCAAAAAGCGCGTGGACACCATTTTGGAGACCGTGCGCATCACACAGTATGCCGACAGATTGCCCGAGCGCCTGTCCGGCGGGCAGCAGCAGCGCGTGGCACTGGCGCGCGCCATTGTGATCGAGCCGGATGTGCTTTTGATGGATGAACCGCTAAGCAACCTAGATGCCAAGCTGCGCATCGAAATGCGCAATGCCATCAAGCAAATCCAGAATCACATTGGCATCACCACCATTTACGTGACGCACGACCAGGAAGAAGCCATGGCCGTGTCAGACCGTATTGCGGTAATGAACGAGGGCGTGATTCAGCACGTCTCCACGCCCAAGAGCATTTATCAGCGCCCCGCTAACCTGTTTGTGGCCAACTTTATCGGCCGCAGCAATGTGCTCAGCGCCAAGGCGCAAAACAGCGCGCTGGTGTTTGGCAACGGCTACAGCATTGCCTATGAAGGCCTGGAAAAAGGCACGCCCGACCAGCAGGTGCAGGTCGCCGTGCGGCCGGAAGAATTTGAAATCAACCCGAAGGGCACGCCCGGCATTACCGCCACCATTCAAAGCAGCGTGTTCCTGGGCCTTAATACCACCTATTTCTTAGAGCTTTTCAATGGTGAAACCGTGGAAGTGGTGGAGGAATCCTCTATCTCCAATATCATCGAAAACGGCACCGAAGTCAGCCTCTCCCTCAAGCTGGATAAGATCAACGTATTCTCCAAAGATGGCGACCGCAACCTCACGAAGGGAGTGGTGAACGATGCGCTCTAACCGCCCCGCCAGCCAGAAGCGCTGGGATGTGTGGATGCTCGTCACTGTGTTTGCCACCGTTTTTTACGCGCTGTTTTTGCTGTATCCGCTGTTCAATCTGCTGCGCCAGAGCGTGCTGGATAAAAACGGCGCTTGGACCTGGCAATTTTTTGACAAAATCCTCAACAAAAAATACTACGTCACCGCCATTGGCAACAGCCTCAAGGTCTCCGGCTGCGTCACGCTGTTTACGGTGCTGCTGGCAACGCCGCTGGCCTACATCATGTCCACCGTCAAGATCAAGTTTGCCGGTGCGCTGCAAATCCTGATCCTCATCAGCTCCATGAGCGCGCCCTTCATCGGCGCATACGCATGGATTCAGCTGTTTGGCAGAAGCGGAACCATATCGATGTTCCTGCTCAACACCTTTGGCATCAAGATTGGCGATATTTACGGCTTCAACGGCTGTGTGCTGGTTATGTCGCTGCAGCTGTACTCGCTGGTATATATGTTTGTATCCGGCGCGTTCAAAAACATGGATAACTCGCTGATCGAGGCCAGCGAAAGTCTGGGCTGCACCGGCCTGAAGAAGATATTCAAAGTGGTGCTGCCCCTCATGCTGCCCACGCTTCTTGCGGGCGCGCTGCTGGTGTTCATGCGCTCCTTTGCCGACTACGGCACGCCCATGCTGATTGGCGAAAACTACTACACCCTGCCAGTGGTTGTATACAAAGAGTTCCTCAGCGAAATTGGCGGCAGCGACGGCCTGGCCGCGGCCATTTCGGTGGTCGCCATCATCATCACCACCATCGTTTTCTTGGTGCAAAAGTATATTGCCAACCGCAAGGTGTTCTCCATCAACGCGCTTCACCCCGTGGAAGCCAAGAAAATCAAGGGCGTCAAGAATATTCTGGCGCACCTGTACTGCTATGTGCTGGTTGCCGCCGCCATTATGCCGCAGCTTTATGTTGTCTATTCTTCCTTCCGCGCCACCAATGGCAAGCTGTTCACCGATGGTTATTCGCTGGATAGCTATGTCCGCGCGTTCAACGAGGCGGGCAAGTCGATCTCCACCACGTACCTGCTTGGTTTCGCCTCCATCGCCGTCATTGTGGTGCTGGCACTGCTGCTGGCCTATGTGGTGGTGCGCCGCAAGAGCCTGTGGAACAATATCCTGGACGTGATTACCATGTTCCCCGAAACGGTGGCAGGCTCGATCCTGGGCATCGCGCTTTTAACCTCCTTCAACAAGCGCCCCCTGCTGCTCTCCGGCGGCGCGTTTATCATGATCATCAGCTATGTGATCCGCCGTCTCCCCTACACCGTGCGCTCGTCCTCGGCCATCCTTCGCAACATTGCGCCCAGCATTGAGGAAGCCTCCATCAGCCTTGGCGCATCCAGTATGAAAACTTTCTTCCGTGTCACGGTGCCCATGATGATGCCAGGCGTCATCTCCGGCGCGATCCTCAGCTGGATCATGATCATCACTGAGCTTTCCACCTCTATCATCCTCTACACCACCAAGACCAAGACCATGACACTGGAGATTTACTCCCAGATCATCCGCGGCAACGATGGCGTAGCCGCCGCCATTTCCTCCATACTGACGTTCTCTACCATCATTGCGCTGGGGCTGTTCTTTAAGCTGAGCGGCAAGAAAGAGATCACGATGTAGGGGGAACGGGGATACGCGGGGGCTACTCGCCAGGGACATGATGCCCCTGGACCCGCACTTCTGTATTCATTCAAGGCAGTTGCATGTTTATGGGTGGCCGGGCTTCTACCGGCCATCCTTTTCTTTACCTTTGATCTGCCATATGTTATACTGAACACATTAAAGCATAAAGGAAATTGCCATGAGCAAACATGTAATTGACGATGCCAAGCGCTGCCTGCAATGCAAAAACCCCCAGTGCAGCCTGGGCTGTCCCGTGGGCACTCCCATTCGGGATGTAATCCACCTGCTGCTGGAAAGCCGTATTGCAGAGGCCGGAGAACTGCTTTTTCAAAACAATCCCCTGTCGCTCGTGTGCTGCCATGTATGCCCGCAGGAAAACCAGTGCGAGGGGCACTGTGTGCTGGGCAAAAAGGGCATGCCGGTGCAAATCAGCGCCATTGAGCATTATATTTCGGACTACTATCTGAACATCTACAAGCCTGTGCCGTCCAAGAAGGATAAGGGGCGCATCGCCATCATCGGCTCCGGCCCGGCCGGCATCACCATCGCGTTTCTCCTGTCCCAGCGCGATTACGATGTGACCATCTTTGAGGGCAATGACCAAATAGGCGGCATCATGCGCTATGGCATCCCGGAGTTTCGCCTGCCCAAGCGCATCTTAGACAGGCTGGGCGATGTGCTGCGGCAAAGCGGCGTGCGCATCCGCCCCAACACCACCATTGGCAGCAACCTCACCATGGACGATTTGATGCGCGATGGCTACCGCGCTGTGTTTATGGGCACCGGCGTGTGGCGGCCCAGCAAATTGCAGGTGAAGGGCGAAAGTCTGGGCCATGTGCACGATGCCATTGAGTACCTCAGAAACCCCGATGTCTACTCGCTGGGCAAGCGCCTGGCCGTGATTGGCGCGGGCAATGTGGCCATGGACGTGGCACGCACCGCCTTCCGCCATGGCTGCGAGGAAGTGGATATCTTTTGCCATCTGGACGAATCGGGCATCACCGCGCGGGAAATTGAACTGGAATATGCCAAAATCGACGGCGCGCGCCTCACTTTGCAAAAAACCGCCGTAGAATTTGTGGACGAGGGCGTGATCCTGGCCGATACCTGCGTGCAGCAAGACCCCGCTGGCGACTACAAAACCACTACTGTGATCCCCGGCACGGAAACGCTTTTCCCGGCTGACTCCGTGATCATTGCCGTGGGGCAGGGTCCCCGGGCGGTGATTGTATCCAGCACCACCGGCATCGATGTGACAGGCCGTGGGCTGGTAGCGGTGGACGACTGCGGGCGCACCAGCCGCCCCGGCGTGTTTGCCTCCGGCGATGTGGTGACCGGCGCAAAAACGGTGGTGGAAGCCGTCAAAGTATCCCGCCGCGTGGCTGACGCCATGGACGCATATGTGCAAGGAATTTCAAACTAGGGCGTGTTCCCACTATCCGAAATGCCCTCAATCGGGGGCTTTTTTACGTTTAAAGCGCTGGCCGCCCTGGTTTGAAGGCCATTTGGTCGGGCATCAAATTTGCGCAGTGAAGAGGAAACCTGTTGATAAATGACCTATTAAGTGTTAAACTACAGCAGGATGCCAAAAGCATAGTAAAAATGTAATATGATTGCCACATAGCAAAGTTCCTTATTTCTACGGGGGGATGCACCGATGAATAACATGACGTCAATCACTGCTGGCATGTTTAATCAGGCTATATCATACGAAATGTCCATCACACAGGCCGTCCAGATGCTGGAGGGATGCGCGGATTTTCGAAAGCTGAGCGATAAACTGAAAGTGTTTGCCAGGGACAGGGATTTGCGGGCCATGCTGGTGGATGGCCTTGTCAGGCACCACAAGGATGCCAGCATCGAGAGCATCGACCGCAAAGTGCGCAACTGGCTGGCTGACCGGCAAAGCACCATATCCAAACGGGACGCCATTGAGTTGTGCTTTATTTACGGGCTGAGTGTGGAAGATGCCGATTTCTTTTTGACGATGATCGCCGAGGAAGGCTTCCACTGGCGGGACCCGGATGAGATTGTATATATCTATGCCCTCGGGCACGATATGGGCTTTTTGGATGCGCAGGATTTGCATGGCCGGATTATGGCGCAGATCCATGTGGGCGAGGATGTGCTAAGCCCGAGCGAAGACAGCTTTACGGCCATCATCCGGGAAGAAGTGAAGCGCATCCACTCCGTTGAAGAGCTGACGGATTATATGCACCGGGCGCAGACGCGGCTTGGCAAAAAGCACAACACTGCATACCGGCTGTTTTTGCAGATGCTCAAAAAGCTCGAGGTCACCGATATTGAGGATGGCCTGACGAAGGAGAGCAGCTATACTGCCATTGATATTGCACGGGATTATCTGTATCAGCCGCCCATTCCCAAGAGCACCGGCAAGAAAGTCGAGAAGGGCGAAGTCGTGCTCTCGGCCATGCAGCGCAACGTGAAAGCCAACTGGCCGGACGAATATGGGCTGTCCCGGATGAAGAACCGTGCCACCGATGTGACGCGCAAAGTGATGATCCTGCTGTTTCTGGCCACCTATGAAATGCCCGAGTTTGGCGATGACGATGATTATGATCTAGATCTCGAAGACGAACAGACGCCCGATGAGGTTTTTCAGGATTTTTATCAGAAGATGGACGATATGCTGGAGTATTGCGGCTTCAGCCGCCTGGACGCGCGCATTCCCTTTGACTGGATGACGCTGTACTGCATGTGTACAGAGGATATTTTCTTTCTGGATCAGCGGCTGGAGACCTTCCTGAGCACGCTTTTCCACACTGGAAACGAGATGCAAGAATAAATCACCGCCTGTCGTATGCTGATATCGACACGATAGAACGCGGCCCGTGGGTTTGCGAGGGCACCGGGCAGCCGTGAATCACAGGAGCGGGTGGTTAGAAGCATGGATAAGAGAAAAGCGCTGGCAGTGGGCGCCAAGCTATCGTTCCCTGGCATGGATTGCGCTGTCGAACATCTGGTGGGCAGGGGTTCAAATGCGTTTGTGTACAAGGGCCGGTACCCGGATTACCTGCATAAGGGTCAATATCATTATGTGCTGATCAAGGAGTTATTTCCCTATCACCCCGGTGATGGGATTTATCGCGATGCCGAGGGGAATATTGCGAGTACTCCCGATGGGGCGGAAGTATTCGATATTCACCGCCTCAGCTTTGAGTGCGGCAATCAGTTTCATTTGCACCTTCTGGAGCGTTATCCGGACAGGGTGGGTGCCAATCTCAACACTTTTTCGCTAAACAATACCTTATACACCGTACTGGGTTTTGATGGCGGCCGGACGCTGGATGAGGAGTATAAGCGCGGCGCGATCCCGCTGCGCGAATGCGCCAGCCGGGCAATCGATGCATTGGACGCGCTGGATGCATTTCACGAGTCCGGCTACTTGCATCTGGACATCAGCCCGGATAACATCGTGATCGTGGGCGAGGGCGCACGCGTCAGGCTGTCGCTGATCGATTATAACTGTGTGCACAGCCTGGCAGAATTGCGGGGCGGGCAGACGGTTTATTGCAGCGCAAAGGAGGGCTACACTGCCCCGGAAGTGCGCAAAGGAAACGTGCCGCAGATCGATAAAGCCTCCGATCTTTTTTCCGTGACGGCAGTGTTTTATTATCTACTCACCGGCGCGCCGCCCTCGGCCTGGCAGCTGATACAAAAGAAGCCGCCGGACGGGCACGAGAGCCCGCTGCTTGAGGGCATGCCGGACACTGTGCGTGATATGGCACGCCAGATATTGCAGCGCGGGCTGGCCACGCAGCCGGGCAAACGCTACCCGGATGTCGCTACAATGCGCGAAGATTTGATCGAGCTGATCGACCGGATTGACGGCCTGGGCGTGACGCACTGGGCGCTGTGGGAGGCAGGGCAGAAGAATGCATCCCGCATCATCCGCAGCAACCCCTCCTTCGGCTATATATTGGAGGATGCCGCACTCTATCCGCTGCGCGCGCGATGGCCGGATGGGCGGATGACCTCCATGGACGAATGTATTGCCCGCTGCACCGAAGGGGGCGGCACGTCTTTTGTGGTGCGCGCGTCCGGCGGTATGGGCAAGACAACCTCGCTGCTTCGGGCAGCGCTGGCGCGCGGGCAACGGTATTCACCGCTCCTGCCCGCGGTTTTGTATGTATCGCTCTATGGCAGCCGCGGGGTGCAGATTCAAGACCGGATTTTGGAGGATCTGCGCTTCAAGCCCGATGTGTCCACCATGGACGATGCACGGCATGCGCTGCACTCGCTCATGGAAAAACCGCTGCTCACACGGTCTGGTCCCAAGCCTTCGGTGCTGATATTGTTAGATGGCCTCAACGAAGCAGCGGAGGACACAGACGCGCTATACCAAGAAATCAAAAAGCTGTCCCAAATGGACGATGTGCGCATGGTGATATCCACCAGGAGCGACACCTCCGCACTGCCCTTTCCGGTGGTAGAGCTGGAAAGGCTGGAGCCGTCCGATGTGGCAGATACCCTGAAAAAAAACGGTCTGCTGCTGCCAGGCAGTGACGCGATGCAGGAGCTGCTGCGCACGCCATTGATGCTGTCGATCTTCGTCAAGGCAGCGCTGGTTGGTGGAAAACAGCTCAATTTCCAAACAGGAGACGAACTGATTGAAGAATACCTCGCCGTGCTCTGCCGCAAGGAAGTGGGCGAACTGCCCGAAAACGCACCACAGAAATGGGCCACACAGGTCGCCGTCCGCTTCGTGCTGCCCGCTATTTCGAGGGAATTATCGGCGCAAAATCGCGCGCTGACAGATGCGGAGCTGCTGAAAGTTGTAGAAAAGTGCTGGAAGGTGTTCGCATCGCGCCGGATGGCATCGGTGTTTCCTGAGTGGATTGGTCACAGCGCGGACATCCTTGGCGATACCGGGCACGCGGAGGAATGGTACGGCATGCTGGTGCACGATCTACTCTGGCAGCGCATGGGGCTGCTGGTGCGGGATATGCAGGGCCGCTACCGGGGCGTTCATCAGATTGTCGAAAACTATCTGGTGAAGCTGGATGCCGTCAACCGCAAACGGCTGCGTAAGAAACGGACAAATCACACGGCGCTGCTCACCATCATGGTGCTGATGGTTTTGTCGATGAGCTGGATGGTATATGACAATTATATCCGGCCGCAGCCATACAATGCGCGCTATACCGATGATGCGATCAGCTGCGCGGTCACTAGCTTTGCGCAGCTGGGCGCGAAGCACAGGCAAATGCTCAATGTGACGCAAAGCGTGGCAACCGAGGATTATCAAGTGAGCTCTATGCTTTGCCGCAGAGAGCTTCTTGGCGTTCAGGCCCTGCAGCAAAACGAGCTTTTGAGCATCACTGCCTGGGGCTATCAGGTGCTGGAGCAAGCGCTGGCCTCCGGCGACGTGCTTCCCTATTGCAACCAGGCACTGAACGCCGATCTATACAAAGAGTTGCTGCAATGGAATACAGACCGAACAGACGAATACCTTCTATATCTGGATGTTCTGGATTTTATGGTGGCAGATCAAACCATCGAAAACAGTCAACGGGAAGAATTTGTACGGTGCCTTGGCAATGTGCTGGCAGCGGACGCGAACGTGACCGATATGCTGTATCATCTGGTCTGCTCTCCCTACCTGAGCGCACTGGAGCGCGCCGATAAAGAGCTGTATGTGAGCTATACAAACCTCACCAAGTATTACATCGGCTATGGCAGCAATACAATCTATAGCTATGAGCAGCTGCTGGGGCTCAAGCGCCAGCAACAGGACGCGCAAGGCGCCCTTGTGGCGCTTGGCATTATGACCAAATACGAAAGGCGGGGGAACTGAACCATGAAAAAGGCAGGCATGTTGTGGATTCTCATCCTGGTGCTGGCACTGCTGCCGCTGACGGGGCTGGCCAGGAACGACGTGGGGCAGGCGGTGGCGGACAACTGGAAGGCCTTACTGGATGCCAAGGAGAGCATCTATGCAGCCAAGTTTTGGTCCTTGGAGTACATAGAGGTGTTTTGCAAAGAACCAACCTGGGACAATCTGCAGCGCGCGCGCGTTGCTGCAGCCGCGGTATGTCTCGACCTGATGAACCTGGACAGGCCTGCGTGTACCGTCAGCAACGCGCAGCTGGCCGCGTTGGCCGCAAAAGGGGCAGATGTCTCTTTTATACCATATGAGTTCATCGCGCTTATTGACAGCCTCCAGGCGAATGCTGATATGTGGCACAATTTGATGCGCACGCTGGAGGATGAGCCGTTTTGGAGCTATGGCATGGAGTACCTATCCAAGTGGGTGCCCTATGAAAAGGAACTATTGCATAACGAAATATACTATACGAATGACACCACCAACTACCTGCTGCTTCAGCTGGAACCGGGGCTGGCTGCCGCGTTTTGGGATGCCATGCCTGCGGCATACCCCACCCTTTGCGCGCTGCGGGAGCCCTGGAATGACAGTAGCACCGCTTTGGAGCAGCGGGTGGAAGACCGGCTCGACCAGACGGAGGGGCTGGAACTGCGAGGAGCACAGCTTCTGAGCCTGCAAACAGACAACGTTTCCATCATTGCCGGCTGTGTCCTCTCTGGCGATTGGGCAGCTGTGACAGACCAAATCCAGCCTATCGAAGGGCTGCCGGTGCTGCTGCCAAACCCGAATGTGCTGGACAGGAAGCACCAAAACAATTTTTACTTCTACCCGGGTGAAACAGCAGACTCAAGGCGGTTGGTGCAGGTTGGAGAGGACATAACGGTCCTGCCCATAGGGGAGATCATGCTGTTTACCGTCGTGCCCAAGGCGAATTTCATATTGTATACGTATGAGCTGGAGGCTTTCAGTATTCGGCAGGTCTCTATCGCGGGCAGCCTTGAGGACGAAGGGCCCTGCACGCTTTATTATCTGGCAAATGAGAGCTTCGTGGTACTCTCCTGGGAAGCGGAACAGGCACGAATATACATCATGGACAATTCCGCTTGCATGGCACCGGATTGGTTTGTTCGGTACATGGCCGAATGAACGCATAAAAAACGGCAATGACGGTGATGCCATTGCCATTTTTACTTGGACGAAAAACCGTTGTTATTCGTATAGCATACCGAACCACCCGACATTTGCCAATACCGCGATTACCGCCAGTATGACACCCCACAGATTGAGGGTGCTCTTGTCCGCTTTATGAGCCTTGATGGCGAACACCAAACCTGCTATTGACAAACCCAAACCAAGATACAGCATAATATACCATCCGGAAAAAATACCGGCAACGGACATAATATATGCTTTGTACTTGCTGTACAGCGCTTTCCAATCAGTCCCGGAGGATTGCACGGCAGGTGCGCTTTGCGACGCGGCGGCGGTTGCCTGCTCCAGGATTCCTCCGCAGTTGGGGCAATACTTCAGCCCTTCTTGAATTTCCTTTCCACAATGTTTGCAGTACATCATGTGTATACCTTCTTTCGATTTATTTTGGCACCACACTGGGTGCAGAAGCTTGAACCCGTGTCCATGGCATTCCCACAGGAGGGTCACGTGGCACTTACGCTTGCCACTACGGCGGGTGTCGGGGCGCTGGGCATGGCCTTTTCTTGTTGCTTCTTTTTCCTGTCTATAGTCTGTGCTATTTTTCTGATATAAACGGGGACAATATACTCCCATCCGGGTACACATAGGTTGTGACCCATGTATCAGGCTCCACGCCATAGCCGTCCGAATCCCCGCGGTCTCCTTCCTCAATACAGATGTGCAGGATGTAGTGCTTCAGCTTTCCATCCTCAACGATCCGGTAATAGTTTTGCGTAACCGCAATACCTTTCTTGATCATGTCCCGCGCCAGCTTGAGCTTGTCTTTTTCGTTAAAATCGCTGTCCGAAACAGGGATTTTCACAGGCGGGAGGGAAAAAGTATAAAAGATATTGAGCAACAGCTGCTCTTTCGTGATAGACCCTTCCTCGCTTCGGAAATTGGCCAATTGGGCAAATTGCACGCCGGGCGGCAGCTGTATGTCTGTAATACCATATCCGTGGCGCATCCGCCTTTGCATGAATGCCGCGCATTCATTCAATACGGCATCCAGGTTGTCCTCGTTCAGCCCCACAAGCTTTGTTTGCAGATATGTGTATAGCTGGTCTTCCAGTATCTTTTTGTAGTTCATAGCTCTTTCCTTTCTTAGAAGCAATTCACTGAATATCTGCCATACGCATCAACAACGAGGTACATGTTTTTACAATTGGAAAGATTGATATTAAAGAACTCAACATAAGTTCCGTTCGCAAAATCAAATCTCATATCCCAGACATTAACATTCCTAAAATCCGAAGAAATGGTAACACCCCTGCTTCCCCGCACGTTGATGTTGGAGGATAATATATCATCTTCCCACGTTATGTTTTTTGACGCGCTCAGGTACATCCTCGTGATTGCAACATTGGAGTTGTTGTGCAGTGTAAAACTGCGCTCGCCTCCGGCGCACCCTGTTAAAGCCACCACCATCACCACCAACAAAGCCACTGCCGTCCATCGTTTCATAGTCATTTTCACAAACCCCTCTTTCCATTTCTTTTGTATGCAATGGGTGCGTCGTCATATCTAGTCTTTTTTCCAGGTGCGGCGAATCCAATACCCGCCGCCAACGGCCATCGTAATCCCCAGCAGCACGTACACCACTTCGCCTTCACTAATCCCCACAATAACAGTCATTACACCCAACAGGAACAACAGATACTTCACCGACCAGTACGGAATGATGATCATTTTTTCTCCCCCTCTTATCCTTTCGCTTTGATCTGTACCCAGTATATATCATCCGGTTTTTTCGCCTTGCAGTGTGTTTCCAGGCACAGGGCAAAGCCAAAGAGAGTATCCAAACGGCTGAATACTCTCTTGGCCATCGGGGTTACGATCAGCCCGCGCAGGCAGATTGCGCTTCGCGCAATATTTCTCGCGCCTGTGACACGGCGATCAGCGCTTGTTCTTTTTCTGCGTCTTCGCGGTTTGCGGCCTTAGCAGATTGCTCGATCAGGCGCTGCGCGTTCTCCATTTCGCCGGCATTAAATTCGACGATCAGCTTTTGTGCATTACCGCCCAGTTCGTCATAGAATTTGGATACCGTATCGGTCACAGACAGGGCCAGCCCGCTCATTTTGCCTGCGATTTGTGCGACGATATCCGGTGCACTGCGTTTCTTTTCTTTATCGCGCATGGCGCCGCCGATGCCATTGGCCACGAGGGAGAGCATGCTGCTGAGTATGCCGTAGTTGGACGCACGGGAAACCACCAAACCCAGGGTGTCGCCCTTGGTCCAGATGCGGTTATCCAGGCTGATGCGGAAGCTACAAGCCATTTTGATGCCCAACTGATCGGTCAGGCGCTTGCCAAGCGCGTCAGCCATCCCTTCCATCAGCTCATAAAGCTGTGCCTGGTGATGGTTCAGGCAGGTTTGAATGGCCTCCTGCAAAAGATCCACACAGTAGAACTCGTAGTATTTTAGCAGTTGATCGGTGGTTATGCCCGCCAAATCGCCCGCATCGGTATCAAACCGGCTGAGAAAGCCCTGCATCCAGCTAATGGCCTCGTGCTTCATGGCCTCCACTCTCGCCTGCAGGCTTAAAAGCACCTCTGTCTGCCGCTGCACGCTGCTCTCCTGCATTTCTTTCATTCCCCGCAGGGCGGCAGCGGCCTCATCACGGCTCATGTTCAAGCCCTGTTCCGTGGCGGCAAGATCGACCTCCAGCGCTGCGATCATGGCTGTCAGCAGGCGCTGCATGCGGTCTGCAAGCACACTTTCTTTCTTATCGGCAATCAGTGCCATCAGCTTCGCCCGAAGCTGTGCAAACTCCCGCATCAGGACGGACGCCAGCGCCGGATTGTGGCGCGGTGCGTCCATCTGACGGCACAGCTCGTCCAGGCTGCTCACCATGGCAATATCCGCATCCGGCAAAAGGCCGCTGGCACGCGCTTTGAGCATCTCGCGCACGCGCTCAAAGCTCGCCTCATCCTCAAACGTATCCGCAAAGTTGCCCACCAGGAACAGCGAGGTGTGCTTCTGGGGAAGCACGGCGGATTTGAGGAAGAGCTGCTCCGTCTGCGAGAGCGGATAGCGCACGTTGTACACGTAGATCACAGCATCTGCCTGCAGCAGGCTTTCCTTTACCATATCGCTGAAATCATGCAGGGCATCCCCCATGCCGGGCGTATCAATGATGGTGATTTCCTTCAAAATATCCAAGGGACGCTTGATCTCCAGCTGCTTCACGGGCTCGCCCAGCTGTTTAAACAGGTTTTCCAGCTCGTCACGCCGAAGCTCCGCATCGGTGAGCTGCATTTTGCGGTTGCCGGGCAGCAGCGCGGTGTTGCTGTGCACGCCATAGCTGATCCGGTTGAACGATACGGTTTCTGTGGTGACATCCGTGGTGACCACTTCCTCGCCCAGCAAGGCGTTGATAAAGGTGGACTTGCCGCGCTTGAAATCGCCGATCACAACCACGGTGAAGGGGTCTTTCTTGCGGCGGCGGATGTCTTCCTCCCAGCGTCTGGCTGTTTCCACAAAGGATTCGCCCAGCAGCTTGCGGTATGTATCGTTGTAGCGGAAGCTCTTGGTCTTTTCCAAAGCGCTGTCCAGCGCCAGCAGCATGTGCTCGCTGGAATATTCAATACGCTGATCCATATTCATGTTCGCGCCTCCTCATTTGTTGTTCAAGGTGTTCACGATTTTCTTGCAGCGCTCATCTGTGTCTGCCATGGTGCGCATCACGGCGTTCGGCTTTTTCAGCTCTGGCCGCCAGTTGTAAAACACCTCGCACTCCTCAAATTCTTTCTCGGCCAGGATGCGCCGCACCGGTGTTGGATGGTCGAAAAGCAATTCAAGGATTCTGGCAGGGTTGCTGATTGCATGCTCAAATTGCAGGCGCAGCTCCTCCGTATTCACTTGATAATTGGTGTTCATCATTGCGCCGTAAAGAAGCTTTTCATTCACGCTGATTGCGTCTTCCACACGATCTGCGCAGATCATGGCCGCACGGTCGGCTGTCACCTCTCCGGCGCGGATCCACAGCGTCATTAACGCTTTGTTTGCTTCGGAGATCAAAAGGCTGCCCAGACTCCTCGCGCCATTATCCATAAGCACGCCGATCACAGACTTAAATACGGAATGGTTGTTGTGGATGTGGCCGCATTCGTGGGCAATCACGCATTTCAACTCGCCGGGGGTCAAGCGCTCCACAAGGCCGCTGTGCAGCACGATGATGGGGCTGATATCATCCGCAGCGCAGGTAAAGGCATTGATCTCAACACTGTTCATCACAAAGATGTTGGGCACGCCAATGCCCAGGCGATGGGCGCATTCCGTGCCCATGCGGTAAATCTCCGGGAACTGGTTGGCAGTGACTGCCAGCGCGGCCTGATTCATCAGTTGCGTTTGGTACGCCACCACTGTTGACATGATTTTATGGCAGATCGCCTCAAAGTGCGGGATCTGGGTAAGCCGCCGGCGCAGCTCATAATCCATCGCGAACGCATAATCCGGAATACCGTGCACCATGTGCCGCTGCTCATCATTCTGGCGCCGTGCCACATAGCGGGCAAAACTTACGTCAATGGCGCCAAGGGGCGAGGGCTGGCCCGTCATTTTGTTATACATTCCCTTTTCCTCCTTATTCCATTTCTAAGGCCTGCGCCAGGCGCTTCTTCACCGGCGTAATGGTTTCGCGCACGGTGTCCAGCTTCTTTTCCAGCACGGCCATATCGGCCAGCAGCTTGTCTCGTTCCTGCCGGTTCTTCTGCAAATCCAGTTTCGTCTGCGTCAGCGTGCTCTCCAGGCCGTGCAGTTGGGCCTCCACCTCGCGGTCCAGCATATCGGCCAGGGCCGCATAGGCGCTGGCGCTGGTATCCTTCATCCAGCCTTCCAGGGCGTGGCTCTTGCGCATGTCGCTAATGGCCGTTTGAACGTTCTGCGAAAGTGCGCTGCGCAGCTCGGATATCTTCTTTTGCTGCAGCTTTTTCTTGAAAGCGAGGTTCACGGCGGCCTTGCCGCCAAACATGCTGGCAATGCCGCCCACCACAAACAGCGGCAGGGCGATAGGCATGCCCAGCATGACAAGCGCTGTCATTGCGCTCAGGCTTGCCAGCGCACCCACGCCGCCGCCCACCAAAGCGCCCGGAAGTCCGTTGGCCTTCCATCCGGCGATGACGCCGCCCATGCCAAACCCGCCCAGCATGTATGTGGAAGCGACGTCTGCGCCAATGGCGACCCAATCCGCCTTTTTCTTTGTCATATTGGGGGAGATGCTGTTTTGAATCCCGTCCATCTCTGCGGAAAAGGCGTGGACAAACTCCTGCAAATCCACCATTTCGTCTCCGATGCGGTTCTGGATGGCCACCGTCAGCTTTTCCGTGCTCTCGGCCAGGCACCGCTTCATGCAGATGTCGATGGCGGCGCTGATGTTCTTGCCCGTTTGCTCCGCGATTCTTTCGTTCTTCACATCGTCCTGTGTGATCGCCACCTTGTCCACAAACGCCAGCACCTCGGCCTCGATGTTGTCATAGGCGGCAGTCACCTCAGGCAGCAACTCGGAATACAAGTTTGTGGCGCGGCCCTTCAGTGCGTTCACTTCCTTGCGCTTCAGCTCGCGCTGCGCCTGCAGCTTCTCCATGGATTCTTTCTGGATCACCTCAAACTCGCTGAACTGCAATTCCAGCGCATCGCGGCGCATGCCGATCGTCGCCTTCGCCTCGGCCGCAATGGATAGCACGCTGTTGACGGGGGAAACCAATTCCAGCATGCCGCGTTCTTCCGTCAGCATCTTTTCCAGCACGGCTTCAAACTCCAGAATCCCGCTTTTGGCAACCATATCCGCATCGCCCTGCAGCTTGCCCTCCAGCGCGTCGTAGGCGGAGAGGGGGTACAGGCGGATGCCGGCCAGCTTTTGCTTGGCATCCTCGTATTCTACCGAATCCACACCATACATGGAGTCCTGCTTTTCCAGCACGGTTTTCGTAATCTTTTCCTTGATGGAAGCAATGAGGCGCGGGCGGTTGCGCTCGCTTACCTGGTCAATCTTGTTGAGCACGAAAATGATGCGGCCAAGGTCGCTGCTCATCACCTTGCTGCGAACAAAATCCGCTTCGCTGATGCTGAAGGGGGAATCCGGCACAAGCACCATGATGATGGCATCCAGCTTCGGAATCACTTCCTCTGATATCCGGGTCATGTGCTCGTCGTCGTTCAAGCCGGGTGTATCCACGATTTCCACGCCATTTTGGCAAAACGGGCAGGGATAGTACACCACCGCGTTGTCTACCGACTCGGCAGTACGCTCATATTCCGCAGTGATCTTTGTCACGTATTTGGCAAGATCGTCCACGGGCACCTGCTGCGTTTGGCCATCCTTGAAATGGATCTCCGCACGGGACGCTGCGTCCCAGCGGATGTAGTTGAGCGTTGCGGACGTAGGCACGATGTCCGAGGGCACGATGTCCTTGCCCAGCAGCGCGTTGATCACGGTGCTCTTGCCGCGACGAAACTCGCCCATGATGCCCACGGAAAAAATACGGTTCTGCATGCGCTCGCGGTTGTTGTTGAGGGCACGCATGTGATCATCCAGCGTCAGCGCGCCGCACACCTCTGATAGCCCGGCCATCCCCTCGCTCATCTGGCTCAGCATTTTTTGATAGTTGATATACCCGTTGCTTGTGCTCATTTCGGTCATGATAGTCTCTCTCCTTTGTATATTTTCACGTGTATTTGAGGTGCTTTTCAATCAGTGTAATGACTTCGCGAAGGGCTGCTATGCGGCTTTTTTTCCTGCAGTTCCCCGCCATCACACACTCGCCTGCACCGCAGTTCTGGCAAAAGGCTTCCTCCGCGGCGCACTTCTGGTGGCAATGCTTACATTCTTTTTCCATGGTTTCTCCGGCTCCTTTCCACCCGCTGCTGCTTGGCTTGTGCTCATTATAAACAACCCTGCTACGCAAAATTGAACTTGATTTCCGGACGCATGGCGGCGCAATCACCGCCATGCGTTCCGCTCTCTGGCAAGCTCCGCCTCAAAATGCTCCTGCACAGCGCGGCATTCATTCCCAATGCGCGCCACATCCTGCACCAAATGCTGTGCGGCCAGATTGCTCCGGCCCTCCTGCACCTGCTTGTCCAGCTCACCGGCGAGTCGGAAGAACCCCATCACGATTTGCTGTACCCTGTCCTTTTGCGCCGTTTGCAGCTGGCCGATCAATGCCTTGCGGCGCGTGTTATTGGCCACGATGCAATTTTCAATACTGATCTTCAGGGCATTGTTTGTGCGCAGCAGATAGGGATGCCGCTCAATGGGCACCGCTGCGTTCGAATGTTCCAGCGAAATAACGTCGTGAATCTCCGGGTGCTGCGCCCAATAGAACAGGCTCGGCGGCGCAGCATCCTCTGGCCATGCCAGCGGCTGGCTCAGTTCTTCCAGAATTTTAGCCATGTGCTCGGCAAGCAGCGGATGATCCACCAGCGGCTGCAGCTGGGCTATCAGCTTCAGCCGTACACCGGCACTGGCTGCCGCAAGGCTTGTTTGCAGCGGGCTGCCCAGCTCCTCCAACAGCAGATCGTTGGAATCCTTGAATATCCTCACCATCTGGGCCATCACTGCGGCCGCGCGATTCATTTCTGTGCCTTTTGATTTCTTCCAAGTTTCCGAAATACAGTCACGCTGCTGCGTCATCAGGCTTTCTACACCAACTATCCGCGTGCCGTATATCTTTTCCCAGGCATTTTCCTCATCCTTGATGGATTGATAGCAGCACCGGGCAAAGTCCTGGCGGATCGCCTGCAGCTGGGCGCTGGCCTCTTCCAGTATGGCCTGGCGCCTTTGCGGCCAGAGGCTAAAATCATAGGCAATCTGCGAAATGACACCCAGGGTGCTGCGCACACTGCCGCCGGCCTGCTCCGCTACCAGCAGGGCAGGCAGTTCCTGATTCAATTGCCGGTAACCGCTCTGCTCAAAAAGCTGCATGTCGTTGGTTTGGAGCGACTGCGCGGCGTAGCGTGAAGATAGGCCATAGAGCCTGAAATCTTCAAACATCGCGTCATACTTTTGAAAGATGGGGTCTCCTGCCTCATGGCGGGCGACAAGCTGCTCCTTCACCTTTTCGGCGATGCGCTCGCGCAGGAATGTCAGCATGCGCTCTCGCTCTGCGGGCTTCCGTTTGTCCATCATGGTGACCACAACGATAATCCGGCAGATGTGCGGCGTCTCCAATAGCTGCGTCAGCAGCATGGCCTCCGTCTGGCTTAAAGGATACTCGACAGAAATTGCCACGATCGCCAAATCCACCTGATCCACGCGGGATATGGTCACAGTGTTCATTTGCTCATCATCATTCAGACCGGGGGTATCGATCAAATCCACATTGTTCCTGCAAAACATGGACGGGTATTCCACAACGGCTTCGTCAATCTCGCTGGCATTTTGTTCGGCCCCAGGGTTCAGCTTGGTCACATAATCGGCCAGCGCGTCAATGGCGACAGTCTCTTCCCTCCCGTCCTTGAAGCGCAGCGTGACACGGGGATGGTCGCCATAAGTCACGCGATTGATGGTGGCGGTGGTGGGCAACGCATCAGCCGGCAGCACCTCGCGCCCCAGCAGTGCATTGATAAAGCTGCTCTTTCCCCGCCGAAACTCGCCCAGCACGGCCACACGAAACTTGCGAGTGGTGATGCGCTGTTGCTGCTCGTCAATCTGACGAATCCACTGCGCCACCTGCTCGTCGCCCGCCAAGGGGGCCAGCAGCTGCTTCAGCTGCATCATATGGCCATAGAGTTGAAAGCTGTAATGCGTATAGTTGATGCTCATGGTGATTCTCCTTTGGATTGATATCGGGCTATTCAAACAAGATAAAATAGGCTAAAACAACTGCCATGATGATCCATAATGCATTGAGGAGCGTGATTAACCACTTGAGCCAAGTATCATAAAGTTTCCAGCCTATGACGGTGCCCCAGGCAATCAGAGCAAAACCAATCAGATACGATACTTCCAAACCAATAAGCATCATTCCACCCATGGGCAAAAAGAGTGAAGCATAGATAGAACCATTAGAAGAAATGGGGGTCCATTTTTGCTTATTCTTGTTCATCGGCGCGGCGTGTGTCACTGCTTTGGCCGCAGCCGCAGTGTTTGCTGCCGCATTGGCTGTTGGTGTTGCCTGAGGGGGTTGTTGAGGGGCAGCCTCCGGCCCCGACACATCTGAAACCTTCGTTTCCCCCAAAGGCTCTTTTGCGAAAATTGTGTAATCCATTGCACCGCATTCTGGGCAAAAATCCGCATTCTCTGGGTAAACATAGAGGCACTGTGTACACTTTTTCATGAATCAAACCTCATTTCTTTTACCAATGCGCCCTGATTGCGTGCCGTCTGCACAGCTTAGCGATATTCTGTCAGAAAGATATCCAACAAGTCCCTTAATGAAATAATATAGTTCTCCGCATATTTCATGGTATGAGAATCGCTTGATTGATCCTTTTTATGGTAGGTGATTACATGGCCGAGCCTTGTATCGTCACAAGTTATCTTTGCTAAATTATTATAAAAGGCCCGTCTGCTTCCACCCAGCCCTTGGCCAGGGTAGATGATACCTTTGTTTGTAATAATCATGCCCAACCCCAGATAGAGCTGTGGGCGATCGGTGTTATGGGCAATATACATCAAAGGAACTTCATCGGAACTCAACCGCATTATATTATGGCTGCGAAGCACTTCCGGCGTTACACTATGATCTGCCCAATAACACTTAATGAAGGGAAGTCTTTTCTGCCTCAAAGCTAAAACTTCCTGCAGTTTCATTGGCAAATGCCCCACCAGTTGGCGTTCCTCTTGTGTCCATAAAACTTTGGAAACAGGAGGCGTTACAGGAGGTGCTACTTCCTGATCAATTGCGCCGCATTCCGGGCAAAAACCCGCATTCTCTGGGTAAACATATAGGCAGTGACTGCACTTCTTCATCAGTCAAACCTCTTTCTTCTGATCGCTCGGTGGCATGGCATTATTATAGCAAGGAGGTGGCTTCGCGCTTGCAACCCGTTTCCGGCAGGTTACACAGCACCTAGGTAACCCAATCCGCGATACTATTTGCGCCCATACAAAAAGCGCCAGCCGGTATGGCTGACGCAGAAAACGAATCCTATCTCTTAAATTACTTCCAGCTCATCCCTGCCGGGCAAAGCGGGAAAGTCGCTGCACGGCAAATCCTGATACCAGAAGGCCACAGAAGCCAGATCATCTTGCAGCGGCAGATACCGCCCGCCGGAGCGCCACCCAAGCGCCTGAATGGTCACCTTCAGTTCGCTTTCAAAGCAAATGGGATCGGTGATGTGCCAGCGGTACATGCCAAAGCGCATCTGGCTGCTATACAGCTTATTGGGTGTTATCACCTGATGCAGTCCCGCATAGGGCGTGCTGAAAGTGCAATAATTGGCGTGGGTAGATGGATCCTCAAAGTTATAGGAGCCGCAAAAGTAATCCTCTGTGCCCGTGCCGCAGATGGTGGGGGCTTCCTTATCGCCGTCCATATAGAATTTGATTTCGCCCTCGCCCCACCAGCCACAATTGTTGGAGCCCCAGGCCATATACGTCCCCACGTATTTGCCTTTGCCCTTTACGCCGTCTAAAAGGGTATATACCTCTTTATAGGGCAGCGGGTTGACACGGCGGAACTGTGCATGGAAGCGGCCTTCCTGCGCGTCCACCTCGCGGATGCAATAATCGATCTGATAATACAGCGTCATGGGTTCTGGGCCGATGTTGGTCATCGTCAGCACCGCGCCGCCCAAAAAAGGCATCGGCCAATAGCAGTTGAAGGCGCTGCCCGGGTTGACGCACACAGCCAGGGAGGAAAGGGGCGCGTAGGTATTCCAGCCCATGCAGAAAAAGTCGCCCACCGGGCACTCCACAGAAGGCTGCGGCTGCCCATCCCAATACATGCGCAATATGCTGTCGCGCCAGCGGCCGGTGGGCGTCATCCAGATATGGTTAATGCACCCCGCGCCATGGATATGAGCCATCGTAAAGGTTTCTCCAGGGCCAATCACAACAAAAGGATTTACCTTCCAGCCGGTGCCAAGATCACGCGCGGCATGGCGCGCGCTGCCCTCCTCCAGCGGGCACAGCCCTCCTTTTCCCTTTTCTCCGGTCAGATTTTCGGGGCTGATCGACCGGCTTTTTTCATTTAAAAACCTCGCCAGTTGGCTCATGTCCATCGTAGTACATCCCTTCGCTTCATAAATGGGTATTCGTCATACAGAATCCAGTATATTACAGTAAGCTATTTCTGGCAAGTGCTATTTGCCCAGGCTGTCCATATACCGCTCATAGACGCAGAAGGCATAGGCAAACGCGCCGTCATACTTGATATAGGTTTCGGAGTCCCGCCAATTGTTGGGCGTGGCATTGCGGTAGGAATAATCGCCCTTTTCCATGGTGTAGCCGTTGATGACGGACATCCATTGATCGTTCAGCATGTCCAACTCCCACAGCTTCCAGCAGCGCACATACTGGCCGGGAATATTCTGCATCAGTGCCCCTGCCGCCATCGGCCTGTCCGGGTCCGCGCCCTCCACATACTTGCTTTCAAAGCCCGCGTTCAGCCCCATGATATAGCCCAGCTCGTTGGTAGCCGTGGCCTCCAGCGCCGCATCGCCTGTCAGTTCGGCCAGGAAGCAGGCGTCCATGGCATCGGTGGCGCGGCGGGTGCTGATCTGCCAGGTGGCGGGCATCCTCCACATATAATCCCATTCGGTGATGGATGTGGCCATATCATTCGAAACAGGCAGGGTAGAAAAGGCGTTTTTCGTGTTCAAATCCACAAAATACTTGTCCTTGATTTTGGTGAGCTGCCGGATCCACAGGTCGTAATCTGGGTGATCCGGGAAAGCCTTGGCGAACAGATAGGCCCCCTCAAAGAGCGGAATGGCATTGGTGCCGTGGCGGTTGAGGGTGCGGATGTTGGTCAGTGCCAGCGATTTTTTGATGATGGCCGCGCCCTTGTCCTGCCATTTCTGCTCCCCGGAATACTGGTACAGATAGTAGTAGACCGGCACCAGGAACTCGTTGTTGGGATACCCGTGAGAGGCGGAGGAGGAAGGGGGGAAGTTCTTTTCCAGATACTCCGTAGCGGCGACAGCCTTTTTATAGGCTTCGTCATTGGCGCGGCTGGGCTCGATATCCCGGAAATAATACAGATAGGCAGCATACCCATACAGCGCCATATAGGTGTTTTCATAGCCGAGGTTGATATCGGCGTTATAGCGGTTGGGGTGGGAATGCTCGATAGAGCCGTCAATTTCGTTGCAAAGCTGATCGATATAGTCAAAAGCAATATTGGCCGCAGTCTGCAGCCGCTGCAGCTCGCCAGCTTCCAGAGTTGAGCTCAGGTACACATACGAATGCACCAGGCCACTGAGGAAAATACCGTGGGAGTGGGATTCGCCCATTTCGGTGTTGCAATCATTGTAACCACCGCCAACATCCGCAGTGGAAATCCTGGCCTCGGCGTTATACAAGGTCAAGGGAATGAGTACATTGCTGGAGTACAAATGGTTTTCGATCAGAAACAGCTTGCTGCTTTCCTGATAAAGCGTTTCGCCGGCTTCGGCTGTCAACGTGGCAACCAGCCGGTAATTTCCTTCCGTTTTAATGTCGCTGAAATCCGCTTTCCACAGCTGTAAACCGAAGGAAAGCCCCGTGTATTCAAAATTGCCCTGTGCTACGACGGCATCATTTTTGTCCATCAGCGCCCAGTGCATGCCGTCACCCACGTTTTCGGGCAATACATACTGTATGCTGCGCACAAAAGCCTGCTTGGTTCCGGCCGCTTCATAGCCCAGGGTGTTATAAAGCAGCAAAAAGTTATCCTCCGCCACAGCGCCCGGATATTCCACGCCGGGGTACACCGGGTATTCCGCTTCCGCCCGAGCGGGGAAGATCAATACCCCTGTGAACAGGCAGATTCCCAAAAAAGCAGAAAGTGTTTTGATTATTGTCTCCATCATCGGGGTTCGCTCCTTCCGTTTCTTTTGCAAGGAAGGAGGATCATAACAGAATGATCCTCCTTCCCCGGTGTATTACTTGCTAAGCCCTTGCCATGCGACAAGCGTCATCAGCTGCACATCATCCATGAAAAGCTGAGAAGCAGAGCCTTCCTTTGTATTGAAAATCCAGGTGTAAAACTTGACGGAGGTGCTGTCCGGGCCGGTGGTGAACTGCAGCGTATACTGCATCCAATCCTCCTCAAAGCTATCCACCGTTTGATAGGCATCGCCATCATAGCTGTTGACACCCACGCTGGGGTAGGCCGCGCCGGAGAGGTAATCCGCCTTGGCCCAGAAGGTCACCACATAGGCGGTCGCTTTTTCCAGGCCGCCCACCATGATGCCGTTGCCAGCCTCGCCGCCATACACCTTCAGGGCATAGGGGCCCTCATTTGCGCCGCCCTCCACGATGCTCACATCGCCCAGCGCATAGTAGCCATAGCCGTTCTTTGCTTCAGCCAGTGCTTCCAGATTGGTATCCGCAAAATCCCAGCTGAACAACACATCGCTCACTGCCTCTTCCTCCGTGTTTTCGCCCGCTATTTCGGTGACGACCACGTTATCAACCAAGAAATCCGCCGTGCCGCTGCCAAATGTCCAGGTGTAAATCAGCGCCGTGGTGCTGTCCGCGCCCGTGGTGAAGCGGAGGGTGTACTGCGCCCAGTCGCCCGTGTATTTGTCAATGGCCTGGTACGCGCCGCCGTCATAGCCATTCACGCCAAAGTTTGGGTAGGCCGTCGCATCGCAGTTGGCGGTCTTGGCCCAGTAGGTGACGGTGTACTCGGCATTGCTCTTCAGGTTTTGCAGGTGCCAGCCGTTGCCCACTTCGGATCCCGTGATCTTCAGGCAATAAGCAGAGTCCTCTGCACCGCCCGCCACAATGCTTACGTCGCCCACCGCATAGTAGTTGTCCTCGTCCTCGCCGTCCGGCGTGCCCAGCGAAGCCACATCGTTATGCTCAAAATCCTGGCTGAAAATCACGTTGTCCTGCGCTTCCTCGGCCACGGCTTGTAGGGCCAACAGCGTCAGTAGCAAGCACAAGCAAAGGGAAAGAAGGGTTTTTGAACAGTTTTTCATGGTGCATGCTTCCTTTCTTTTGGGGTGATCCATATTACTTGCTGCGGTCATACGTGGTCTGAAGCGCGGTCAGCATCTGTTCCAGCCCCGCATCTTTCAGATTGCGCAGATAGCCATCCCAGGTGTTGTCAATATCGCCATACATGATAGACTCCACCAGGTACGTTTTGATGGTGTCATTCACCACCGGCGCGATGAAAGAATAAATCTCCTGATCGTCTGTGGACATGAGCAGCGGCGGCAGGATGTTATCCATCGACTCCGCAAACACCTCAGATCGTCCATTGGGCTCCTGCCAGTCGCTCCAGCTGCTGATCAGTGTGGGTTCGCTTTGCTTCATGATGCGCGCGGTGTTTTCTGCCAACACAGCCGTCGGGCCATAGCTGGGGGTGGTGTTCCAGCGCACCTTGGCAAAGGTGTCAAAGCTCTGCCCGGCAACGGTGATGGTTTTCATGCGCTCCGGCTCAAACATATCGATCTGATACAGCAGCCCGTCCGCGTCAAAATCATAGTTATAGCCCAGTGCGCCCGTGTTCAGGTACACAGAGTTGTACGGATCATAGCACGCGTTGGCAAAGGCCGCGGCGATTTCGGGATACTTACAGGCGGTGGTGATCAGGAAATGGCTGACATCGCAGGAGCTGCTGTTGAGCACAAAACCCATGCCGCCCTTCTCGCCCTGCAAGCGGGGCAGTGGCTGATACTGCGCGAATACATCCTTATTGTGCACATAGTTGTTGTATGGGTCCCAGGCGCAATAGGCGCCAATCACGGCCACATCCTGTGCGAGCTTGGGGGTGAAATCACCCGCGGCAAAGCCGTCCAAATCCAGCAAATCTTCTTCGAACAGCTCGTTAAAGAATTTCAGGCAATCCTTGAACGCGTCCGTGGTGCAGGGGGTGTACACAACCCCGTCATCCGATACCTTGCAGTAGGGATAGGAGTTGCCGTAGTCCACAGAATCCCCAAAGCAGCCCATCAGGCGGTAGAAGGCGTTGAAGGAACCCAGGTAGTCGCCACCGCCGGTGAAGCTGGTGGCCAGCGGGATTTCATCGGCAATGCCGTTGCCGTTCAGGTCGCCCGCATCGCGGAAGGCAATCAGCACATCCTTGAACTCCGCCAGCGTGGTGGGCATCTCTTTGCCCACCTTTTGAAGCCATTCGGTGTTGATCACAAAGGGGCCGGGGAACATCAGGGCGTTGTTTTCAAACTCCTCAATATAGGGAAATCCGTACATATGCCCGTCGGGATAGGTGCTCTGCGCCTTATAGGCGGGATACTTGTCAAAGATGGCCTGCAGATTGGGGCAATACTTCGCAATCAGCTCTTCGGTGGGGATGAAGGTATCTTCGCCCATGTAGTTGATCACGGTGTTGCTGGACACGCCGTTCCAGATGATGTCGGGCAGGTTCTGATGCTGCGCCAGCATCAGGTTCAGCTTTTCGGCCGCGCCCTCCCAGGGGATGGATATCCACTCGATCTGAACGCCCGTCAGCTGCTGGATATACTGAAGGGCAGGCATTTCGTCGAAGTTCACCACAGACATGCCGTTTTTGACCACGGCAATGCGCAGCTTGGGGATGTCATGCCCTTCCTTCAGGATGGGCAGCGTGCCGTCCAGGTTGACGAAATTCGCATCGTATTCGGTTGCCACCGCGCACGATGTCAGGGCCATAGCAAAGAGCAGCACCACGCATAGAACTCGCCTCATGGGAAACCCTCCTTATACTTACAGTGTCTATTATTGTATGGATTTTCGGTGCCATTGCGCTGGTAGCCGATCATGAGATGGCCAATCCCATGATTGAAAATCCATCAATTTCTTCTAACCCTTCACTGCGCCCATCATCATGCCCTTGGCAAAATGCTTTTGCAGGAAGGGGTATACAATCATCAGCGGCAGGGAGGAAGCAATAATGATGCAATACTTCATTTGCTCGGCAGTTTCCCGCATGGCCGCGGCGGACTGTGCGTCCAGGCCCTTGCCGATGTTGGTCACCTGCTCTAAGAGCAGCAAGTTGCGCAGCACCATCTGCAGGGGCATTTTGCTCTCGCTGTCCATATAGATCAGTGCGGAGAAGTACTCATTCCACTTGGCCGAGCCGTAAAACAGCGCCAGCACCGCCAATACCGCCTTAGACAGAGGCAGCAGCACATAGATAAAATACTTGATCGGCGTGCAACCATCCACCAGCGCCGCCTCCCGCAGTTCGCCCGGAATAGTCTCAAAGAAGGAGCGGCAGACGATCATGTTGTACACCGAGAGCGCGCCCGGCAGCAGCATCGCCCAAATGGTGTCAATGATGCCCAGATCGCTGACCAACAGATAGGTTGGTATCAGCCCGCCGCCAAAGAACATGGTGAACACAAACAAGAACATGATAGGCCGGCGGTAGGGCAGCTCTTTCATCGACAACGGGTAAGCCGTAATCGCCGTCAAGGTGACGGATAGCAGGGTTTGCAGCAGGGTGTACACGATAGAGTTGCGGTAGCCCACCCACAGCGGCGTGTATTCCAGGGTTTTCTGGTATCCGCCCAGGTAAAACTCCTGCGGCCAAAGCAGCAGTGTGCTGTTGTTCACAATGCTAGGCTTGGTGAAGGACGCCACCACGATAAAATACAGCGGATAGGCAATCACCACAAAGATCAGCGCCATCAATACCAGAATGATCGTATGGAAGGTGCGGTCCTGCCAGGTCATTTTGATTTTGTTTGCAGCCATTGAATGCATCCTCCTTCCTCAAAACAAGCTGGTATTGCTCAGCTTTTTGGCGATCATGTTCACAGAAAACAGCAGGATGAAATTGCATGCGGAATTGAACAGCCCCACCGCTGCGGAAAAGCTGTACTTGGCATTTTGCATGCCCACTTTATACGTATACGTGGATATAATTTCGCTGACGGAGGTGTTCAAGGGGTTTTGCATCAGTAGCACCTTTTCCCATCCCACATTAAACATGCCGCCAATGGAGAGCGTCAGCATAATGACAATGGTGGGTACAATGGCGGGCAAATCCACATGCCAGATCCTCCGCAGCCTGCTGGCACCATCGATGATGGCGGCCTCGTGCAGCTCCGGCGATACGCCGGAGAGCGCCGCCAGATACACAATCGCCCCAAACCCCATTCCCTGCCAGATACCCGAGAGCACATACATCATCCGGAAATACTGCGCTTTGGCGGTGAACAGCTTGGCCGTGCCGCCCAGGGCCACGATGATTTTGTTCACAAACCCGGAGGTAGGCGAAAACATCAGGTTCATCATGCTCACCAGCACCACCACAGAGATAAAATGCGGTGCGAAGGAGGTGGTTTGCACCAGCTTTTTGAATCGCTTTTTCTCTACTGTATTGAGCAGCAGCGCAAAAATCACGGCGGCCGGGAAGGCCAGCACAATGCTGAGCGCGCTGAGCGCCAGCGTATTGCCGATGGTCTTTGCCGCAATGCTGGTGCTAAAAAATTGATTGAAATACTTCAGCCCGGCCCATTCGCTTTGCAATATCCCCAGCCTTGGCGAAAAATTCTTGAACGCGATGGTGACGCCATACATCGGATAATAGCAAAAAACAAACAGCCAGATCAACCCAGGCAGCAGCAACAAATACATCTGCCAGTATTGCAGCAACCGCCGGGGCTTTCTTATTCTTGCTCCAGTTTGCAGCATCGTTCCTTGTCCTCCTACATAAGGCGCCGGCATGAACGTTGTGGACAAACGCATCAACACATTTCCTGCATTAATTATATGCTCATAAGCACGCAATGTCATTATCAGATAACCCACAATGTTTAACAGATATTCATCTTCTTTTGTATAAAATGTGATTCATTTAACAATTATTATCCATTTTTATTCGATATATTGCGATAATTCCGGGCGCATGTTATACTATTTTCAGTTTTGTGGTTTTTCTGATAAGTTGGAGGGGTTTATGAACGCAATTCTCTGTCCCTATGTGCGAAGAGCCTGGTATAATATCATGCCGCCCGGCAAATCGGTAAACGAGCGCGTGATTTTCGATTATGAGCTGGTGTATATAAAGGAAGGAAAAGGCCTGATCACCATTGAGGAGCAGGAATACACCTGCTCGCAGGGCGATGTGTATTTGTTTCGCCCCAAACAGCGCCATTCCATCGGCGCGGTCTATGGCCAGCAGCTTTCCCAGCCGCATATTCACTTTGATCTGCTGTATTATCCCGACCGGGATCAGGTGCCCATCACCTTTCGAAGTCTAGACCAGATCCTGCCCGAAGAAATGGGGCTGTTCCGCCCTGATGTGCTGGATCTGTTTTTCTCCCCGTTCCCCTGTGTATTTCGCCCCCGCTCCACCATATTGTTCGAGAAAAAGCTGTTTGATCTGATCTACACCTTTTCCACCACCATCCAATACGTGGATATTACCAACATCTCTGATGCCCAGATCGAGAACGCCCGCAAAGAGACCGACCTGCACCTGGAGATGAAGCTGACCCAGTCGTTTCTGCTTTTGTGGGAACAGGTGCTGCAGGAATTGCAGTACAGCAAGAAAGCCCTGCCCACGCAAGCGGACACCGCAGCACGGCTGAAGCTGTTTATTGAGCAAAATGCGCACCGCAGCATCTCGCTCCATGAGCTGGCCGAGCTGGTGCATTTCAGCCGGGGCTATGTTTCGCGTATTTTTACGGAGGCCTACAGCCTGCCGCCGCTGCGCTACCATGCCATGATGCGCATCCAACGGGCGCGGCTGATGATCCGCTACACCAACCTTTCCCTCACCGAAATTTCCGCCACCCTGGGCTTTGATTCCATCCAGGATTTCAGCCGCGTATTCAAGAAAATCGATGGCGCCGCGCCTTCCCACTATCAGAATGCAGACGAGTAGCCAAGAAAACCCATTGCCCGCTGGTGTATGAAAGGAGAGTGTGCCTATGTTCCGTATCCGTTCACCCTTTTCCGCCCGCCTGACCACACTGCCTGCCTATGATCAAACAGCCACAGAGGTTGCCTTTTTGCTGGGCGGTATCGGTACGGGCAATGTATCGGTCGGCTCCCGCGGGCAGCTGAAGGATTGGGAGATTTTCAATCATCCCGATAAAGGCCGCAAGTTTCCCTACACCTTCTTTGCCGTTCATACGCAGTGCCAGGGGGACATCCAAAACCGGAAGCTGGAAGGCCCGCTGATGCCGCCCTATTCCTCCTCGCACGGCCTGCACAGCGCAGAGCTGGGCGGCCTTGCCCATATGCAGGTGAATACGCTGCGCGCAGAATACCCCCTCTGCATGGTGCATTTTGAAGATGACAAGCTGCCCGTAGACATCACGCTGGAGGCCTACACGCCCTTCATTCCGCTGGAAGCCGAGGATTCGGGCATACCGGGCACCATCATCCGCTATCGGGTGAAAAACACGGCTGGCAGCCCGGCCTTTGTGTCCATTGTGGGCTCCATCACCAACATGACCACTGCCCAAGGGGTGACAGACCTTGAGTATGTGCGCTATCACGGCGAAACAAAAAATACCGTGCTGGAGGAGGACGGCCTGCACGGCATCCATATGACCAGTGTGAATACGCCCGCCTGGCACCCCATGCACGCCGGCCTGGCGCTTTGCACCACGGGCGACGCGTATACGGTAAAGCCCAACTTTCTGATGGGCACCTGGTGGGATGGGCCTCAGGACTTCTGGGATGATTTTTGCACAGACGGACGCCTGACCCCGCTTTCCGCGCAGGGCGGGCGGAACGAAACCATCATCATGAATCTGGACCAGCAGCATACCGGTGCGCTGGCTGTGGAGCACACCTTGCAGCCGGGCGAAGAATACGTGTATGAGTTCATTTTGACCTGGTATTTCCCGAACCGCAAAAAGGCCTGGTTTGAAAACTATGATCCCAAAACCATTGCCGAAACAGAAACCATCCGCAACCATTATGCCCTGCGCTACAGCAGCGCATGGGATGTGGCGCGTGCCTTAGCCGACCATATGGAGCGGCTGGAGCGGGATACCATGCTTTTCCACGACGCATTCTTCAGCAGCACGCTGCCCACAGAAATACTGGACGCCGCCTCCGCAAACATCACGGTGCTTCGCAGCACCACCTGCTTCTGGCTGGAAAACGACCTGTTCATGGGCTGGGAAGGCACCTTTGACACCAACGGTTGCTGCCTGGGCAACTGCACGCATGTGTGGAATTACGAGCAGACCTTGGCCTACCTGTTCCCGGAACTGGAGCAATCCATGCGCCGAACGGAATTCATGTGGGAAACAGATGCGGACGGCTGCATGCATTTTCGCGCGCTTCGCATGCTGGAGGGGGTTACCTGGGATTTGCCGCCCGCAACCGACGGCCAGCTGGGCGCGATTGTGCGCCTGTGGCGGGATTACCGGCTTTCCGGCAATCCGAAGCTCCTGGACGAAATGGGCGATGCCGCGCTGCGCGCCCTGGATTTTTCCATTACACACTGGGATGCGGACGGCGACGGCGTGCTGGACAGTCAGCAGCACAACACCTATGATATTGAGTTCTGCGGCATCAACTCCATGACCAACTCCATGCTGTATGCCGCCCTCCAAGCGGGCGCGGAAATCGCCCGTGTGCTTGGCCAGCCCGCACGGGCGCAGCAATATCTGGCGCTGTGCCAGCAGGGCAGCGCCAAAATGGATGCCCTGCTATGGAACGGCGAGTATTATGAGCAGCGCGTTGACGATGTGGAGGAATATAAGTATCAGTTTGGCAAAGGCGTGCTGTCCGATCAGTTACTGGGCCAATATGCAGCTTTTATGGCCGGGCTCGGGTATATTTTGCCCAAAGAGCATGTGGATGCGGCGCTGCTGTCCATTCATCACTATAACTTCTGCCGCAAGGTGGGCGCACTTTCTCATATCCAGCGCACGTATGCCATTGGCGATGAGCCGGGCCTGCTGCTTTGCTCCTGGCCCAGGGGGGGCCGTCCGCGCTTCCCCTTCATCTATTCGGATGAAGTATGGACGGGCATTGAATACCAGGTTGCCGCCACCCTGTTGTATGCGGGCCATACAGCAGAAGCGCTTGAGATTGTCCAGGCCGCCCGCAGCCGTTATAACGGTCATAACCGCAACCCCTTTGATGAGGTGGAATGCGGGCATCACTATGTGCGCAGCATGGCCAGCTGGGGGCTGATGTTGGGCGCGTCCGGCTTTTCCTGCCAGCCAGATGGCAGCGTTGCTTTTTCTCCGCGCTTTTCACAGGATGATTTCCGCTGCTTCTATTCCACGGGCAGCCAGTGGGGTGTGCTGACCCAGCAGCAGGATGCAAAGGGCCGGATCACGCAGCAAATCACCCCCTTGTTTCTGAAGAGCCAAGAGTAGAATCAAAACCATCGGCTTATACTAGGGCGTGTTTCAAAAGCCATGCCATGCATCTTCGGAGGCTAGAAGCGCCATTTCTGCGTTATCAAACCTTGAAATAGCGGTGCTATTCCAGCGGTTTTCCGCCTTGAACTGACGCTTTATCCTCGCGAATCTGCACGTCCCGGACTTTTGAAACACGCCCTAATGAAAAAAATTATTGCGTCCAAAGCAGCGAAAGATTTTACCAGCTGGCAAAGAGCCGCGGTGACGGCGTAAGGAACCGTCTTTTGCGGCTTGGCATAAGACAAGTATTCAAAAAGTGTTGCGTCAACTGAAAAAAACAAGCATCCTATGTATACTGAATCCAGTAGGATGATGAGGTGAGAAAAGCACATGCGCTACATGCTATTCAACAATGATGTTCAAGCCGCGACGTTCACAATGAACCGAGGTGCAATAGATTCTTTTTCACCGCAAAAAGAAAACCTATTGCCCATGCCGCTGCGCAGTGCTTCTACAGACAGCTTCACGCTGTGGCTTCAAGAGCGTTCCATTGACCTAAACTCTTTTCAGCATCGTCAGCTTGCACAAGAGTTGCTGGGAAGCCGCGATAAAACAGCCATTGCGCTCATGACGCACATGTTTAGCATTTCAGATACCTTCACTTGCTTTGCAGAAGATGAAACATTTATTCCCCCGCAGCCAACTGCTTCATCCTGCAGATCAAGAGCAGGTCAGCAATTATATTCTTATATCCAATGACACCTCTTTGCCCCGTGCGCAAATAGCCACACCTAACATATCAACTGATGGTGGGTTCACAAAAACGTGGAAGTTTGAAAAAGGCGAATGGTGGCTGTATAAGCTGCAATCTACCGCTGCAACTTAGCTCTTCTAGCTGCTGGGTGGGACGCCGCGGAATACCAGTTTGTAGGCAGTTATCGAAAACGCATCCGCTCACGGAATTTTGTCAAGAAGGACGAGTTTTTTGAGCCCTACGATTCCCTTCGTTTTATGTTTGATGATAAAAGCGATAATGACGAAATCATTTACAGCAACCTTGCTTCCCTTGGTACCACTTTTGAAGCAGCATGGCGGCGAATCTTACTGGCAGCTGCCCTTTTCTTGAACACCGATCGTCATATGCGCAACTTTGGTGTGATACGCTCAGCCGTTACCGGCGAAATACTTCATATAGCACCCAACTTTGATAACAATCAAGCGTATCGTGCCAACCCCGGCGGACGTTATTCAGGCGCCATGTTGACTCAGTTTGTGAAAGTACGTGGGTTAACCATCAAAGACAAGGAAGATTCGAAGCAATTGCTTGCAGCATGTCGCAAGGATAAATACTTAGAAGACATCTTCCCAGTCGCAGAAGCTTATCTAAAATAAATACGGCAACTCACCCAGCGGCTACCCATCTTGGGCAGTCGCTTTTCTGATGCTGCTGCATCCGCCCTCTTTTTTTGCACCTATATTATACTCCGCGCCGCAGCAGCATGGCTAGCATGCGGCGCACATTTTCCTGAAGCGTTACGCGGGTCAGTTTTCCCTGCTCCATTGCCTGCAAGAGCGGCATTACCCGCGCATCGTCGTCCGAGCCGGGGGTCAGCCAGCTGATGCCGGCGTTCAACGCTTTGATCATATCCACCGTGTCGTAGGAGTTCCAGTCCGTCATGGCAAAGCCGTCAAAGCCAAACTCGCCGCGGAAGATATCCTCCAATAATTCCGTGTCCTCCGCGCAGAAGGAGCCGTTGAGCGCGTTATAGCCCGTCATGATGGTATCGGCTTTTTCAACGTCCATCGCGGCTTCAAAAGTGCGCAGATATAATTCGCGCAGAGTGCGCTGGCCCATGATGCTGTGGCTGCGCTTGCGCACGGCCTCGCAGCTATTGGCCGCCACATGCTTATAGCAGCCCATCACGCCGGTATCCTGAAACCCTTTGCACTGCCACCCCGCCATCTGGCCGGATAGCAGCGGGTCTTCCGAGAAATATTCCGGATGCCGGCCGTTGAGGGGATTGCGGTGCAGGTTCATGGACGGGGCAAGCAGCAAGCCAATGCCGTTTTCCACGGCTTCCTGCGCGATCACCAACCCCACCTGATAGGCCATTTCTTTGTTGAAGGTAGCACACAGCATGGCGCTGGTGGGCATGCCGATGTTGGGCTTTTGCAGGTTGAGGCCGTTGTTGCCATCCGCGGCGGCCAGCGTGGGGATGCCGTGTCCAATGGGATACAGCCAGCCCGCCTCACCCCGGTTTTCCATGCTCCAGCCCCGATTGCAGCACACGCTCAGGCGGCACAGCTCCGCATCGGTCAGCCCCGCCACAAACTGCGGCAGCAGGGATGGATTGCGCTGCACATCCTGATACGTGAGCGCTTGCTCCGGCGCAGCCTTCCCTGCCGGAATCATCCGGTCGCGGCGAGGGGAGGTTTCAATGCCCATGGCATCCGGGCGAAGTTTCGCAAAGCCGCCCACCGGCCAGGGCTTCTCGGGATTCATCTCTGTGAAAGGCAGCGGAAATACCATGCAGGGCCGCACCTGCCAAACGATCCTATCTTCGGCCAGCGTAAAGCTGCCGCAGGGCTGCGCTGTGGCAAGGCTCTCCCCCACAAACAGGCGGTACTCGCCTCTTTCCATCACCCAGGCTGCCTGCTCCTCGTCATAGCTGGCCAGCCACTTGACCGCCACCGTGCAATCCACTTGCACGGCAGCACCAAGGGGCAGCAATGCAGTCTTTTCAAAGGCGATCAGGCGCTTGGCGGGCTGCCACAGCTTGCCCGCAGGAATCTGCACATACCACTGCGCCACCGTTTTGCCGGCAACTGCCCCTTCATTCTTCACCCGCAAGGAAAGCTGCAATGCTTCGCCCGTCCATTGTGTCTGCGCATCTTTCAGCCCAAAGCGCGTATACGACAGGCCGTGCCCAAACCCATACGCCACCGGGCGGCGGAAGGTTTCAAAATACCGGTAGCCCACGCACAGCCCTTCCTCGTAACCCATATCGGCATACACCGGGGCATCTGTTTGGAGAGGCTTTTCGTTTTCGGAGGGGTTAAAGAAGTTGACGCTGGCGGGCAGATCATGATAATCCAGCGGCCAGGTATCGGGCAGCTTGCCGCTGGGGCACACGCGGCCATCCAGCACCTCCAAGAGCGCCTGCGCGCCCTGCATGCCATTCAGCCCGCTGTACACCACCGCGTCCGGCGCGATTTGCGCTTCCCATGCCATCGAAACGGGGTAGGCCACATTGAGGACCACAATCAGGCGCGGGAAGCGCTGGCGCAATGCCTGCAAAAGGTTCAGCTCGTCCGCGCTCAGGTAATACTCCCCCGCGCAAGGGCGGTTGTCGATATTCTCGCCCGAGCCCCGGGTGAGGATCATCACCGCAGTATCCGAAAACGCCTGCGCTTCCTTCAGCAAAGCATCCGGGGGCATGTCATTGCTGGGGCAGCGGTAAAAGGCCTCCAGCGCGGCATTGCTTTGAAGGCGGCTGCACTCCCCAATCGCTTGCAGCAGGCTTTTTAAGTGGCGGGGATTGATTTTGCCCGCACCGGACGGGTAGGCGCGGTATTCTGCCACGCCCCGGCCAAACAGATTGATTTTCGCATCCTGCTCAAGCGGCAGTACGCCGTTGTTGCAAAGCAGCACCACCGCCTCCCGCGCGGCCTCCAGCGCCACCAGGTCGTGCGCGGCATATTCCGGCAAGTACGCGTTCTTTCGCGGCAATACGGTGATTTGCATTTCCTGGGGCTGCATCATCAGCCCATCCACATCGATAAAGCCCTCCAGCCGCAGGGTAGCCGTGGTGTCGTAGGTGTTCAGCACGCCGCGAACCGGCAGGCACAGGATGGGAAAGTCGCCGGAATACAGGGTGCTTGTGAAGGTGCCCTGCCGCAGGAGCTTTCCATCCACCCACGCCTTTCCATACCCACCCTTCGAGATGGGTTTGGAGAAGGACACCATCACGCAGCCGCTGCTCTGGTGCTCAAACATATGCATGGGGCCGTCAATTTCGTCAATGTCAAACACCAGGCGGTCGGTCGGGCCTGCCACAGGCGCATCGGTGGGGCCGTGGGGGATGCTGCTAAAATCCATGTTGTCGCTCCTTCAAGCCGGTTATGATTCGGCCGAAAAATAAATACTTTTGCGGTAAGAGGAAGGGGACGTGCCCGTGATGGCTTTGAACAGGCGGTTAAACGTCTTGATGCTGCCAAAGCCGCATTCCTCGGATATTTCGCTGATGCTCTTGTCGCTGTTCACAAGCAGCCATTGGGATTTGTTGACGCGGTAGGTATTGAGGTATGCCACAAACGTGGTGTTGAAAAAACGTTTGAAGAACCTGGCAAAATAGCCCGGTGTGAAGCCAATCCATGCCGCGGCCTCCTGTAAGGTGAGGGCGTTCATGTAGTTTTGCTCCACATAGGCGATCACGCGCTCCACCTGCTCTGCCAGCTTGGCCGATTGCGCGGCTTCCTTGGCCTGGCTGAACGCCTCATCCTTGGGCGCTTCGTTGCACAAAAGCAGCAACAGCTCCAGCGCCTTGGCCTTGATGGCCAGCACCCGGCCAAACTGCAAAGAGGTGTTGAGTTCCTCCAGCTCGGTAATGATGTTCCGGGCTTTTTGCTCCACCTCAGGCGGCCACTGTGCGCTGACGCGGCGCAGCCCGGACAGCCGCTTTTTGATTTCGCCCTTGCGCTGCCCGGCGGATATGCTGTCCTCCGCGATGTCCAAATCCATCAAAATCACGATGCGCCGGTGCCCCGGGGTGCAGGTGTAATAATGCACATCCCCGCTGACCGCCACAGCGATTTCCCCCTCGCGCACCTCGTGCATGCGCCCGTTCACGATGATTTGCGTGGTGCCTTCCAGCGAATAGACAATCTCCATCGCGGTGTGCCAATGGCTGGGCACCGCGCCGCTGCCATTATCGTAAAACAGAATATAGGGGATTTCCCTTTCCATCTGGTTCACAAGGTACGTGCTGTTGCTGGGCTGCATACTGCCGGCAGCTTTGTCGTGCTTGCTTACCATCGTGCCTCCCCTTGCAATCCATGCAGCGCGTTTGCGCCAATCCACACATGGAACAGCCCACGCTCGGCATACCGCGTGCCATCCGCATGCCAGAAGGCCAGCTGATCAAGCCGTAATGCGAAAGTCACTTGCTGCTCTTCGCCGGGTGCCAAATGCAGCTTTTGATAATCCTTCAGTTCTCGCACCGGGCGCGCCACGCTGCCGGAGACATCGCGGATATAGAGCTGCGCAGTCTCGACAACGGGGTATTCGCCCGTGTTTTTCACCGTGGCGCAAACGGTCAGGTCATCGTTTTCCAGGCTGCCGGTGATCTGCAAATCCGTATATTCTACTGGCGAATAACCAAGCCCATACCCAAAGGGGAACAGCGGGTCTACCGGGCAATCCAGATAGCGGGAGTAATAGCCCGCCACGCCTTCCGTCGCAGGCCGGCCGGTGTTGTAGTGGTTGTAATACAGCGGCAGCTGTCCCACGCCGTGGGGGTAACTCATGGTCAGGCGGCCCTCTGGCAGCACATCGCCATACAGCACATCAAACAGCGCCGCGCCGCCCTCGCTGCCGGGGACCCACGCCATCAGGAGTGCGTCTGCCTTTTGCAGCAGCTGCGCAATATCCAGCGTGCGCCCGCTGAACAGCACCACCGTAACGGGCTTGCCCAGGGAGAGCACCAGCTCCGCCAGCGCCAATTGCCCCTCCGGCAAGGACAGTGAGATGCGGGAAGCGGCTTCGCCCGTCTTGTCCGGCTCTTCGCCAAGGGTCAAAATCACATAATCAGCTTCCTGCACCGCTTTGATTATTTGCTCTTCATCCGTCAAAGCGCCCAGGATGTCGCAGCCCTTTACAAAGGCCGCCTGCGCGCCCCGCGCTTCCAATGCCTTTTTGACGGTGACCGTCTGCTCCTTTTGCCCGGTGCAGCCCCAGCCGCCAAACAGCTGGCCTTCTTCAATGAACGGGCCAAGCACCGCCAGCTTTTGCGTTTTTTGCAGGGGTAACACTTGATTGTCGTTTTTAAGCAGCACCATGGTGCGAGCCGCCGCACTGCGTGCCACGCGGCGGTGCGCGTCGCAGAAGAAAAACTCCTGCTCCTTGATCGCGTCGGCCTGCGCATAGGGGTTTTCAAACAGCCCCATGCGCTGTTTCAATTTCAGGATACGTAGCACCGCCTCGTCAATCAGCGCCTCGCTGATTGCGCCGGAGTGCACCAGTTCTTCGCCGTATTGCAGGTAGGTGGTGGTCATCATCTCGATATCCACACCGGAAAGCAGCGCCTTCAAAGCGGCCTCTTTGCCGTCCTCTGCCACGCCGTGGTTAACAAGCTCCAGCACCGCGCCCCAATCCGAAATGGCAACGCCGTCAAAGCCCCATTCATCCCTTAATACTTTGCGCATCAGCCAAGGGTTGGCTGCAGGCGGCAGGCCGCCGATGGTCTGGAACGCGGGCATAATCATCTCCGCCCCCGCAGAAAGCGCCGCGCGGTAGGCAGGCATAAAGTATTCGCGCAGCGCATACTCGCCCACTTCCACGCCCGCATAGTCGCGCCCGCCCTCCGCCGCGCCATACGCGGCAAAATGCTTCACGCAGGAGGCAATGCCGTGCTTTTTGTATGCGCGCACCGCCGCGGCAGCCATGCGGCTGTTGAGCATCGGGTCTTCGCCTGTGGCTTCCATCACGCGCCCCCAACGGCCGTCGCGCA
>JAVBRU010000066.1:0-12354 GCA_031547595.1 Eubacteriales bacterium
TCACGAATCTCCGCCCGTTACTCTGGCGGGGTCATGGGTACTGTTGCTCCGTGCGGGGAGTGGGGCTGGGCCCCAGCGTCCTCCTTTCCTCCCTGTCATAAAAACCCACATTTATGCACTTTCTATGAACTTTCCGTTTTAAGCCTTTACAGATTTTATCCAGTATGGTATACTGTTGTGCGGGGCATAATTTGCCCACCGGGGCAATGTTTGTCCTGGAAGTGAGAAAGTGGGGCGGTGCTTTTGCAGGAAGATCAGTTGCTGGCGCTGCTCAAGCGCATTGCACCCGATCAAATGGAAGAAATCGGCCGGCGTGCGCAGGTTTTGACGGGCATTGAGAACATGCAGCCCGTGGGGCGGCGCGCCTTGGCGGCGCGGCTCAACCTGCCCGAGCGCGAGGTGCGCGCGGTGGCAGCCTCCCTCAAAGAACAAGGCTTTTTACACCTGGACGCGGCCGGCATGCAGCTGACCGCCGCTGCGCAGGAAGTATTGCCCAGCGCGCGCGATCTCAGCCGCGCCATGTTTGGCCTCACGAGGCTGGAGCAAACGCTGGCGAGGCTGCTGAACGTGAAGCACGTCGTCGTCGTCGCCGGCAATGCGGATGAGGACGATCAGGTGCTGAAAGATGTAGGCCGCGCAGCGGCACACCGGGTGCGCCAGCAGCTGCAAAGCGGCATGACCCTGGCCGTGACCGGGGGCAAAACCATGGCAGAAATGGCGCGGGGCATGCAATCCGCGCAGCCGTTGAATATCATGGTGGTACCGGCACGCGGCGGCATGGGCTCCTCGGTGGAAACGCAGGCCAGCGCTGTGGCGGCAGAAATCGCAAGGCGCGTAGGCGGGCACTACCGCGTGATGCACTTGCCTGACAGCATGAACCAGGTGACCCTCCAGGAGATGTACAAAATGCCCGAGGTACGCGAAACGCTGGATTTGCTGCAGCGCGCAGACATGGTGGTGCACGGCATTGGCCGCGCGGACACCATGGCACGCCAGCGCCATATCCCCCAGGATGTCACGCAGATGATCATGCAAAAAGGCGCGGTGGGCGAAGCATTTGGAGATTTCTTTAACGCCAAGGGCGAAACAGTGCACCAGATGAGCACCGTCAGCATGGGGCTGGCCAAGCTGCAAAGCGACAGTGTGACCATCGCCGTGGCGGCGGGCGCACGCAAGGCAGAGGCGATCATCGCCGCCCTGCGCCACGAAACCCACGATTCCCTGATTACCGACGAGGCTGCGGCCAGCGCGATTTGCGCATTAATCCCCTGATTCCATGGCATGACCGCCTTGGTACATAGAATATTTGATTTAGAAGGAGCATCCACCATGAACAAGAAGTCGATCCAGGATGTCAACGTCAATGGCAAGCGCGTGCTTGTGCGCGTAGATTTCAACGTGCCCATGGATGAGAATAACAACATCACCGACGAAAACCGCATTGAAGGCGCTCTTCCCACCATCCAGTATCTGATGCAAAATGGCGCGAAGGTCATTCTTTGCAGCCACATGGGCCGTCCCAAGGGCGAGTTCAACGCCAAATACTCCCTCGCGCCCGTCGCCAAGCGCCTGTCCGAGCTGCTGGGCAAGGAAGTGAAGATGGCCAAGGATGTTATCGGCGAGGATGCCGACGCCGTTGTCGCCGCCCTGAACGATGGCGATGTATGCCTGCTGGAGAACCTGCGCTATCATAAAGAAGAAGAAAAGAACGATCCCGAGTTCGCCAAGAAGCTTGCTTCCTATGCCGAACTGTACGTCAACGATGCCTTTGGCACCGCACACCGTGCCCATGCCTCCACCGAGGGCGTGGCGCACTATCTGCCCGCCGTGGCCGGCTTCCTGATCGAAAAAGAGCTGCGCATCATGGGCGGCGCGCTGGAAAACCCCGCGCGTCCCTTCGTGGCGATCCTGGGCGGCGCGAAGGTGGCCGACAAGATCGGCGTCATCACCAACCTGCTTGAAAAAGTAGACGTCCTCATCATCGGCGGCGGCATGAGCTATACCTTCCAAAAGGCGCGCGGCGCGCAGATTGGCAAGTCCATGCTGGATGCCGGCCGCATCGACCTGGCCAAAGAGCTGATGGCCAAGGCCGAAGCCAAGGGCGTGAAGCTGCTGCTGCCCGTTGACAACTATGCTTCCAACGATTTCAGCAACGATGCCGACAAGATTCTGTGCTATTCCATGAACATCCCCGAGGAATTTGAGGGCATGGATATCGGCCCCGAGACCCAGAAAATCTTTACAGACGCCATCAAGGATGCCAAGACCGTGATCTGGAACGGCCCCATGGGCGTTTTTGAGTTCCCCAACTTCGCCGAGGGCACCAAGGCCATTGCCAAAGCGCTGGCCGAGAGCGATTGCATCTCCATCATCGGCGGCGGCGACAGTGCTGCGGCCGTCGCGCAGATGGGCTATGCCGATCAGATCACCCATATCTCCACCGGCGGCGGCGCATCCCTGGAATTCCTGGAAGGCATTGAGCTGCCCGGCGTGGCCGCGCTGAATGATAAGTAATCCTTCTACCTTCGCGAAGTAATAGTACTTGAAGACATTCAATATATTGATTGAATTACCCCAATTGGGGGTCAAGGGGAATGATTCCCCTTGCGGGGTCAGGGGCAGTGCCCCTGCGTCTCCCCACGATCAGGAGTAAATACATGAGAACGCCCATTATTGCAGGCAACTGGAAAATGAACAAAACCCCCGCCGAGGCCGTGGCACTGGTCGAAGCGCTCAAGCCCCTTGTAAAGGACGCCGCCGCGCAGGTCGTGGTGTGCGTGCCCGCCGTCGATCTCGCGCCCGTGGCTGCGGCCCTTGAAGGCAGCAACATCGCCCTTGGCGCGCAGAACGTGCATTACATGGCCTCCGGCGCATACACGGGCGAGCTTTCTGCCGCCATGCTCAAAGCCGTTGGCTGCCAGTACGTCATCATTGGCCACAGCGAACGCCGCCAATACTTTGGCGAAACCGACCAGACCGTCAACCTGCGCGTCAAAGCCGCCATCGAAGGCGGCCTGATCCCCAGCCTCTGTGTGGGCGAGCGCAAGGAAGAACGCGAAGCGGGCTACACCGACGCGCTGGTGGAATACCAGACGCTGATCGCCCTCACCGGCCTCACCCCTGAGCAGGTGAAGGATGTCGTGATCGCCTATGAACCCGTGTGGGCGATTGGTACCGGCCTCACCGCCACTGATGAACAAGCCAATGAAACCATTGGCGTCATCCGCGCTGCCCTTTGCCGAAAGTATAGCTGCGAAGTGGCCGATGCCGTGCGCATCCAGTACGGCGACAGCATGAACCCCAAGAACGTCAAGGGCTTGATGGCCCAGCCCGAGATCGACGGCGGCCTGATTGGCGGCGCGTCCCTCAAAGCCGAGGATTTCTGCCAGGTGGTTTGCTACATGTGATGGTTTACGGGGATACGCCGAGGGCTACTCACCCTCAGACTCCCAGCCAGGGGGATGATCCCCCTGGACCCGCACTTTTGTATTCTATAATGATGCATACGTGATTGTGTACGTTGTACAGGAAAAGGACGTTTCTGCCGGATGGAATGTGAACATTCCTCCAGCAGAAACGCCCTTTTAAGTTCAAAGTTATAAATTCGCTGCTTCTCCTGCATCCATTTTGCGCTGTTGATATACCTGTTCCACCAAATCCAACAGGGCGCGTGGGGCGGTCATCACGTCTTCCTTTCCGTTTTGTGCAAGCATGGCAGCGATTTCGTCAAAGCGTTTGCGAAATTCGTACGCATCCGCCTGGTTATCCTCGTTGAGCAGCATATGCGCATATCGGGTTTGATCAATCATGACATTGAGCATAATCTTTGATTGGATTTGGTAGAAGCGCTGGGTATAATACGCTTTTTCTGCTTGCGTTGGCTGCGGGTTTTGCAGCATCAGGCAAAACAGCAGCATATCTTGAACAGTTCGGCGCGTATTGCCTGTCATGCCGGTAGGGACTTCCAGCATGTGGCGGCATAGCGCTTCCGCTTTGGACAAATCCCGCCGATGCAGGGCGCGTACGCATGCAAGATACCCCAGTTCGGCATGGTAAGCACTATTAAGCTCCGTATCCATCGGCATGGCAAGCTCTTCCTCGCTCATTTGCTCCCAGCCCATGCCTTTTTTATAGGCATGCGTGCTTTTCATATAATGCTGATAAGCCTTGCGGTTTGAAAGATTACGAAAATCAACTGCAATATATCCGGCGGTCACACCATAGTACAGCTTGAGGGGCAACAGTATGCCAAGCCCCTCTGCCGCTGCAAACAGCGTTACTGTCAGCACAAGGAAGGCTGACGTGCTTTGGAAAGGCGCTAGCAGCAGAACCAGCAGCCCTGCCAATGCCAGCAGCAACAGCGTTATGCCACCACTGAGGCGTGTGAAGGAGGAAGCAATTTTATCAGGTTCGCCTTCGGGCGGTTTTGTTCCCACGATACACAACGGGCTCATTCGCCGATCCGGCTCCGCCTTCACCTTGCCTTCCGATTGATAAATATATAAGAATGCAATTTTCAAGTAATTGAAACGAAACCCCTGCCGTAAATAGCATAGCATCCGCACGCCTGTGCCAATGGACAGCACGGCAAACCAAAGAAACAGCGATGCCAACGCCATAGACAACTGCGTCATTCCGTCGGCACTGCCCTGTTGGATGTGATGCAAGATAACAACAACTGCCGCCAGATGAAGCAAAGGTGGGATTATCTGCTGAAATGTGTACGAGCGAATCTTGCTGTTATCCATTGCATAAGCTCCTTTGGATGACTATCCCTATTATAGCGAATAACCTTTCAAAACGCAATGAAAAACGCCCGCTTTGCAGTGAGCGTCTTATATATTGCCTTAAGTGAGGTGCAGGGGCAGCATGCCCCAGCGTTCTTGGAGTCCTGACTATTTGTGCTTAGCCGCCAGCCATAGCTCCATGTAGGTGCCTTCCGGGGAGCTGTCAAAATAGATTTCCGGGGAGGCAGCAAGCTCGTCCATCGCCAGGCCGTGCTTGTCCAGCCATAGCCCGCTGTACTGCCACGCTTTGTAGATCACGTTTGTTACCAAGGTTTCAAAGTTTTCTGCTTCAAAACCGCAGACGATGTACTCTCGTGGCAGCATCGTCCAGATCTCATAGCTGGTATCCGCTGCATCATGCTCCGTTTCCGCGCCTGCAAAAAAGGTATAATATCCTTCCTGCGTACTGCCATAGCTCACATCCAGCTCTTTCCCGCTGGGTTTGCGGGGCAGGCTTTCTTTGATTTTGTGAAACCTGTCCCACACAAGTGCCAAGGAATCCACGCCCGTTTCTTCTCCGGGGGCTTGCCCACTGATGGGAATCAGCCCTGAGACACCCACGAAACGGAGGGGCCTTTCAAGGGGTTTACGGTTAAACTCCAGCACGATATCGTCCACAATGAGCGGAACACCCTCGTCGATCATCATATAGTTGAACAGCAAATTGGGCTTGTTCATGCTCACCAATGTAACAGGATTCGCCCGATACTGTTCCGGGGTGATTCCATAGGCTTCCTTAAAAGCCCTGGTAAACGCCTCATGGCTTTGAAAACCATACATCAGCGCAATATCCAAAATGCGGCTGCCTTTATCGGCAAGGGGCTTACAGGCGCACGCCAGCCGCCTAAGCCGGATATACTCTCTTACAGGCCGCTTGACCAGGCGTGAAAACAGCCGCTGGTAATAAAACGGAGACAGTGCCGCCACCTTGGCCAGTGCCTCTATCTCAAGCGCTTGGTTCAGATTTTCCTCAATGTAATCCACCGTATTTTGTATGGCCTCCCATGCGTGCATTTCTAGCACCTCCTTATACGCATAGCATACCATGTGACCTTTCTCCGCGCTTGATGTATTCTGCCCACTTTGCGGATAAAGAAAGCTGCAAGCGTGTACATACACGCTTGCAGCCCAGACCATCAACAAAGTCCTGAGCACAAGCTTGGGGCTTTATTTTGCTCAGAAACCAAAGGGAGAAGTGCACCTGAATGTCGAATATAAAAGGCAAAGAGGTGTGTAAAATGTTAAGAGAAAAAGCGACAACGGAACAATCAGGATATGAGATCGTACTGCTGGAGGAACTGGTGCCGCAAGACCATATATTGCGCAAAATAGATGCAGCGGTGGATTTTAGTTTCATCCACGATCTGTGCAAAGGGTTGTATTCGAGCAATATGGGGCGACCGGCAGTAGACCCGGAGTTGCTTTTTCGCATGCTGTTTTTAGGCTACCTGTACGACATCAAATCAGAAACGAAGCTGGCGCAGCAAGTGAACGAAAATATCGCGTTCAAATGGTTTCTGCGGCTAAAGCTCACGGAAAAAGGGCCAGACCACGCAACCATCAGCATCAATCGGGTCAGACGATTCCGGGATAACAATATAGCCGAAAAGATATTTAATGAAATTCTGCGTCAGTGCATAGCAAAGGGCCTGGTAGGCGGCAATATCCTCTACACAGACTCAACGCACATCAAAGCGAAAGCGAATAAGCATCGCAAACAGCTGGTGACAGTCGAGGAAACACCCAAGGCGTATATGGAGCAATTAGACGCGCAGATTGCGCTTGATAGGGCTGTGTTAGGCAAGAAGCCATTTGACAAGGATGACGATCCGCCTGCCGGCGGCGGAACAACCACGCGCATGCAAAGCACAACAGACCCGGACAGCGGCCAGCAAAGCCGTGACGGGAAGCCGGATGGCTTTCATTACAGCGAGCACCGAACGGTAGACAGCAAGAAAAACGTCATTGTTAATGTTCACGTTGAGCCAGCCAATATCAACGATATGACGCCCGTACCGGATATCTTGGAGGAAATCAAACTGCGGCTGGGAAAGCTCCCTAAGTATATGGGGTTTGACGCAGGATACCACAGTGCATGGATCGCTCGCTTGCTTGAGGAAAACAAGGTTCAAGGGGTGATCGGGTACAGGCGGCATACCTTCAAGACGGACTACTTCGGTAAATATCGCTTCAACTACGACAGCTATTTCGATGTTTATACCTGCCCCGAAAACCAGCCTCTTTACTGGAAAACCACGACGCGCGAGGGGTATCGCCAATACTTCAGCGACCGTAAGGTATGTGCCCAATGCCCGCGACGTATGGAATGCTTCAATGAAAAAGCAACCAGAAGGATGGTGACAAGGCATGTGTGGCAGGATGCGCTGGATGAAGTCACCTCCTTCACCAAGACGCCCACAGGTAAGCGCCTGTACAAATGGCGCAAGGAAACCATTGAACGAAGCTTCGCGGAGGCGAAAGAAAACCACGGGCTTCGCTTTGCTCGTATGCTCGGCATCGCCAATATGCGCGAGCAGTGTTTCCTGACCGCTGCCCTTCAAAATATCAAGCGCCTCGCCGCTTGCCTTTTGCGCTTACTCAAAACGGGCGTCTTCCACTTCAAGAAAACACCCGCTTTGTTGATGGTCTGAGCTGCAAGCGTGTACATACACGCTTGCAGCCTGCTTTGTATAGAATAATTATTCGGCGTCTACTTTCGCCATGTGTTCGATGAGGTTGACAACCTTGTTGGAGTAGCCCCACTCGTTATCATACCAAGCCACGAGCTTCACGAAGGTATCGGTCAGCTGGATGCCGGCGGTGGCGTCAAAGATGGAAGTGCGGGCATCATGGATGAAATCGCTGGAGACGACGGCGTCCTCGGTGTAGCCGATAATGCCCTTCCACTGCTCGGACTCGCTGGCGGCCTTCATGGTGGCCTTGATGTCTTCCATGGTGGTGGGGGTCTTGAGGTTGCAGGTGAGGTCAACCACAGACACGTCCGCCGTGGGCACGCGGAAAGACATACCGGTCAGCTTGCCCTTGAGCTCGGGAATCACAACACCCACAGCCTTGGCCGCGCCGGTGCTGCTGGGGATGATGTTGAACGCCGCGCCGCGGCCGCCGCGCCAGTCTTTGTTGCTGGGGCCGTCCACGGTTTTCTGGGTGGCGGTGGTGGCGTGCACGGTGGTCATCAGGCCATCCGCGATGCCGTACTTATCGTTGATCACCTTGGCCAGGGGGGCCAGGCAGTTGGTGGTGCAGGACGCGTTGGAAACAACGTTCATGTCCTTGGTATATTTTTCGTTGTTGACGCCCATCACGAACATGGGGGTCTCTTTATCCTTGGCAGGCGCGGTGATGACGACCTTCTTGGCGCCGCCATTGAAGTGCGCGCTGGCAGAGGGCGTATCGCAGAACACACCAGTGGCCTCGGCGATGTACTCGGCGCCGGCATCGGCCCACTTGATATCCGCGGGGTTCTTTTCGGCAAACGCCTTGACCTTCTGACCATTAACGATCAGGCAGCCGCACTCGTTGCACACTTCGATAGAACCGTTGAACTGGCCATGCACGGTGTCATAGCGCAGCAGGTAAGCCATATATTCCAGGGGAATAAAGGGGTCGTTGACGGCAACCACTTCCACATTGGGGTTGTCCAGCGCGGCGCGGAAAACCAGACGGCCAATACGGCCGAAGCCATTGATACCAACTTTGATCATGGGGTAATCCTCCTTACAGTCGTCCATTCGTCAGTGATTCTTATACCGTCCTCTATTATACCCAAATTTCCCCTACATTGCAACCCTTTTGCGCAAATAATTTCATCCCAGTGGGACAAATGTGTCCCAGATGTGAACATGCATTGCAAAGGCTTGGCAATTGTGATAAGATGGCAGTGAAAGGCAGGTGCAAATGATGAAGAAACGTATTTTTGCAGGGCTTGTAGCTCTGCTGATGGTGCTGGGCCTGCTGCCCGCGCAGGCAGCATCGCAGCCCGCGATTTACCGCGTGACAGACGACGCCGGGCATACGCTCTATTTGTTTGGCACCATCCACATTGGCAAGGAATCGATGTATCCGCTCAGCTCCGCCGTGGAGCAGGCCTACGAGATCAGCGATGCCCTGGCGGTGGAGCTGGATTTATACAATTTCCTGAACAACCCCATCCTGGCGCTGCAAATGGCCGCCCTGATGTACTATACCCCACCGGACAACGCCACCAAGCACCTGTCCGAGGAGGTATACAAGCTGGGCATCAGCAAGCTGGCCAGCGCCGGCATGCCGGAGTTGGTGCTCAAAGCCATCAAGATTGAGAATTGGGTTTCCCTGGCCGAGGAAATGGCTGCCGCTTCCGTGGGGCTGACCAGCGATTACGGCGTGGATTTGCACCTGCTCACCCGCGCGCACGAAACCGGAAAGCCCATCTATGAGCTGGAAACCTACGAAGAGCAGCTGACAGTGCTGGGCAGCATGAGCGATGCTTTTATGGAATGGCAGCTGCGGCAGATGCTGGTATATTCCAGTGCCAACGCCTTGGGCAGCCTGATGCTTTGCACTGCGTGGCAAAACGGCAATACCGATGCCATTCGCAATTTGACGGAGGACATGGAAGGCCTGCCCGAGGAATTCAAAGATGATTTCGACCGCTATATCAACAACCTGCTGTCCGAGCGCGACGAGCGCTTCACGCAGCAGGCCATTGAATACCTGCTCAGCGGCGAAACGGTGTTCTTCGCGGTGGGCGCGGCGCATGTGTGCGGCAGCAATGGGCTGGCGGTGCGTCTTGCCCAGGCCGGGTACACCGTGGAGGAAATTGGCAGGTAAGGGCGCAACAAAAAGGGGCTGCCGCGAAAGCGTGCAGCCCCTTTGCTATCCAAACTCACTCAATCACATTCTCCGCGCCGGGGGTGGGATGGCTGGTAAATTCCCATCTGCCGTCCACATCGCGCGCCATGGAGATATCCTTGGTCTGCATATCAAAGGAAACAATGTCCAGAATCACGCCCTGATAGCTGAGCACCACGCGCTCCCCATCAGCGCTCAGCTTGAAGGCGGTGTGGATTTCCGTTTCGGTCACGCGGTCCTCGCCGGAGCAGAATATGATCAGGTAGCCATGTGCGGGAATGGTAACCGCGGGGAACACAAACTTGTCCAGCGTCTTTTTACCATCCGACAGGCACAGGCCTTCCAGGTTGATGTCCTCATCGCTGCTGTTATACAGCTCGATCCAGTCCGGGGAATTGCCGTTCTCGTCTTCCAGGGTCTCGCCGTTGGACGCCATAAACTCGTTGATGCGAACGGCCACAAAATTCTTGCTTTCAGCCAGGGCAGAGCCCGCCACCAGGCAACAGACCAGCAGTGCAATCCAGAGTTTTCTCATAATAATGCCCTCTACTTTCCTTGGTATTGGGTTTCATTATAGCACCACGAAGGATGATTGAGAAGTAATAAAAAGCAAATAATTACAAAACAACTTGTAAACTTTCTTCGAAAAAATATGCCCCCGAACGGCCTTGCAGCCGCGTGGGGGCAGGGATTGGTTGCCTCACATCAACTCCCAATCCACATAGAGCCAGTTTCCTATTTCCTCATCCCAATGGGACCCAAATATCAATGTGCTGGGTTCCTGGCCGTCCTTTTTGATGCAAATGTATTCCAGCCGGTAATCAAACACCCCTTGGGCCAACCTGTCCTGGCTATAGCCATCTGTGTGGGAAAGAAACGATGTGTTTTTCCCTTCTTTATCAAGCAAGTAGAAGAATATCGTGTAATCCTCCGTGATATCTGGCAAGGGGACATCCTCAGGCCATGTAAAATACAACTGGACGCAGTATAACAGCGGGGTTTCACGAACCGTTGCCTCCACAGTGCGCATCCCGAGCACCCGTTCCGGGAAATTGGCAATGCGATATGTCTTTTGCGCCATGTTCCTTTTGGGGGAAACGGTGATGTGCAAATCGCCCGCATCTACCTGCGTGAAATCGCCCGGATAAAAGTAGCCACGGACTTTAGCTTCCTCTTCCTCTATTCTCACGGTTGGCATGGTTCCTAGATAGCGCTGCAGCTGGGGTGCAATGAGTACATTCAGTACGTCAGGAAAGCCAGCACTTTCTGGGTAGACATAAGAATTGTATGTGGTTACGGTGCGCAGGTCGAACCAGTACATCACCACCACCGTGGACAGGGACTGGTAGATAGCTTCTGTCCGCCAGTTATAGCGTTTTTTTCCCTCGTTATCCTGGCAATAGAATTCATTTGTCGTCAGCCAAAAGATGTTCTTTGCGCTTCTGACCATCGCTATATCCAAATGATTGTCCATGATTTGCGTAGCGCGGCCAGGCTGCAGCACATACTCCATATCCATCCCAAAAATGATAGCACTGTCTTTGGCGTCCTTCAAGGAATATTCCACCGTCAGGTACATGGACATACTGTCCGATGCCACCTCTTTTACCTTCACATCCACCATCGCCATATCGCCTGCCAGGGTGGCCTCAGTGGTCACCGGCACGCCCCGCTTGTTTAGGTTTGCGCTCAAAAAATCGCCCAAGCCAGTGCCATAAAGGACGGCGGTGGCCACACCGCTCAGGCATATCACCAACGCTGCCAAAGCAATAATCAGCCGTTTGGACAGCTTTGGCCGATGCACCGAAGCGTTACGCGCAAGCACCTGCTCCACTGCATCGAAAAACTCCGGCGGGGGCTGTTCGTAAGCCTTCTGAAAACGGGAATTGTCAAAGGTTTTCATTCTGATACCTCCTCTTTCAAGATTTCACTCAGTGCGGCACGGCCTGCGCTTAAGCGTGATTTGACCGTGCCTTTTGGGATTTTTAGCGTTTGAGCAATTTCCTCCAGGCTCATTCCCTCCACATAATACAAAACCACAGTGATGCGCAGCTTGTCCGTCAGCATCTCAATGGCGTCGTGCAGCGCTTCATCCCGCTCCGGCATCGCGGTGCTTTCGGGGATTTGCTCCGTCCATACAAGGGGCTGGAGGCTTTTCTGCATGCGCCGGCATTCCCGGATCAAAATACGAACAAGCCAGGGACGAAAGCTGCTTTCATCCCGCAGAGCGCTTCGGTGCTGCCAGGCCAGCGCAATGGCGCTTTGCACCGCGTCCTGCCTGTCAGGATAACGATCTAAAAGCGTTGAAGAAACATGATATAATGTCTTTTCGTGCTTGCGCACGTTGTCGGCAAATGCTTCTGGTGTCATTCCCTTTTCCTCTCGCTTTTTTATGGAGGTTACTTGCAAGACCTTACAGTATAAGAGGGGGGAAAAACTAAAAAGGTTCGGTATGGGTACAATAATTGAATTAGGGTGTGTTTCAAAAGCCCGGGACGTGCAGATTCGCGAGGATAAAGCGTCAGTTCAAGGCGGAAAACCGCCGGAATAGCATCGCTATTTCAAGGTTTGACAACGCAGAAATGGTGCTTTTACACCCCGAAGATGCATGTTAAGAGTTTTGAAACACGCCCTGCGAGATAATTTGATCATATACAAAAAAGCGGCGCTTGGCACGGCGCAAAAAAACCCCGGCCGGCATGGCTGTCGGCCGGGGGCA
>JAVBRU010000114.1:0-6841 GCA_031547595.1 Eubacteriales bacterium
TCACCTTGGCAATGCCGTTTCTCGCATCAGCCCATTCTGCTGCTTTCGAGATGACCACTGTTTCGCGGGGTGGTTCCACTTCGCCCGCCAGGGAAACCGGTGCCGATAACATGCCCAGCGCAAAAACAAGTGTCAGCATAGCACACAGTATGCTTTTCGCCCAGTTAATCGCCGTGCGCCTTCTTTTGTCCATATTCTTCTCCCCCAACTTCATATTCAGAAAAAATGCTTTGCCGTGAAACAACGCATGTTTTCACCTGTTCCAATGCAGCTTGCTGCGCAGCATTTTGAGCGCATAGCGCAGCATTTGCCTGTTCATCACTGCCGACACCAGCACCACCGCCAGCGCCACCACGATTTGCAAAAAGACGACACCACTGTAATAAGCGATCAGTGTCATGAGCAGCAGCAGGCTGAGCACGATGTAATCGACTGCGTTGCTGCGTAGGCGAAAACTCTTTTTCAGATCCAGATGCCGGTACAGCACCATCACCCCAAAGGCGGTAATCGTAGAAACCGCTGCGGCATACAAGCCGATCCACTTGACCAGTGCCAGATGCACCACAATATTGATGACGCTGGCCAGAAGCGACGTTTTGGCAATCTCTTTTGTTCTCTTCAGCGCCACATAGATAACGCCGTATTGCGCCGAAAGCACATGAAGGATTGCGCCCAGCAGCAGCAGCGGCACAATGCCGTATGCCTCGTGAAAGCTCTCGTTAACCAACAGCGGAAAAAGAAAGGGCATCAGCGCCATTAGCCCTATGCCGATGCAGGCAAACAATTTGAAAGTTGCCCCCGTGATGTTGGAGAAAAACTCTTCTTTATCGGAATCATCCTTGTACATGGCGGCAATCTCGATCCAGGCAACATTAAAAATGTAATACACCGTCATGAATGCGCCGGAAAACTTGTGCCCTACCGACAGCAGCCCATTGTAGGACGCACCCAGGAATAAAAGCACCACCGTCCTGTCCGACGCATCCGTTATCCACCAGCTGAGTGCATTGGGGATCAAGGGAACAGAATATTGCAGCATTGGCATCAGGCTGCTGCGGCGAAAGGCGCGGATAGACATATAGCGATACAGCCGCAACCGCAAAAAAATAAATGCCGCTGCCAGCAGCTGCGCCACAGACGAGGATAGCAGCATGCCCGGCAGCCCCCAGCCAAACACGAGCAACGACAATAGGTTGCCGATGATTTGGAATGCACCCGCAATAAAGCTGCCCGCCGCATACGTCGTTTCACTACCCAGCCCCCTGGCTGCATTCAGCATCATATTGAGGCAAACTGCCGATACAATGCCAAGCAGCAGGTACCATTTGTAATCGCTTGCAAGTAACGGCTGCAATACGAGGAACACCGCCACGCACACCACAATCTGCCCCAGCATAAAGAAAAACGCTGCAGACACAATGCGCTTCTTTCCGGCCTCGTCATTCCTTGCATCCACCAGCCAGCGAAACAGCGCCTGATCAATCTGGAAGATGACCATCGGCAGCGCAAGGGTGGTGTATGTAGCAATCAGATCGATCACCCCATACTCCTGGCTGGTGAGCAGCCCGGTATACAGTGGCATCAAAAAGAAACCCGTAAACTGTGTCAACAACTTGCTTAGCGCAATCACTGCCGTTTTTTTTGCCAGTTGCTGTTGCCGGTTCATATCTTATCTCCAACATTCATGGTTGTTTTATGTATCATAAAAACCAAATTGCTCTTTCCATTGCCGGATTCCGGCCGTATTGATTTGTACATCTGTATCAAAGGCAGAATGTATCTTCTGCAGAAGCTGTCCGATATCTTCTCTCTCCAGCAGGGGCAGGCAACAATTTTCATTGATGTTGCGCATGCGCTCGTCCACTGTCAGGATAATGCTTCTGCATTTGTGCCGTAGGGCATAAATGCCCCCGTGCAGGCGCGTGCCGATGTAGTCAATTTGCGTATCCAGCAGCGCCGCAAAATCCTCTATTGTGGGGTTTACCGTACGAATGCCTTCTATGTGCTCCAATGATTTGAAGTACGCATAATCGCCGGGCCCCTGTGGCCAGAAAAACACATTTGAGTACGCCCTTTTGAGGGTATCAATCAGCACCTGATCCAGCACCGGGTTCATCTCATAATCCGTCAATGTAAAAACAACGCTGTCTGCCTTTGTCCGGGGGATCGCCTGGCAATGCTCCGGCGTTAAGCCCCACATCACTGCGCAGCCGGTATTGATTGCCCGAAGCCCCAGGTTTTCGAAGAATACCTTCGTGCGCTCGTCCCGCACAGAATGGATATACTGCTTGCTGAAAATGCGCTGATAAATGGACTGGGTGTACCGGTTGACCTCGGTAAACGTTCGCTCCAGCCCGCAGCCAATGGTGATGCAGCCCTCATACTGCGGCACATCAAAGGTATTGATATTCCAAATGGGGTTCAGCGTCCGTAATGATTTTTTGATGATATTGGTGCCGCCAATAAACTTATAATCCGCACGGGCGATGTTTTTTGTGACCAGCCCCTGCCCGCCGCGCGTGTTGTACAGATGTCGAAGCGGCAGATGCGTGGGATAGCGCAGCAGGTACTTCCCCGCAAAAATGTGCTTCATCTCGCTAAAAATCGACTCCATAATAATATAATCGCCCAGGTTATCACTGCCCTGCGATGTGTCAAACATAACAATCGTATCCACTTGGTCTCCCCTTTTTCACTTTGAATATGCGCGCACATGGATGGCGCGCATATGCTTTTTTTTCATTCTCGCTGCGATCGTATACAAAAGCTTGGCCGCCTTTTCCAGCCGGCGCCCGTCCACCTTGGCTGCCTTCCTGTCATATCCGGCCAGTGCCGCATATTCCCAGAATATTCCTTGCAAAAACCCCACATAATCTTCATTCCACGGTTTTTTTCTTTCAACATAATGGATGATGTACGCTTGCCGGGCTGCTTTTCTGCTTTGGCGGCAAGTGGCGATCGCCGTAACAAAGCAGTTATAGCGGGTATCCGTAATGATCTTTACGTTCTGCCGGAAGAAGCCGTTCAAAATATCCTGGTCGTGATACATCAGTTTATCTCGCTTTTTCTCTATGTAGCAAACGATTTGCTCCTGCAGCCCCGGTATTGCCCTCATTGCTTCCATGTCTAGCAGCAGCACCCCCGCGTTAAAATAAGGCTCTGCCAAGGCCATCTCCAAATTAGCATATAACGTTTCGTCGTTATGGGATGCCCAAAAATCCTCGCAGGCCACAATCAGGGCGTTGTCAAAGGGCTGGAAATAGAAGTCGCGCATGCTTTTGTTCACAATGATATCCACATCGATATACAAAGCGCGCTTCACGTGCTCTGGCAGGTACAGGTATGCAAACACCCGCAAGTACGATTCATGCGAGATGTGGCCGGATACCGGCAGGTCTTTCAAAATGGCATGGGTCATATTGATGAACTGTACCTTGCAAATGTCCGAAACATTCACAACAAACATAGCCCTCACTTTATCGGACAGCCCCAAATGCAGTACCCAGACGTGCACGATATCACCACTTGATAGATTCTCATAAAAAGACCTCAGCATCACCTCTGCAGGCATTCTGTACTTCTCATTAAAGCTGATGACCAAATCGTATGTATCTGCCATTTTTCTCGCGCCCCCTTAGGAATCATCGTGCAATATGCCGTCTGAAGTTGAAAAACCGGATCGACTGAAAAAGCACCACCACTTCGCCCCTATGCCGTTTGAACAAGCATATCTGGTTGTATCTTCTTGGCACTACCTGGCCCTTATGGCCCGCAGCAAGGGTCAGGGACTGATGGATCTGCGGATCATGTGTCTTCTCCCGCACAAATTGAAACCGTTCCCGCAAAGAATAGGGCGAGCCGCGTCTGCAAATGTTTTTGATATCCCCAACCAGCGTTGTTGCCCGGCGCATTTCAACATGCAGCATCGTTTCCGGGTCAAATTGATACTGATGCGCCCAGGCGAGGATCATAGCATCAACCTTTTTCAGCATCGAATCATGATTTTTCATATACCTTTTCTTGAAATCCGACCGCAAAAAATAGTTATAATGGCAAGCCTGGCATAGGATGCAGCCCTCCACGCTAAGCAAGTACCGCATCACAAACAGAAGGTCTTCGCACATGGCAATCGTCTCTTCAAACCGGATGCCGTTTTCTATGATGTGCGCCCGGACAAACACACAGCGCCAACAGCTGCCATAAAGCTGGCCATGCCAGCAGCTCATCAGCGCATGGATCAGCTGCCTGGAAGACGCGGTTTCGCCTGTGAACCTCGCCAAATCACGCACGCTCTCAGCACGGCCCCTTGGCGAAATACGCTCGTAATTGCACAGGGCCATTTTTGCATTTTGCTGCTCCAGCCGGGCGATCATATCGCTATACATTTCTGTATGGATGGTGTCATCAGCGTCCACAAAGGCAACATAATCCCCCGTGGCCACACCCAGTCCCTCATTACGGGCATGGCTCACCCCACGCCGTCCGCCGTTGATCACAACGACGCGGTCATCCTCACGCTTCAATTGGCGGCAAACGGCCAGGCTTTGGTCTGATGAGCCATCGTCCACCAGGATCACTTCAAGGTTGCTGTAGGCCTGCCGCAAAACAGATTCAACCGCATTTCGCAGCAATTTTTCCACATTATAAACAGGGATAATGACACTCAGTTTCTTCATATTTCAAGCCCTTCTCCCGTATACGGTTGTTGTTCTTGGTTCATTTGCGCGATCAATACACCCAGCCAAATGGCAAACGGCATGGCCATTGGGTGCACAAAGGCGGCCTCTGCTGTGGATGAAATCAATAGATATGCAAGGGAAAAGAGCCCTGCCACGCTGTAGTGGCTGCTGTCTTTCGCCAGCAACTGCACTTTCTTAAACAGGATACCAATCATAAAAAGATAAGCAATCGCACCGAGGAACCCCGTCTGGCCAATAATCATAGGCCAGAAGTTATCCGAAATAAAGCTGCCGCTCTTGCGGGTAAGGCCATGAATGCCCGACAACCCATACAGGCTATAGAGCGGTGAGTACGAAACTTGGGACATATAGCTGCCGTAGGACGCAAAGCCTGCCCCCAAGGGAAAATGATCTGCCGCGATTGTAAAGCTCTTGCTCAGCATTTGGTACCGCGCCGAATCCTGCTGTATGGCCGAGAAAAAATAGTATTCGATCTGATCTGCGGCAATTAGGCCACAGATGCAAACACCCATCAGGATCGTTAAAAGATTGATCCGGCGCTTGCCCTTGATTACATAGAAATACATCAGCCAGAACAAAATGATCCCTGCAATGGCCTTTGACCGCAGCGAAAGAACGATCAGCCCGCTTAAAAAAAGCATAAGCAAAATTAAAGTTCTGTGTTTGATGGGGGGCTCCACCCCCTTATCCGCCAGGGACAGCAGCATGACCAGCAGAAAACTGCATATGCAAGCCATCACAGTGGGCTGGGTGAAAAACAGGCGTGTGCCCCGGATGCCATAGCGCACTACCTTTTGAAAAGTACCAAAGGCATAATCCACACAAAGGAACAAAAACAAAACCGCGATGATGAAGCAAATATGCCTGTAAAAGAACTTTGCCTCGCGCCTCAAATCAATATGCGGGAAGACCACAGAAACAGTCGTTATCGCCAGCCAGAATTTGGTGCACATGAATAGGTCTGACACAACCGCCGTCAGGCGCTGGTATCCATATATAACCCCGCCGGCCAGCCCACAGAGCAAAAAGGCACCCATTGCAAAATACATGGGATATCGCCTGCGAGAAAACCGGATGATCCGTGTGCGGAAAAACCTGACGATCAGCACAGCAATGCCAAGCAAAGCAAACACTTCGTCTGTATAGGATATCAACGAAAGGCCCCATCTGCCCAGCAAATCGGCAAATACCAGCAGGTATATGCTGCACATCAGCCCGCGTGCTTGCAATTTGCTGTGGTACGCCGCTTTTTGGTCAATCAATGCACGCTATCTCCCTGCTGTTTATCTGCCATCAATCTGCCGCCATTTCACATGTGCTGCATTGATCCAGCTGCTTCTTTGTGATCTTCCCATCCCGAAAATCACGAACCACTTTGATTTCATACATGCTGTACTTTTTTTTCGTCCAAAGCTTAACTTTATGGCGCGCGATCCACCACAGCGGCACCCCCATATGCTTGCGCATCGCCGGTGATACGGAGCCGATCATCCAGCATTGCCTGTTGCAGCCACGCACTTTGCTTCGGATCTTCTCCGCCTGCGCCCCCTGCCACAAATCATCCCACGTTTTTGAAGTGTTCAAATTCCCCATCACTTCTTCTTCTTTTGTGCCGTTGCATGGCATTACATTGCCATACGGATCAATAAAAAAAGTATCAAACGCCATATTGCACGGCAGCAGGCGCTTTTGCCCATATATATAGTTGATCAGCCCATGATTAAAGTAGGCCCGGAACCATTTTTTAGGGCTCTTTGACCGAAGCAGTTCGTTGATGAGATTTTCAAATTCCTTTGCCACCATCGGGCGGTCGTGGATGATGTTCTTGTCCTCCACAAAATAGTAGGAGTTGTGCAGCGATGCCGTGGCAAACTCCATATTCTGTTCGTTAGACAGGCGGTATAGCGCCAGCAAATCCTTTGCATTGGCGTCCTGCACAGTCATCCCAAACCCCACATCCCGCATGCCGCGCTCCACCAGCTTCTCCAAGGTTGAGCACCCCCGCTGGAACCCATCCGCCAAACCCCGGATCGCATTGTTGGTTTCCTCCATGCCTTCGATGGATATACGGATGCCAATCTGCGGGAACTCTGCGCACAAATCCAAAATTCGGTCTGTAAAAAATCCATTGGTCGAGATCA
>JAVBRU010000072.1:0-31165 GCA_031547595.1 Eubacteriales bacterium
GCACCTGCGCCTCGGCCTCGACCACTTTGGCGCGCATTTCCTGCACGGCGGCTTTCATTTCCTGCTCGTGCGCCACAGCCATGGCACGGCGTTCTTCCGCTTTGGCCTGGGCCATGCGGCGATCGGCCTCGGCCTGATCCATCTGCAGCTGCGCACCGCTATTGCGGCCCACGTCGATAGCCGCGATGTCAATGGAGAGAATTTCCAACGCAGTGCCGGCGTCCAGGCCTTTGCCCAGCACCGTCTGGCTGATGGTGTCCGGGTTCTCCAGCACCTGGCTGTGGGTATGGGCAGAGCCGATGGTGGTAACGATGCCCTCACCAACACGGGCGATGATGGTTTCTTCCCCGGCGCCGCCAACCAGGCGCTCAATATTGGTGCGCACCGTCACCCGTGCTTTGGCACGAAGCTCAATACCATCCCTGGCAATGGCGGCCACGGGCGGGGTTTCAATCACCTTGGGCAAAACGCTCATCTGCACGGCCTGCAGCACATCGCGGCCTGCCAAGTCGATGGCACGGGCGGTTGCGAAAGAAAGATTGATATTGGCCTGCTTGGCGGAAATCAGGGCATTGATGACGCGTTCCACATTGCCGCGCGCCAGGTAGTGGGTTTCCAGCATATCAGTGCTCACATCCAGGCCGGCCTTGCGCCCCTGAATGTAGGCATTGACCAGCTTCTGGGGCGAAATGCGGCGAAAGCGCATACCAATCAGCGAAGACATCTTGACAGGCACGCCGGAAGCGCGCGCCGTGATCCACAGCCCGATGGGCACATACCGTACGATCACCGCAATAATGATGATGATCACTGCCGCCAGCAGGAACAGGAAAATGCTCCAATCCATAGTTTCGTCCTCCTTTTATGCCTTTGCTGCCTTGACAAGAATCCGCGTGCCTTCCACCAACGTGACCACCACGCGCTGATCCTTGGCAATGTACTCTCCGTCAGATACCACATTGAGACGCACGCCATCAAACTCGGCAATGCCTGCCGGGCGAAGCACCGTGGTGGTCACGCCCTCTTTGCCCAGAAACGCGTCCATCTCGCTCTCCTCCGGCGGTTTTTCGCCTCCGGTAAGGATCAGGGATGAACGCGACAGCTTGCCCGTTGCTGCTGATTTAAGCGACGCTGATATGGCCAATCCCGCCAGCGCCAGTGCGATGATCGTCATGGCAAGGCCCGCGATGACGCCATAGTTGATCCACGTCAGCACCACCGAAACCACCAGCAATATGATGCCTGAAATGCCCGGCAAGCCAAAACCAGGCAAAAAAACCTCCAGCACAATCAGCCCTACGCCTACCACCAGGCATAAGATGAGCGGGAGGTTTGTGACGATAAAGTTTAACACATCCTGCATACCCGATATGCCCTCCTTTCCCTATCTTAGGATGGCATTATCATAGCATATGCGGAATCTTGATACCAGTAGGTTTGCTCCAAAACATCAGTTTAGCGCTTCAATTGTCATGTGCGTGCAGCATTTTCTTGAGGATCAGCACATCATTTTCGTACACTTCGGCCAATGCCTTGCGATAGATGATGGACGCCGGGTGATACAGCGCAAATAAATGGTGGCCGTCCGCAGCGGTCAGCACCGTGCCATGCACATCACCGATGGTATATTGATGCCCCATCAGCGCGCGAAGCGGCACATTGCCAAGGGTCACAAGCAGCTGCGGGTTCACGATTTCGATTTCTCTGAAAAGCCACGGCGTAAACAGCGCCAGCTCTTCTTTATTGGGCGCGCGGTTGCGCACACGGCCGGTCTCCCCCGTTTCGCTGGGGCGGATTTTGACCACATTGCTCACATAAATATCGGGGCGTTCCAGCCCCGCAAGCTCCAAAAAGGCATCCAGATTCTTGCCCGCTTTGCCCACAAAGGGACGCTTTTTGATCACTTCCTGCTCGCCTGGTGCTTCGCCAATCAGCATCAGGCGCGGGGTATCGATCTTGCCCTCGCCAAACACCAGCGGCTTATCCTGCCCCGGCCACAGCGGACGGAAAAACGCCGCCATTTCCTGATTGAGTCCCTCAATATTGGTCATACGTCACCCTCAAGCTCCTTGAGTTTTGCCATCACGGCCTGCAAATCCTGCCACACATCGCGCTTTTTGCTCTCGTCCCGCAGCAGCGCCGCCGGGTGATACGTTGGCATAAACCACACGCCGCCTTTGTATATCCATTTGCCGCGGTCACGTGTGATGCGCATGGAATCGCCCATCATAAAGCGAAGCGCCGTTGCGCCCAGCAGCACAATCACCTTCGGACGCACCAGCGCATACTGCGCACGCAAATACGGCATGCACGCGGCGGCTTCTTCTGCTTCCGGCGCGCGGTTTTGCGGTGGGCGGCATTTAACCACATTGCAAATAAACACATCCTGCCGCGATAGGCCCATGGCAGCAATCATTTTGGTCAATAGCTGCCCCGCCGCGCCCACAAAGGCCAGACCCTGTATGTCCTCCTCCGCGCCGGGGCCCTCGCCCACAAACATCAGCGTGGCATGGGGATTGCCTTGCCCTGGCACTTTGTTATGGATGTGCGCACTGAGGCCGCAGCGCTGGCAGCCGGCGATCTGCTCGTTCAGCGAATCCCAGGACATTTGCACGGTATCGCCCCCTTATTATAACCAATATGCTACTGAAAATGTGTTTTGATGATAGCAAAGGTGCTGTTAATATCCTGCCGCAGCCAATTGAGCAGGCTGAACAGCAGCGCCAGCAGGATCAGAATGCATACCACGCCCAGAACGACGCCAAAAAACTCCGCCATCCCTGCCGCCATACGCCAGTGATTTTGTTTTTCCACCTGTTGCAGTTCCTTTTTCATGCGGTATTGCTGTTGCGGCAGCATGCTTTCGCCTCCTTCAAATATAGTCCATCCAGGGCTGCGCTTCGTCCTGACGGCCCGTCAATTCGCCCGTGCCGCTGAGGCTCGGAAAACCCTGCTGGCGCAGCGCTTCATACAGCACCACCGCCACGGCGTTGGACAGGTTGAGCGATCTCGCGTCCTCTCGCATGGGGATGCGGATGCATTTGTCATAAACCCGCGTCAGAAGCGATTCCGGCAAGCCCTTGGTTTCGCAGCCAAACACCAGATAATCGTCCTCGTGGTACGCAGCCTGGGTATAGGCACGGGGCGCTTTGGTGCTGGCAAAATGGAAGTTAGCCTGGGGTGCTTGCTGCAAAAGGGCGTCAAACCCCGGCAGTACCTGAATGTCCACCATAGAGAAGTAGTCCAGCCCCGCGCGCTTGAGGTATTTATCGGACAGTTCAAACCCGAGGGGTTCAATCAAAATCAGCTTCGTGCGCGTGGCCGCGCAGGTGCGGGCGATGTTGCCGGTGTTTTGGGGAATCTCCGGCGCATATAAAACGATGTGCATCTGATGGTTCTTCCTTGCGTTACAACGTTACGCCGCTTTTGAAAATGGCGATCTCGCGGCAACCGTTTTGCTCGTTACGGGCGGGCGCGCCGCTGGCGGTATCAAGGATCAGGCGAAGAAGCTCCTGTGCTGCCTGCTCCATGCCCGTGCCCTCCAAGAGCGCCCCTGCGTTATAATCGATCCATCCTGCCTTGCGCTGCGCCAGGGACGAATTGGTGGCCACCTTCAGCGTGGGTACCGGCGCGCCCAGCGGCGTGCCGCGCCCGGTAGTAAACAGAATCACCTGTGCACCCGCCGCCGTCAGCGCAGTCACCGCGCAAATATCGTTGCCCGGCCCCCACACGAGGCTGAGGCCGCTTTCTTTGACAGGCTGCGCGTAGTTTAGCACATCCCGCACCTTGCCCGTGCCGCCCTTCTGGGTGCAGCCCAGGCTCTTCTCTTCCAGCGTGGTGATGCCGCCCGCCTTGTTGCCCGGCGAAGGGTTCTCATACACCGGCTGGTTGTTCCGCTCGTAATACTGCTTAAAGCCATTGACCAGGCCGACGGTCTTTTCGAAAATCTCCGTGTCTGCGCTTCGCGCCATCAACAGCTCTTCCGCGCCAAACATCTCCGGCACCTCGGTCAACAGCGCTTTGCCGCCCGCCGCGCACACGCCATCGCTCACGCGCCCCAGCAAGGGGTTGGCCGTGATGCCCGAAAAACCGTCCGATCCGCCGCATTTGAGGCCGATCACCAGCTTCTCCATCGGCTGCTGCGTACGTATATCCTTTGACACCACGGCGTTAATTTCCTGCACCAGTTGAAACCCGCGGCTCACTTCATCGGCCTCGTCCTGCGCGTTCAGGAACTTCACTCTGCTTTCGTCCACCTCGCCAAGCACTGTTTTGAACGCGGCGATGTGGTTGTTTTCGCAGCCCAGCCCCACCACCAGCACGCCGCCGGCGTTCGGATGGCGCACCAGCGCCGCCAGCAGCTTCTGGGTGGTTTCGTGATCCTCGCCCAGCTGGCTGCACCCATAAGGATGCGTAAAAGCGTAGGCTGTTATGCCCATGCCGCGTGCAGCCTGCGCGATGGCGTCCGCCGCGTGGTTGACACAGCCCACGGTTGGGATCACCCAGATTTCGTTGCGCACGCCAACTGTCCCGTCCGCACGCTGATAGCCCATAAAGCTGCCTTCAAAGGCAGGCACTTCGGGCATGTATTCCGGGGTGAAGGTATACTCCTTCGCGCCAGAAAGCGCAGTCTTGAGGTTATGGGAATGCACCCATCCGCCCTTTGGGATGTCTAAGAGGGCACGCCCGATGGGCTGGCCGTATTTGATCACATATTCGCCCGCCGCGATGTCTATAAGTGCCAGCTTGTGCCCTGCGGCAATATCACCCCGGGCAAACAGCAGCACTTCCACATTATCAGACGGGTGTAGCTTGAGGGTATCGTTCATGATTATATCTCCCACGTTTTGTCCATGGCAGCGCGCATGCCCAGCAATTGAATATCGCGAAGCTGCGCCGTCACGGTGTCTTCGAGGCCGGGCACTTCGCGAAGGTCGCGATGCCACAGCGTGTGATCGGACAGCACGGCATAGGCCAGAGATTCCGGCGTCATATCGAGGCTGAGCTTCGAGAACGCCTCCAGCACCTCCTGATCGTCCTTCACGGGATAGGCGTTGCCCTCTCGCACGCCCTCGTATTCGCCCGCTGCGTTTTGCCGTGCGCCCGCATAGAACATGATCAGCGCAGACAGGCCAAAGGCCAGGCATTGCGGCACTTCGCCGGTCGCTTTCACATGATCCTCCAGCGTGGGCAGCACGCGGGCGGCATATTTGCTGACGGAGTTGAGCGCGATGGACAACAATTGGTGCTGGTTGAAGGGGTTTTCAAAGCGCTTGCATACGGCGACGGCGAACTCTTCTACTTCTTTCCCCGGCAGCGGCACGTTGGGCATAATTTCGCTCAGCAGCGCATGGCCAAGGAAGTTTCGCACACCCTTGTCCTCCATGCACTGGCCCACGGTGTCAAGGCCGCACAGATACGCCGCCAGCACCATGGTGGTGTGCGCACCGTTGAGCATGCGCACCTTGCGCAGCTTATAGGGCTTCACATCATCGGTGTACACAACGGGGTTACATTTATAGATGGGCAGCTCATCCCGCACTCTCTGCGGCGCTTCGATCACCCACAGGCCAAAGGGCTCTGCCACCACCAGCTGCTGATCCTCATAACCCAGGCCCTGCCACAGCGTTTCCTTCTCATCGCGGGGAAAGCCCGTCACAATACGGTCTACCAGTGTGGAGCAAAACACGTTTTCCGTTTCCAGCCATGTATCAAACTCCGCACCGAGGTTCCACTGCTTGGACGTCTTTTGCACGGCGCCCTGCAGCGCGTCGCCATTATTATCAATCAGCTCGCACGGCATGATCACAAAGCCCGGCTTGCCCTGCAAAAAGCGCTCGTGCAAAAAGCGCGTCAGCTTGCCGGGATAGGATGCGGGCGGGGCATCATCGTATTGATCCTGACCGGTATACACAATGCCGGCCTCGGTGGTGTTGCTGACAATATAGCGCAGCGTGTCCACATGCGCCAGTGCCAGGTAATCGGCGTACTCGGCATACGGATTATTGGAAGCGATGATGCAGGGCACCACGCGGGAGCGGCAAACATCCTGATCGCCCTCGCGTCCGCGCAGCAGCACCGTATAGCGGTGATCCTGCGCGCGCAGCATATCCACCATGCCCCTTGCAATGGGCTGCACCACGGCTACACCGAGGTCGAGCCCCAGCTCCCGATTGGCATTATCAAACATTTCGTCCACAAAAGCGCGCAGGAAATTGCCCTCGCCAAATTGCAGAACACGGATATTTTGTGGAATGACGCCTTGATCGACCAGAGTGTTTTGGGTTAACAACGCCATTTGCGTGTACCTTCTTTCCAATACTGATATACTGTTTCTATTTTACCAGACAAAAATCGCCGTGTAAAGCGTCCGCTTGCAGGAATTTCGCATTTTGGTAAGAATAATAATAAGGGAGTATTTTGTATTTGTACGGGAGGTAGAATATGGCCTACATTCCGCCGCGCCGCGCGCCGGAACCTGAGATGCGCCTGCTGCTCCTTTATACCATGGACAAACTGGGCGTTTGCACGGATTTACAGCTGTTGCAGTTCTTGTTTGAGTATGACTTAATGAATTATTTTGACCTCACGCTGACCCTGGCCGACCTTTGCGACCAGGGCCATGCCGTGCGCACCCCCTACCCCAGCCACAGCCTGTACCGGCTGACGGCGGCAGGGCAGGAAGCGTTGAAAATGTTTTACGCCCGCATTCCGCTCAGCGTGCGCCAGACGGTGGATGACCATGCGCCCCTCTGGCAGGAGCGCATTGCGCAGGAGCAGCAGTATTTAAGCGCCTATAACCAAACAGACCGCGGGGAGTTTGCCCTGGAACTGCAGGTGATGGAGCAAAATATGGAAATGATGAAGATTTCCCTGTCTTTGCCCGGTGCGGATGTGGCCGCGCAAATGCGCAAAAACTGGCCCTCCAAGGCGGCTGAAATTTATCAGACCATTATTTCGCTGCTGGCGGAGGGCGACTGAATGAACGGCATTTATACGATTATCCTGTGCGGCGGCAGTGGCACACGTATGGGGCTTTCGCAGAACAAAACCCTGCTGGCGCTGGATGGCGTGCCAGCCTTCATCCGCTGCATCCGTGCTTTCAAGGAGGATTGCGACGGCATTGTGCTGATCATCCGCGCTCAGGACCGCCCACTATTTGTGGATGCGCTGGCCGCCTTTGGCGAGGACGTGACGGCGATGGTGAATGGCGGAGAGGATCGGCAAGCATCGGTGTATCAGGGGCTCAAGGCCCTGCCGGAGGAGTGCGGCATCGTGCTGGTGCACGACGGCGCAAGGCCGCTTGTGACCAAGGAAACCGTAAAACGCGTGATAGACGGCGTGAAGAAGCATGGCAATGCCGTGGCCGCAGTGCCCGCCCGGGATACCATCAAGATCGTCCGGTCAGACGACACCGTGCACTCCACCCTCAACCGGGACACGCTTCGCATCATCCAGACCCCGCAAGGCTTTTACCGGGATATTTTGCAGCTGGCGCACGAAAACGCTTTAGCGCGCGCCACCGACGATGCCGCGCTGCTGGAAGCGCAGGGCGTCCAGGTGCATCTGGTGATGGGCGATTACAGCAACATCAAATTGACATCCGCGGAGGATTATGCCATGGCGCAGGCACTGTTCACCTCTTACCCCCGCACCGGCAACGGCTATGATGTGCACAAGCTGGCGCAAAACCGCGCCCTGGTGCTGTGCGGCGTCACCATTCCCTGGGAACATGGGCTGGCCGGCCACAGCGATGCCGATGTAGCCACCCATGCGCTGATCGACGCGCTGCTGGGCGCTGCCGCGATGGGCGATATCGGCCAGCACTTCCCGGACAGCCATCCCGCATATAAGGGCATTTCTTCTATAGCACTTCTGCAGGCGGTGGCAAGCAAGATCAAAGGCGCCGGATACCGCATCCTGCATGTGGACATTACCATGATAGCCCAAGCGCCAAAGCTGGCGCCCTTCATCCCGCAGATGCGGGATATCCTGAGCAAAACATTGGAGCTGCCATTGAACTGTGTATCCGTCAAGGCTACCACAACGGAAGGCCTGGGCTTTGAGGGACGCGGCGAAGGCATCTCGGCGCAGGCCACCGCCACCATTCTTTGAGATTGATTATTTATTTTTAGGAGGAGTTTTTTCATGCTATACGACAACAACATCTGGCTGGGCACATCCAAGGCGGGCGCGGTCTGCCTGCTTCCTTCCATGGCCAACCGCCACGGGCTGATCGCCGGTGCAACTGGCACGGGCAAGACGGTGACGCTCCAGGTGATGGCCGAGGGCTTTTCCCAGCTGGGCGTGCCGGTTTTCATGGCTGATGTGAAGGGCGACCTGGGCGGGCTGTGTAAACCGGGCGAAAGCAACGATAAAATCGAAAGCCGCATGGCCGCCTGCGGTGTTACACACCTGCCCTTCCGCTCCTCCCCCGTCACGTTCTGGGACGTTTTTGGGCAAAAGGGCCACCCCGTGCGCACCAGTGTCAGCCAGATTGGGCCGCTGCTGCTGGCGCGGCTGTTGCAGCTCAACGACACGCAGGCCGGCGTACTGCACCTGGTGTTCCGCATTGCGGATGACCAGGGCATGCTGCTGATCGACCTCAAGGACGTAAAGGCCATGCTGGCCTACGTGGGCGAAAACGCCGCCAAGTATACGTTGGATTACGGCAACATCACCAAGGCCACCGTGGGCGCCATCCAGCGTGCCATTGCTATTTTGGAAGACCAGGGCGGCAACCAGTTCTTTGGCGAGCCCGCGCTGGACATCGCGGATTGGCTGATGCAGGACGATGCGGGCAACGGCGTGATCAACATCCTGGCCGCCGATGTGCTGTTTCGAAAGCCGGTGCTCTACTCCACCTTCCTTTTGTGGCTGCTGGCGGAGCTTTATGAGCTGCTGCCCGAATGCGGAGACCTCCAAAAGCCCAAGATGGTGTTCTTCTTTGACGAAGCGCACCTGTTGTTTGACGACTGCTCCAAGGCGCTGATGGAGCTGATCGAGCGCACCGTGCGCCTGATCCGCAGCAAGGGCGTGGGCGTATACTTCATCACCCAGTCCCCCACCGACATCCCCTCCGGCGTACTCTCGCAGCTATCCGGCCGTGTGCAGCACGCGCTTCGCGCCTTTACCCCGCAGGAGCAAAAGGTGGTGCGCGCCGTATCGCAGACCTTCCGCGTCAATCCCGAGTTCAACACCGAAGAAGTGCTGATGAGCCTGTCCACCGGCGAAGCGCTGATGTCCTTCCTGCAGGAAGACGGCACGCCTTCCATCGTGCAGCGTGCCACCATCTTGCCCCCGCAAAGCGCCATTGGTGCGATCAGCGATAGCCTTCGCCAATCCATGATGCAAACGGACGGCGTGCTGGATAAGTACGACGAGGCCTTTGACCGCGAGAGCGCGTATGAAATCCTGTCCGCGCGCTTCACTGCCCAAGGCGTCAGCAAAACCCAGGTGGTGCAGCAGATTCCGCAGGCCGCCTATCAGGAAGCCACGGCGCAGCCAGCCTACCAGCCTATGGCTTTCCGCGTGTTCAACCCCCAGACCGGTATGTACGAGGAACAGCCCCTGCAGCAAATGCAGCAGCCTGTTTACCAGCCGCCCGCGCAGGCACCCATGGTCTATCAGCAGCCCGCCGCGCCGGTTGTTTATCAGCCGCCGGTAGAAATCACCCCTGAAGTGAAGACAACCACCACCCGCAAGACCACCGTCAAGAAAGAAGAAAAATCCTACGGCATGCAGCTGCTTGATTCCTTCACCAAGAGCGCCACCACCAGCTCCGGCCGCGAGGTGGGGCGGCAGCTGACACGCTCGCTACTTGGCACCCTCGGCCTCACAGGCACCAAAAAGAAGTAAAACACATCATAACCACCTCCCGCATCGTCCATACTACCTTGCGGGAGGTGGAGTGGATTGGCATTATATGTGACGCTGTTTTTTGGGCTTCTGGCGGTATTATGCCGTATGAAGGGCCGCCCGCGTGTTTTGGGGATTTTGTGGGGGGTAGCAACCTATACCGCCATGCTGACGCAAAGCATCCTGCTGGCAGCAGACGGCCTGTGGAATGTACAAACTGGCCTGCCGCTGCATCTTTGCAGCTTTTCCGGCATACTGACGCTGCCGCTGTTTTTGCTGGACTCCCCCGCCCTGCGGCGCTTTTATGTGTTCCTCAGCGCGCCTGCGGCTGTTGTAGCGCTGGTATATCCCGCACTGATGCCGTTGTCCACTTTGCCGTGGCTGGCCGAGTTTTGCTTTTTTGCCCTGCACGCGCTGATTGTGTTCGCGCCGTTCATGTTGCGTGGTTCACTGGAGGACGCGCGGGGGATGCTGGGCATCTGTATTTTGCTGATCACCCTGGCAGCCACGGTGGATGTGCTGTTTGACGCCAACTACCTGTTTCTGCGCGCCATACCCGTGGGCACGCCCTTTGGCTGGATGGACACGCTCTCCATGCGCACACGCATTGCTTTGTTTGCCGTCCTTGCAGTCCTTGTCTCATACGTCCCATTCAAAAGGAGGAAACCTCATGAAGCGTAAAATCGGCATATTGACCAGCGGCGGGGATTGCCCTGGCCTGAACGCCGCCATCCGCGGAGTGGCGCGCGCAGCATACGAAATGTTCGACGCCGAGATCATCGGCATCAGCGACGGATACCGCGGCCTGATCGAGGGCGAATATCAATTGATGAAGCGCAGTCAGTTCTCCGGAATCCTCACGCTGGGCGGCACCATCCTGGGCACCAGCCGCCAGCCCTTCCGTAATATGCGCGTGATTGGCGAGGATCAGGTGGACAAAGTATCCGAAATGAAGAAGAACTACAAAGCCATGGGGCTGGACTGCCTGGTGGCGCTGGGCGGCAACGGCACGCACAAAACGGCCAATCTGCTGGCGCAGGAGGGCCTGAACGTGATTGGCTTGCCCAAGACCATCGATAACGACCTGGCCGGCACCGATTTCACCTTCGGCTTCCACACCGCTGTTGACATCGCCACCGATGTAATCGACCGCATCCACACCACCGCAGCCAGCCATGGCCGCTGCATGGTGATTGAGCTGATGGGCAACAAGGCCGGCTGGCTCACACTGTATGCAGGTGTTGCAGGCGGTGCGGATGTGATTTTGATCCCCGAAGTGCCCTACGATATCAATCAAGTGGCGCAGGTGGTGGAGCAGCGGGCCACGGGCAAAAAGCCCTTCTCCATCCTGGCGGTGGCCGAGGGCGCAATGGATGTGGAAGAAGCCAAAATGCGCCGAAAAGACCGCGAGGCCTACCGCGCCGAAACAGGTTTTACATCCATCAGCAGCCGCATCTGCAAGCAGCTGGCCGACATGGTGGGCGTGGAAACCCGCCCCGTGGTGCCCGGGCATATGCAGCGGGGCGGCACGCCCAGCGCGTACGACCGTGTGCTGGCCACACAGTTTGGCGTGCACGCGGCACAGCTTATCCGAGATGGTGCGTATGGATACAGTGTAGCACTCTCCGGCAACACCATCACCCACAACAAGCTGAGCGACATTGCCGGGGTATCCAAACTTGTGCCTGCTGATCATCAGATGGTAGGCATCGCAAAAGATATCGGCATTTCCTTTGGCGATTGATGGCATGAATTTTCCGTGATACCGCGTTGTATGTATAAACAATACGAAAGCGGAGGAAAATACCATGTGGACATGCCCCCGATGCAATATCAACAACCGTGAGACTTCTTCTGTGTGCGATGGCTGCGGCGCGGTGCGCAGCGCCGGTCGCTTTGCCTCGGCCCCTCCTGTGAAGCAGCCCATGCGTCAGCAGGAGACACCCCGCGTTTCCCGCGCAGACCAGCCCTCGGCCCCGCAAGTAACGCCTTTTGTAGAGCAAGCAGAAGCACCCGCCCGCCCCCGCCGCGCTTTCGGCGCGATATTTGTCAGAGCCGTAGGGCATCTTTTGTGCGTGTTGCTGCCGCTGCTTGTGATCGCACTCAGTTGGCGGCAATATAACGTATTGCACGGCTGGCTGATCCCCCTGTTCCTGGAGCCGGAAACGCCGGATGTCTACCAAATGATACTATATATCGTGCTCACCTTCACTGCGTGCCTGCTGGCCTTGGTGCCGGGGCTGACGCTGCTGACGCGCAAAGGACACACGCTGAAAGACTGAAAGGAATTTCCATGCAAGGATGGTTGATTGTCAACGGGTTTTGGCACAGCGCTTCCACCGACACGATGGAGGCGCTGCTGCGCGTTTCTGCCGCCAAGGCCGGGATAGACCTGACGGTGCTATGCAATGACGAACTCCTGATGACCCTGCCGGACGCTGTGCTTGTACAGCCGCGCCCGCGCCCTGATTTTGTGCTGATGTGGGATAAGGACATCCGCTTGGCATCCCTGCTGGAACTGCAGGGCATACCCGTGTTTAACAGCGCCGCAGCCATCGCGCTATGCGACGACAAAACCTTGACCCACATGAAGCTGGCGCGCCTTTCCATCCCCACGCCTACCACCATCCTGTGCCCGCAGACGTTTGCCAACGTGGGCTATACGCGGGATGCGTTTATCGAGCAGGTGGCGCAGGTGCTGGGGCTGCCCTTTGTGCTCAAGGAAGGCTGCGGCTCCTTTGGCCAGCAGGTGTATCTGGTCAAAGACACCGCGCAGGCCAAGACGCTGATGCAAAGCACCAGCGGCCCGTTGTTGTTCCAACAGTTTATTGCCGAAAGCTTTGGCCGGGATGTGCGCCTGTATATCGTGGGCGGCCAGCCGGTCGCCGCCATGTGCCGCATGAACACCTCCGGGGATTTCAGGGCCAACATCGCGGGCGGCGGCCATGCCGTGGCCTACACCCCCAGCAAGGAAGAATGCGATCTTGCCATTGCGGCCTGCGGCGCGCTGGGGCTTGCCTTTGCCGGGGTTGATCTGCTGTTTGGCAAGGATGGTCCGCTGCTGTGCGAGGTCAACTCCAACGCACACTTTGCCGCGCTGGCCGATCTGACAGGAATCAACCCCGCCGATGCCATCTACCGGCACATCAAAGAGGTTCTATGAAGGGATACCTGATATACGATGCTCCGCAAATTGCGCGCAATCAGCGCTTTATCGACTTTTTTCTGCATGCGGCCAAGGTGCGGGGCGTACAATTACAATTGATAACGGTGGATCAGCTGGCCTGCGGTATCCGGTATGGCCAGCCCTTTTTGCTGCCAGAGGTGCCGGATTTTGCTGTGGTGCGCGGCATGCATCCACTGCTGTCCCGCCATATGGAGCGCTGCGGCGTGCGCGTGTTCAACAATTCCACGGTGTCGGACATCTGCAACGACAAGCAAAAGACCCACGCTTATCTGACGGCGCACGGCATCCCCATGCTGGATACAGGGTTTGTGAGCATCAATGCGCCCTTGCATCCATTCCCCTACCCCGTGGTGCTCAAAGCCTCCGGCGGGTGCGGCGGACGGCAGGTATATCTGTGCGAGGATGAAGTTATATACCTTGAAAACTTGCAAAAAATCAGTCCCGACACCGCTGTGGTGCAGCCGCTTTGCGACACGCCGGGGCGGGATGTGCGGGTGTACATGCTGGGCAAAACCATGGTGCAGGCCATGCTTCGCTATACAGACGGCGATTTTCGCAGCAACTTCGGCCTGCATGGCACCGCTCAAAAGCACGTGCTGACCACAGAACAAGCTAAGCTTGTGCAGCGGGTGAGCGAGCTTTTCGATTTTGCTTTGGTCGGTGTGGACATGATCTTTCATGAGGGCCGCGCATACATCAACGAAATCGAAGACGCGGTGGGCACGCGCATGTTATATCAATTCACAAACCTACAAATTGTCGAAATGTATATGGATTTTATTCTGTCTCACATGGGATAAACATCAAAACCTTCGCATACTGTGTACGGCATACACCGTTTGAGGAGGTTTTCATTATGGCCGATTCCATCCGTCACCTGTTCCCCGGCAGCAATACCCACCGTGGCTTTTATGGCTTTTTCGAGAATTTGCAGAGCCTTGGCAAGCGCGTCACCGTGCTCAAGGGCGGCCCCGGCGTGGGCAAAAGCAGCCTGATGCGCGCGGTAGGCAGCCATTATGAATCACAGGGCCAGCAAGTGGCATACTACCATTGCTCGGGCGATCCGGACAGCCTGGACGCAGTACTGATCCCCGAAGCAGGCATTTTGATGCTGGATGGCACATCACCGCATGTGATCGACCCTGTGCAGCCCGGTGCGGTGGACGGGATCCTGAACCTTGGCGTCTGCCTCGACGAAGACAAGCTGGCCGAGGAGCAGGATATCCTGCTGGACGTTCAAAAGGGTATTTCCCGCGCATACGCCCGGGCATACCGGTATCTGTCTGCCGCACATTCCATTCGCAGCGATGCCGCCGCCATCTATCAAAGCGCGCTGACGCCCGCCGCGCACCGCACAGTCGCCAAAGAGCTGATGATGCACGTGCCCTCCGGCCCGGTCGGCGTGATCACGCATCAGTATGTGCAGGCCGTCACCTACAAGGGCGTGCTGCAATACCTGGACTCCCTGCAAGCAGACAAAGTCATTTGCCTGGAAACGCCCTGGGGGTATTCCTTGGACGCGATGCTGCGCCCGCTGTATGATGTGGCCGTGCGCGAGGGCCTGAAGGCAGACTGCTATTATGACCCGCTGGACGGCGAGTGCCTGGCGCATATCCGCATTGGCCATGTGCTGTTCACCGGCGCTTCGTTCCTGGACGCGCCGCACCTGACACCGGATTTTACGCGCCATGTGCTGACCGCGCACAGCGCTGTGCTGGCGTTTGACCGCGCGGGGTACGACCTCTTGGTCAACCAGGCCGTGGAGTCTCTCGGCGAAGCCAAATCCCTGCATGATACGCTGGAGCGCTATTATATCGATGCCATGGATTATGAGCGCCTGGGCGAAATCAAGGCCGAATACATGAAAAAACTTCCGTAAACCCGGCCGCAGACAGCAGGAATCCAGCGCCCTGAAAGCGAAATATACGAGGAATGTATCCTTGTGTGGGGGTGTTGTACCTGTTTGGTTTTGTGAAATCCTTGCGCGCACAGGAATCTGTGCGCGCTTATGTGCTGATTGTGCTGGGCAGCCTGATTGGCGCGGCGGCGTATCCGTTGTTTTTGGTGCCAAACGCCATTGCGCCGGGCGGCTTAACGGGCATTGCCACCATCCTCAACTACCTGTTTGAGTGGCCGGTGGGCGTGGTGAGCATGATCCTCAACATCCCCCTGTTCATCGTAGGCTACCGCGCGATGGGGCGCACGTTTGTGATACGCTCCATGATCGCCACAGTGCTGTTCTCCGCATTTATCGATCTTCTGCCCCTGCCCTCGCTGACGGACGACCTATTGCTGGGCACTGTATATGGTGCGCTGCTGCTGGGCATTGGCCTGGGACTGATCCTTCGCGGCGGGGCGACCACTGGCGGCTCGGATATGATTGCACGCATGGTGCACACCCGCTTCCCGTTTATCACGGTAGGCGTGTTCCTGTTCATTATCGACTGCGCTGTCATCCTGGCCGCTGCCTTCACCATGAGCACGCAGGCCGCCCTCTATGCCCTGATCTGCATCTTTATCAGCGCCCGCGTGGTGGACGTGATTTTGGCTGGCTTTGGTACGGCGAAAGCCTGCTATATAATCACCGACAGCAGCGAGAACATCACCGCCCGCATCATGGCCGAATTGGAACGCGGCGTGACGCTGCTGAAGGCCGTTGGCGCATATAGCGGCAAAGAGCGCAATGTGATCCTGTGCGTGGTGACCGACCGCGAGGTGGTAACTGTGAAGCGCATCGTGAAGGACGAGGACACCCGCGCATTTATGTTCATCACCGACACCCATGAAACGCTTGGCGAAGGGTTTGGGCCGCTGCTATAATCAAAACCACCGGCACAGCCGGTGGTTTTGATTATAAGGTTATAGGTTCTGCTCTACCTCGCAATAAGCACACTGGCAAATGCCGCGTTCCTTATCCACCCAGTACACTGCGCTGGGCACCGCCTCCGCCGCGGTGATGCACTTATCGTTATGGCATGTGAACGCGGGCATCCTCTCCCCTGTTTTGAGTGCAAAAGGCACATTACGCTTTTCCATCAGGTGCAATATCAGCGCCATACGGATGTACTTGCCGCACAGCACCTGCTTGAAATAGCAAGCCCTGGGGTCGTCATCCACATCAGGGGCAATCTCGTTCACGCGGGGCAGCGGGTGCAGGATGCTCATATCCTTCTTCGCGTTCTGCAACTTGGCGGCGTCCAGAATATAGGCATTCTTCAGACGGTGATATTCCGCCGGGTTATCAAAGCGCTCGCGCTGGATACGGGTCATATACAGGATATCCAGCTGCGGCAGCTCGGCCTCCAGATCGTCCACCTCCCGAAAGGGGATGTTCTTCTCTTCCAGCATACGCTTCAGGTAGGCCGGAATGCACAGTTCCTTGGGCGAAATCAGCACAAACCGGATGCCCTCATAGCGTGCCAGCGCGTTCATCAGCGAATGCACGGTGCGGCCATACTTGAGGTCGCCGCAAAGGCCGACGGTCAGGTTGTCGATCCGCCCTTTTTCGCGCCGGATGGTCAAAAGGTCTGTCAATGTCTGGGTGGGATGGTGGTGGCCGCCGTCCCCGGCATTGATGATAGGTACGGGCGAAACCATCGCGGCGGCGCGGGGCGCACCCTCCAGCGGGTGGCGCATGGCGATGATATCCGCATAGCAGCCCACCACGCGCACCGTATCCGCCACGCTCTCGCCCTTGCTGGCGCTGCTGCTGTCGGCAGAGGAAAACCCAAGCACCGTGCCGCCAAGCTCCAGCATGGCCGCCTCGAAGCTAAGGCGCGTGCGGGTGCTGGGCTCAAAAAACAGCGTAGCCAGCTTTTTACCCGTCATGGCATGGGCGTATTTTTCGCCGTGCTCAATAATGTCATCCGCGATATCCATCAGCTGGTTGATCCGCGCCGTGCTAAAATCCAGAATGTCCAGCAAATTGCGCATAATTTGATTACCTCATCCAGCTTTCATCGCTGGGGTTGTTGCGGAAGGCCAGAAGGCGCTCGATATCGCTGATCTGAATATAACCTTCCTCAGCCGCCACTTCGCACAGAACATCAAAATTGGTGAGGCTGGCGTTCTTCACGTCCGCCTCCTGCAAGCGCTCTAAGCCCTTTTTCATGCCATAGGTGAAGATGCTGACGATACCCAGCACCTCCGCGCCCGCTTCGCGAAGGACATTGACCACTTCAATCACGCTGCCGCCGGTGGAGATCAAATCCTCGACTACGACTACCCTTTGCCCGGGCTGCAGCTTGCCCTCAATCTGATTATTGCGTCCGTGATCCTTCGCGCCGCTGCGCACATAGCCCATGGGCAGCCCCATGATGTGCGCCGTGATGGCCGCATGCGCGATGCCGGCTGTGCTGGTGCCCATCAGCACTTCGCATGCCGGATATTCCGCGCGGATCAGCTCTGCAAGGCCGTTTTCGATATGCCCACGCACCTCGGGGGCAGACAGCGTAAGGCGGTTGTCGCAGTAAATGGGGCTTTTGATGCCGCTGGCCCAGGTGAAGGGCTCGTCCGGGCGCAGGACCACCGCGCTGATTTTCAGCAGATCTTTGGCGATTATGCGTTGCATACTGTACCTCCCACAAATTCATTCATGCAGCGACGATACGCCGCCACAGGGTTTTCGGCTGCTGTGATCGGGCGGCCTACGACAATATAATCGCTGCCGCCAAGGCGCGCCTTTTCCGGCGTCATCACGCGGGTCTGATCATCGGCAGCGGCATCGGCAAAGCGGATGCCGGGGGTGACGGTGGCAAAAGCCTCGCCGCATACGCGCTTCACACCAGCCGCCTCCAGCGGCGAACACACCACACCGTCCAGCCCTGACTCCATCGCCAGCTTGGCATAGTGCAGCACGGTGTCCTCCATGTTGGCGTTGATCAGCAGTTCGCTTTGCATGCGCTCCTCGCTGGTGGAGGTGAGCTGCGTCACGGCCAGCAGCAGCGGGCGCGTGCCGTCTGGGCGTGTCAGCCCTTCTACGGCGGCCTTCATCATTTCGGTGGTGCCAGCCGCGTGCAGGTTACACATGTCCACATCGAGGTTCGACAGCACGCGCATGGCTTTTTTGACGGTGTTGGGGATATCATGCAGCTTGAGATCCAGGAAAATCTTGTGCCCGCGCGCTTTGATTTCGTGCACAATCTGCGGCCCTTCGGCGTAGTACAGCTCCATGCCGATCTTCACAAAGGGTTTTTCGTCCTGAAACAGGCTCAGAAAGCCGTAGGTTTCCTGCGCGGTCGCAAAGTCCAGCGCAATGATCACGTCCCTGTTCATGCCGCACCTCCGATAATATCGCTCAATTTTTGTATGCCCAGCCCTTGCATCAGCGCGGGCAGTTCATCGATGATTTGTTTGCAAACAGCGGGGTTTACAAGATTTGCTGCGCCCACCTGCACCGCTGTGGCACCCGCCAGCATCATTTCGATCACGTCGCTGGCACACCCAACGCCGCCCATGCCCATCACGGGAATTTTGACCGCGTGTGCCACCTGATACACCATGCGCAGCGCCACCGGAAAAATCGCAGGGCCGGAGAAACCGCCCATGGTGTTGGCGATGATGGGCTTTTTGCGCCGGATGTCAATGCGCATGCCAAGCAAGGTATTAATCAGGCTGATGCCGTCCGCGCCCGCGTCCTCACAGGCTTTGGCGATGCTCACAATATCCGTCACATTGGGGCTCAGCTTGATATAAACCGGTTTTTTTGTGACGGCTTTGACGGCTTTTGTGACCTCCGCCGCGCTCAGCGGATCGGTGCCAAAGCTCATGCCCCCGCCATGCACGTTCGGGCAGGATACGTTGACCTCCAGAATGCCCACCTGCTCCTGCACATCCAAGCGTGCGCATACATCGGCATATTCATCGATGGAAAAGCCGCTGATGTTGGCGATCACGGGCTTATGAAAGTAGGCTTTCAGCTCCTGCAATTCATGCGCGATCACATGCTCCACGCCGCTATTTTGCAAGCCAACCGCGTTGATCATCCCAGCGGTGCACTCCGCAATGCGTGGCGTAGGGTTGCCAAAGCGCGCTTCCCGGGTAGTGCCCTTGAACACAAAGCTGCCCAGCAGATTGATATCGTAATACGGCAGATATTCCTTGCCAAAGCCGAATGTGCCGCTGGCAGGGATGATGGGATTATCAAGCGTGAGCCCGCTGAGGGTGACGCTGGTATCTACCATATGATCTCCTCCTTCACAAGCACCGGGCCGTCCTTGCAGATGCGCTTGTTGCCATACTTGGTTTTACAGGTGCAGCCCATGCACGCGCCAAAGCCGCAGGCCATGCGCTCCTCAAAGCTGTACTGGCCGGGCGCACCCGATGCTGCGCACACGGCCTTCAGCATCGGCTCCGGCCCGCAGGTGTACACATAATCGTGCGCTATATCCCCCATCGCAGCGGTGACAAAGCCCTTGATACCGGCGCTGCCATCCACCGTGGTGATTGTGACCTTTGCGCCAAGCGCCGCAAAATCGTCTGCCAGCAGCACATCGCTTGCCTTTTCAAAGCCGATCACCACCTGGGGCACGATGCCCTTTTGCACCAGCGCCTTGCACAGGCCATAGAGCGGGGGCGTACCCACGCCGCCGCCCACCAGCAAGGGCTGCACGGTGGGCACATGCACATCAAATCCGTTGCCAAGGCCCACCAGCATATCCACCTGCATGCCCGCTTCAAAGGTGCTCATGGCTTTCGTTCCGCCGCCCACCACCTTATAAATCAGGGTGAGCGTGGCATCGTCCCAGTCGCAAATCGATATAGGGCGGCGCAGATAAAACCCCGGCACGATGAGGTGTGCAAACTGCCCGGGTGCGGCAATAGCGGATGTATCGCCACAAAGCACCATGCGGTATACGTCCTTCGCAATGGGCATGTTAGAAACTACTGTATACAATGAGGCTCCTCCCTTACGAATCAATGGTGGAGATACAAAGCGTGATTTCCTCCAGCACATCCAGCAGCACCCGCACGGTATCCAGTGCCGTGAACATGGTCACGTTGTTTTCCACCGCGCAGCGGCGGATGATCGCGCCGTCGGTCTCCTGGCTGATCACATCCAGGTTGCGGGTGGAGATCATGTAGTTGACGTGGCCCTTGCGCATGGATTCCAGGATTTCCTCACTGCCCTCGCTGATCTTGGCTTTCACGCGGGTGCGGATGCCATGACTTTTGAGGAACTCCGCCGTGCCACGCGTCGCCTCGATGTTGAAGCCCAGCTGATAGAAGCGGCGGATAAGGGGCAGCGCCTCGTCCTTATCGCCATCCGCAATGGTAACAAAAATCGTACCGTAGTTGGCCACGTTCATGCCGGAAGACTGCATCGCCTTATACAGTGCGCGGTTCAGGCGGCTGTCATAGCCGATAGCCTCGCCGGTGGATTTCATCTCGGGCGACAGGTATGCATCCATGCCCTTCAGCTTGGCAAAGGAGAACGCAGGCGCTTTGACGTACCATTTTTCTTTTTCCTTGGGGTACACTTCGCTGATACCTTGGGACTTCAGGCTCTCGCCCAGCATGACACGGGTGGCGATATCCGCCATTGAGAAGCCCGTCACCTTGCTCAGGAAAGGCACGGTTCTGGAGGATCTGGGGTTGACCTCAATTACGTACACATTTTCCTGCTTGTCCACAATAAACTGGATGTTGTACAGGCCGATGATACCAATCGCCTTGCCCAGCTGCACCGTGTAATCCAGAATATCCTGCTTGGCCTTCTGGCCAACACTGAAGGTGGGATACACAGAGATGCTGTCGCCCGAGTGCACGCCGGTGCGCTCCACATGCTCCATGATGCCGGGGATGAATACGTCCTCGCCATCACAGATGGCGTCCACCTCCAGCTCCTTGCCCACCACATACTTGTCCACCAGCACGGGCTGATCCTCGGACAGCGCAACAGCGGTCTTGAGGTATCGCCGGAGCGATTCGTCATTGCCCACAATCTGCATGGCGCGGCCGCCCAGCACGAAGCTTGGGCGCACCAGCACGGGATAACCGATGCGCTGGGCAACCTTCAGGCCGTCCTCCACATTGTTCACTGCCTGACCCATAGGCTGTGGAATGCCCAGCCCCTCCATTACCTTCTCAAACAAATCGCGGTTTTCGGCTCTTGCAATGGCGTCTACGCCGGTGCCGATGATGGGCACGCCGAGCTTGCTCAGCGGCTCGGCCAGGTTGATGGCGGTCTGCCCGCCGAGGGTGACGATCACGCCCTTGGGCTTTTCAAGGGTCAGGATGTTCATCACATCTTCCACCGTCAGCGGCTCAAAGTACAGCTTGTCGCTGGTGGTATAGTCGGTGGACACCGTTTCGGGGTTGTTGTTGATGATGATGGCCTCGTAACCCGCCTTGCGGATGGTCCAGATGGCGTGCACAGTGGAATAATCAAACTCCACGCCCTGGCCGATGCGGATAGGGCCGCTGCCCAGCACCACAATCTTCTCGCGGCCGGACACCACAGAGTCGTTCTCGGCCTCATAGGTGGAGTAGAAAAAGGGCACATACATGGGAAATTCGGCGGCGCAGGTGTCAATCATCTTGTACACCGGCATGATGCCGTTATCCTTGCGGAATTCAAAGATTTGCTTTGCTGTCATGCCCCAGGTTTTGGCGATATACTGGTCGCTAAAGCCCATGCGCTTGGCTGCGCGCAGCACGGCGCAGTCCTTGGGCTGCACTTTCAGGCGCGGCTCAAAATCCACGATGTTCTTGATTTTATCCAGAAACAGCATGTCGATCTTGGTGGCGTTGTTCACAAGGCCCAGGTCAACCCCGTGGCGGATGAGCTGCGCGATGGCGTACAGGCGGTCATCCGTGCCCTCGCGGATGTATTCCAGCAGTTCTTCGTCGCTCATGCTGTCAAAGCGCGGCAGATAGATATGGCACACGCCGCTCTCCAAAGAGCGAATGGCCTTGAGCAGGCTCTCCTCGATGGTACGTCCGATGCTCATCACCTCGCCGGTCGCCTTCATCTGGGTGCTCAGGCGGTTACTGGCGTCGGTCAGCTTGTCAAAGGGGAAACGCGCCACCTTGGTGACCACATAGTCGATGGTCGGCTCAAAGCAGGCGGGGGTGTTGGCCAGGCGGATTTCGTCCAGATGCATGCCAATCGCCACCTTGGCGGACACGCGGGCGATGGGATAGCCGGTGGCCTTGCTGGCCAGCGCGGAAGACCTAGACACGCGGGGGTTGACCTCGATCAGATAATAGCGGAAGGACAAAGGATCCAGCGCAAACTGCACGTTGCAGCCGCCCTCCACCTTAAGCTCGCGGATAATCTTGAGCGCAGAATCGCGAAGCAGCTGATATTCCTTGTTGGTCAGGGTCTGGCTGGGCGCGACCACGATGGAATCGCCGGTGTGTACGCCCACAGGGTCTACGTTTTCCATGCTGCAGATGGTGATGGCGGTGTCGTTGCTGTCGCGCATCACCTCAAACTCGATTTCCTTATAGCCCTTGATGCTCTTTTCCACCAGCACCTGATGCACGGGCGAAAGCTTGAGCGCGTTTTCCAGCAATGGGCGCATTTCGATCTCGTCATCCGCAAAGCCGCCACCGGTGCCGCCCAAGGTGAACGCGGGGCGCAGCACCACGGGATAGCCGATTTCCTTTGCTGCCGCCATGCCCTCGGCAATCGTATTGGCGATGAGCGAGGGCAGCACAGGCTCGCCCAAGCGCTGGCACATTTCCTTGAAAAGCTGGCGGTCCTCCGCCATTTCGATAGAGTGGAAGCTGGTACCCAGGATTTCCACCTGGCATTCCTCCAGCACGCCCTTTTTCTCCAGCTGCATGGCGAGGTTGAGGCCGGTCTGGCCGCCAAGGCTTGGCAGGATGGCATCCGGGCGCTCATAGCGCAGGATTTTGGCCACGTATTCCAGTGTCAGCGGCTCCATATACACTTTATCGGCAATGTCGGTATCGGTCATGATGGTGGCGGGATTGCTGTTGATGAGGATGACCTCGTAGCCCTCCTCGCGCAGCGCCAGGCAGGCCTGGGTGCCCGCATAGTCAAACTCTGCGGCCTGGCCAATCACAATGGGGCCGGAGCCAATCACCAGAATGCGCTTCAAATCTGTACGTTTGGGCATATTATTGTCCCTCCTTGGCCATGATGGCAATAAACTGTTCAAACAGGCGCAGGCTGTCGTTGGGGCCGGGGGCACCTTCCGGGTGGTACTGCACGCAGAACAGCTTGTCCGCCGCGCACTCCATGCCCTCAATGGTACCGTCCAGCACGTTGATTTCCGTCACCTCAAGGCCGGTGCCCGGAAGGGAATCGGGGTCGACCATGTAGTTGTGGTTTTGCCCTGTGATAACCAGCTTGCCGGTCTGGAGGTTCTTCACCGGATGGTTGCCGCCGTGATGACCGTGCTTCATGCGCACGCACTTTGCGCCCAGCGCCAGCGCCATCAGCAGATGGCCCATACAGATGCCAAACATGGGCAGCTTGCCGCGCAGCTGACCGATCAGTTCAATCACGGCGGTCACATGGTGCGGGTCGCCGGGGCCGTTGGAGATGAGTACGCCGTCCGGCTTCATGGCCAGGATTTCTTCATACGAGGTGGTGTAGGGCACCACCGTCACGTTGCAGCCAAAGTCGTTCAGGCAGCGCACGATGTTCAGCTTAATGCCGCAGTCTACCGCCACCACATGATAGCGGTGGTTGGGGGTGCGGGCGTACCATTTCTTTTTGCAGCTCACACGTCCCACGCAGTCAATGGGCGCCTGATAGTGGCGGATGCGGCGCAGCGCCTCCTCCAGCGGGGTGCTTTCATCGGTGATCATAGCGCGCACAACGCCGCTTTCGCGCAGGATTTTGGTGATCTGCCGGGTGTCCACGCCCTGAATGCCGGGGATGCCGTTCTCTTCCATGATTTCAGACAGCGTTTTGGTGTAGCGGAAGTTGCTGGGCAAATCGTTATATTCGCGCACCACCATGCCGCCCAAGGTGGGCACGCGGGTTTCGTAATCTTCATCCGTGATGCCGTAGTTACCAATCAAGGGATAGGTCATCACCACGATCTGCTCGGTGAAGGAAGGGTCTGTCACCACCTCCTGATAGCCCACCATCGCGGTGTCAAACACCATCTCGCACACCACATCCCTGGCCGCGCCAAAGCCGGTGCCCCCAAACTGCATGCCGTTTTCCAGCACGACTTTTCTTGCGTTTATCTGCGCCATACGATTTCTCCTTCTGCCACGGTCATCATGGCCAGTCCGTGCACTTGCCAGCCTGTGAAAGGCGTGGATTTTCCAAGCGATGCAAAGGTTTCGGGATCAATAGAAAACTGTTCATTCAAGTTAAAAGCCGTGAGGTTGGCTGTTTTTCCTATTTCGATGCCGCCGGGGATGTTGAGCCGCTTCCGGGGCGCATCGCTCAAAAGCTCAATCAGCTTTGCAAGCGGTAGCACGCCGCCCAGCACCAGCTTTTCGTACAGCAAGGGGAAGGCCGTTTCCAGCCCCACAATGCCCATGATGCTGCCGCGAAGCCCTTTGCTTTTTTCTTCTGCGCTGTGGGGCGCGTGATCGGTGGCGATCATATCAATGGTGCCATCCAGCAGCCCCTCTATCAAAGCATCCCTGTCCGCCGCGCTGCGGATGGGCGGGTTCATCTTGAAGCGCCCGTCGTCCTGCAAATCTTCGTCGCAAAGCAGCAGATAGTGCGGCGCGGTTTCGCAGGTGACATTCACGCCCCGCGCCTTCGCCGCGCGTATCAGCGCCACGCTCTCCTTGGCGGACACATGGCAGATGTGGTATTTACAGCCCGTTTCTTCTGCCAGATGCAAATCCCGCTCCACCTGCTTCCATTCGCTTGCAGAGCAAATGCCGGGCAGCCTGTGCCGGGCAGCATACTCTCCCTGATGGATGCAACCGCCATATAGCAGGCTCTCATCCTCGCAGTGGGCAGAGAGCACCTTGCCCGTCTTTGCGATGCGCTTCATCGCCACGCGCATCATGTCCTCGCTTTGCACGCCCTTGCCATCGTCCGAGAAGCCAATCACCTGCGGTGCCAGTTTGGCGATGTTCGTGATCATCTTGCCCTCTTGCCCCACCGTGATGGTGGCATAGGGGTACACCGGCACCACGGCATCACGGGCGATGATCTCCCGCTGCACGGCAAGGCTTTCAAGACTGTCCGGCGGGGGCTTGACATTGGGCATGGCGCACACCGCCGTGTACCCGCCGCGCGCTGCCGCCAGCGTGCCGGTCTTGATCGTCTCTTTGTAAAAAAAACCGGGTTCCCGAAGATGCACATGAACATCAACGAAACCCGGAAATACGAAACACCCCTGCAAGGGAATGATCTGATCAAAGCCTGCGGCGGAAATATTAGGGGAAATATCGACAATGATACCACCCTCTATGGCGATATCCACCGGTTTGTTTTCCCCGCGCAGCAAAACTGCGCCTGTCAGCAAAGTACGCATCGGTACGCTTTCTCCCTTCGCGCTTCAACTTCCAGAGTGATATATTACACGATTTTTCTGTACTCGTCAAGAGCTTTTTATTGCTTTTTTGATGAAATTAGCTAACATTTCTGCAAAGATGTACTTGGAATGTTCGTCTTTTGCGCTGTCATACTCGCAGTGGCGATAGCCGCACATCTCCTTACCGGAAATCAGCGCAGGATCATAGCCGCAGTGCTCCAGCGTGCGCATCAGCAGCAGGTTCTGCTCTTTGCGGCAGGGCATGTCGTTGTCCGCATAGATGAAAAACAGCGGCCGCCCCGGCTGTGCACCCCGCACATGGTACAGCGGCGCGGTATCGTCCACAATGCAGGCGCGCTCGTCCTCGCCGCGCCGCTTGAGCACTTCATAATGCGCGGTGGGCTGCCCGGCGTTGAACACATAGCCGTCAAAATGCTCCGGCTGCAGGCCCTGCGCCGCCAGATACCGGCGGTCGAAGGCCAGCATCATGCTCAGATACGCCCCGGCGGAGGAGCCGCCGATGATATAACGGTCAAAGCACCCGCGAAGCTGACCATAGTTTTTGACAAACTTGGCCGCTGCCGCCGCGTCCTGGATGAACTGCGGGTAGCGTGCCTCCGGATACATCCGGTACTGCGCCGAGGCTACGGCAATGCCGTGCTCCTGTGCCAGCGCCTGCATCACTGGGGAATGATGGCTGCCGCCCACCAGCCCGCCGCCGTGGAAATAAATCAGCACCGGACAGGGCTGCTTTTCGGGCAAATACAGATCCAGCACACAGGCGGAAGGGTGTTTGGGGTTATACACCAGGTCTTGTATGATTTGCATCATGATCCCTCCGGTATCAAGTAACGTTCTGCCTTCGTCAGGTTCAGCGCCTCTGCCACCCGCGCAAGGCCGCTGATGTTCAGCTTCTCCGGCTTGTGGGCATCCGACGCGCAGTAGAACGTGCAGCCAGCTGCCTTCGCCAGACGGAAAAACGCGATGTGCGCTTCGAAATCATCCGGTGCGGCCTCGGCAAACGCCGATGCGTTCAGCTCGATCCCCGCACCAAGCGCTGCGGCCTTGGCAAAGATGCGCGTCATCCGCTGTACATCCGTCTGTTCCAGCACTTGGGCAGCGTTTCCCTCGCCATACAGATGCCGCGCGTTCAGGTGCGCCAGGCCTACCTTGCGCCAGGGCAAGTCCATTGTAAGCAGTACTTCCAGCCGTTCCATCAGCACGTTTGCCATATCCCGTGCCGTATGTATACCGGATGGCCGCACCAGATCCTTCATGTGCATGTGGCACACAGGGATGGCCACAAAGTCAAACAGCGCAAAATGCTGCGGCAATAGCGCCAGCTGCATCTTGGCGTCAAACTCTGTTTCGCACCCGAAATAGAAGCGCACCCCGGCGGCAGTAGGCAGCGGCAGGTCCCTTTGTGCATTTTCGATGCCCTGCGGCTGATACCAGGGGGACGCGCCCGGCACCGCCTCATCCCACAGATGGTTGGTGACGCAAATCGCGCTGTAGCCCGCCTGCACCGCATACGTGAGCAGCACCTCCGGGGTCATGCGCGCATCCTTGCAGCAGCGAGACAGCACCGTGTGGCAATGATAATCGTGATCCATGGCAAACATGCATCTCACCCTCAAACGTACCGCGTATCCAGATACTCCTTCAGCTCGCGCACAAAGTCGGTCTGTATCACATCCACACCGCGCCCGCACAGCCAGCCCCAGCCCTCGTCCGCGCTGTCAAACAGCGAGCGGATATCGTCCCGGTGCCCACACAGGGGGAAGTTGAGTGTCAGCGCATTCACCCACACCTTGATGCCAATCTTGTGCAGCCTGTCCACAGACGCCTGCGAAATAATGGGGTGCGTATCCGCTGCAAACACCAGCTCCACCGCCGGATACTGGTAATATAGCGCAGTTTCCAATACAAAGTCAAGCGCATCCGAATCATTGTTGATGATGGGCATAAACTGCGGAGCAAAATGCTCCTTCTCCAGCCATTCATACACATTGTGTAAATCCTTGCCGGATTTGAGCAACACCTGATCCGCCATATCATGGCGCGCCACCGCCGCATAGGCATCTGGCAAAAAATCAAAGCAGCGGTCGATATTGATCAGGCATACATTTTTATAGGCAGCCAGGAAACCATCCAGCGTCATCAGCTGATTGGCATCGGTGGTGCCGTTGTTGGTGCGGTGGCGGCAGGCGCGAAGCTCCTCCAAGGTATACTGGGTGATAGGCCCGGTGCCGTTCATATACCGGTCGAGGTTGGGTCCATGCATCAGCACCATACCGTCCTTGCACTGGCTGATGTCAGTTTCAATCATATCTGCCCCTTCGCGCAGCGCCAGCTGAAAGGCGCGCTGGGTGCTTTCCGCCACAAAGCCGCTATTGCGGCCCTTGTGCGAGGCGATCAGAGGACGGGGACCGGTATAAGCGCGCAGCGCGCGAATGGAGGGAGCAATTCTGGTCATACAGGTTCTCCTTGCGTTAAAATTGAGATAAAAATAAATCCATGGATTGCCGCGCGCGCCGGCGGCTGAACAGAATATCCTCATCCCTGGGCACACGCTCGATGGTGGCCATGCCGTCAAACCCCACTGCACGCAGCGCAGCAGTGACATCCGCAAGGGGCAGGCTGCCCTCCCCCAGCGCCGCGTGCTCATCCTTCCTGCCGCCGTTGTCGCTGATGTGTATTTCTTTAAGCGGCACGGGCAGGCGCGTAAATGCCTCCAGCCAGTGCTTATCCCCGCGCAGCTCCATCAGCGTGTGTCGCACGTTCATATGCCCCAGGTCGATCAATATGCCAAAGTTGTCCCGCGCGGTGAGCAAAGGCTCAAAATGCGCATAGGTGCCCGCATTTAGCGGCGTGTCTTCGCAGGCGATATAAACGCCTGTGCCGCGAAACAGCCGCAGCGCCGCATCGAATATATCCATGCTGAGCGCATGGGGATATACAAAGTCAAACGTCAGCCCCGTGAGCAAATGCCAGGTGTCCTGCCACTTTGCAATATGCTCCATATTTTTGACGAAGGCCGCGCATGCCACGCTGTCCCTGGGGTTTGGCATGGCGTGATGGATGGTGAAGGTGAGCCCGCTTTGCTGCAAAAAGCATGCAAGGCGCTCGTCCGCCGCCGCGTCGTGGGCATCAAAGTGCCTGCCCAGATAGCTGATGGTGTCAAAGCCGAGGGCCTGAAATGCCAGGGCGTTTGTAAGGGCGTCGCCGGGATAATTCCAAACCGCTATCCCCTGTTTCATGTTCTTTCCTTTCCGGCGTGATTGCTTTTGCCTGCCGGTTTTGCTATACTAAGTAAAATGATGAACAACCGAGGTGACCGGCCATGAGTGACTTTGGCGCACCCAATCAGCACGACTGCCCCCGCTGGACAAAGGACTACCAACGCCTGACCGAGAATGACCACATGATTGCGTGCATCGGCGCGTTTGGCCATTGCAACCGCAAGGAGAACGACCCGCCGCTCAAGCGCCACATCCATTTAAGCAGCCTGGAAATCCACGTGATGCTGAAGGGCACCCAGGTATTTGAGGTGAACGGAAGCAAGTACAAGCTGGCAGGCAACCAGATTTTTCTGACGCTGCCAAACGTGGTGCATAGCTCTGCCGGGGTGCCGCAGCTACAGGCGGAGTTCTACTACTTTCAGCTCAACCCCATTGATTTTCCAGCCATTTTGGGGCTGGACGAGCAGAACACCCGCTATTTGGTAAATAACCTGATGGCCATTGAGGGGCATGTGTTCAAGGGCAACAACAGCATCAACGCGTTGGTGGCCAGCGCCTTTCACAACCTCTCTACCCGCGATGAAAACCTGCGCCACTGCGCCCAGGCGCAGATCGTATCTTTCCTGCACCTTTTGTGTGACATCGCACGCACCTTAGAGGTGCCGGGCATCACGCCCTTTACCTCCGAGGTGTTCAGCCATATCAACAAGCAATTGACCGAAGAAATCTCGCTGGAGCAACTGGCGCGGGATTTTGGGTATTCCCTGTCTTACTTTAAGGCGAAGTTCCGCCAGGAGGCGGGCATTACCCCCATGCACTACATCAACCGCGAAAAGATGGAGATCGCCAAGGAGCTGCTGGCGCAGGGATGCTCTGTGACGGACACCGCCATGCGCCTGAACTTCAACTCCAGCAATTATTTCTCCACTGTTTTTCACCGCTTCACTTCATATATGCCCAGCGAGTATCAGAAGCTGTTTGGCAGAAAGGAAGCAGAAAAATAGCTAATTTCGTACAGCAGGCCGTCCCTCCGTAGCTCTCGAAGGGACGGCCGTTTTGCCCGCTTAATGGGGCAGCTTGTTGTACAGGTTCTGGTACACTTCGAGCAGCTCGTCCAGGCCCATTGCCTTCATCTGCTTCACATACTTGTCATAGTCCTTCATCGACCAGTTGCCGGAGATCAGGTTGGCAAACAGCTCGTCCATGTAGGTGTACAGGTCGTTCTGATAATAGCCAACGATATCTGCGTCCTCGGCCGACATCATGGGCAGGATCATCGACAGGTCGTTGTTCATGTTGTACAGGCGAAGCTGCGCAGACATCTCGCACCACTTCTCAAAGCCTTCGGCTTGATAATCCTTGTAGGTGGGCTTGATGATCTCGTTGTAGTACAGAGAATTGAGATAGTCGTCATAGGTGTCATAGATCAGCGCCTCGCCCTTATAATCGGCATACAGGGTGGTGAGGGTGTTGCGCGGCAGGAAGGAGCCGAGGTTGCTGCCCTTGGTGAGGCCGCTCTTCACGTACTCGTCCTTGTTGTTGGAACCGGTGAACACATAGATGCCATCCTGCACGTCATAGCAGGGGCCAAAGGAGAACCATATGGAATATTCGAGATCGGTCACGACATCGAGGAACTTGGCGACGCTCTCCGGGTCTGCCTTTTTGGAGAAGCCCCAATAATCCCATGCCTTGTACGCGCGGCAGCCGTCCATCACAGGTTCAATGCCCTCAGCGCCCTGGATGATGGGCATGACGGTATAGATCTGGTTGTCGTCGATGTAATAATCGGTATTGGAATAGTAGAAGTAGGAGGATACCACGTTTTGCGCCAGCAGTGTGGACAGGTTCTTGTCGTTCTTGCCCGCGTTGTCGCTCAGATATAATACGCCCGCTTCGGCACATTTTTTGAGGAACTCGATATACTCCGCAAAGCCTTCCTGATAGAAGGGCACTTCGGCTTCCCACGTCTCGCGGTTGAGCTGGAACACATAGTTGGCCAGGCCAAACCAGCCCGCAACGCCGTTGTCAAAATAGCCGCCAAAGGTCTTGTTACAGGTGTTGGTCTGGATCACCATGCGCTCGTCAGCAATGCCATTGCCGTTCACGTCGTTATCGCGGAAGGCGATCAGCGTTTCCAGATACTCATCCAGGGTGGTGGGCATGGGCAGGTTCAACTTATCCAGCCAATCCTGGCGAATTTTCATGCAATAGGTGTTGGCCGTCATGCCGTTCAGGCCAAACTCTCCCGCTTCAATGGCAGGCAGGGACGATACATTGCCCAGGTAATACAGCTTGCCGTCGGTGTAGGCATCCTTCTCGTAGCAGATGTAGTAATAGCCGTCCTCGGCCAGGGCATCGCGCGCGGTGCCATCGCTGTATTGCAGCACGTTCTCGTCAATGGCCATCACCTTGCCGGCCTCAATCAGGTTGACGCAGTCGGCATTGCT
>JAVBRU010000035.1:0-31777 GCA_031547595.1 Eubacteriales bacterium
ATACCGCTTTTCCCTGTTATAATGCAAGTATTCCCCGACTTTTCTTGTGTTTCCAACGCCCGACCACTCCTACCCTTTGTCTTGCCAGGGTAAACGCCACTCTGTCGCGTTTACCCTGGCAACGTTGCGTTTACTTTGGCATCTCACCAAACTTTTTAAGTCAAATTGCTTTATCCGTTGGTTGCTGCTATAACCTAAAAGATTGCAGATGAAATATGGACGGAGGTACAAAATGAACACGATCTGGTCCACGTATATTCAAAAAACAGGGACCTTATACCTGACCCGCTCTTTGCGGTTTGCCGATCTGTTCAAGGATGTATACATAAACGCTTTCGATATTAATCACAAAAAGAGCATACTGGAGATAGGCTGCGGCCCCGGTGCATTAACGCAAGCGCTGCACCGTTGGTATCCGGAGGCGGAGGTAACGGGTATCGACAGGGACAGTGAGTTTGTTGCGTTCGCATCAAAGCAGGCAGCAAACCTCAACTTTTTGGAGGCAGATGCAACGGCCTTGCCCTTTGAAGCAGATTCGTTTGATGTCACGATATCCAACACCGTGCAGGAGCATATCGAGCCCTCCAAGTTCTTTGGCGAGCAATACCGCGTGTTAAGGCCGGGCGGAGTATGCCTGGTGCTGTCGGCAAGGCGCGGAATCAACCAATCAGCATCATGTGTTCAGCAATTGACAGCACTCGAAAAGGAAATTGATGACCGCGCCAATCAGTATTTCAATGAAGCAAATCAGAAATATAATGTATGCGCATATCCGCTATCAGAAGCAGAATTACCACTGACCATGGAGAAGTATGGTTTCAGAAACGTTTCGACCAGCTACCTGACCATCAATCTCACGCCGGATCATCCAGGGTATTCAAAAGACATGGCCTATGCAATGATCAATGCCAACCGGCAAGTGGCGCTGGACGGCATTGATTCCTTACCGCTTATCGCACCCGGCATTGCCACTGCGGCAGAAATCAAAGCACTCAAAAAGGCGCAGAACGATAAGTTCGATAAGCGCCTTGAATTATTCGACAAGGGCGAAAAGCAGTGGGATACCAACGTTGCGTTTACCATGGTGGTGCGCGGGACAAAATAGCGTGGGGCTATTTTTGCTATTTTTCCTGCTGCAACAGGAAGTATTCCACAATCCCATCATGCACAGCCTGCGCCACCTGCGCTTGATAATCGGCGTTCAATAGCAGCTTTTCTTCCTCCGCATTCGAGATAAAGCCGCATTCCACCAACACAGACGGGATCGTCAGGGAGAGGATAAAATAGTCCCCTGCCATGGCGACCCGTTCTTTGCGCGGTATGAGGTGGGAAATCAGGCTGGCCTGCAGCGCACCGGCTAACAGGCGGCTGTTCTCCTGCCCGGCGCGGTAGAACACCTGCGGGCCAGATTCGGCGCGGGTGCGGTACTCGTTCATATGGATACTGACCAGCAGATCCGCACCGCCGTCCGTGGCGATGTTCATGCGCGCGGTCAGGTCTTTGCGTTTGTTGGCATCATATTGCATATCTTCGGTGCGGGTGCGAAGCACGGTCGCGCCGCTTTGCTCCAGAAGGTCGGCCAGCAAAGTGGCGATACGCAGGTTGAGCTCCTTCTCCCAGGTCTTGCTATCCCGCGCGCGTGCGCCGCCGTCTGCACCGCCATGGCCTGCATCCACGCAGATGACGTGCCCGGCCAGCACCCCGCCTTCTATTTGTACAGGGCGCGCGGGCTTAGCGGGCTCCGGGCCCCGGGGCGCTATGGCCAGCGCTGCTACGCAGACTGCCAGACAGGTCACCAACGCTGCCCAGGCGATGATTCGTTTGTTTTGACGCATTTCCTGCACCTCCGCGCACTAGCTTATGATCAAGCGGGGGGTAATTATGCTGTCAAGTCAAAAAAGTATGAACTTTCGTGTTCGCACTTCCTCCACTGCCCGTGCACAGGTTATCCACCGCCGATTATGCGGGATATCTTGCAAGCTATTCGTGCCTATACAGCATATACATCCGGCATTCGATGAAATTCGTTGCCGAACCAGCGCCAAATGTTGTATATGCAGTATAGCAGGCAAAAAATTATGCAGGTTTTCGATTTTTCAATCTATCCACATTATCCACAGAGTTATCCACAACAAAAGCCTTGAAAACGCTGGATTTGCCGTTTTGATGGTGGATAACTTGCCCGAAAACTAAAAGTTATCCACAATTTCGAGAAATTTTCAACATGGTTTATCCACCGTGCCTTCTGCAGGTTGTCCACAAATAAAAAGACATAAAAATAACATCCGCTTTACACATTTGTAACATTTCTCGTGTAAAGCGGATGTTTTCCTGCATTTTCGCAAGAATTACCGATTATTTTCCTTTAAGCGCTCTTTCAGCTTGGCCACGCGCTTGCCAATGTACAACACAATCACCAGATTCATCACGCCCTCATACATCATGGCGCAGCCGATCATGATCACGGTAGCCATCAGCGAGGCAAAGGGATTGATGAACAGCAGCACGGCAAGCCCCAGCGTGAGCAGCGCCATGATCAGCAGCAGCCACCAATCGCGAAGGCCCAGTTTTTTATAGCCGAACGCGCGTTGAAACTCCATCAGGCCGCTGACGCCCACCGCCATGCCGATCACATAGGGGATCAGCACCATCACAAGCTCGGCCTTCAGGATCAGAAACAGGCCGGCCGCCAGCGACAGCGCGCCCATAAAGATATCGCGCCGGTAGAACACGCTGCCATCGGGGTCGCCCGCAAAGGATGTGATCACGCCGTATACGCCGTATACCACCAGCAGACCGCCCAGCACATAGCAGAGCACATCCAGCGTCACCCCGGGGAACAACACCAGCAGCAGCCCCAGAATAATCGACAACACTGCGCTGCCAATCCAGCGCGTTTTCATTTCTTTCATCAGTTTCACTTTCGTATCCTCCTTCAATTGACATCCGTCTGCAAAAAAAGTATACTACTGCTGATATGTCTCCGCAAGCATCCAAAAGTGCCGGAGTGTGCGTTAACGCACAGATTCCCCTTTTTGTCCTAGAAGAGGAGCACGTTTATGCCAGAAAAAACCCATGTGGATTTGCGCGTGCAGCGCACGTATAAGATGCTGTCGGAGGCCTTTGTGCAGCTCTTACATCAAAAACCATACGACAAGATCACTGTTCAGGAGATTTGCGATGTGGCAATGATTCGCCGCACCACTTTTTATCAGCATTTTGAGGATAAGGCGGATTTTTTGCGCTGGTTTATGCGGGAAAAGCAAAAGGAGTTCATCGAAAAAGCGCCGCGGGGCACAGCACCGGAAAATTTGTCGCACTATTATGCGTACAGCGTGCGCCACATCCTGCATTATATAGAAGAAAACCGGGACCTTGTGAGCCTGTTTATGGAGCAGGATATGCAGCAGTCCGCCGTGCTGGATGGTTTTGCGCGCCTGTTTGTGCAGGATATCACTGTGCATTTGCATAACCATCCCCTGGCAGGGAATACATTGCCCCCTTCTTTTGTGGCAGAGTTCTACATTGGGGCACTGATGGCGGCCATCAAGTGGTGGATTACCCAGGGCAAAGAGCACAGCGCGGACGAGTTGGAACGGTTTGTGACCGCGATGGTGGACGAGTATCCCTCCGGGAATGCGCGATGACAAGGCGTAACACACTCGCATCGGTGTACTGCGCACTGTTTGCCGCACTGATAGGCATCTGCTCGCAAATACTGATTCCGCTGCCAAGCGGTGTGCCCATCAACCTGGCTCTGTTGGCAGTGGTGCTGTGCGGTGCGCTGCTGCCGCTGCGGTATGCGCTATTTTCCGTGCTCAGCTATATCCTGCTGGGAATGGTGGGTGTGCCGGTGTTCACGGGGCTGGCAGGCGGCGTGGGCGTGCTGTTTGGCCGTACGGGCGGTTATATACTGGGCTATGTCCCCTGCGCGCTGATCACGAACCTTTGGTGCAAAAAGCTGAGGCGCACGGTGTGGCTGCGCGCTGCGGGCATGAGCCTTGGCATCCTGGCGTGCTATGGGCTGGGCACCGGCTGGTTTATGCAATTGACGGGCATGGGGCTGGGCGCCAGCCTGGCAGCCTGCGTGCTGCCCTTTGTGGCGGGCGATGTGCTGAAAGTAGCGCTGGCGGCAGTATTGACGCCGCGTTTACAAAAGGCACTCAAATTGACTTGGTAAAAAGGGGTGTTCGGATGATCGTTTGCCTATCCCTCAGCCCTTGTCTGGACAAAACGGTGGCTTGCGCGGGCTTTGACCCTGCCGCCACCAACCGGGTGCGCCCCGTGCGGTTGGACCTTGGCGGCAAGGCCGTCAATGTGGCGACCGCGCTGCACCAGCTGGGTGCGCAGGCGCTGCTTGTGGGCGTGGACTTTGCGGACAGCCCGCAAAGCGCATTGTTGACAGAGCGCGATGTGCCCCATCAGCTGATCCAGGAAGCAGGCGCACTGCGCACCAACCTCAAAATATTTGACGAGAAAAACCGGCGCGTGATCGAGGTCAACGAGGCCAGCCCCGCGCTGTCGTCCAAGACGCTGACGGCGCTTCGCGCGGCCGCTTTGCAGGCAGTTGTGCAGGAGGATCTGCTGGTGCTCTCGGGTAGCCTGCCCGCAGGCGTATCGCCCACCTTTTATCGTGACTTGTGCCGGGATGCCAGGCGCCGGGGTGCGCAGGTGTTTGTGGACTGTGACGGCGCACCGCTGTTGGAGGCGCTTTCTGCCGCGCCCACGCTGATCAAACCCAACGTGCAGGAGTTTTGCGCGGCGTTTCGCTGCACCGTCACCGACCCAAAGAGCGCGGCCGAGGCTTGCCGGGAGGTGCTTTCGCGCTTTCCTGTGCAGGCCATCTGCCTGTCGATGGGCGAAAGGGGTGCGCTGCTGGTCAGCCGTGAGGCCGCTTATGCCTGCGCTGCGCCTGCGGTGCCGGTGCGCGGATTGCAGGGCGCGGGGGATTCCATGCTGGCAGGGCTGTGCCTCGCCGCATCAATGGGTCTGCCCTTTGCCGAAATGCTGATGTATGGCACCGCTGCCGCCGGCGCGTCCGTGCTGCGCGATGGCACGCAGCTTTGCACATTGCCGGATTTTGATAGGCTGCTGGCGCAGACCGTGTGCTATCAAATCAATTGACGAACAGCGTTTTGCGTGAAGCGCGGCCAGCGCTCCCTTATGTCTCTTTTCATTTACATTCTTGCCATCTCTGTGGTATAATATATTGTTGGGGGTACAGCCCTTAAAGTAAACGATCGAGGTGCTTTCATGTCCGAAAACTACAACGCGGGCAGTATCAAAGTGTTAGAGGGCCTGGACGCAGTGCGTATGCGTCCGGGCATGTATATTGGCTCCACCGGTGCGCGCGGGCTGCATCACCTTTTATGGGAGATTGTAGACAACGCCATTGACGAGGCCATGGGCGGCTTTGCCAGCGAGGTATGCGTCACGCTGCACAAGGATCAGTCCGTCAGCGTGTGGGACAATGGGCGCGGCCTGCCGGTAGATCAGCACCCTACGCTGGGCATTTCGGGCGCGGAAGTCATCTACACCCGGCTGCACGCGGGCGGCAAATTTGGCAACGATAATTACGCCTACTCCGGCGGCCTGCACGGCGTGGGCGCGTCTGTTGTGAACGCGCTGTCCAAGTGGATGACGGTGGATACCTTCCGCGATTGGGCGCACTATGCCATCCGGTTTGAAAGCGTGATGGACGCCAAGCAAAAGAAGGTGATAGCGGGGCACACGGTGCAGCCGCTGACCAAGCTGGGCAACACCCGCAAGCGCGGCACATTGGTGCGTTTTTTGCCGGACCCGGATGTGTTTGAGGAAACGTCTTATAACAATGACACCGTGCGCCGCCGCCTGCGCGAGCTGGCATACCTGAACAAGGGCTTGCGCATCGTGCTGGAGGATGAGCGCGTCAAGGATCAAGAGCATGCCAAGCACGAGTTTTGCTATGCCGGCGGCATTGTGGATTATGTGCAGTACCTTAACAAAGACAAATCCGCCTTGCATGACGAGCCGATCTATTTTGAAGGCAAAAAGGACGACACGTTGTGCGCGGTGGCCATTCAATACACTGACGGCTTCACAGAATCGGTATTTTCGTACGTCAACAACATCCCCACCGGCGAGGGCGGCACCCACGAAGTGGGCTTCCGCGCGGCGCTGACCAAGGTGATGAACGACTATGCCCGCAAGGTGGGCATGCTGAAGGAAAAGGACAACAACCTGGCGGGCGAGGACTTCCGCGAGGGCATCACGGTGGTGCTGACCACGATGGTCAAAAACCCGCAGTTTGAAGGCCAGACCAAAGGGCGCCTTGGCAATACCGAGGTGCGCCCTGCCGTGGAAAGCATCGTGACGCAAAAGCTGACCGAGTTTCTGGAGGATTTGAAACATCAGGACTTGGCGCAAAAAATCGTAGACAAGGCCATCAAATCTGCCAAGGTGCGCGAGGCCACGCGCAAGGCGAGGGACGTGGCCAGGGCCAAGAACCAGCTGGAAGCCGCGCCGTTGGTGGGCAAACTAAGCTCTTGCACAGGGCGCAAGGCTGCGGAGAACGAGCTGTTTATCGTAGAAGGCGACTCTGCCGGCGGCAGCGCCAAGCAGGGGCGCGACCGCCGCTTCCAGGCGATTCTGCCCCTTCGCGGCAAGCCCCTCAATGCCGAGAAAAAGCGCTTGGATCAGGTGCTGGCCAACGAGGAATTCCGCTCCATCATCACGGCGCTGGGCACCGGCATTGACGAGGATTTTGAGCTGTCCCCCCTCAAATACCACAAGGTGATCATCCTGTCCGACGCCGATCAGGACGGCGCGCATATCCGCGCCATTTTGCTCACATTCTTCTACCGCTATATGCGCGATCTGGTCACCGCCGGGCATGTGTACATCGGCATGCCGCCCCTGTACGCCGTCAAGCGCGGCAGCAGCACCCAGTATGCTTATGACGATAAAGAGCTCAAGAAGCTGACCTCCGGTATCAAGGGCTACACCATCCAGCGCTACAAGGGCCTTGGCGAAATGAACCCTGAGCAGCTGTGGGAAACCACTATGAACCCCGAGCACCGCAAGCTGATGCAGGTGACCATCGAGGACGCTGCCCAGGCGGATAGTATCATCACTATTTTGATGGGCGATAAGGTGGAGCCGCGCCGCGATTATATCAGCGAGCACGCGGATTTCAACAAACAGGACAACTTCGATGCTTCCCATTTAGCAGCCCGCGAAGCCTAATCTGTGGCTTCTCGCTTGATCTTTTTTCGCCCGACGGCGTCGTCTTCCAGTCAACGCAGCTGCTGGCTACGCCACCTTCCGGCTCCTTGCCGGACAAAAAAACTCTGCGCGATAATTCCACATTCTAGGCTTCGCAGGCTACTGGTGCAAAACGTAAAAAAGTGCTATACTATTGATAACTTTTCAAAAGGAGCGAAAGAATTATGTTGAAGGGTATTTCTCCCCTGCTTTCCCCGGAATTGCTTCATGTGCTGGCCGAAATGGGGCACGGCGATGAACTGGTGATTGGCGATGCCAACTTCCCCGCGTCCACGATGGGCAAGCGCTGCATCCGCTGCGACGGCCATAAGGGCCCCGACATTCTAGATGCCATCCTGCAGCTTTTGCCGCTGGATAGCTTTGTGGAAGCGCCGGTGACGCTGATGGAGGTCGTGCCCGGCACAAGCTATGTGGGTCAGCCGCCCATCTGGGACGAATACAAAGCACTCGTGGAAAAGCACGAGCCCGGTACCAAGATCGAATTCGAAGAGCGCTTTGCTTTCTATGAGCGCAGCAAAAAGGCCTTCGCTACCATCCAGACCGGCGAAACCGCGCTGTATGCCTGCGTGATTCTCAAAAAAGGCGTCATCGGCAAATAAAAGGAGGGTTTTCTCATGAAAAAACTTGTTGCATTGCTTCTCGTTCTGGCAGTTCTGGTATCTATGCCCCTTGCTTCGCTGGCTGCGGGCAAAGCGACCATCACAGATGAACAGCTGATCACCACCATGGGCTACAGCAGCGTGGTCTACTATTACTACGCAGAGGTCACCAACACCGGCGACAAGGCAGTGGAAATCGACAAGGGTATTTTGGAGATGTTTGACAAAGACGGCGAGTTGATCACCAGCGAGAACGTCTACAACACCTATCCCCAGGTGCTGGAGCCCGGCCAGAAAGCGTACATCTGCGATTATGGCTATCTGGATGATGTGGCCGCGCCGGAAGATGTGGACGATTTTGCTTTCAACCTCACCGCCGCTACCAGCAAAAGCAGCGCACCCCTCTACCTGACCGTCAGCGAAGTCACTTGTCAGATAGAAAAGTACTCTTCCTATTCTGATTACTACGCCGTCACCGCTATTATCGAAAACAACAGCGAAGAAACGGTGCGCGATATTTATGTGGTGTTTGCGGGCCGCGATGCCGAAGGCAAGCTGATGTACGTGGAATATACGCATCTGTACGATATCGGCCTGCTGCCCGGCAGCAAGATCGAAGTGAAGCTGTGGCCGGACGAAGAAAGCATTTGGACGGCAAATAACAGCGCACCGGCAACGATCGAAGCCATCGCGTTTGGTAAATAACAACAAAAAAGGCAGCTCAACGCATAGCGCTGGGCTGCTTTTTATCGTGGGACTTTTTTATTACGGTTTATAAATCGTCCGCGTCTTGCTCCGGCTCCTCGCCCTCGGCATCGGTGCCGGTATAACTGCCCAGGATGTCGCTGTTATCGCGCTTGCTGATCAGCGCCATCAGGCCGCGTTTATGCCAGGCAGGCTGGTTCTTTTCGCTCATGGGATCGCTTCCTTTCCGTAATAATAGAGCCAAGTATATTTTAGGCTGAAAATTGGTGGTTTATCCATAATAACGGCAGGAGAAAGTAAACCCAGTGTCGAACGTTAAAACGACTAGGCTGTTTTTTGCTTTGGCATAAAGCAGCGGCAAAAGAGGAGTGAATCCCATTGAAAAAGGTCGTATCCATTGCGCTGGCAATCGCATTGCTGGCCGCGGTCGTCGCCCTGGTAGTCATCTCTGGTGACAAAACCAAGCTGGCGGACGAGAAAGCCACCATCCAGGCCACGCTGGACTCTGTGAAGGCCGAATACAATACCTTTAAGGCGGATGCCAATGCCAAGATCGCCACTGCCGAAGGCGCTGTGGCCGATGTGCAGGCGCAGCTGGAAGCTGCCACGGGCGATCAGACTGCCCATGACGCGGCTATTGAAGCACTGAATGGCGAAAAAGCCGCCATTGAAGCCCAGGTGGCCGATCTGACCGCCGCCAAGGCCGCCCTGGACGACGAATATGCCGCGCTGGTGGACAAGAACACCGCCCTGGCGCAGGAATTGGCCGATCAGCAGGCGAAAGCCGCTGCCGACCTGGAAGCGCTCAAGACCGAAAAAGCCGGCATTGAAGCCGATCTCGCCGCTGCCAAAGCCGAAGCGGACAAGCTGATTGCCGACGCTGTGGCCGTTGCCAAGGCAGAAGCCGAACAGCAGCTGAACGCTGTGCTGGCCGAAAAAGAAGAAGTAGAGCAGAAGCTCGCCGCTGCCGCGCAGAACGCTGCTGAGCTGCCGGTTCTCACGATGGCCCCCGGCCCGGTGCTGGCTAAAGAATTGACCATCTATCACACCAACGACGTGCATGCCCGCGTGACCGATTACCTCGGCTATGCGAAGCTGGCGGCTATTGTGAACGCCAAGCGTGCGGAAGGCGCGGAAGTGCTGCTGCTGGACGCCGGTGACGTGACCCATGGCACCGCCTATGCCACGCTGGTGGAAGGTTCCTCTATCATCGAGCTGATGAACGCTGTTGGCTATGACGCCATGACACCCGGCAACCACGACTTCAACTATGGCTATACCCGTTTGAAGGAACTGGAAGCGATGATGAACTTCCCCCTCGTCAACTGCAACGTGCTGCTGGAAGACGGCAGCAATGCTTTCACCCCCTATGTGATCGTTGAAAAAGCGGGCAAGCGCATCGCCATTATCGGCGCTGCCAACCCCCAGATGGTCTCTGCCATCCATCCCGATAAGATCGCGGGCCTGGTCTATGGCGGCGTAGAGTATGTGGAAAAGACCGTTGCCGAAGTGAAGGATCTGGCTGATTTCGTCATCATCCTCACCCACTGGGGCGCGGACGATGCGTACGACCCCAACTCCTCCATCCTGGCGGCTATCCCGGGCGTAGACCTGGTGATCGACGGCCACAGCCACACCGAAATGGCCAACATTAAGACCGGCAATGTCACCAGCGCCGGCGAGCACATGAAGTTCCTGGGCGAAGCGGATGTGACGTTTAACGCTGAGGGAGCATCCATTGGCCTGAAAAACCTGCCCTATGGCGACTATGCCGAGCTTGCGGGTGACGAAGCCGTGCAGGCGATCATCGACCGCGTGAAGGGCGAACAAAAAGAACTGCTGGCCGTTGTGGTTGGCGAAACCAAAGTAGATTTGGACGGCGAGCGTGCCACCAACCGCACCAGCGAAACCAACCTTGGCAACTTGGCCACCGATGCGCTGGTTGCCTACACCGGCGCTGACTTCGCCATCACCAATGGCGGCGGTATCCGCGTGAGCGTGCCTGCTGGCAACGTGACCATGGGCGACCTGGTCAACATCTTCCCCTTTGGCAACACCGTTGTCACCATCGAAGTGTCTGGCAAAGCGCTGCGCGAAGCCTTTGAGCAGAGCGTGTCCCTGTATCCCGAAACCAACGGCGGCTTCCTGCAGGCGTCCGCCGCTGTCAAAGTGGTGTTTGATCCTGCGCAGCCCGTGGGCAGCCGCATCGTGTCCATCACCGTCAATGGCGTGGAAGTGACCGATGATATGGTGTTCACCGTTGCCACCAACGATTTCACTGCCGCCGGCGGCGATAACTATGCCATGCTGAAGGATTGCAAGCTGGTCAAGGAATACGGCACGCTGGACGAAGCCATGATCGCCTACTTCAAGCAGGTTGGCGCTGTGGAACCCGCCATCGAAGGTCGCATCACAGTGGTTGAAGCCGCCGCTGCCAACGCCGCTTAATCACTAAAACACATAAACAGGATGCCCCTGGCCTTTGCCGGGGGCATTTTACTTTTGGAAATTTTTCTATCATGCATGAAACCTTTGTTCTCCCTGCGTCGTCTAATCAGTGAATACCAAATAAATAGCAGGAGGGTCAACCCATGAAAAAGCTGTGCCTTGCCCTTTGTCTGGTGCTTGTGTTGCTGTTGCCCTGCGCGGCCATGGGCGATACGCTGCTGGAGGTGGGGTATTCCCCCATTATGGCAGTTGACGGAAGCACGCTGTACCTACTGACCAACAATAGCATATACACCTGTCAACCAGGCGAGGATGCAGCCGCCCTTTGGGCTGCGGATACCGAGAAGATTGTGCTGGTGATGGACAACCTCAATATCCACAGCATAGCCTCTCTATACAAGGCTTTTCACCCCCAAGAGGCAAGGCGAATTGCTGAGCGGCTTGAAATCCACTACACGCCCAAGCATGCTTCCTGGCTCAATATGGCAGAGATTGAGATTGGCGTTCTCTCTCGACAGTGCCTGGCAGAACCTATGACTTCTATTGATTCCGTGCGCCAAGCAGTTTCCGCTTGCCAATGCCGCAGAAACGCTGCCTGTTCGACCGTTCATTGGCACTTCTCCACCCCTGATGCCAGAATTAAGCTTAAGAAACTTTACCCAGTTATTTCTTGAATTGTCGTTTCTAACTTGGTGGGGTACTGAGGCGTCTTTCAAAAGCCATGCCATGCATCTTCGGAGGCTAGAAGTGCCATTTCTGCGTTGTCAAACCTTGAAATAGCAATGCTATTCCAGCGGTTTTCCGCCTTGAACTGGCACTTTATCCCCTCGAACCTGCACGTCCCTGACTTTTGAAACACCCCCTAACCTACACGAGTTCCTTTGTAATTCTTGTGTGCGTGCGCCGCGCTTGCACGTCGGTCTCCATGCTGGAGCAACGAACCAAAAAACAGGTATCTGGCTGTGGAAAGCTTGCATTTCCACAGCCAGATACCTGTTTTTTCATACACGTGCACAATCATGCATGCATCATCGAAGAATACCAAAGTGGGGTCAAGGGGAATGATTCCCCTTGCGGGGGACTGGGGCAGAGCCCCAGCGTAGCCCATCCCCGTGTTCTCATTACTTCCCGCACACGCGTTTGGCCGCTGCCACCACGTTCTCTGTGGTAAAGCCAAACTCTTTAAACAGCAGCGCAGCCGGGGCGGATGCGCCAAAGCGGTCGATGCCCAGCACCTCGCCGTCGAGGCCCGTAAAGCGGTACCACGGCATGGTACAACCGGCTTCCATCGCCACGCGGGCGCGCACGGCGGGAAGAATCACGCTGTCCTGATATTCCTTGCTCTCGCGCAGGAACAGCTCCATACACGGAATAGAGATCACGCGGGCGTCAATGCCCTCCGCCTTCAATGCCTTCTGTGCTTCAAAAATTTGCTCTACTTCGCTGCCGGAGGCCATCAGCTGCACATCGGGGATTGCCTTTTCGCTGTCCGACAGCACATAGCCGCCCTTGAGCGCGCGGCAATCGCTGGTATCATACAGCGGCAGGTTCTGGCGGGTGAGCACCAGGCAGGTGGGCAGGCCGCTTAGCAGCGCGGTCAGCCAGCCGGCGGTGGTTTCATGCCCATCGGCGGGACGGTAAACCAGAAGATCGGGGATAGAGCGCAGGCCGGCGAGCTGCTCAATCGGCTCATGCGTGGCGCCGTCTTCACCCACACCAATGGAATCGTGGGTGAGCACGTAGGTGACGGGCAGCTTCATGATGGCGCTCATGCGCATGGCATGCTTCATGTAATCGCTAAACACGAAGAACGTGGCGCAGAACACGCGAAGCCCGCCGTGCAGCGCAATGCCGTTGCAGATGGCAGCCATGGCATGCTCGCGCACGCCAAAGTGCAGGTTGCGCCCGGCGCGGTTTTCGGCGCTATAATCGCCGCCGTTTTTGATGTTGGATTTATTGGAGGGCGCAAGGTCGGCAGAGCCGCCCACGAGGTTGGGCAGAAGCTTTGCCAGGCGGTTGATCATCTCGCCGGAGGTGTTGCGGGTGGCATCCTTGCCGGCATACTGCCACAGGTCGTCACCCATCATCACGCTGTCTGGCAATTCCTGCGCGTGCCACAGTTCCCATTCCTCGGCCAGTTCAGGATACGCCTTGCAGTAGGCAACAAACAGGTCGTTCCACTGCGCTTGCTGCTGCGCATTCTTGGCGGAGATATCGGCCAGGTGCTGATACACTTCAGGCAGCACGCAGAAAGCCTCGGCAGGCATGCCAAGCGCTTCCTTGGTGGCGGCAATGTTGGCATCGCCCAGCGGTTCGCCGTGTGCGCTGGCCTTGCCCTGCTTGGCGGGGCAGCCAAAACCGATCTGCGTGGGGCAGATAATCAGGGTGGGTCGCTCGTCCTTTTTCGCTTCGTCCAGCGCGGCAATGATTTGTTTGGCATCGTTGCCGTCTGCCACGCGGATCACCTGCCAGCCGTACGCTTCAAAGCGCAGGCCCACGTCTTCGCCAAGCGCAATGTCGGTATCGCCTTCGATGGAAATTTCGTTGTCGTCATACAGCAGGGTGAGTTTGCCCAGTTTCAACGTGCCCGCCAGCGATGCGGCCTCGGACGAAATGCCCTCCATCATGCAGCCATCGCCGCAGAAGGCATACACGCGGTGGTCGACCACCGGGAAGTTCGGGCGGTTAAAATGCGCCGCCATCATGGTTTCGGCAATGGCAAAGCCCACAGCGTTGGCCACGCCCTGCCCCAGAGGGCCGGTGGTGGTTTCTACGCCCACGGTGTGGCGGTATTCGGGATGGCCTGGGGTTTTGCTGCCCCATTGACGGAACTGCTTCATATCGTCCATGGTGACGCCATAGTCGAACAGATGCAGCATGGAATACAAGAGGGCGCTCGCATGGCCGCTGGACAGCACAAAACGATCGCGGTCCGGCCAGGCGGCATCCTTGGGGTTGTGCTTCATGGCATGTGCCCACACAGCGTAGGCCATCGGCGCCATGCCCATGGGTGCGCCGGGGTGGCCGCTGTTGGCCTTTTGCACGGTGTCCGCCGCCAGCACGCGGATGGTGTTGATGGTCTTTTGCATCATATCAGACATGGGATGCCTCCTGTTGTGAAATAAAATTTTGCAGTACGCTCAGGTCGATTCCGTCTGTGTCTTGCAGCACATTCAGAAGATTGTTGGCCATTTCCAGCACGCCGCCCTTCACATCGCTTTCGATGTTGAGGGGCAATACAGGGTCGTGCACCGACAGGCGCAACAGGAACCAGCCGTTATCCAGGCCGTTGTCCAGGTCAAAATTGATGCGGATACCCTCGCGGTTATCGGGCGCGATGTGCCAACCGGTCTGGAAGGACGCATGATCCATTACCTTTTCGATGGCGGCGCGCCCGGCGGCGCGGAAATCCTCTTCGGTGATCTTCAGGCGTAGCTCGGCGCTTTCCACAGGCTCCCGAAGGTCGGTGAGCATGCTAGCCAGCTGCTTGCCCTCTTGCTTGAGGCGCATGGCCTCGCAAATCAGCAGTGTCACAAGATACATGCCGTCGTCCAGGAAATGATTGTCCCGCAGCGCGGCATGGCCGCTGGTTTCAATGGCAAGGGGGCAATCGATGCCCGCTTCGTTGAGGCGGATGGCTTCTTCAATCACATTGCGGTAGCCGCGCTTGAAGCGGTAATGCTCCCCGCCCCATTCCGTAATAAAGCGCGCCAGGCCAGAGGAGGTGACGGAGTCCGTCACGATGGTGAGGCCGGATTGCTTGTTGAGCAGGATGGCACTGATGAGGGCGATCAGGCGGTTGCGGTTGATCTCGCGCCCGGTCTGATCCACGATAGCGGCGCGGTCGCAATCGGCATCAAAGATCACGCCCAGGTCTGCCCCCTGCTTGCGCACAGCGGCGCTGATGGAGGCCATGGCCTCGGGGTTTTCGGGGTTTGGGATATGGCCGGGGAAATTCCCGTCTGGGGTGAGGAACTGGCTGCCCTCCACCCACGCGCCGAGGGATTCCAATAACCCCGCATAAAAGCCGCCCGCGCCGTTGCCCGCGTCCACCACTACATGAAGCCCGAGGAGGGGCTTGGCGACGTCGGTGTCAAGCTCGGTACGCACACGCTCGGCCAATTGCTCGCAATATACCGGCAAAAAGCGCTGCCCGGTGATGGTGCCGGGCACTTCAGCCACGGGCAGTTCGCCTTCGGCCAGGTCAATAATCGCATCCAACTCCGCGCCGGACAGGCCGCCGGAGCGCGTGATAAACTTGAAGCCGTTGCGGTCGGACGGGTGATGGCTGGCCGTCACCATGATGGACGCGTCCGGCTCAAATCCTTCGGTGATCAAACACATAAACATGGCCGGGGTGGTGCAAAGGCCATAATGCTCGGCATGCCCGCCCACAGACGCAATGCCCTGGGCGCACGCGTCCGCCAGCGCTTCGCCCGTCAGGCGCGAATCCCGCCCCAAGGCGATACGCGGGCTGTCGATGCCCTTTTGCCGCAGCCAAAGCGCGTACGCCGCGCCCAGCTTAAATGCTACTTCACCAGATAATCGAGCATCCTCGCCCACTGCCTTGCCCCGGATATCCGTGCCGCTCTTCATGGTGCGGATCATAAAATTTCATTGCCTCCCTCATTTTGCGTCAGGTTCATCGCTTGATCGATACAACCGCGAAACAGCTGGTAGAATGGTGAAAGCGCGGCATAATCGGCAGCCACGCGTTCTACAATATCCGCCGAGTAAATCCAGTCCAGCTGAACTTGCTGCTTTTGTAGGTAGATGCTGCGCTTTTTGTACCAAGGCCACAAAACTTCGGGAATGCCGGGAGGGACCTCCAGGCGCTTGAACTCATCGCCCTCGATGGAGAAGCCGTTCTTCTGCAGGATGGGCAGAAGTGCCCAAAAATCGTCGGGGCGCGCTGCCATACGGGCGCGCATCACATCCATCATGCCCCGGTTTTCGCCCCAGATACCCAGGCCCCACGTCACGCTTTCGGGCGCGATCTCAAGCCAGTAAAAGGGCAAGCCTTCCTTTTGCCCCGCCGCTCGCCGGAACGCCAGCCACAGGTGGTCGCGGTAGGGGGACTTGTCTTTGCTAAAGCGCGTGTCGCGGTTGATGCGCGACAGGCATTTGGCCGGACGAACCTCAAATTCGGGATCAATCGCCTGCATGTACGGCGCTATGGCATCAATGAACGCGTAAAACGGCTCCCGCACATCGCGGATGTAGCGCGCCCGGTTGGCCTCCATAAACGTCCGGTCGTTATGAAAACGAATGTCCAGAAAAAACGGGATCAGCCCAGGCCCAAACCCTTGAAACATCTAATTGCTCCTTCGGTATTTCTCACCAACATATATTATACCTTGTTTCCCGCCGAAGTTCAACCACCCGGTATGCAAAAACAAGTGAAAACCATTCGGAATAAGGCGTCAATGTCCGCAAATTATGTTATGATGGGTGTGAACCATTTTGCTTTCTGCTGCATCTTACAGGTGTATACCGCCAAGAGGAGGGAAGCCATGACGCCGCTGGAGTTTGAGGAAAACGTGATCGCGCTCACAGAAACGCTGTATCGCGTCAGCTCCTCGCTGTTGCCCCGCCTGTGCGACAGGCAGGATGCAGTGCAAAATTGTATATTGCAGGCCTGGCAGCATCAGGGCAGCGTGCGCAAAGCGGATGCATTTAAGCCCTGGCTGATCCGCATTCTGATCAACGAATGCTATACTTTGATGCGCAAAAACAAGCGTCTTGTGTTCACAGAGGTGTTGCCGGAGGCTGGTTGTACGCCAAATGACCGGGACGAAGCGCTGCACGACGCGGTGCAGGCGCTGCCGGAAATGTACCGCCTGCCCGTGGTGTTGTTTTATATGGAGGGCGCGGGCATAGAGGACATCTCCCGCATATTGCGCATTCCCGCCGGCACTGTCAAATCGCGCCTCAGCAAAGCCCGCCGCAGCCTGAAAGGGGAGTTGACCCGATGAACCAGCAGCAATGGCAAAATGCCTATGAAAAAGCCCCCGACACCTTTCATCAGGCCATTCGGGGGGCATTGAAGGAAACGCGCCGCGCGCAGCTGCGCCCTACTTTGCGATACGTGGCGCTGGCGGCGGTGCTGACGCTGTTTCTGTGCGGCACGGCAGTGGCCGTGATGAATTTGATTGGCGTGCTCAGCTTTCTGCCGCAGGGCACCGATCCGAACGTGGTGCAAACCGCATTGCCCCAGGCGTGCGAGGGAGGGCTTCCCGGTATGTCTGTTTCCGTGCGGGACGCCGCGTCCGACGGCATTGCCGTGCACCTGACGCTTGCTTTCTCCGCAGCCGACCCCAAAGCCATCGTGTTATCCGAGTTTGACGCCCAGCGTGTGGATACCGCAGGTGCCAAGCAGGTATTGGTGGCTGCCGTGCCGGAGGTGAGTAGCGGCGGGCAAGCACTGCTGGCCGGGGTCAGCTGGCTGTACGAAACGCCCACCACGCTGGTGGTGGATCTGGTGCTGGACTTGCGCTTTCTTGCGGAGCCTTCTGAGGGCACCCCTCTGACGTTGCAAGTGGATTACTTTATCGCAGAAGAGGTGGATTACAAAAAAATGCACACCGGCCGCATGGATGTGCTGGTGGTGCAAACACTGCAGCAACAGGCGGTGTACCACGCAGTCAACCTGCCCCTTGTTTTTGAAGGGTTTATGATGACGGACGCGGAGTTCATCCAAACGCCGCTCGGACTGTATGCCAGCTATACGCTGCTGGATGATATGGAGCTGCTCCCCAGTGGCAACCTGTGGATTGATCTGGCCGATGAAAACGGCCAGCCGCTGCCCAAGCAGCATGGCGGCTATAAAATGCCTTTATCGATGGAGTACGAATCCCAGATCATGCATGTGTTCTATAATACCGGCGTTATGCCGGAAAATATCGTGCTATTGCCCTATGACAGCGGCACGCGAGAGCAGTTTGCGCCCATCGCATTGACAATAGAAAAAGACAGCTAAAACTTCATGCCCTGAAGGCCGCGCTCAATCTGTTGCGCGGTCTTTTCATAGGTGGCTTCGCTTTGGCCAAAGGGGTCGGGGATGTCCGGCACAAATGAAATAATTTTTCCGGCATACTGTGGGTAACGCTGGCGCAGGCGCTCTGCGTGCGCGGCGGTGATGCCCACCACGCGGTCGGCTTGCTTCATCAGACGTTCAGACACGGGCTGCGCCTGATGGCCGGAGGCATCGATGCCGCGTTTTTCGAGTGCGCGCTCTGCATAGGGGGATATCCCTTGCGCTTCGCCCGCAAACAGCCCGGCGCTGTGCGCATCGAAGCCCAACGCTCGCGCCATGTATGCCGCCATGGGGCTGCGGCAGGTGTTGCCGGTGCACACAAACAGGATGTTCATTCGTCCTCGCCCTCCACAATATCAAAGGCCGCTGCACGCGCCATGCGGTTCATCAGCGCCAGGCCTACGCCGTCCTCCAGCCACCCTTCAGCAAAAATGCGGGGCACGCGAAGCTCGTCCATCTGCCGCAGGGCTGCAAACAGGTTGTGCGCGGCATCGGCGGCGTTCTTTCCCATATCCAGCACGCGGCGCGCGCCATAGGCGGGCAGGTGCGGGGATTGCGCCAGGATAAACGCATCCGGCGCGGCGTCATACAATGCGCAAATTTTGTGGATCACGGCGTCCGCGCTGCCGCGCACGATGGTCAGGCTGCCCCTTGGCGCATAGTGCTTGTGCCGCATGCCGGGGGAGGGCGCGGCCTCGCCCTCGCGCAGCGCGCGCATCACGCTGTCCGCCACGCGGGCTTGTCCTACGACCCCTGCCACCATATCGGCGGTGATTGCGCCGGGGCGAAGCACGGTGGGAATATCGCCTGTCATATCCAGCACGGTGGATTCCACGCCGATCTCGCACGCGCCGCCGTCCAGAATCAGCGGAATGCGGCCCTGCATATCTTCCAACACATGCTGCGCAGTGGTGGGGCTGGGGCGTCCGCTAAGGTTGGCGCTGGGCGCGGCAATGGGCACACCGCTGTGGTCGATCAGCGCCAGCGCCACGGGATGGCGCGGCATGCGCACCGCCACGGAGGATAACCCGGAGGTGGTGATGGCGGGCACAATATCTTTCTTGGGTAATAAAAGGGTCAGCGGCCCCGGCCAAAACGCGTCCATCAGCCGTCTGGCGTCATCGCTCACCTCGCACAGCGGTTCCAATTGAGAAATAGCGGACACGTGCGCAATGAGCGGGTTATCCGCGGGGCGGTTTTTGGCAATAAAAATTTTGAGCACCGCTTCCGCATCCAGGGCGTTGCCGCCCAGGCCATACACCGTCTCGGTGGGGAAGGCCACCAGCTCGCCGCACTGAATCCGCCGCGCCGCATCCTCAAGCGCCGCCGCGCTGGGCGGCAGGCAAAGGGTTTCGTACATACAATGCCTCCGACAACTACTCTAAAAAAAAGCACACCGCGCCGCCCAGCAGCACGCCGATAGCCAACAGCAGCGATTCCACGCGGCCCTGCGCTTCGCGCTGCGCCTCCGGCAGCATGTTCTGGCACGTGATTTGCAGCATTGCGCCGCCCGCCAGCGCCAGGCAAAAGCCCAGCACATCCGGGCTCATTCGCCCCGCCAGCATGCCCAGCGCCGCGCCCAGCATGGTGGGCAGCCCGGCAAGCAGCGTCAGAAGCAGCACCCGTGCAGCTTTGACGCCGCCCTCTCGAAGCGGCAGCGCCATCGCCAGCCCCTCCGGCACATCGTGCAGCGCAATGGTGAGGCACAGCGCCATGCCCAGCATCGGCGCTTCGGCATAGCCCGCGCCCACGGCCAGGCCTTCCGGCAGATTGTGCAGCGCAATGCCCACGCCCACCATCACGCCGGTCGTCCACACGCTGCTGCCGTTTTTGGCGCTGATCAGTGCATCACTGACCAGCATGGCCAGCATGCCCGTAAACACCCCTGCGCAGGTCACCGCCACCGACATGCCCATGGCCTCCGGCAACAGCTCAAAGCACACAATGGCCAGCATCAAGCCGGAGGTGAGGTGCAAAAGCCGCGACATCGTGCGGTGGCTGATGGTTTTGAAGCACATCGCCAGCGCACCGCCCAGCCCTGTGCCCAGCACGCCGGATATGAGGGCCAACAATACCGGTCCCATCCGCAATCCCTTCTTTCAGAGAAGGGTATGCGGATGCGGTTAGATTGATAACTCGTTCAGTTTGTGCGCCTGCTCGTCCATGGTCAGGGCATCAATGATCTCATCCAGCTCGCCGTCCAAGATGGCGTCAATCTTATACAGCGTGATGCCCACGCGGTGATCGGTGACGCGGCCCTGGGGGAAGTTGTAGGTGCGGATGCGCTCATTGCGCTCGCCGCTGCCCACCTGCCCGCGCCGGTTCTCGGCATAGCTGGCATCCTTTTGGGCGCGATAGAAATCATACAGGCGGGATTTGAGCACCCGCATGGCCTTTTCTTTGTTTTTCAGCTGGCTCTTTTCGTCCTGGCAGGTGACCACAAGGCCGGTGGGGAAGTGTGTGATGCGCACGGCGGAGTCGGTCATGTTAATGTACTGCCCGCCGTGGCCGGATGCGCGGTAGGTGTCAAAGCGGATATCCTCCGGCTTCACTTCCACCTCCACATCCTCGGCCTCTGGCAGCACAGCCACGGTGGCGGTGGAGGTGTGGATGCGCCCGCCGGACTCTGTGACGGGCACGCGCTGGATGCGGTGCACGCCGCTCTCGTACTTCATGCGCGAAAAAGCGCCGTTGCCCGACAGCGTGAACACCGCTTCCTTGATGCCGCCAAGCTCGGTCTCCGTGATGCTGACAGGCTCCACGCGGTAGCCGCTGCGCTCCGCATAGCGGGTGTACATGCGGTACAGCAGCGCGCCGAACAGCCCCGCCTCGTCCCCGCCCGCGCCGGGCCGGATCTCCATCACCACGTTGCGCTCGTCATTGGGGTCGCGCGGGATGAGAAAGAGCTGCAGCTGCCGGTATTCGTCCTGTTGGCGCTGGGTCAGCTCCTTGATTTCCTCCTGTGCCATGTCGGCAAGCTCTGGGTCGCTCTGCATGTCTTTGGCTTCCTGCAGGTTGCTCAGCAGCGTGCGGTAACTGCGCCACGCCACAATGGCAGGCTCCAGCTGCGCGTGCTCTTTGAGGATTTTTTGCCAGCGCGGCACATCGGCAATGACCTCCGGCTGCGCGGACGCCTCGCCAAGCTCCTCATACCGCGCTTCCAGCGCTTCGAATTGTTGTTCCAGCATGGGTTATCCTTTCCATTTGGCGCAGATTACGCGCGGCAGGCCGCTGAGATCATGCACCAAAGCAATATCGGTAAATTGGGGGCCAAACAGCGCGCGCACAGCGTCAAACTGGGTGTCCCCAATCTCGCACAGCACCTGTCCGCCGGGCAGCAGATGGGCAGGCGCTTCCGCGGCCAACCGTCGGTAGAATAGCAGCCCGTCCGCGCCGCCCTCCAGCGCCATGCGCGGCTCCCTTTGCACCTCGGCCTGCAAAAGAGGGAGTTCTGCCGCCGGAATATAAGGGGGATTGCTGACGATGATGCCAAACTTCTGCCCCGCCACGGGTTGCAGAAAATCCCCCTGATAGAAGATGATCTCTGCACCCTGTGCAGTGGCATTGCGCCGCGCCACGGCCAGCGCTTTTTCGGATAAATCCGTGGCGCTCACCTCCGTTTGCGGCGCCAGCTTTTTGATCGCCACCGCAATCGCACCGGAGCCTGTGCACACATCCAGCACCCGCATGCCGGGGCGGATGTGTTTCAGCGCCTGCTCCACCAGTGTTTCGGTGTCGGCGCGCGGGATCAGCACATCGGGGCACACCTGAAAGGTCAACCCCATAAACTCCTGCGTGCCCTGGATATACTGCAGGGGCTCGCGCGCTTCCCGGCGGCGAAGCAGCGCCAAAAACGCCGCTTGCTGTGCGTCTGTCAGCGCGTCCCCGCCCCGTAAACGCAAGGCGAGCCGAGGCGCGTCAAGCACCTCGGCCAGCAAATATTCGGCATCCAGCCGCGCATCGGGCACGCCGGCTGCCTGAAGTGCCGCTTCGGCGGCGTTAAGCGTTTGCCTGATCGTCATCTTTTTTGAGGATCACCCAGCCCTCGGGGGTCACTTCACCCTCCGGCAGGCCGTGCAGCGCAGCGTTCATGGCGGTGATGGCGATTTCGCACATATCATCTGTGGGCGGCTTGGTGGTCAACTTTTGCATCATCAGCCCCGGCCAGCGCAGCGCGCGGGTCACGGAATTGTCGGCATGCGCCAAGCCCTTGAGCGACTCATAGCTGATGCCCGTCACAATGGGCAATAGCAAAAGGCGGCTCAGGATGCGCAAAAAGTAGTTGGTGCCAAGGTCGAACCCTATGAGTTCCAGCACCAGCACGTCGATGATGGAATAAAAAATAATAGACAAAAAGAATGTGAGCAGCAAAAAGCTGGTGCCGCAGCGGGGGTGCAAAGTGGAAAACTGCTGCGCGTTTTTCGGGGTCAATGGCAGATCGTTCTCGTTGCAATACACCGTCTTATGCTCTGCCCCGTGGTATTGGAAGGTGCGGCGGATATCCGGAATGCGCCCCACCAGCACCATGTACGCAATCAAAATCACAATACGGATGATGCCCGTCACCAGGTTTTTAAGCAGCAGCATGCCGCCGGTGGCATTGGCGGGAAACAGACCGATGGCGAGGTTTGGCAGCATCACAAACAAGCCCATGGACAGCGCCAATGCCAGTACCAGCGCAACGCCCATCACCACTTTGTCCAGGCTCTTGCCCAGCTTGTTCGCCAGCCATTTTTCAAACTTGCTGGGTTCTTCCTCCATCACGCCCAACATGTTGCTGCTGTCGTTCAGGGTGTTCATCCCCATGGTGAACATCGTCACCATATTGACGGCGCCGCGGATGAAGGGAATGCCCATCCACTTGTGCTTCTTGGCGGGGGAAACATAATCCTGCCGCTTGACTACGATGCTGTTGTCCGGCCGGCGCACCGCGATGGCAATGGCGTCCGGGGCCTTCATCATCACGCCCTCCAGCACCGCCTGGCCGCCGATATCCACGCGTTTTTGCGCGGGTTCCTTCTTGCTCAATGCCGCATCTCCTCTTCAAAAAAGATTCTATATACATTATACTCGCTTATTGTGTCAAAACAAAGGCATTTTATAGAAAAAGCAGCATGCCAATGCGGCTTGCTGCTGTTTCCTAGCGGGATTACACGCCAAAACGCTTCTTGAAGCGATCTACGCGGCCGCCGGTTTCAACGGTCTTCTGCTTGCCAGTGAAGAACGGGTGACACTTCGAGCAGATGTCAACCTTCAACTCGCCCTTGGTGGAGCCGGTTTCGAACGTTTCACCGCACACGCAGCGAACGACTGCCTTCTCGTTAAACTTGGGATGGATTTTTTCCTTCATGCCATTTCACCTCTTTGTGTATACAGTTGGCGGATTCATAAGTGGCTGCTTATGAGCCGCAACATGCATTATAGCACTGCACTTCATCAATTGCAAGCAAAATTTAAGGAATTCTAAACATTTACTATTCCAATACCAACGCCATGGCGTGTCCGCTTTCAACGGGCGGTACTTCAACGAATATATCCCCCCGAAGCTCGCCCGTTTTGGCATCGATGCGCACACTGACAACATAGGGCAAGGCCTTGCCAAACGCCTTATCCTCCTGCTTGGCTGCCTTGTCGTAATTGAACGAATAGGCCTTGCCCGAATACAACGCCGCGATATGCCCCACCCGGCTGTGCAGACTGTATACAAACTGGTACACCGCGCGGTCGCTGCCCACCGGCACATGGTACACCTCAAACTCGATCCCCATCAAATCCAGCTTTTGCTGCGTCCAGCCGGGCAGCGCCAGAATGGCTGCCTCGGCGTATTTTTTTGCTTCCACGTAGGAGATGTCCCCGTCCTCGGGCAGCCGGATGTCATGCTCCAGTAAAGCGAGAAACGGCCAGGTACGCCGCACGTGCTCCATTTCCAGCTCCCGCCTGTCCTCCTCGCTGATGTGTGGCAGCTTCGCGCGCCATTCCAGCACAAAATGATACATCGCTTCGTAGTTCCGCTCGTTGGTCAGCAGCGCCTCATAAAGCTGCTGGTACGTGGAGATGTGCTCCGGGTGTTTGATCTCCTTCAGCTTGCCGTCCTCCGTCATGCTGCCAATCACCAGGCCGTTGGTGGTAGGGTCGGCATTTTTTAGCTTCAGCGAAAACGCCCAGCCGCCGCCCGTTACGTGAATGAAGTTGTAGGGCTCCAGCATGTCCTTCGTATACCCCGCTTCCTGGCAGTAATGATACATCAGCTCCTTTGCCCGGGCTTCGGTGATACCCGCGAGAGCGGGGGCCATAGACAGTGCACAAATAATAACAATACACAATCCTATAGCAAAAACGGTTTTTTGTTTCATCGTTGCTCCTTTGTTATTGGATCATCCAAAATTCGTCCACGTAATCCGCGCCAGGGAATTGAACATTGGGTTCCTCCAGCACGCTGCCCGTCTTGGCATCTACTCGCACGCTGATGTACTGCGGTGTGGAATCCTCGCTGCCGCCAAACCGGGCATAGAGGGGTTTGAGGTACTGCTTTTCGTACACATCCCACGCGAAGTTGATATACTGCGGCGCAGCGGAGGAACGGCGGGAAAAGATGAACTGGTACACGGGCTGGCCAAGCTGCGAGGATATGTAATATACCTGTGTGCTTAAATCAAAGAAGTCCAAATGCTCTTTCGTCCAGCCCGGCAAGGAAAGGATGCTTTGAGTAGCGGTATTAAGCGCCGTATCAAGCAAAACGCTGTCTTCCTCCGGCAGGCGGATGTCCTGCCCAAAGGCATAGGCAAATTGGTAAAACACATTTGGGGAGGTGCCTTTTTGATCGGCTAACAGCGCTTCAAATTCTTGCAGATAAGGAAGCCATGCTTCCCGGTACGCCACCATGTCCTCCATAGTATAGGCAAGGCGCTTGGTGCTGTTGACAAGCCGCGTCACATCCTCGCGCCATTCCGGCCCTCGCAGCGCGGTCATGTTGCCCTTGGCATCAAGGGTTATTTCAATGCGCCCATCGGTGATGCCGGGGGCATTCACTGTAAACACAAACTGCCATGTTCCGTTTTTCTGACTGCTGTCTGTCAAGGAAATCGCGTCTTTCTGCATTTTGAGGCAATAAGCAATGTTTTGATACGCTGCTTCCATTGCCTTTTCTTCCGTTATTGCCGCGAAAGCACCAGCGGTAAAAAGCAGCAGCAACACCAGGCCTACGACCAATCCAATCTTTTTCATTGATACACCCCTCCTGCCGGACACAGCAAATGATAGAGGCTTTTTTCATACGATACTTGCAGCACAGGTGCCAGCAGTTCGCCCGTCTTAGCGTCCATGCGCACAGACACGGCATACGGTGTGTTTTCAATGCCGCCAAAGCCAGTTTGGGCATCCTTCATCATAGCATTGAAGGCTTTTTCCCCCGCGCCGCTCATTTCTGCCGCCGTCCGCTTGCGGGGCATGTACAGGAGCAGGTAAAACGCCTCATCGCCATCTGCCAGATACAGCGTACCTTTGAGGGCATAGAGCTCCAGTTGCGCGGCATTCCAGCCCGCCGCTTGCAAAAGCTCCTGCGCCTGCTGCGCTGCTTCCAAGGGGGAGAGCTCGCCCGCACCAGGCTGGCTGATGCGCGGAATCAGCCACACCGCCGCCTGGCTGGCGATGGGGTCAAAGCTGTCTGTGGCACGCTGTTGGCTGAGGGTGGTCAGCTCGTCCAGGCGCGGCTCCCAAGCCTCCCGAAAGGCAGTCAACTGCTCTGGGCTCATGATGCCGGCCTCCAGGTGCAGGGCAATTTCAGTGCTCAGGGGGTACTCATCCGGCGGGTTGATGGAGATCAGCGTGCCGGAGCCGCCGATAGCGCCGGTGATAACACCGCTGCTACCATAGGGATGGTCGTTGATGATCACGGTGAAGCTCCACGATGAACCAAATTTCTCCAGCATGGACAGGGTGAGCTCCTCCTTGGTATAGCCAAAGGTGCTTTCCACGTGCTGATACATTATGGCTTTGATTTGCTCTTTGGTAAGGGTTTCGGCGCTGGCCCGTGCCGCGATCAGCAGACAAAGCACTGTGCAAAACACCGACAGCCATCGAAAAGTGCCGTTTTTCATCTTTTTCCTTTCCATCTGCACGATCGGTGCATGCAATGTCTTGTTAGTCATAAGTGGGGGTGCAGGGAGCACTGCTCCCTGCCGAGGGGTCTGGGGGCGAGAAGCCCCCAGCGTTCCTCCCCGTCCTACCGCTCCGCCAGCAACATTTGCACCCGCGACTGCAGATCATTCAAAAACTGCTGCAAATTGAACTGCGGATTGGTGGCGTAAGCGGTGAAAAGCTCCGGATATTCGGCCTGCAGCGTCAGGATGGGGTTAAAGGGGTTGAAGTACACGCCATCCGCGTATTGCTTGTAGAGGTCGATATCCTCCTGCGAGAACATCCAGCGGTCATATAGCTTGGTTTGTTCCAGCTCGTATCGCCTGTTATCCACGCTTTCCTGCAGCGCCTGTTTTTCATTGGCCGGGGCAGCGGCAAGCTGCGTTTCCAGCTGTTCGATCTCCAGCTCCATAGCTGCCACGCGCTCGTTAAAATCGCTGTGCTCAACGGGCAGCGCCTTGGAGGTGTATAAAATCACATTGTACCAGTCGCCCATATCGCCAAGGTATAGCGCCAGGAACTCCATTGCCTCTGTCTTGCGCTTGGAATAGGGATTGACCACAAAGTAATCGAAATCATTTTCCGATACGTTAAACACATAGTCGTTGCCCGCCTCAAAGGTGAGGGGCAGGTAGGCATACCCGCTTGTGACCGGCACATCGCGTATGTTGAACAGCGCAGTCTCGCTCCAATCAAAATCGGGCACGGGCAGGGCTTGCGCCTGGATATACAGCTGCAAAACCTCCTGCAGGGCTGCACTTTGATAATCCACGGGCTTGCCGTTCTTGGTCATTTCGTCCACATAGCACTTGATCAGCTTGCCAAAGTCCAAATAGTTTTCCAGCGGGCCCACGTAATAGCCGGGATGCTCGTCTGCTCCCTCTTCCATCCACGCGATATAGAACTGCAAAAATTCTGCATAGGTGGTGGGGCAGGTAAGGTTCAGATCCTGAAATGCCTCCGGCTGATAGGCCAATATGGGAAGGAAAAGCTTCTTGGGCACCGCCACGATGACATCGTTTTCCGTTAAAGACTCCCGAATGGGCGCATACATATCCGCTACGGAGGCCTGGATGGACGCATTCTGGCTCAAATCCACCCCATAGCCCTTGCTCTTGATAGAGGACAGCAGGTTTTGATCAGAGAGCAGAAATATATCGATGGCGTCGGATTTGGTGAGCATGTGCTGGATGAACAATTCCTCATTGCTTTCCATGCTGTGTTGAATAAAGTTGATATCGGTATCGCCATGCGTTTTGAGAAACGCGAGATAGTCCTCGCCGCGCCCCAGCGGCTCCAGCAGGTTCAGCTGCTTTTGAGCGGCGTTCAGTGCGGGATCGAGCGCACGGATGCTGAACACATGCGTGTCCACATTGACGATCACATAATTGGCATCCAGCATCACCATGCCGCACACATCGCCGCGGGCAAAGGACGCTACGGCCTGCGCCTTCTGGCCGGGCTTCCATATATACAGCTGCGAAACGTCTGCCAGACAAATGCTCTGCCCGTCTGCCGCCGCCGTGATGCCGCGAAGATTCACGCCCACCTCCGGCGTTTCCAGCACGGTGCGTGCGCCGGTGCTGGCATCGATGGTCAACAGGCTGCTTCTCCAGCCAAGGTCCGTGCGTTTTCTTTCAAGCGCGGCATACAGGCCGTCCTGATAGGCCGCAATTTGCGTGATGTCCTTGGCGTCTAGCTTTGTTTCCGCGCCGGTGGCAAGGTCGATTTGCAGCAGCTTGTTATCGGCCAGGCAAACCAGCTGCGTGTCTGTGATGAACATATCGCTATAGTAGCTATCCAGCAGGCTTTCTGCCGTCAGCACGGGCTGCTTGGTTCCGGTTTGCAAGTCCAGCCGGTACAGCACCATGGTGTATACGTTCAGGCCATACAACGTTTTGCCGTCCGACAGCAGCTGGTGAATGCTGTCTGCCATGGTTTCTTCATCCCACGATGTTTTGAAGGCGGGTTGGGTCAGCAAAAGCTCGTCCCCCACCAGGGTGTACAAGCCTTCATAGCCCAAGAGGTACAGCGTGCCATCCACCAGGACCATGCTATCGGCATAGTCGTCTTCCAATAGCAAAGTGCGGTTTTTGTAGGCGCTTTCCGCCTGCGCGAGGCAGCAAACCATCAGCAGCGCCAAAATGAGCGGCAAAAATACATGTTTCTTCATACGTCGATCTTCCTTTCGCAAATAAAAATCGTTAGACGTCATGTCTTATACTACAACGTGTCTAACGACTTGTCAATGGTTTTTGACGTTTACAATTGTAAATAGTGTTAATTCCGATTTCTTACCGTATCAGATCAAACACATTTAGTTCTACAGGTGGATATTGAACCCAGGGTGTCTCAGCGACTTCTCCTGTTTTGGCATCAATCCGAATGCTTACATAGTACGGCGTAGAAGCATTATCGCCGCCAAATAAAGCGTAAAGGGGTGTGCAATAGTCCTTTTCAAAGTACTCATAGGTGTAATCGTAATATTCTTTTGAAAAGCAAGATTTTTGTGTAAAAGCAAATTGATAGATATCCCGATCTAATTCTTCTGAATGATAGTAGATTTGCAGGTATTCAACAAACATATCAAGCTGCTCTTCAGACCAGCCCTCAAGTAAAAGAATGCTATCTCTTGCGATTTGCAATGCTTCATCAGCCGTGATATCCTCCGATGTTGGCATAAGCGTCTTTTCCAAAGTATTCACATGGCTCATGATAGGCGTATATTGGGGCAGTTTTCCTTTTGCCTTTAACGCATTCACAATCACATTTATTTCGTCCATATAGGGAAGCCATTCCATTTTTAGCTGATACAGTGTTTCAATTGAATAGGTTTCGAGCGAAAAAGCCTTCCTTAATCGTTCTTCAATAGCGTCCTGCTTATCATTTTCGGTCAGTGCACAGCTCACCTGTGCAAAGAGGCAAGCCATCAGCAGCGCCAAAATGAGCAATACAAATACACATTTCTTCATACGTCGATCTTCCTTTCGCAAACAAAAATCGTTAGACACCTTGTCTTATACTACAACGTGTCTAACGATTTGTCAATGCTTTTTGACGTTTACAATTGTAAATAATACCGCTTATTGCTTTGGCAGCAACTCCGTAACCTTCACGCCCAATGCGTCTGCGAGGATGACCAGTGCTTGCCTTTTTCTTTGCGAATGCGGGTGACGTTTGCGCCCACCATGTTGGTATCTCCCAGAAGAAGCCTTCTCGGTTTCATAAACATCACCAACGTTTATTTCGTTATATGAATACTACGCTTGTTTATTCATTTTTTCATTGCCGCGCTTGAAGTTCCCCGTCACTTTTGCCATGATAAGCTGTGCGTCTTTTCCCTGCGCATGCGCTATATTTGCAAGAAAACCCTCGGCCTTGCTGCCGCTCAGCACGGTCACTTGCCTTCCGCACCAGGCTATGAAAATTCGCTTGTCCTTGGTGACCCTATAGGTGAATACCTCGTCCTCCAGTTTGCCCCGCTGATCCACCAAATTGCCCATGCTTGCCTTCTCCCCAATGCTCCTGTTTTATATGACCTCGATCCAGTACCGCTTCGATACATCCCCATCGGGCAACAGCATTTCGCCCTCTAATACGCCGCCGCAGCTGAGAATGGTTTTTTCGGATGCGGCGTTGCCTGCATAGCAAGTCAAAAGCACCTTGTTCAGGCCGATTTTTTTGCAGTATGCCAAGGCCAAGCGCAGCATGGCGGCGGCATAGCCCTTCCGCCGCTCGCTTGGCCGCACGCCATATCCAATATGCCCGTATGTTTGCACATAGCCCGCATACGGAAACCGTATATTGATGGTGCCAATCAGCTTTTGATCGGATGGCCGGATGGCAAAAAAGATAATCGAGGTGACATCGGTTGTCATATCTTTTGCGATTTTGACCAGCCATTCGTCGTAGCTCTTGGCGCTGTCCAGGCCGCTATCGCCATGCAGGGTGCTTTCGCCTGCCGATACGTGCTCTTGATAGTATCCCGCAGCGGCGGCTTCGTGTAGTTTGGTGGGAAATAGCAGCGTTATATCGTTCATTCCTTGTTGTTGCCTCTCTTTTCGCCAAATACGCACCAGCAAATATCATTGCGCAGCCGCTGGTCGTCCATCACAAGCGCCCGGATTTCGGCCGGAAGAATGCGGAGTTGCCATTGATATTCCTGCATTCTGGCGGCTTCCTGGTCTGTTGCGGCCGCCATCACTGCACGGATGGCATACGCCGCGGCGCCCAGCTCGTGCGCGGCCACATGCGCCACCACCGCCGCCTGCCCTGCCGATAATGCCGCCAGCCGCGCCGCTTCGGATGCTTCCTTTATTTCTCTTGCCGCGTCCTGAGCTGCCCCGGCGGCATCCCGCGCCCGCATCATGGCCATTTCGCCATTCACCCAGGCACGGGCGGCTTCAATGGCTTGGCGCGGGCGGCAATCCTCCGGGCACACATCCTCAAAACAGTGCAGCACATGCCGCGCACATGCTGCCGCCCAGAGGGCCAGCAGATGATGATGCTCGTCTGATAGCGTGCCGCCGCGGCGGAGGGTAATCAACCTCGGGTCACGAATTTTTGGCAATATCATAAATCATCAATCCGCCGCCATAAAGCCCCACATCACGCCAAAGCGGTCCATGAAGTTGCCCAGCAAGGGGCTGTAGGGCGCCTGGTGAAAGGGAGGTTCTTTTTCTTCCTCTGTTTTGAGCACCTCATAGCAGGCCATCATTTCCTCCGGCGTGGGGAATATGACGATCAGATGCACCGCGCCGCAGCCCGGTTTCATCTCCAGATTGCCAAACGCGTCGTTCATATATACTTCAGTGCCATGGATGTTCATGGCGGCGTTTGCAATGCTATATCCATCGCGCGCATAATCGATGGATGCTTCTTTTACCTTTGTGCGAAACGCTTTTTCGTATAGTGCTATTGCTTCTTTGCATCTGCCGCCAAAGTGCAGCTGGGGGATCAACAACTTATTTTCCTCCCTTCATGTACAGGCTGAGAACAGATAGCCGGTGCTGCACTTGTCGCAGCCGTCAAAAAACACTTCCGCAGTCCAATACTTATCCGGATACGGGATACCCCCGCCCTCGCCCAGGATGATGTTGCGCGTCACGTCATACATCGCATCGCTGTCAAATCCCTCGCGGGCATGCATGGCCTGCATATCGCCGGAGAAGGTGGCAAAAGCAAAGCGCGACATATACGGCAGCCCTGCCCCCGGCACATCTTCCGGCACAAAATCCAGGGCAAGGAAGCCATCCGGCGCCGGCGCATCCTTTTGCATGAAACGGCCCCACACGCCGTGCCATTGCCCCACGTCCACGCCGAGGCCATAGTGGTGCATCAGTAGCAGATCATGGTCAAACCCGCTGGCATAGGCCTGCATGGTGTCGAGTATGCGCATCTTTTCCATACGGCGCGTGGTATCGCTGTATTCTTCTCCTTCAAAGCCGATAAAGCGCATGGCGGGCATTGTACGGTACTCAAAGCTGTCCACCTGAAACCCGTTTGTTGGCGCTTTCACCATATCCGGCATAAACAGAGCCCACTGCACCCCGGACTCGCAATCCTTCAACACATTGATATACACAAAGAG
>JAVBRU010000090.1:0-24976 GCA_031547595.1 Eubacteriales bacterium
ATACCGCTTTTCCCTGTTATAATGCAAGTATTCCCCGACTTTTCTTGTGTTTCCAACGCCCGACCACTCCTACCCTTTGTCTTGCCAGGGTAAACGCCACTCTGTCGCGTTTACCCTGGCAACGTTGCGTTTACTTTGGCAACTCACCAAAATATGTTGCCGTTTCACAACAATATATCAGAACACCACACTTCTTTGGCCATTCTGATCACAATTTAGCCAAGATTATTTTTTAGCAAAGCAAAAGATGCAATAGATAGATGCGAGAATAAGCAATCACGATAATGCTTTACTCCCATCCTTAAACCCAAACTCCATCTTCCCATCCGGGAAAACCATGACCTCCTCAACCACCCCAACCCACAGTTTCTCATCAAAAGCTGTCAGCAGCTCTTCCCTACCCCTGAACAGATCCAGACAAGACTTTATCTGGAGTGTCTTGCTCTGATGCTGGGTTCGGATATCGGTCAGCCGTTGGAGTGCTTCTTTGGCTGCCGTCCATTTTGAGGCCATTTCCTCATACTTCTGGGCATACTGCTGCTGATCCTGCGCCTGGCGGGTGTTGTTTTCAATGGCCTGCCGCATTTCAAAAGCCACGGCGTTGGCATCCCGCTCAGCTGCTGCAATCTTGCTTTCGATTCCGCTCAGGTCGGATAGTTTTGCAATAGCCGCTTCCAGCGCAGCAATGATCTCCTCCCGGTTCAGGATCATGCGGTTCATGACTGCGATAAAAGCATCCTGAATCTCTTCTTCATAAAAATGCGGTGTGGTGCATTTCTTGCCGTTTTGAAACTTGTGGCCGCACTGCCAAATCGTGCGCCGGTACTGGCTGTTGGAATGCCAGACACGCCGGCCATAGAAGTTACCGCACTCCGAGCAAACCAGCTTATTGGAGAAAATGCTGACACTGTTCCGGCGGCGCTTGTCCCTCTTTCGTTTATCCATTTCAATCTGCACCAGATCGAAGACCTCGGGCGGGATAATAGCATGGTGGCTTTGCGCAATGTAATACTGTTGCACTTCCCCACTGTTCGCTTTCTTTTCTTTTGTAAGAAAGTTTGTTGTAAAGGACTTTTGCAATAGTGCCGCGCCCTTGTATTTTTCGTTGGTCAGGATGCTGTGAATGGTGGAAGGAGGCCATGTCTTTTTGCCGCTGGGCGATGGAATGCCCCTTACTTCCAACGCTTCCGCAATGCCATTCTCGGTGCGCCCCTTTACAAACAGCCAATAGATCAGGCGAATGATTTTTGCTTCGCTCTCAATGATGCTGGGCAGGCCATCCTCCCCTTTTTCATACCCCAGGAAATGCTTGTAGGGCATCCATACCTTGCCGTTGGAGAAGGAATTGCGGATGCCCCAGGTCACATTCTTGGAAATGCTGTGGCTTTCCTCCTGGGCCAGCGAACTCAAAAAAGTAATGATCATTTCGCTGTTATCATCCAGGGAGTTGATGCTTTCCTTCTCGAAATAGATGCCCACACCGCGCGCTTTCAAAAGGCGGATGGTGGAAAGGGCATCTACTGTGTTTCTTGCAAAACGGGAGATGGACTTGAGGACAATCAGGTCGATCTTTCCGTCGAGCGCGTCCTGGATCATCTGATTGAAGCCGTCCCTGTGCTTCAGGCTGGTGCCGGAGATCCCTTTATCGGTATAGACATCAACAAACTCCCATTCTTCTCTGGACTGGATGTACTCGGTGAAGTAACTGACCTGGGCATCATAGCTGTTTTGCTGCTCGTCCTCTTTGGTGGACACACGGGCGTAGCCGGCCACCCGCTTTTTCCAGCGCTGCGCCATTGTATTGGCTTGCTGCGGTACGGGCGGTATATAGGTGATTTCCCTGGCCAAAGCAGCCTGCGTCATGACATTTCCTCCTTCTCCAGCCTGTCCTGATAACGACTTCGGGCCAATGACTTCTGGTTTTCATTCCACTTGCGGGAACTGTGCACCCATGTTTTTGTGATGATCTGCTCGTTTCGCATATGAAACTCCAAGGTAAAGGGCTGTGGGATCACGATTTTCTCGATGTGCTTTTTGAAGGTATCCACATCAAAACATGGGATGCCGAGCACCTGATTGGTAACTTCGATCAGTATGTCTTCCGGAATCTGCTGGGCTTGGCAGTGATTTTTGCCGAGTCGGTTATAGGTACCGCAGATCCACACAGGCCGGATGTACTTGGGCCCGGAGCTGGCCATTTTGTGCATGTAGTGCGCACCACATATGCTACAGGTGATCAGGCTGCTGAACGGGTATGTCTTCTGTTCGGTGAACGCCGTGCTGTACAATGCCGTGCGCTGCTTCTTTTCGGCTTGCACAGCCGCGAACATCTCACGACCGATGATAGCAGGGTGATGATTGCGCACATAATACTGCGCGAGCTCGCCCTTATTGGGCTTTTGCAATTTGCTCAAATGATCGGATACATAGGACTTTTGCAGGAGCAGATCGCCGATGTATTTTTCGTTGGAAAGAATGTTGTTTATGGCCCCATCTGTCCATTTCCCGCCGTTTTTCGTGGGAGAGTTCAGCGAGATGAGCTTCCGTCGAATGGCGTTGGGGCCCATTCCACTTAAATAATCCTGATAAATCATGCGGATTATTTCCGCTTCATTGGGGATTATCCTATACTCACCATGCTGTACTTTGTAGCCATAAATGCGGCAAAAGCTCGCTTTGCCCATGGAGAAGTTTTTGCGGATGCGCCACTTGCAGTTGCTGGATACCGCCCTGCTCTGTTCCTGGGCATGAGAGGCCATGACTGTCAGCAGCAGCTCGCCCTCCTCGCTCAGGGTATGCACATGCTCTTCTTCGAAGTAAACATCAATGCTCAGGGCTTTCAGCTTGCGGACGGTATTGAGCAAATCCACCGTGTTCCGTGCAAAACGCGTGATGGACTTGGTGATGATCCTGTCGATCTGGCCTTTTTCACATGCCAGGAGCATCTGTTGAAAAGCATCCCGGTTGTCCTTGGTGCCGGTCACTGCTTCGTCTGCAAAGATACCAGCAAAAGCCCAGTCGGGACGTTTCTGGATGTAGTTATTATAGTAGCTGACCTGCGCGGACAAAGAATGGAGCATGGCATCCTTGCCGCTGGACACGCGGGCATAGGCGGCCACACGCTGCCGTACGACAGGCACCGGCGGCATCACGGGCCGCTTGATCACTTCAACAATTCGCTCCATCGGCGTGTTCCTCCTTGAGGACATGTTCGCTCATAATCAGCGTTTTATCAACTGATATAGCGTGAAAGTATGCCCCATACGGGAGAGAATTTTTGCGCCAGTATTCGTTCAATCTGCACAAATTCATGGTCGGTAATAAGCCCCTTAGAAGTAGAATAGTGTATTCATTCTCTCAAAAAAAGCTAGATTTCTACATCATGCAAAAAATCTTTATTCAAGGGCTTGACAATGTATATTATGGGTGATATTATGTTGATGAAGCGCTTCACCAATGAGAATGGAGAACGAAATGGCAAAGAGAATCGGCATTCATGATGTAGCAGAAGCAGCTGGAGTATCCGTTACGACAGCATCGTACGTGCTCAATCAAAAAGCTAACACGCGCATTGGTGCGGATACCGCGGCGCGCGTGCTGGAAGCGGCAAAAAAACTATCCTATGAGCCGAATCTCTCTGCCAGAACGCTGGCCAGCCGTCAATCCAAGCTGATTGGCGTCATCATACCCATGATTGGTGCCGGGCGTCAGGTGATGTTCAGCAATCCGTTTTATGGTGATTTCCTTAGTGCTGCAGAATATACTGCCCGGGAAAATGGCTATCATCTGCTGATTTCCGGCACAGCGACAGACCAGAACTATTCCAGCGTGGTCAAAACACGCCAGCTGGACGGTATTATCGTGGTGGGTGCGTATCCGGGTGACGCCATTGAAGAAATCAAGAAGACAGGCATCCCCATCGTACTGGTGGACTGCTATATCGAGGATCCTTACTTTCACAAAATCGGCATCAACGACCGGCATTGTGGATATCTGGCTACCCGCTATTTGCTGGAACAGGGCCACCGCAGGATCGCCCTGGTATGCGGAGAGCCCAGCGGCGGCGGCGTGATGGAGCAGCGCTATCGCGGCTATCAGGATGCCCTTCAGGAAGCGGGCATTGCGCACGACAGCAGGCTAATGTATGCTGGAGCCGTAGATTATTCCTTTGGCGAGCAGACGGCAGCAGAGCTGCTGCGGCGCGGAAACGGCGAGACTGCGGCGTTTGTCACCTCCGACATCACAGCGCTTGGGCTTCTCAACGGCATGCGGGAGCAGGGAAAATCGGTGCCCGAGGATTTATCCATTATAGGTTTTGACGATGTTTCGCTTTCCTGGATGTGTGTGCCTAAGCTGACCACTGTACACCAGAATATCAGCGAGAAGGGCTCGCTGGCCGCGCAGGTAGTCGTGGACGCCATTCATGGCGGCGAAAAACGCGATGTGATGCTGCCGGTGCACGTTGTGGAACGCGCTAGCGTGCGAAAAATAAAGTAAGGAGGGGCGCTATGAGCATCAAACACATGCCCTATGGCATGCATGAAAATGAAAACTGTGGGTTTGGGCGGCTGCCTGTCGCCCCTCTTGCCGGAGAGACGGTGACGATTTTTGCCCGCCTGGACGCGCAGAACACAAATGCCGTGCTACAATGGACGGTTGACGGTACTTCGCAGTGTGATATTCAGGCCGCCATGACTAAGCGTCCCCATGACAACCAGCCATATGCAGAATTTACGCTTCAAATGCCCGAAAGCCTGTGCGTTATCTCTTACCGCATTTGTACAGAGGATGATCAGACAGGATGGTATTATTTTGACACCCTGCAAAGCCGCACATTGGATGAAAAGCACCTCGTATTCTGCGACGATGCTTGTGTCGTGATGGTAAATGAGGATGTCAGCCTGTCTCTCCTGTGGAAATCAGGGCAGCTTCAGGTATATGCAGGCGATCTGCGCACAAAAAAGATAACGAATTCCTGCCAACAGAATTTTTTCAACATGGTGAAGCGCTTCACCTTTGGTAAGGGAAGCTTATTGCCCACAATCCATATCCTTTATGACAAGCAAGGCAATATCCACGAAGTGACACTTGTTTGCCAGCTGGCTGGCCAGCGTGTATATGGCCTGGGCGAGCGCTTTGACGGCGTCAACCAGCAAGACAAAGCGCTGGTCCTGCGGGTGGAAGAGTATTTTGGCACACAGGAAGACCACAGCTATTTGCCGGTTTCCATGCTGATGACCGAGGCGGGCATCGGCCTGTATAACGACAATCTGCGCACCACCCAGATGAGCTTTTGCAAAGCGAAAAACGGAACAATTGTTACCCTGCGCCAGCAAACGGCGCAAACGGGCCTGTTATTTACGCTACACCTGTTGCACGGCACGCCTGTACGCATGCTGCAGCAGTATCACGCAGCCACTGGGCAACCCGCATTGCCGCCCAAGTGGGCGCTGGGCATCTGGATGTCCGCCAACGGATGGAACAGCCAACGTGAGACGCTGCACCAGCTGGCTATGTGCCGGCAGCACGATCTGCCCGCCACCGCCCTTGTGCTGGAAGCGTGGAGCGATGAAAAGACCTTCTATTTATGGAACGATGCGCAGTATTCCCTTCAAGACGGCGAAAAGCAATATACCCTGCAGGATATGTGCTTCCCGGAGGACGGCCTGTGGCCAGACCCTGCCGCCATGATCCGGGAGTTTCAGGCGGCGGGCATCCAGACGGTGCTATGGCAAATCCCTGTGATCAAGCACGCCTTTGAAGGCAGTATCCCGCAATTGGACGCCGATGAACAATACGTGATTAAAAAGGGCTACTGCATCCACCAGGCCGATGGTACGCCCTACCGCATCAGTGATGGCTGGTTCAGCGGCAGTCTGCTGCTGGATTTCACCAACGAGGATGCCCGTGCCTGGTGGTTTGGCAAGCGGCAGTACCTGCTGGATATGGGGGTTGCAGGCTTCAAAACAGACGGTGGCGAGTTTTTGTTCGACGCGGAAGCCTTATTGCAAAACGGCATGCGCGGCGATGAAGCGCACAATGCTTATCCCCTGCAGTACATTCGCGCCTACAATCAGTTTGCCGGGGTCACCTTCAGCCGTGCCGGCTACGCGGGTGCGCAAACCATGCCCATCCACTGGGCGGGGGATCAGCTGAGCACGTGGGAGGCCCTTCGCGCCCAGGTATCGGCGGGCCTCAGCGCCGGACTAAGCGGTATTGCATTCTGGAGCTTTGATTTGGCGGGCTTTGCGGGCCCGCTGCCCAGTGCAGAATTATACCTGCGCGCGCTGGCAGTGGCGGCATTTTGCCCGGTGATGCAGTGGCACTCGGAGCCCCGGAATGGCCAGTATGATTTCACCGCCGGGTCGGAAGAGCTAAACGACCGCAGCCCCTGGAACATCGCCGCAAGGACGGGTGATGCGCGCGTTCTATCCGCATACAGAAGGCTGGCCAAGCTGCGCATGCGGCTGCTGGATGTTTTATATGAAGAAGCGCATTTTGCAACAGCCTCTTCCCGCCCGCTGATGGCGCACCTGATCATCGATTACCCGGATGACCCGATGGTGTGGGATATCGAGGATGAATACATGCTGGGGCGGGATCTGCTGGTTGCGCCGGTTTTGTGGGAAAATGAAGCCGGGCGCAGGGTGTACCTCCCAGCCGGTGAATGGACGGAGCTGTTCACGGGCGTGCAGTATGCCGGGTGCCAATGGACCACCTGCGCTTGCCCGGCGGGCGAAGTTCTGGTGTTTGCAAGGAATCATGTAGCGCTTATGCAATCTTTGTTTCAGGAGGAATGAGCCATGCGTTATCAGGTAACGGGCAATGAAATGCTTTCGCTGCCCACCATCCGCGAAACAGACGGCGCGGTGAAAGGCTTAACCTTCCTGCATATGGGCGCGAAGGGTATGCTGGAGATCAAGGGAGACCGGGAGTTGCCGCTTTTGCAGCCCCTGCTGAACGGCTTGCCGCTGGAGAACCTTGTGTGGCAACGTCAGAACTATTGGATTCCCATGTTTACTGCGCAAATGGGTGATTTCGCTGTTCGGGGCATTTTGCTGGCACCGCTGGGTGAGCGCGCATTTTTCTACCGGCTGCAGGTGAAGAACACAGGTATATCTGCCGCCCCTTGCCAAATCGGCTTGACGGGCCGCTTTGCGGAAACCTGGCACGAAATCAACGAAAGCATACGCATCGAGGGCAGCATGCACGCCTACGACAGCGGGTGGAACCACCGGTTTGTGATGGAGATGCGCATCGGCCTTCCCCTCTTTGCCTTTGCACCGATGGCAGAAGATAACATCCGGCACCAGTATGCGCAAACGGGGAATCAGATTGATTATACGCTGGCCAAGGAAGCCGTTTTGCAGCCCGGCGAAGAAATGACCGCCGATTTTATCTGGGGGCTGGGCTATGACGAGGTTGCGGCCTCCACCAGCGCCAAGGAAATGCTGCGCCGGGGCTTTGATTATGCCTTAAGCAAAACGGCAGCCTGGCTAAAGGCGCGGGAGAAGCGCATCCCGGATGCGCACCTCAACGCCCTGATGAACACCAACATGTTTTTCAGCTTCTTCTTCGCCTCCGGCAAAACGCTGGACACAGAGGAGTTCTGCTTGATGACCTCCCGCAGCCCGCGCTATTATGTGTCGGCAGCGTATTGGGACCGCGACAGTCTGCTGTGGAGCTTTCCTGCCATCCTGATGGCCGATGCAGCGGCGGCGCGGGAAATCCTTTTGTATGTGTTTACGCGCCAGATCCGCAATGTGGGCATCCACAGCCGGTTTATCGATGGCACCGTGCTGGAGCCGGGTTTTGAGCTGGATGAGCTGTGCGCGCCGATGATCGCGCTGAAGCGCTATGTGGATGCTTCCGGCGATGCGGCGTTTGCGCAAAAGGAATGTGTGCGCGAGGGTGTGGAGCACATTTTGTGCCTGCTGGCGCTGCAGAAGCACCTAGAAGCGGATTTGTACGAAACCTTCCTGCAGCCCACCGATGACGTAATCGTCTACCCCTACCTCACCTACGACAACATGCTGGTGTGGCGGATGCTGCACGATATTGCCGCGCTGTATGGCAAACCGGAATGCACGCATCAGGCCGAAAACGTGAAGGCAGCCATCTATCAGCACTGCGTGAAAAACGGGATGTTCATCTGGTCCACCGATCTGAAGGGGCATTTTGACATCTACGACGAGCCGCCGGGCAGCCTGATGCTGCTCCCCTACTATGGTTTTTGCGCGTTTGACGATCCGCTGTATCAACATGCCGTGGCGACGATCCGAAGCGCAGAATATGCCTACTCCTTTGCCGGCAGCTCGATTGCCGAGATCGGTTGTCCGCATGCGCCGCACCCGTGGGTGCTGTCTGTTTGCAACAGCCTGCTGTGCGGCGAAAAAGAAAGCGCCAAGCAGCATTTGCAAAAAATGACCATGGACAACGGCATCGCCTGCGAAAGCGTGGACGAAAACACAGGTGAATGCGCCACGGGCGCGGCATTTGCCACCTGCGCGGGGTTCCTCAGTTTCTGCCTATATGAAGCATTCGGAGGTGATGGAAAATGAAACAAACCCTGACCATCCATCCGTTTTCCATCCATATGGAACAGGCGAACCCGCAAAATCAGGCGTTTTGCGAAAGCATTTTCTCGCAGGGCAATGGCTATATGGGCATCCGTGGCTTTGATCCGCTTGGCGCAAAGCCGGACGATCACACCCGCAGCGTGTTTCTGGCCGGGTGCTTTGAGTACATCAAGCCCGGCATTACCGACATGGTCAACACCCCGGATGTGTTCAGCGCGCGGCTGGAAAACGATGCGATAGAAATAAAAGCCTCTCTGACCCTGGATATGCAAACCGGGCTGTGGCAGCGCGATTCCGTCTGGGAAACAAAAGACGGCAAACAGCTACACATCGTCACCCAGCGCATCGTCAGCATGGCGCAAAAGCATGCCGCAGCGCTGCGGATCACCATCACTGCGCCGGAGGATACCGAGATTTCGCTAGTGAAGGGCCTTGATGACGCGGTGGCCAACCTGCCCGTATCGGACGACCAGATGACGAAAAATGCACAGGTGCACCGGCTGCTGGTAACTACGTGCCAGGGTGCCGATAGCGAAGGCGGAATTCTGTGCATGGAAACGGTGCCGTCCGGCCGAAAGCTGTTTGAAGCCTACCGCATCCGCACAAACGGCACTGCATCCGCTGCGGAGGGAGCCTACACGCGTATCACCGCACGAGGACAATTGACGCTGGAGAAGTTCTGCGCGGTGTATACCGGGCGGGACGGTGCGGGCGACCTGTTGCCGCTGGCGCAGGCCTGCTGCGCGGAGAACGCTGCCAAGGGGTTTGACGCTGTCTTTCAGGAAAGCGCCGAAGCTTGGGCTCGTCTCTGGGCTGCCTCGGATATTCGCTTGGACGCGGACGATGCCCTGCAAGGCGCACTGCGCTACAACATCTTTCAGCTATTGCAAAACAATGCTTCGGATGATCCGCATGCCTCTATCGGCGCGCGCGGCCTGATGCACGGGCGCTACAAGGGCAATTATTTCTGGGATACCGAGCTGTTTATGCTGCCCTTCTACCTGTATACCCGCCCGGAAGCAGCCAAAAACCTGTTGCTATACCGCTACTATACACTGGCAGATGCCATCGAGGGCGCGAAGAACTTTGGGCTTCGGGGCGCACGGTACCCATGGATGTGCTCTGATACCGGCTTTGAGCAGTGCGAAACCTGGGATACGGGCTGCTGCGAAGTGCACATCACGGCGGATATTGCCCATGCGGTGCGCTGGTATGTTGATGTGACGGGCGACCAGGCGTTTTTTGAAAACGAGGGGGCCAACATGCTGCTGCAAACGGCACGCTATTGGCAAAGCAGGTTGACATACTGCGAAAAGGATGACTGCTACAACCTTCTGTTCGTCAAAGGGCCGGATGAATACTGCGGCGTGACCAGCAACAACACCTATACCAACTATCTGGTACGTGAGAATTTGCGTGCTGCCATTTCGGCTGGTGAAACGCTACACCACGATTTCCCAGGTGAAGAACGCCAGAAATGGGCAGAAACAGCCAGTAAAATCACAATTTTATACGACGAGCAGCGCCGGTTGTTCATCGAAGATGATCTGTTCGAAAAGCTGGAACCGCTGGACATTGCCGCCCACAAGCAGGGCGATGCAGCACTGTACCGCCACATGAGCTACGACCGGCTGCAGCGGTATCAGGTGCTCAAGCAGGCCGATCTGGTGCTGCTGATGACACTGTTCCCCGCCGCGTTTACCAAAGAGCAGCAGGAAAACGTATATGCGTATTACGAGCCTAAAACCCTGCACGATTCCACCCTCAGCTTTGGCACCCATGCGCAGCTCGCAGCCAAGTTGAACAAATTGCACGATGCGCAGCGTTATTTTGAAAAGAGCGTGTTCCTAGACCTGCATGACGTGATGGAAAACACTGCGGGCGAGGGCATCCACATGGCGGCGCTGGGCGCAAGCTGGCAGGCCGTGATATTCGGGTTCCTTGGCCTTTCCATTGAAAACGGCGCGCCAAAGCTTTCCCCGCACCTGCCCGGCAACATCCAGGGCATTCATACACGCGTTCTGATCCAAGGAAAGCCGTATCAGCTGGACGTGACGCCGGGTAGTGCCCGCGTGACGCCGCTATAACGAATCGTACCCTATGCGGTGGTGACCGCAAAGATATAAAGGAGGATGTCCCATGAAGAAACTCATCGCTCTGCTCCTCTCAGTCCTGATGCTGTGTTCCCTGGCTGCTACCGCGCTGGTCGAGAACGACGCGCATCAAATCGCCGGCAAGGTGAACATCGCGGTTCCCTCTGGCGAGCTGCAGGAAATCCGCCCCGTGCTGGACGCCTTTGAGGCTGCATACCCCAACATCGAGCTGACCGTGACGCCCTTTGACGGCGAATCCGGCCCCTACCTGACCGCCATGGCCACCGCCGGCACCATGCCCGATGTGCTGTGGGGCGACTGGACGGACTTCACCTATGCCGTATCCAACGGCTATGTGCGGCCGCTGGATGCCCTTCTCGCCGCCGATGCGGAAACCGAATACCTGCCCGCCTCCCTCGTGCAGCCCTACATCTATGGCGGCAAGACTTACGCCGTGCCCGATCAGATCCACGCCCGCATGATCGCCATGAATACCGATCTTCTGGATGATCTGAACCTGGATGTGCCGGGCTATGACTGGACGCTGGATGAGTTTGTGGCGCTGCTCAACGCCGCGACCACCGACAAGACCGCCGGTGCAGCCGTATTGTATGACCTGGACAGCGTGCTCTCCGCCCAGGCGGACGGCTACTGGAGCCCCGCATACGATTTCGAGAACCGTACGTTCAACTTTACCGAATACTGGCTGCCCGCGATGAACGTGCTCAACGAGCTTCGCGCCGTGCCCGGCCTTGAAATTCTGCGCATGCGCAACAATGGCGCAGCCCTGGAAGAAGGCCAGAGCAACGATTACACCCTCAAGTTTGGCGAAGCCGGTGCCAATGACAACCACTATTCCTTCAAGGAAGGCTTTGCCCTGCTGGCCACCGGCGCTTCCTGGGAAGCCAACTGGATGCGCGCCCAGGTGAAGCCCACCTGGGAATACTGGCCCTACCCCCGCGCGGACGAAAACAGCCCCATCAAGGTGGCCGTGCACGTCAACCACACCTACATGATGACCACCGTAGCGGAAGAGAACGTGCCCGCCGCGTATGAAGTGCTCAAGTGGGTATCCTTTGGCCGCGAAGGCAACATGAATAAGATGGACATCTTTGCTGCCCGCCCCGCTGAGGAGCAGGTGGATGGCAAGCTGTACTTCCTGTGGTACTTCCCCAGCACCCAGCACCCTGATGTGGTGAGCAAGTTTGCCGAAAATCCCCACGTCACCGAAGGCCTGAAGGTGGTCTATGCCAACATCACCAACTGCTTCCGCGATGATATGAACAAGATCGTGCCCGGCTACAACCTGATCTTTGACGACCAGGTGTGGGGCCTGCTGAACGGCGCGCGCAATGGCGAAATGGACGCCGCCACCGTGGCCGCCCAGCTGGATGAACTGCTGAACCCCCGTGTTGCGGAACAATGGGCTGCTTTTGAAGCGCAGCTGGCGAAGTAAAACCCTCGTGGGGAGCATCGGCTGCGGTGCTCCCCGCACCTTATTCATAAGGAGATTACACCATGAGAAAATTCCTGTGTGTTATGCTTGTATGGTTGATGATAACGCCTGCCCTTGCGGAGAATACGGCAGCGGGCAGCACCTGCGCGCTCTCCTTTGAAGTACCTGAAACGGGGGCGTATTATCTGGCGCTGAGCTATCGCTGCACACAGAGCAACGCCTTCACGAACGTTGCCACCATCGCCTTATTGGACACGGAGCTTCGCGCGCCGCTGCCCATGCTGTGGGAGGATGTGCCGGGCGACCTTCTAAAGGACAAATACGGCAACGAAACTGCACCCGATCAACGGCTTCGCAGCACGGAGAATACCGTGCTGTTGCAGGATTACACCCGCTACACCGGCCAGCCGGTTCTCTTTACATTGGAAAAAGGAAGCTATACCCTTTCCATCACGCCGGAGAATACTGATACCGAGTTTCTCTTTGTCCAGGCCGTCCCTGTTCAATCGATCCCAACCCATGCAGAATATCTTGCCGCTTTGAGCAATCCAGCTTCTGGCGCGGATTTCATCGTGCTGGAAGCAGAAAAATACACCTATAAGAATGATTCTTACATCCGCGGCACCAGCAGCAAGAACACCGCCACTGTGCCTTATGACGCGCTGGTCAAGCGCATCAGCGTGATAGACGATAAATCCTTCAACAGCGTGGGGCAAACGCTGTACTATGAGTTTGACGTAAACACGCCGGGCCTGTATACCGTGGCGTTCAAATATTGCCAGCCTCTGAAGGCGGGCATGCCTGTGTTTCGCACTATTTTTATCGATCACGAAGTGCCGTTTCTGGAATGCCGGGATGTGGCCTTCCCCCACACCGGGCTGAACACCTATCAAAACCTCGCCTTGCCGGGGCAGGTGTATCTGACGCCCGGCAAGCACACCCTGGCCATCCAGGTGACGGCGGCGCCCCTTGATGGCATCTACGCTGACATCATGCGCATCATATCCGAGATGAACGCCGTGACCCTGAAAATCAAAAAACTGACCGGACAAAACAGCGATGTGACCAGCAACATTGATACCAACCGCACCTGGAATGTGCTGGACTATATGCCAACCATCCTTGATGACGTGGCACGCTGGCAGGAGGAGCTTGGGGCCATCCATCAAACCTTAAAAAACATCAGCGGCGAGGAACCCTCCTTTGCCAGCGACCTCACCCTCGCCATCCGCAACCTGCGCGAGCTTGTGAAGGACCCTTCCAAAATTCCCGGCAAGATGAACCTGCTGGCCGATGATTCGTCCTCCGCCGCGCAGCTGCTGGGCACGCTGCTGCCCAAGCTGTCCGAGCAGAACATGGCGCTGGATCGCATCTATATCTGCGGCGAAAACAGCAAAATCCCCAGTGCGGGCGAAAGCCTGCTGGCCAATCTGGGCGCGGGCCTGCAGCAATTTATCTATTCCTTCAGCCCGGTAATGAACGAATCCGCCAGCCGCCAGGGCGCGGGCGGCTCGCTGACGGTGTGGGTGAACAAATCGAGCCAGTATGTGGAGGTGCTGCGCGAGCTTTGTGCCCAGACCTTCACGGCAGAAACCGGCATTGACGTCACCTTTTCCATCATGCCGGGCGAGGATAAGATCATCCTGGCCAACGCATCGGGCACCAACCCGGATGTGGCGCTTTGCATCAGCTATTATCTGCCCTACAACTTCGCCGTGCGCGGCATGGCAAAGAACCTGCTGGACTATGAGGGCTTCCTGGATTTTTACGAAAGCGAGTATACGCTGAACTCCCTGATCCCCATGAGCTATGACGGCGGCGTGTATGCCGCCAGCGATTCGCAGGATTTTCAGGTGCTGTTCTACCGCAAAGATATCTTGGACATGCTGGGCCTTTCCGTGCCCAATACCATGGACGATGTGCGCGCCATGATGCCCACTTTGCACCGCAATGCCATGAACTTTTCTCTGCCCCTGTCTACCGATAAGGAAGGCTACAAAAGCTTTCACCAGACGATGCCCTTTATCTATCAGAACGGCGGCGATTTTTACAGCGAGGATGGCATGCACGGCGGGCTGAAAAACCCGAACACCTTAAAGGGGTTAAAGGAAATGTGCGACCTATACCGGGTGTACGGCTGCGCCATGAACGTCAAATCCTTCTTCAACTCCTTCCGCTCCGGTGCAATCCCGCTGGGTATCTCAAACTTTTCCACCTATCTGCAATTATCCGTCACCGCGCCAGAAATGACTGGCCTGTGGGATATCGCCCTCACACCGGGCACATTGCTGGGCGGTGAGATCGTGCGCTATCAAAGCGCGGATGCCACGGCGGCGATGATATTTTCCAACACAGAAATGCCCGATGAATCCTATCAGTTCCTGCGCTGGTGGTTGGATGCCGCAACGCAGACCCGTTATGCCAACGACCTCCAGCGCAAATATGGCCCCAACTACCTGTGGAACACCGCTAACCTCGTGGCCTTCGAAAGCATGCCCTACCCCAAAGCCCACAAGGATATCATCCTTGCGATGTGGAAGGATTGGCAGCTGGAAACGCCGCGGCATATCGCCAGCTATATGCTGGAGCGCGAGATCAGCAACATCTGGATGGACGTGGTGCGCGACGGCGAAGCCTTCCAGCCGCGCATTGACGAGGCGCAGACCCATATCGACCGCGAAATGGTGCGCAAATTGCAGGAGTTTGGCTATATGGACGAACAGGGAACGGTGCTGAAGCCTTATATCGTGGATTCCATTAAATCCTTAAGGGAGGAGCGGCCATGAAAAAGTTTTTGAGCAAGCACAGCGTGCTGGTGCTGCAGCTGCCCTTCCTTTTGCTGTTCTTCACGTTTATTGTGCTGCCTGTGCTGGCGGCCATCGGCCTGTCGTTTACCGATTTTAACTCCATCCAAACACCGCGCTTTATCGGGCTGAAAAACTATACCGATCTTTTGACCAAGGATACGGTGTTCATGCAGCACGCACTCATCAACACCATCCTCTACGCCATTTTGGTGGGCATTGGCGGATACATGCTGTCGTTTATGATGGCATGGTCGCTTGCGCAGGTGACAAAGGGCGTGCGCACGGTGCTGGCTGTTATGCTGTACTCGCCCTCGCTGACCGGCGCGGCCATGATGGGCGCGGTGTGGACAGTGCTGTTCAGCGCAGACAAAACGGGCTACCTCAACGCGCTATTGCTGGAGTGGGGGCTGATCAAGACGCCGGTATCCTTCCTGACTGGCGAAAGCACGCTGATGGCCATTATGATCCTCGTGTCGCTGTGGAGCAGTATGGGCATTGGTTTCCTGGCCATGCTGGCCGGTATATTGAATGTGAACCGCGAGCTGTACGAGGCCGCATACATCGACGGCGTGACCAACCGCTACCAGGAAATCATCTATGTGACCATCCCCGCCGCACGGCCGCAGATGCTGTTTGGCGCGGTGATGGCGGTGGTGGGCACCTTCCAAAACGGCGGAATCGGCGTGCAGCTATCCGGCAGCAATCCCACGCCGGGCTATGCCGGACAGCTGCTGGTGACGCATATTGAGGATCACGGCTTCCTGCGCTACGAGATGGGCTATGCGGCCGCCGTATCGGTGGTGCTGCTTCTGCTGATCTTTACGATTTCGAAGCTGACCCAGCGGCTGTTTGCTGAGAAGGAGGATGCAGCATGAAAAAGAGCAAGAACCGCATTCGCATCATCGGCATGAACCCCGCGCGCTTTGAGAGAGGGCAGCTCAAGTTTCTGGCCTATCTTGTGCCCATTGCGCTGGTTATGATGCTGCCGATCCTCTTTATCGTGTCCAACGCATTCAAGCCCTTGGACGAACTCTTTGTATATCCGCCCAAGTTTTTCACCCTGCGCCCCACATTTGATAACTTCTCAAATCTCACCGCTACCTCAGCCAACAAGGCCATCCCCGCCAGCCGCTACCTGTTCAACAGCCTGGTATCCACTTTGACCGTGGTGGCGCTGACGTTGCTGATCACCACCTGCGCGGCGTACTGTATGAGCAAGAAAAAGTATAAGCTGAAAAAAGCATTGTTTGAACTGAACACGATATCGCTGATGTTTGTGCCGGTGGCGGTGGCCATTCCGCGCTATTTTATCATCGAAAAACTGGGGCTGATCAACTCCTTCTTATCTGCCATCATCCCGCTTTTGGCCATGCCGGTGGGGCTGTTCTTGGTCAAGCAGTTTGTGGATCAGCTGCCCGATGCTTTGGTGGAGGCGGCCAGCATCGATGGCGCGAGTGATTATTATATCGTGTTCCACATCATTCTGCCAAACATCCTGCCCGCCCTGGCCACGGTGGCGATGCTCACCTTCCAGTCCGCGTGGAATTCCACAGAGGCCAGCGTGTATTACATCCATAACGAGGCCATCAAGAATTTCGCCTATTACCTCACCACCCTGACGGGCACCGGCGGCAATGCCAACGACATGGTGGGCGCACTGACGGGTGCGGGCAATGTGGCATCGGCCGTTGCGAGCATGGGCATTTCGGCCGCCGGCACACTGATCATGTTCATCCCCAATGTGCTGCTGTTTGTGATTCTCCAATCCCGCGTGATCAACACCATGGCCTATTCCGGCATGAAGTAAGGAGGGCAGGCATGAAAAAAATGATTTGCATGGCGCTGGCCCTTCTTTTGCTGCCGCTAACGACACTTGCCATCGAAAGCCCGGCTTATACCTATACGCTGGATTATTACTATAACCTCATCCGCACGCAGGATGCCTATATGCCGGGCAGCGTGATGCTGCGGGAGCTGAACATGAAGTCCCCCGAAGACCTGTTTTTGCTTGGCCATACGCTGTATATTGCCGACACCGGCAACGGACGGATATTGCGGTATGATATGGATTCCGGATGGGTGACAGAAATCGGCAAGGGCGTTTTGCAGCAGCCCACCGGCGTGTGCGCGGATGCGCAGGGCAAGGTGTACGTAGCCGATTATAAGGCGCAGGCAGTGGTGATTTTTGATGCCGCAGGCCAGGAGCTGCAGCGCATCACCCGCCCCGACAGCGTGCTGTATGGCGCAAAATCCGCCTACAAACCCCAGAAAATAGTCCTGGATAGCTATGGCAACATCTATGTGACCAGTGAGGGCACGCACGAGGGCATTTTACAGTTTGACGCACGCGGCGTGTTTGCCGGTTTTTTTGGTGCCAACCGAGTTGCAAGCCTAAAACTGATTGACCGCATCACCGATGTGCTCTTCACCCAGGAGCAAAAGGACAAACAGCCCCGGCGCAATCCCTCCCGCATTGTCAATCTGGATGTATCTACAGAAAACCTGGTGTTCTCGCTATCCCAGTTCAGCCCCAAGGACGCCATCAAGCAGCTGAACATGGCGGGCATCAATGTGATGTACGCCCGCAACCTGTATGCCAGCGATAATGTAGTGGATGTGGCGGTGGCGCCGGACGGCGTGTTTTACACCATCACCGATACCGGTAGCATTGGCGAATACGACGTCAACGGCTTTTACCTGTTTTTCTTTGGCGGGCGCGCTATATCCAGCGACCGCAACGGCCTGACCAGCGTTGTATCCGCCATCTGCGTGGACGCCGACCACAACCTGTATGTGCTGGATAAGCAGCGCGGCATCGTGCAGCCCTATGCGGCCACCGATTTTGCGCGCCAGGTGCACGCCGGGCTTTTGCTGTACAGCCAGGGGCGCTACAGCGAGGCTGCGGACATCTGGCAGGATTACATCCGCCTCACCCCCACCTCGCGCTTTGCCCATGCCGGGTATGGCATGGCACTGTGGCAGATGGGCGATTACCAGCAGGCATATGGCGAGCTCTGTCAGGCCAACGAAATGGACTATGCATCGGAAGCGTACTGGGAGCTTCGCAACCTCTGGCTGATGGAGAACCTGTCTGCCATATTGGTCGTACTGTTCTGTCTGTGTGTGATGGCATATACACTCGCATGGCTGCAAAAGAAAAAGCGGGTTTTCAGCCCCTTTAAAGCGTGGTGGAAGCAGCACATCAGCAAAACAGTCGTGATGCGCGCATTTGCTACCATGCGCAGCATCATCCGCCACCCCATGGATACGCTGTATGATATCAAACACAACACGCAGGGCAGCCTTGCTTCGGCGGGCATTTTGTACCTGCTGGCGCTTCTTGTATATATGCTTGATCTGGCGTTCACCGCGCCGCTGTTTAACAGCGGGGTGTTGAATGTGCCGGGCAGCAATCCGTATATGATTGCCGCTATTGCGGCGGTGCCAGCGCTGCTGTTTGTGATTGGCAACTACTTCATCGCCTCCATCAATGACGGTGAGGGCAGCATGCGCCACGTGGCCACCGCCATGGGCTACGCGTTGAGCTTCTATATTCTTTGCTCTCCGCTGATCACTCTGCTCTCCTACGCGCTCACATTCAACGAGCAGTTCATCATCGTGTTGCTTCGCGTGGTGGTGTATGGCTATACGGTGGTGCTCATCTATCTAGCCGCGAAGGAAATCCATGGCTACAGCGCGGGCCAGACCCTTAAAAACCTGCTGCTGACGATCTGCTTTGTGGGGCTGGCGCTGCTGGCGATGGCGATTTTGTATCTTTTGTGGCACGAACTGATTGGCTTTATCCAAACCCTAACAGAGGAGGTGCGTTTGCGTGCGTAAGCTGCTGATCATCCTGTTATGCTTGCTGATGCCGTATTCATCCCTGGCGGACAGCTTCCGGATTGCGCCCTACTCGCCGGATATCCTCGAAGTCGCCTCCAACCGCCACACCCAGATGGACGAGGGCGGCGAAGTGCAGCCCTTCCTTGATACCGAAGGGTTTGAGCTGGCGGCGGAAAGCGACACGGCGCAGCTATATCTGAACAAAGAGTACCACACATTGCGGCTTTTGGACAAACGCACCGGGTATGTGTGGGGCGCTATCCCGCTGACCGATGCGCGAAACCTCAACGCATCCTGGAAAAGCTATGCCGCGTCTATCGTCGCCATCGAGTGCTTTGACAAAAAGAACAACGAAAAGCGTTATGGCATGGCAGAGGAAACCGTACAAACAGCCTATACCATGGTGGAAAACGGCTTTCGTTGCCATGTGCGCTTCACGGCGCTGGGCATTGAAATGACGGTATCAGTGCTGCTGGACGGCAATCAGCTTTCTTTGCGTATCGAGCAAGAGAGCATCCTTGAAACAGGGGATTTTCGCCTCAAATCCATTGCCTTTATGCCGTACCTTGGCAGCGTGTACGAGGATGAAGCCAAGGGCTGGTTCCTTTTGCCGGACGGCGCGGGCGCGCTGATGCGCTTTCAAAAGAGCGGAAGCTATGTGGCGGGCTACGACAAGCGCATCTACGGCGGCGATTTTGCCGTCAGCACCGCTGCGGACACCCAGGCGGACGACTATGTGCGTCCAGAAGCGCAGGTGCTGCTGCCGGTGTATGGCATTGTGCACGGCGTGGGGCAAAACGGCCTGCTGTGCGTGGTTTCGGATGGCGAGCTGTATGCCTCCATCGTGGCCACCCCGGCAGGGCTTGGCAACACCAAATACAATTCCATCATGACGCGCTTTGAGATGCGCCAGAAATACAATATGTCTACCACCCAGAGCGGCGCGGGCGCGGCCGTGCCCCAGGAGAATATGAACGCGCTTTCCCCCACGCTCACCTTTCACCTGCTGGCAGGCGATCAAGCGGATTACGACCAGATGGCGGTGTATTACCGGGATTTATTGCAGCTGCAACCTGCTGCAGCAAAGGGCGCAGGCATGCGCGTGGAGGTGCTGTGCGGGGATTTTAAGGACAGCTACATTCCCGGCGCTACAGCTACGCTGACCACGCTTTTGGAAGCACAAGAAATCGCCCGCCAGCTGCAGGCGGATGGCATAGCGGATGTGCTGTTCATTCTGTCGCACTACACGGCAAAAAACAAGGCGGGTGCAGCGCTGTCTACCGGCAGCATGGCGCAGCTTTCGCTTCTTCGGGACACCGTGGAACAAGGCGGCGGCAGCTTCTGCCTGGGGCTGGACCCTGTGCGTGCCAACGAAGACCAAATCAACCTGCGCCTGCAGGCGGCAAACGGCATGAGCCTCTCCCCCATCACCCTGAAACGCAACAACCTGCTGCTCTTGTATCCCAAAACCTACTTCTTCCGCCCCGCGCATATCCAAAGGCAGGTCGAAGAAGCGCAGACGCGCTATGCGGGGTATTCCTTCGCGGCAGACCAACTGGCCTTCAGGCTGTATGGCGATTACACCACCGGGCAGGAGATTACCCGCAAAGAAAGTGCCGCTCTGATGGAGGAAATTGCAAAACAACTCCCCGCACAGGCGCTGTACACGCCCAATCAAATGATGTGGAATTTGACGCAGGCCTTCCTGGATATGCCGCTGGTGAATGGGCAATACTTGTACGAAACAGACACTATGCCCTTTCTGCCCATCGTGCTATCCGGCAGCCTGTCCTTATACGCACCCGCGCTCAACCTGGGCACCTTCAGCCGCGACCGGATGCTGCGGCTGTTGGAATACGGCGCGTACCCGTCCTTCACCGTCACGGCGTGCGACAGCAGCCTGCTTGCCGAAACCTCGCTGAGCGATTATTACTCCACCTGCTATGCGGACTGGCAGGATTTCATGCTGGAAACCTGGGAATACATGAAGCCCGCCATGGATGTTACCGGCGGCAGAGCCATCCTCGCCCACACGCTGATGGCGCAGGGCAAAGTGCGCGTACTGTTTGAGGGCAACCACATGCTGTATGTGAATTACACAGACGAGCCATGGGATACGGGCAAGGGCACCGTGCAGCCCCATGACTATCTCATTTGGGAGGTGACGTCATGAAGCACAAATGGCTTACCATCGCCGGGCGTAGCCGTCTGACGGGGCTGCTGTTCTTCTCACCCTGGTTGATCGGTTTTCTTCTGCTGACGCTGTACCCGATGATTTACTCCATTGTGATCAGCTTTTGCGATGTGCGCATCAAGGTGACCGGCACGGAGCTGAAATTCCTGGGGCTGAATCATTACAGCTATGCCCTGCTGCAGGACGAAAAGTTCCCTGTCAATTTGATGAACAGCGTGTTTCTGATCGGCGTTGGGCTGCCAATCGTGCTGGTGTTTTCGCTGGTTGTGGCGCTGCTGCTCAACCGTCAATTCTTTGGCCGTGCGTTTTTCCGGGCGCTGTTTTTCCTGCCGGTGGTCATCCTGTCGGGGCCAGTGATCACCCAATTGGTGAACGAGACCCGCGCCATGCAGCTGAACCTCGACTTTGGCATTCTGCGCAGTATTCTGGGCAAAACGGCCAGCACAGAGGGGCTGTTCGGCCTGTTCATGAAAAACCTGGTGCAAACGCTGTGGTTTTCCGGCGTGCAGACGCTGATCTTCCTGGCCTCCTTGCAGAAAATCGACAAGAGCATGTACGAAGCAGCCAGCATAGACGGCGCAACAGGCTGGGAGATGTTCTGGCGCATCACATTGCCTTTTGTGCGCCCCACCATACTGCTCAACGCCATTTATACGGTGGTGGAGATGGGCGCGGTGGCCTCGGATGCCACCAATCAGAAAATCATGGCGCATCTGATGGAGGTGGGAAGGCCCTTCAGCTATTCCGCCGCCATGGCGTGGCTGTATGCCATCGCCCAGCTGCTGATCATCCTTGTAGTGTTTCTGCTGCTGCGCCAACGGAAAGAAAGGGTGGCATAGCATGAAAATCAATGCCCGTCGCTTCCTGTTTGGCAATAACGAGCGCAGCGGATTTGTGCCGCGCTTTGTCACTTATTTTGTGTTGCTTGGCCTTGGGTTTGTGTATCTGTATCCCATGCTGTACATGCTGGCCACCAGCGTGATGACAACACGCGATCTGGTGGATTCCACCGTCACATGGATTCCGCGGCAGCTGAGCGCCGAAGGGTTCCGCAAGGCCGCGGCAACGCTGAACTTCTGGCCCTGCTTTCGGGATTCCGTGCTCATGAGCGTGCTGCCCGCGCTGCTGCAAACGGTGTCGCTGGCGTTTTCCGGCTATGGGCTGGCCAGGTTTCAGGTGCCGCTCAAAAAACTGTGGTTCGGCCTGATCGTTCTGGTGTTTCTGATTCCCCCGGCAGTCACGCTGATTCCGCGATATATGCTGTTTAACGGCTATCATCTGGTGGGCACGATCTGGCCGTCGTTCATGACGGCGGGCCTAGGGCAGGGCGTAAAATCCTCTGTGTTTTTGCTGGTGTTCTTTCAGTTTTTCAGCTCTTACCCCAAAGCCTTGGATGAAGCGGCGCAGATCGATGGCGCAGGCGCGTTTCGCGTATTTGCAAGGGTGGCCATTCCCATGGCAGTGCCCGCCATCGTGGTCACATTTCTCTTCTCCTTTATCTGGTTTTGGAATGAGACCACACAGCTTGCGCTGCTGTCAGGCAGTGCGGTTCGCACTTTGCCCATGGCGCTGCAGGCGTTTGCGGATTCCTTCAACAAGCTGTACCCCTCCAATGATGTCAGCGTGGGCGGCGCGCTCAACGAAGCCATCCACATGGCGGGCACGCTGCTGTCTATTGCGCCACTGATGGCGGTATACCTGTGCCTGCAAAAAACCTTCATCCAAAGCGTGGAGAAATCCGGCATTACGGGGGAATAATATGAGAAAATGTTTTCTGTCCGCGTGCATGTGTCTGCTGATGGGCTGCTCCATATTAGCAAACGCAGAGCTCCTCCACCGCCCCTATGGCAATAACGAGCTGTATGACAGCCGGGAGGTTGCCCACGTGCTGTGGGAACGCACTCCGCGCGACCCCATCGCAGGAGAACGTGTGACGCTATATGCCGCCAGTAATTCTTTAGACCGGGCGCAGGAGGTGACGCTCCTATGGACGCTCAACGGACAATCACAGGCCGCTATTGCCTGCACGCGGTATATGGAAAAGGACGGCCAGGTGATTTTCCGCGCCAAGCTGCCCGCCTTCGAGCAGAGGGATGTCGTGGCGTACTTCTTTCAATCGGGCAAGCAGCAGACGGCGGTTTTCAGCTTCACCGTGCTTGGCTGGGAAGAGGGTGGCTGCGCCATCTCCATCACGGAAAACGGCAGCATGCACCTCACGCTGGACGGTGCGGCACAGGAAATGCCGGATTTTATAGAAAGCATACGCTACCTGACGGACGGGCAGGGATATCTGCATGCCTGCGAACTGACGCTGCGCGCGCTGCCGAAGGATCAATACCTTGGCTTTGGCATGCGCTACAACGCGCAGGATCAGCATGGCCAGATCATCCACCATTACACCGTCAACTGGTACGCCAATCAGCAAGAAAAAACCTACTCGCCCGTGCCATATTACCTGTGCAACAACCGCTACGGCCTGTTTGTAGATACCAACCAGTATGTACGCTTTGATATGGCCAAGACAAACCCGGAGCACATCACAATCTATATTGATATGCAAAATACCGCCCAGCAAGTGTATCTGTTCTTCGGGGAAAACGAGCAGATTTCCGCCCAATATGCGGCTGTGGCCGGCCACGCCTCTCCCATGCCCGCATGGGCGTATGGCGTGTGGCTGTCTGCAAACGAGTGGAACACACAAAGCGAGGCCATGGAACAGCTTAGCCTGGCCAGAGCGCATGGTATTGATGTGGCAGTATTGGTGCTGGAAGCATGGAGCGACGAGGTGACCTTCTACCGCTTCAGCGAAGAATTTTCCGACCCCAAGGCGCTGGTGGATGCCGCGCATGCGCAGGGCACAAAGGTGCTGTTCTGGCAGATTCCGGTGCTCAAATGCACCCCCTCCGGCAATGCGTATTCCCGCGCAGACGAAATAGCCGCCATACAAAACCGCTATGTAATCATGAATGCCAATGGCACACCCTACCGCATGCCGGACGGCTGGTTTGGGCGCAGCATGCTGATTGATTTCACCAATCCCGAAGCCACCGCATGGTTCCTTGGCAAGCGCAAATACCTGATAGACGAAATCGGTATTGACGGCTTCAAAACGGACGGCGGCGAGTTTTTCTGGGGCATGGAAGCCGCTGCACAGAACGGCCAAAAAGGCCGGGAGCTTCGAAACGCCTACCCCGACCTCTATGCCCTCAGTTATCAGGAGCTTTTGAATACCGTGACCTTCAGCCGCGCCGCCGGGACAAACGCGCAGCAGCACAGCCTCCTCTGGACTGGCGACCAATATTCCACCTTTGACGAATTTCAGGCCTGCGTGCGCGCCATTCTCAATATGAATGTATCCGGCATGCCCTTTGTAGCCTTTGATATCGCAGGCTTTGCCGGGGAGTTGCCCACCAGCGAACTGTACCAGCGTGCCGTCGCATTTGCTGCCTTCACGCCCATCATGCAGGTGCATTCCGAGGCATCCGGCAATCCTGTACCCTCTCAGGCCCGCACGCCATGGAATATGGCAGAGCGTAAGAACGACCCGATGTGCCTTACCACCTTCCAGAAATATGCGAGGATCAACGCAGATTTGCGGCCCTATATGCTGGAGCAGGCAGAGCTAAGCTGCGAGACCGGGGTGCCGCTCCTGCGTTCCATGGCATATTGCTTTCCAAATGACGAAATAGCTTGTGAAGTGGAGTTTCAATTCATGCTGGGCGACCAATATCTGATTGCACCGGTGGTGAAGCCCAGGGTTACCGAGTGGAGCGTCTATCTGCCGCAGGGGCACTGGCAAAACATCTTCACAGGCGAGGAATATGAAGGCTGCCAGTGGATCGTGTGCAGCGCGCAATTGGACGAGATCCCTGTGTTTCAAAGAACACAGTAACTGCAGACTCATTATAGTGTTGTTTCGTAGCAATACTGCAGGCAATCAGACATTAGGCTTTCTTATTAGAAGGTGGCCCCTTGACTTTTTTGCATTTTAGGAAGAAAGTCAA
>JAVBRU010000122.1:0-18152 GCA_031547595.1 Eubacteriales bacterium
CTATTTAGTTCGCCGTGGCGTGCCGATCCACTGGCGGGGGGGGGCCCGCCCGGGCCTCCCCCCCCCCCCCGTTCCTACTTTTGGAGGTGACTATGGATTATTTGCAATCGTACTATGAGAACTATGACGAGGATGGCCGCCTGCTGTCCCGTCATGGGCAGGTGGAATACCTGACCACGATGAAGTATATCGACAGGCACCTGCACTCCGGTATGCGCATATTGGAGATTGGCGCGGGCACGGGGCGGTATTCCCACGCGCTGGCACGGAAGGGATATGCCGTGGACGCCGTGGAGCTGATGCAGCACAACATTGATATTTTTAGCAAAAGAACAACGCCCGGCGAAAATATTTCCATCCGGCAGGGCAACGCCATTGATCTGAGCTTTATTGATGATGCGCAATACGACATGGTGCTGTTGCTGGGGCCGATGTATCATCTATACACGGAAGACGAGCAGAAAAAGGCGTTGACCGAAGCGCTGCGTGTGTTGAAACCGGGCGGGCTGCTTTACACTGCCTATTGCATCAGCGATGCCACGATCTTTGATTTTGGTTTCCGGCGCGGCAATATTCATGATGTCCTTCAAAAGGGTTTGCTGGATATCGAAACCTTCACGGCCAAATCCACGCCTGCCGAGGTGTTTCAGCTATACCGCCAGTCGGACGCAGTGCGCCTGATGGCAGAACTTCCGTGCCATCGCCTGCATTATGTGGGCACGGACATGTATACCAATTATATGCGCCAGACGGTGGACGAAATGGACGACGCCACATTTGACGTGTATCTCCAATACCATTTTTGCATTTGCGAGCGTGCCGATATGGTGGGGCTGACCCATCACAGCCTGGATATCGTGCAAAAAGATCAGCCTTGACAGGATATTTTCCCTATGGTATACTGCGTTCAATCTTTGGAAGGAGGCAAAAGCACGATGCGTAAATGGCGCTCTATGCAACAGGAATATGAACAGATCGTGGCGATGAACGCGACGGGCTTTTGTTGTTGCATTCCATAAGACCAAGCGTGTGGAATAAGGAACGGCCAAAGTCCTGCAAAGCGGACATTGGCCGTTTTTTGATATATTGAAGGAGGGATGAACTGTGAAATTCACCGTATATACCGATGCCCAGGCATTTGCGGATGCCGTGTTGCCTGTGCTTTCGCAGCACGAGATTCAAAACGATCTGATCTATCACAACATTCGGGGCGCGATAGCGAGTGAGGACACATCGGGCTATTGGATGGCCACTGTGCAGGATGCGGAGGGGTTGGTTCTGCTCTGCGCCATCCGCAAACTCCCTATGCAGATGGTGATGTATGAGGCGGGGAATGTGCCAAATGACGCGGCACTTGCGTGCTTTGTGGACGGGATAATCGAAGATGGCACGGAGCTTACGCTGGTGATGACCGAAAAAACGTTGGCAAAACGGCTGATTGACCTATACAGTACACGCACCGGCACAGCGTTTTCGCTGGAGGAAAGCCTGGTGATTTATGCACTGGACGCGGTAAAACCCTTGACACTTCCGGCAGGGCAGTTTCGGCTGTTGGGGGAGAAGGACATGCATTTTTTGCCCTACTGGTTTGGGGATTTTGCGCCGGCGTGCGGCCTGGGGGAGTTCAGCCTGGAAACCGGGCTGAACCGCGCGGCATATTACACCGAAAAGGGCACAGCCTACGTGTGGCAGGATGATATGCCGGTATCCATGGCCGCCTGTGCGCGCACCACGGAGCATTGTGCGTTTGTCAGCCAGGTGTACACGCCGCCGCAGTTCCGGGGCAAGGGCTATGCCGCCGCGTGTGTGTGGAACTTGACAAAAAAGCTGCTATCGGAGGGCTGGCCGCGCTGTGCGCTGTATGCCAACTGCGCCAATCCGTATTCCAATAGGGTATATCGAAAGATCGGGTATCAGGCGTTGTGTTATTTTGATAAATATCAGCAGATCAAGGCCTGAAAATCCAACAAAATTCGTTGACAAACAAGGGCGTTTGTGGTATTCTACCTCGGTAAGCCGCTCGGGAGAGGCTCCTTAACGCGCATTGCGCGGCCTCATGGCTGAAAACGCTATCCTTACCTTCGGACAAGTCCCGGCGAGCAATGAAAAGGAGGTGCTGCCCATGTATGCTATTATCGCAACCGGCGGCAAACAGTACCGTGTATCCGAGGGGGATACCATCTATATCGAGAAACTCGATAACGAAGTTGGCGACATCGTTTCCTTCCCTGTCCTGATGCTGTCTGGCGAGACCATCGAAGTAGGCAACCCCTATATCGACGGCTCCACAGTCACTGGCAAAGTGCTTCAACAAGGCAAGGGCGAGAAGATTATCATCTTCAAGTACAAGAGCAAAAAGAATTACCGCCGCAAGGCCGGTCACCGCCAGCCCTTCACCAAGGTTGAAATCACCGGCGTTCATGCCTAAATGACGCGGGTCACATTGCTGACACAGGGGGGCAGCATACGCGGGTTTGAGTGCACCGGGCACGCAGGCTTTGCGGATGCCGGGGCAGACATCGTCTGCGCCGCCATATCGGTGCTCACCACCACCTGTGCCAATGCCCTGGAAAGCGTGGCAGGCATCGCGCCTGTGGTGGATGTGTCGGACGGCAGCATGCGGGTGATGCTCCCGCCAGATGAGGATGGCCGCGACGCGCAGGTGATTCTGCGCACGATGAAGCAGGGGCTGACAGACATTGCGCAGCAGTACCCCCGGCATCTGCGGCTCGCCGAAAATTAAGCACTTCACAATTATGGAGGGAAATACAATGTTGAAACTGAATCTGCAGATGTTCGCTCATAAAAAAGGTATGGGTACCACCCGTAACGGCCGCGACAGCAACGCACAGCGCCTGGGCGTGAAGCGTGCTGACGGTCAGTTCGTACTGGCAGGCAACATCTTGGTCCGTCAGCGCGGCACCAAGATGCATCCCGGCCTCAACGTTGGCATCGGCAAGGATGACACCTTGTTGGCCAAGGCTGACGGGATCGTGCGTTTCGAGCGCAAATGGAAGTTTGACAAACAGGTCAGCATCCATCCCGTCGAAGCCGCGCAGTAATTGTATACTGTTTGTGCACCTGCCGCAGAGTTTCTGGGGCAGGTGTTTCGCTTTAAGGAGGATATGGAATGGGTTACGTGCAGGACATCCGGCAGAAGATCGGGCATGACCGGCTGATGATTGTAGGCGCGGGCGTGCCTGTGCACAAGGATGGAAAGCTGCTGCTGCAGCGGCGCGCCGATGACGGAACCTGGGCCGATCATGGCGGCTGTGTGGAGATTGGCGAGAGCGTTGAGGACGCCGCGCGGCGGGAGCTTCGTGAGGAAACCGGGCTTATCGCGGGAGAACTGACATTGCTGGGCGTGTTCTCTGGCGAAGACATGCTGCATACCTATCCCAATGGCGATCTGGCGGCGATTGTGAGCGTGCTGTTCCTGTGCGAGGATTTCACCGGCGAGCTGTGCCCGCAAACGGAGGAAGTGCGCGATTTGCAGTGGTTCCCCCTTGATGCGTTGCCCGTTCCCTTTGCGCCCACCGATCAGCCGGGGCTGAACGCATGCCTGAAATACCTGAAGGATCGAAAGGAGAGAGAACGTGCAAGCGATTGTGTATGAATCAAACACCGGATATACCAAACAGTATGCCAAAATGCTGTCTAAGAAGACAGGACTGCCGGCCTATTCCCTGAAAGACGCGCAGCAAAAACTGAATCCAGGCACATCCGTGTTCTTTATGGGCTGGCTGATGGGCGGCATGGTGCAGGGCGTCAAGAAAGCGAAAAAGTGCTTTGATGTGCGGGGCGTTTGCGGTGTGGGCACCGGCGCAGCCAGCGACGAGACGCTAAAGGGGATGATGCAGGGCTGCGGCACGGGCAAGGACAACACCTTCCACCTGCAGGGCGGCTTTGATATGAACAAGCTACGCGGCATGTATAAGCTGCTCATGAAAATCATGGTGAAGCCGCTGGTGCGCGAAATTGAGAAAAAAGAGAACAAGACATCGGAGGATTTGAAGGCCATTGCGATGCTGAAAAAGGGCGGCAGCAATGTGAGCGAAGAAAACCTCTCTGCTATTCTTGCTTGGTTCAATAAATAATTACAAACGAAAAAGGGATTATAAAGCATGTTAGGTACATTGGTCAATGTGGGTGCGGTGCTGCTAGGCTCGTTGCTGGGGTGCTTGCTGAAAAAAGGTTTGCCGGAGCGGCTGCGCACGGTGATGATGCAGGGCCTCGGGCTTTGCGTGCTGTTGATTGGCATCAAGGGCGCGACCCAGACCCCGGACATGATGGGCGTCATCCTGTCGATGGTGATTGGCGCGCTGATAGGCGTGGCGCTGCGCATTGAGCAGCGGCTGGACGGCCTTGGCAAGGCGCTGGAGAAGAAGCTGGACAAGAGCGGCAGCAGCGATGTGGGCAAGGGCTTTGTGACGGCGTCTTTGATTTTTTGCGTGGGCGCGATGGCCATTGTGGGCGCGATGGATTCCGGGCTTCGGGGCGATCATTCCACGCTGCTGGCAAAGTCGCTACTGGACGGCGTGACGTCGCTGATTCTTGCCAGCACGCTGGGCGCGGGGGTCGCGCTGTCGGCGGTGTCGGTGCTGGTATACCAGGGCGCGATTGTGCTGCTATCCCGCGTGGTGTCGCCGTACCTCACAGAAGCCGTGATCGCTCAAATGAGTGCGGTGGGCGGGCTGTTGATCGTGGGCATTGGCTACAACATGCTCACAGACAAGCATTTGGCGGTGGGGGATTTGCTGCCTGCGATCTTCCTGCCCATATTGCTAACGCCGCTATTGGGATGAGAATACTGATTGAAAAGCAAAAAAGGCAACTGACGGTGCTTCGCGGGGCCAAGACTGTATTCGCTTGCCCCATAGCGCTAGGCAGCGTACCGACAGGGCATAAGCGCCGGGAGGGGGATGGAAAAACCCCCGAGGGCGCTTATTTTGTTTGCCTGAAGCGCGAAACAGGCAAATACGGCAAAGCGCTGGGCATCAGCTATCCGTCTTATCAGGATGCTGTGCAGGGCGGCCTTTCTGTCGAAGTGCTGCGCTTGTTCGAACAAGCAGAGATGGGCAAAAAAAGACCGCCCTGGGGCACAGCCCTGGGCGGCGAGATTTATATCCATGGGGGAGGCACGCATGCCGATTGGACGGCGGGATGCATCGCGCTATCCGATACGGACATGGCGGAATTGTTTGCGCTGATCGGTGAGGGCGATGACGTCTTGATTATTCCTTAGTGCGGTAAATGGCGATATACAGCGCGCCGTCCTGCGCATGGGCATCAATCTTGATGGCAAAGGGATAATCGTTGCGGAAGCGGAAGTTGATGGTTTCGGTGCCAACTGCGGCATCTACGCCGTGGGGCAGATAGGTGGCGCCGGCAGGGCCGTGTGCGCGGCGCTGCAGCACTGTAAGGCCAGGCAGCTGCAATACCGCGTTGTACAATGTGCTTGACACCTGGCAGGTGCCGCCGCCATAGCTTAGCGAGGTGCCGCCGTCCACCAGCACAATGGCCGGTTTATAGCCGCTGGCGGCGCTGTAGGGGCCGATATCGCGGTTGAAATTGAGGTTATCGCCAAACTGCAGTGTCATGCGCTCCAGCCGCTCGCCGCCTACGCGCAGGTTCTCCATGCGGCCGAGGTTGGCCTCGTCGGTGGTGATTTTGTAGAAGGACACATACGCGGCGAGGGGCGTTTCTGCCCCCACGGCGTTCAAATCGCTGGCCACGGGCAGGATTTCGGTGAGGTGCCGGGTGTCGATATACCCGTACTGGCGGTGGTAGATCAGCTTGCCATAGCCGTCTTCAAACCCGATAAAGGCCACCCGCGCACCAGCGTGCAGGGTGATCAGCGTATCGCCGCCACCAGCTGCGCTGGTGACAGGGGCATCTGCTGCCGCAATGGTGGCGATGTAGGTGTGTTTCTCTACGCCATAAGGCGGGGTGGTGGTGCTGTTGAGAGGGGAGGCCTCCTCCACGCAGGAGCGGCGGGCATAGCCCGTCACGCCATTATAGGTGATCAGCGCCCAGCAAGGATCCGTCCAGCGAAGGGTGATGCGCTTGCCTACCGGCACATAGCCCACGCGGGTCTGGCCATCCGGCTCCGCATACAGGGTGAAGTCCACCCGTGCGCGCGCAGTGTACAATTCCGGCGGCAAATCCTCTGCCAGTGCCGTGCAAAGGGGCAAAAGGATCAGCACGCACAGCAGCGTGGCAAGCAGCTTTTTCATTGGTAGTCCTCCCTGTAAATGGCCATAAACAATGCGTTATCGTGGGTGGAAGAATCGATGCGGATGGCGAAGGGATAATCATTGCGGATGATGAAGTTCAAATCGCCAGAGGATGCGTCTGTGCCATGGGGCAGATAGGGCGCACCATTGGCACCGTGGGGGAAGCGCATCACTACCGTAACGCCGGGCAGTTGTAAAACAAGATTGTGCAGCGTGCTGGAGATCTGGCACGAGCCACCGCCGTAGCCCTGTTTGGTTTCGCCGTCCTTGAGGATGGGGGCGGGAAGGTAGCCTGTGCCCGCGTTAAAGGGGCCTACCGTGCCGTTGAAATCCAGTTTTTCACCATTGACTAGCACACGGTTGAGGCGGTTGCAGGCCACGCCCAGGTTCACAATACGATTGGCATTGTTATTGTAGAAAGAGGTGAACACTGCCAATGGAGTGTCTGCTGGCGTGGTGTCAAGATCGCCTGTGACGGGCAGCAGTTCGTCCAGCAGCCGGGTATCCACATAGGCGTATTGGCGGAAGTAAACCATCTTCGCCCAGCCATTTTCAATGCCAATAAAGGATACCCACGCGCCTTCTGTGAGGGTGGACAGGGTTTCGGATTCGTGGCTCGGCTCACTCATCACATACACGGTGCTTTTGATTTGCGTGTAGTACTGATTGACTTCCACACCGTAAGGCGGTGTTTTGGACGGGTCTACCGCAACCACTTCATCTACGCGGTGACGCAGGATATAGCCTGTGCCGCCATTGTAGTTGATGGCGATCCAGTTGGGGTACACGCCAGTCACCTGAAGTTTCTGGCCGGGATTGTAGGTGCGCAGCACCTTGCTTTCCTTATCCATCGCGCGGTACACTGAAGTGGTGCTATTATCATAATTTCTGGTTACGATGGCATTATACAATACCTCGTCTGCCAGGGCGGAATACGCTGCGCCGGAAACGAGCAGGAACAGGACAATCAAACATACAATTCGCTTCACGAGAACCTCCTAAAGAATAAACCATCTCATTATACCATGATTGTCGCTCCCTTTCCATTGTGAGGGAGCGACCCGGATAAACCTGCGGTTTTCCTAATCATTATACCACATTTATCAGAGGACGCAAACCTTTGACGGAAAATTTACACATAAACTCGTTGCTTATTTTTGAAATAAATTGTTGATTTCGTGAAAGTGTATTTACTTTTTTGTTGGAATATAATAGAATCATACTGTGACAGGTCAATATGCGATATGTTTTAATTGGGGAGGAGGATGTCCTATCGAACCCACCGTATATATCCCCGCAGAGCGGCAGAAGAAAATGATCGAATACATCATGGTCAACAAAAGCGCGCAAATCCACGAGCTGGCTGCGAGGTTTTCCGTATCCGAGGCCACGGTGCGCCGGGATTTGGATGATCTGGACCGCCAGGGGCTGATCAAGCGTACCCACGGCGGCGCCATCAAGCTGGACCGCAGCACCTCCTTTGAGCACGTATACAGCGAAAAACTGAACCTTATGCCCGATGTGAAGCACCGCCTGGCCAAGCGCGCCGCCGCGATGGTGCAAAATGGCGATACCGTGCTGATTGACGCGGGCACCACCACATACTACATCGCGCAGGCGCTGGTGAAGCATGAGGAATTGACCCTCATCACCAACGACCTGTACATTGCCCATAACGTGCAAATCCATCCTTCCTCTACGTTGATTGTCACCGGTGGCACCCGCCGCCAGGGCAGGCAGGAGCTGGTGGGTTCCCTCACCGAGAATTTCATCCGCGAATCGCACGTCAATGTGGCATTTATCGGTGCGGATGGCATAGATGTCGAGCACGGCGTCACCAACGCCAACTTTGCCGAGGTGGGCATCAAGCGCTTGATGCTGGCCGCAGGCATGCGCACCGTATTGGCGGTGGACCATAGCAAGTTTGGTAAGGTGGCTCTGGCCAAGGTGTGCGACATGGCGGATTTCACTACGATTCTGACGGACAGCGGCCTTGACGATGACATGCTGGAGCAAATCGCGCGCATGCCGGTGGAACTGGTAATGGTGTAATAAGTCGACTCAATCCCAAACGGGAGATGGTGAGGAGAATACCCTCGCAGCCTCCCGTTTTTTGCTGTTTATTGTGTGTTTATTCCAGCACCTTTGGGGCTGCAACGCGTTCAAAAGTAAAAACATAATAATTTTGCATTTAATATAAGAAGAAAGCCTTCCTAAAACGTAGAAAATGTGTTATAATAACAAGGATGGCGTATTTTTTATGCGCCTTGGGCCACCAATCTTTTGGGAGGGTTTTATGGCTAACGATTTGGAAAAACAGGAACGGGATATACCGCAGGATACGCACTATGACGAGACGCAAATCCAGGTATTGGAGGGGCTTGAGGCCGTGCGCAAGCGCCCGGGCATGTACATCGGCTCCACCGATGCCCGCGGCTTGCATCACTGCGTATACGAAATTGTGGACAACGCCATTGACGAAGCCTTGGCGGGCTTTTGCACCGAAATTTATGTGACCATCGAAAAAGACGGCTCGCTGTCTGTATTGGACAACGGGCGCGGCTTTCCGGTGGGCATTCACCCCAAGATGGGGCGTCCCGCCGTGGAAGTATGCCTCACTATCTTGCACGCGGGCGGCAAGTTTGGCGGCCAGGGCTATAAGGTGTCCGGCGGCCTGCATGGCGTGGGCGCGTCGGTTGTGAACGCGCTCTCCCGGCACCTGCGCGTGGAAGTGCGCCAGGACGGCAAAGTGTACGAGCAAGAATATAACCGCGGCAAGATCGAGTATGACCTTCGCGTGATTGGCGAGACCGAGGTGACGGGCACCACGGTGCGCTTCTGGCCGGACGTGCGCAGCGATGAAAACGCAGACGGTATTTTTGACGTGGGCGTCACCTTCGGCTTTGACGTATTGAAGGTGCGTATGCGCGAGATGGCCTTCCTCAATAAGGGCATCAAAATTGTGCTGCGGGACGAGCGCGAGGATGAGCTGATTGAGCGCGTGTTCCACTACGAGGGCGGCATCAGCGAGTTTGTAAAGTACCTCAATAAAAATAAAGAAGTGCTTTTCCCGGAGCCGATTTATATCGAGGGCATCAAAAACGGCGTGTCGGTGGAAGTGTCCATGCAGTATAACGACACCTATTCCGAGAATATTTATGCCTTTGCCAACAACATCCACACCCCCGAGGGCGGCACGCATCTGATGGGCTTTTCCAGCGCCCTCACCCGCGCCATCAACGATTATGGCCGCAGGTACAAGATTTTGAAGGACGCCGATGCCAACCTGAAGGGCGAGGACGTGCGCGAATCGCTGGCTGCGATTGTCAGCGTCAAGATGCCTGAGCCGCAGTTTGAAGGGCAGACCAAATCAAAGCTGGGCAACAGCGAAGTGCGCGGCATTGTGGACAGCCTGGTGAATGACGGCTTGACTACCTTCCTGGAGGAGAATCCCTCTGTGGCGCGCGCTATTTTGGATCGGTGCCTCGGCGCGGCGCGTGCGCGCGAAGCCGCCCGCAAGGCGAGGGATTTGACCCGCCGTAAGACCGTGCTGGAAAGCGCATCCCTGCCCGGCAAGCTGGCCGATTGCAGCGAGCGCGACCCTGCCAAGTGCGAAATCTTTATCGTTGAGGGCGACAGCGCAGGCGGCAGCGCCAAGACGGGGCGCGACCGTCACTACCAGGCTATTTTGCCGCTGCGCGGAAAAATCCTGAACGTAGAGAAAACACGGCTTGACAAAATCCTGATGAATGCCGAAATCAAGAACATGATCACAGCCTTTGGCTGCGGTGTGGGGCAGGAGTTCAACGAAGAAAAGCTGCGTTACCACCGCATTGTGTGCATGACTGACGCCGACGTAGACGGAAGCCACATCCGCATCCTGATGCTCACCTTCTTCTACCGCTATATGCGTCCGCTGATCGAGCACGGCTACGTATACATCGCTATGCCGCCGCTCTATAAGGTGACCAAGGGCAAGCAGGAGCATTATGTGTACACCGACGAGCAGCTGCAGGCGCTGCTGGATAAGCTGGGGCGCGACAGCAAGCCGGAAATTCAGCGCTACAAAGGCCTTGGCGAGATGAGCAGCGAGCAGCTCTGGTCCACCACCATGAACCCCGAAACCCGCACCATGCTGCAGGTCACTTTGGCGGACGCGATGGGCGCGGACGAAGCGATCACTTTGCTGATGGGCGATAAGGTGGAGCCTCGCCGTGAATTTATCGAGCAGAACGCCAAGATGGTCACAGACCTTGACGTGTAAAGAGGAGGAGCGAGTATGAGCGATATTAAAGACCAGCTGCTCCCAAGAGACATAGAGCAGGAGCTAAAACAATCCTTCATGGCGTATGCGATGGCGGTGATCATCAACCGCGCGCTGCCTGATGTGCGCGACGGCCTCAAGCCCGTGCACCGCCGCATTTTGTTCGACATGAACGAGCTGGGGATGACCCCGGACAAGCCGTTCCGCAAGTCCGCCCGCATCGTGGGCGACGTGCTGGGTAAGTTTCACCCGCACGGCGATTCGTCGGTGTATGATGCCATGGTGCGTCTGGCGCAGGATTTTTCGACCCGCTATCTGCTGGTGGAGGGGCAGGGCAACTTTGGCTCGGTAGACGGGGACGGTGCGGCCGCCATGCGTTATACCGAGGCGCGCCTCAGCAAAATCAGCAACTTTTTGATGGCCGACATCGAAAAAGACACCGTTGATTTTATGCCCAACTTCGACGAAACCCTGATGCAGCCGACCGTCTTGCCCAGCCGGTACCCGAACCTCTTGGTCAACGGCTCCAGCGGCATCGCGGTGGGCATGGCCACCAACATCCCGCCGCACAACCTGGGCGAAGTGATTGACGGCGCGATTTGCCTGATTGACAACCCCGATGCCACGCTGGATGATCTGATGGAGCATATAAAGGGCCCCGATTTCCCCACTGGCGGCGTCATCCTTGGGCGCACCGGCATCCGTGAAGCCTACCATACCGGCCGCGGCCGTGTCATCACCCGTGCCAAAACGGAAATTGAAGCCATGCCCAATGGCCGCGACCGCATTGTGGCCACCGAAATCCCCTACATGGTCAACAAGGCCAAGCTAGTGGAGAAGATTGCCGAACTGGTGCACGAAAAGCGCCTGGAGGGCATCAGCGACATCCGTGATGAGTCCGACCGCAACGGCATGCGCATTGTGATCGAGCTGAAGCGCGATGTGCAGCCGCAGGTGGTGCTCAACTACCTGTATAAGCACACCCAGATGCAGGAAACCTTTGGCGTGATCAATCTGGCGCTGGTGGATGGCGAGCCGAAGGTGCTGTCCCTCAAGGAAATGCTGTACCACTATATCCGCCACCAGGTGGATGTGGTCACCCGCCGCACACAGTATGATTTGGACAAATCGCTGGCCAGATCGCATATTTTGGAAGGCTTGCTCAAGGCGCTTGATCATATTGACGAGATTGTGCGCATCATCCGCGGCAGCAAGGATACCGCCACGGCCAAGGCCACCTTGATGGACACCTTTGAGTTCTCCGATAAACAGGCGCAGGCCATCCTGGACATGCGTCTGGCGCGCCTGACGGGTCTGGAGCGCGACAAGCTGATGGAAGAATATCAGGAGCTTGAGCGCACCATCGCGTACCTTCGCTCCCTCTTGGCAGATCAAACGCTGCTGCTGGGCGTGATCAAGGACGAAATGCTGGAAATCAAGCGCCGCTTTGCGGACCCGCGCCGCACGGAGCTGTCCCTCATCGATGGCGAGATCGACATTGCCGACCTCATCGCCGTGGACGATATGGTGGTGACGCTGACGCACTTTGGCTATGTGAAGCGCCTGCCCAAATCCACCTACCGCGCGCAGAACCGTGGCGGCAAGGGCGTGATGGCCATGACTACACGCGAGGAAGACTACGCGGAGCAAATCCGCGTGGTCAATACCCACGACGACATCATGTTCTTCACCAACATGGGGCGTGTGTATACGCTCACCTGCTTCCAGATTCCAGAAGCCGGTCGCATGGCGCGCGGTACGGCGATCATCAACCTTTTGCAGCTGTCTACCGGCGAGAAGGTGACCAGCATGGTGCCCATGCCGCGCGAAGCGGAGGGCTACTTCCTGATGATGGCCACCCGGGACGGTCTGATCAAGAAAACCGCGCTCGACGAGTTTGCCAACCTGCGAAAGAGCGGCCTGATCGCCATTGTGCTTCGTGACGGCGACGAGCTGGTGCGTGTGGAATTGACCCAGGGTACTCACGAAATCATGCTGGGCACGCGCCTTGGCAAAGCCATCCGCTTCAACGAAAAGCATGTGCGCAGCATGGGCCGCGCCAGCCAGGGTGTGCGCAGCATCCGCCTGGACGAGGGCGACGAAGTGATTGACATGTGCCCGGTGGAGGATGGCACGCAGGTGCTCACCATCACCGAAAATGGCTATGGCAAGCGCACCGATCCCGACCAGTACCGGGAGCAGGGCCGCAACGGCAAGGGCATCATTGCTATGACGCTCACAGAAAAAACGGGCAGCTTAGCGGCGCAGCTGCTGGTATTGCCGGAGGAAGATATTTTGCTGATCACCGACGACGGCACCATCATCCGCACCCCTGTCAGCGATATCCGCATGTGCGGCCGTGCCACCCAGGGCGTGCGCCTGATGCGCGTGGGCGAGGGCAGCCGCATTGTGGCGGTGGCGCGCGCCGAGGCCGAGGAGCCGGAAGAAGAAATCACCGAAGAATCGGAAGAAGCAACAGAAGAAACCGAAAATGCCGAAGAAATGACTAACCCTGCCCCCGAACAGGAATAATGGACAAAAAGCATGTGGGAAGCCGCCGTGACAGGCGCTTCCCACCGCTTTATTCTTATGCAGGAGCTTTGTATGACGCAAAAAAATAAATCCCTGGTCGGCGGCATATCGGTGCTGGGCATTGCCGGGCTGATCTGCAAGATCGTGGGCGTGTTATACCGCATTCCGCTGGCCAATCTGATCGGCGGTGAGGGCAGCGCCATCTATTCGCAGGTTTTTTCGGCGTATAACCTGCTGCTCACCATCTCGTCAGCCGGTATCCCCGTGGCTATATCCCGCATGGTGTCGCATTATTTGACCCAGGAGGACCCGCAAAACGCAAAGCGCATCTTCCGTGTGGCGCTGGTTTTGCTGGGCATCATGGGCCTTGTGCTGACGGCTGTGCTGGTGCTCATCAGCGGGCAGCTGGCGGGCTGGGTGGGCACGCCGGACGCGAGATTAGGCTATATCGCGATTGCCCCCAGCGTGTTTCTGGTGTGCGTGATGAGTGCGTACCGCGGCTTCATGCAGGGGCGGCGGCATATGACGCCCACTGCGGTTTCCCAGCTGATCGAGCAGGTGGGCAAGGTGGCCGTGGCGCTGCCGCTGGCCGGCATTGGCATGGCGCAGGGCGGCGTGGCCATGGGCGCGGCAGGGGCGATGCTGGGCACCTCCATTGCCGAAGCCGTGGCGCTGGGGTATATGATGATCCGGCACGCGCTGGTACGCAAGGAAGTGGACAAGCTGCCGCAGCTGTCCGCGCAGCCCGCGCTGGACGGTAAATTTATTGCCAAGCGGCTTGTGTATATCGCCATCCCCATCACGCTTGGCGCGTGCATCGTGCCGCTCGCGGGCTTTATAGACAGCGCCATGCTGGTGCGCATCATGACGGGCATCGGCATGGGCGATACCGAGGCACGCATTCGCTTTGGCCTGTATTCCACCATGGTGCTGACCCTCATCAACGTGCCCACTGCCATTGCCATGGCCATGAGCACCAATCTGGTGCCCTCTGTGGCTGCCGGTATGGCGCGGGGTGATAAAGAGTATGTGGCGCGGGAGAGCGGCGCGGGGCTGCGGCTTTCGGCGGTGATAGGCTTTCCCTGCTCCATTGGCATGTGCATTTTGGCCAAGCCCATTTTGTATCTGCTCTTTAGCGGCAGCTACACTGCGGCGCAGCTCGATTTGGCGGCCAGCTTGCTCAATATCAGCAGCCTCACCATCGTGCTGTTCACATTGGTGCAGGCCACCAGCGGCATCCTGCAGGGCATTGGCAAGCAGCGCATCCCCATGTACACCCTGGCCGCAGGCGTTCTGTGTAAAATTGCGCTCAACTATACGCTGGTGCGGGTGCCGGGCATCAACATCCAGGGCGCGCCCTATGCGTCGCTGCTGTGCTACACTGTCAGCATGATCCCCAACATCTATTATGTATGTAAGCATACAGGCTATCGCTTCGACTGGGCGGGCGTGGTGCTGCGCCCTGCCGCCGCCACGGCCGTGATGGGCGCGGTGGTATATGGTATATGGCATTTTGGCTTTGGCTCGGCCTGGCTTCAAAAGACGGGCATGGTCAATCGCGCACTGCCGGTGGCCATTGGCCTTGTTGCCGGTATCGTGGTATACTTTTTTGCGGCGTGGAAGCTCGGCGCCATTTTGCCGGAGGATTTGCCCGCGCGATTCAGGAGGAAAAAATGAACGAAATCACCGTTGTGAGCCTTGGCCCCGGCCCGCGTGAATACATCACCCTGGGCGCGCTGGAGGCGCTCAAAAGCGCAGAAAACCTGCTGCTACGCACGTCCCAGTGCGATGCTGTCGCATATCTTGCGCAAATTGGGTTATCCTTTGATACGCTGGATGCTTTCCATAACGCAGCGGAGGACTTTGACGCATTCAATATAGCCGCCGCGCGGGAAGTGCAAAAACGCGCGCAAAACGCGCCTGTCTGCTATGCCGTATTGGATGCGTCCACGGACGAAACGGTGCACGCTCTGCGCGCGTTAGCGCCGGTGGCGGTGGTTGCAGGCATGCCCTTGTCAGCCCCTTTCCTGGCCGCCGCGCCGCAGGCGCAGCCCCTGACGATCGCGGACGCGTCCTCCCTGCGCGTGCATGACGCACAGCTGCCCCTGCTTGTTACAGAGCTTGATTCCCGCATCCTGGCAGGGGAGTGCAAGCTGAAGCTGCTCGGCTGGTACGACGGTGCGCAGGAAGTGCTGTTCTTCCCGCCTGCAAAGGCCGCAAAACGCAGCTATGTGCGTATTCTCCTGGAGGAAATGGACCGCCAGAAGGCGTATGACCACACCTGCGCAGTGCTCATCCCGCGCCAGGCGCTCATGCAGCGCAGCCGCTTTGATATGCAGGATCTGGTGGAGGTCATGGCCATCCTGCGGGGCGAGAACGGCTGTCCCTGGGATTTGGAGCAGACCCATCAAAGCCTTCGCAAATACCTCATCGAAGAAGCCTACGAGACCGCCGCCGCCATTGACGAAGAAGATTGGGAGCATGTGGCGGACGAGCTGGGCGATGTGCTGCTGCAGGTGGTGTTCCAGGCAAGCATCGGCGCACAGTATGGCACCTTTGAGCTATCGGACATCACCACCGCCATCTGCAAAAAGATGATCAGCCGCCACCGCCACATCTTTGGCGCGGACGAGTGCAAGACAGCGGAGGATGTGCTGACCAACTGGGAGAAGATCAAGCGCGAGGAGCGCGGCTTTACCACCCAGGGCGATGTGCTGCTGGGCGTGTCCAAGGGCTTGCCGCCGCTGATGCGTGCGGGCAAGGTGCAATCCAAGGCCAAACAGGTGGGCTTTGACTGGGACGACCCGCGCGATGCCCTGAGGAAGGTGCACGAGGAGGCCGAAGAGGTCTTGGCGGAGCTTGACGCCCACCAAGACCCTGCCGAGGAGATTGGCGATCTTTTCTTCGCCTGCGTCAATGTGGCGCGTCTTTCCGGGGTGGAGAGCGAAACTGCGCTCATGCAGGCCACGGAAAAGTTCATTTCCCGGTTTATTTTGATGGAAAACGCAATAATTCAGGCAGGAAAATCGATAGGGGACTTGACATTATCTGAAATGGATGTATACTGGGAAAGTAGCAAACAACGCTGAAACCACAAGGCTTTCGGCTTGTCATTCTCAAACTTTAGGAGGGTTAAACCATGAACAAATCCGAGTTGATCGCAGCTATTGCGCAGAAATCCGATCTGACCAAAAAAGACGCCGAGAAGGCGCTTGCCGCTTTTATCGATGTCGTGAGCGACGCGCTCAAGGCTGGCGATAAAGTGCAGATCGTGGGCTTCGGTTCCTTTGAATCCAAGGATCGTCCCGCCCGCACTGCCCGTAACCCCCGCACTGGCGAGGAAATCGAAATCGCCGCCAGCAAGAACGCCACCTTCAAAGCCGGCAAGGCGCTCAAGGACGGCATCAACGCATAAGTTTTTTATGCAATTCCGCTCGCGTCATGGTACGTCGGGCGGATTTTTTATGGAGGTACAGTAAAATGCGATTGGATAAATACCTGAAGGTTTCGCGCATCATCAAGCGCCGCACCGTGGCCAAGGAGGCCTGTGACGGTGGGCGCGTATCCATCAACGGCAAGGTGGCCAAGGCGGGCGCTGAGGTCAAGCTGGGCGATGTGATGGAAATTCGCTTTGGCAACCGCCTGGGCAAATACGAAGTTACCAGCATCCAGGAAGTGGTGCGCAAAGAGAACGCTACCGAGATGTACCGCGTCGTCAGCGAAGACGCCGAAACCGCCGCGCAACGCGAGTAGGGGAGGGCGGGGGACAGGGGGGACGAGGGAACGCTGGGGCTCCTCGCCCCAGACCCCCGGCAGGAGATTTCATCTCCTGCACCTCGGCTTTAATCTTGTATATTGATTGCTGAGTATAATGGGATGGTGCTGTAATGCTGCGTCGGAAGGCGCTAAAAACCGACAAAAAAACTTAACATACGGAAAAATCAAAAAAGGCCAACAAATTGTCAAATTACCGCTTGACAACTGCCTGGATTTATCGTATTATATAACACGTGCCCGCGAAAGCAGCACACGGATAAGGGAGCATAGCTCAGCTGGGAGAGCATCTGCCTTACAAGCAGAGGGTCACAGGTTCGAGCCCTGTTGTTCCCACCACAATCATGGCCCGGTAGTTCAGTTGGTTAGAATGCCAGCCTGTCACGCTGGAGGTCGAGGGTTCGAGCCCCTTCCGGGTCGCCATATTTCTTGCCTTGGTAGCTCAGTCGGTAGAGCAATAGACTGAAAATCTATGTGTCGGCGGTTCGATTCCACCCCAAGGCACCATTTCCCCTGCGGTAGTAGCTCAGTTGGTAGAGCGCCACCTTGCCAAGGTGGAGGTCGCGAGTCCGAGCCTCGTCTACCGCTCCATTTTTTTAAGGCGCCATAGCCAAGTGGTAAGGCGAAGGTCTGCAAAATCTTTATTCTCCAGTTCGAATCTGGATGGCGCCTCCATTTGCCGCAAAAGCCGATTGCTTCCAGCAATCGGCTTTTTTGTGAGCAATACTACCTGGCAGGCGGGTTGCAAGACTTGCAGGGTGACAGGTTCTTGTAGCTCATATCATTCACTTCTCCATAAGTGAAAGAAGAAAGCGGGAAATATTTTTCGTTGATGCTGGAGCAGCGGCTGTCAAGGTGGTAATAGCTGCCGCCCTGTTTGTTGTAATAGAGTTGCAGATCATCTGAGGGTTCCGTGGGGGAGGCCGCCATATTGTCCGCCTTCTGCGCATAGTACTGGTTGATGCTTGCAATTTGCTCCGGGCGTTCGGGCGGGTTGCACCACACACAGGGGGTCAGGGTTTTGTAGCTGTCTTTCAGCTGGCCGTAGGTGATTTCGGTCAGCGGCAAGTATTCCTCGCGCACGCCATAGCAGTTGGCTGCCTTGTGATAGTTCGCGCCATTGACAGGATTGTAATAAACGGCGGTATCATCGCTGGGCATTGCTATACTGCGGTCTTTCACGTCTTCCCACACCCACAGCGGCGCGTTCAGCATGCGCTTGTTCCACAGCCATGCCATATTGATGCCCTCCGGGGTGCGCTTGCGTTGCACGCGGATGCAGCCGTGGCTGGCACGCTCGCCAAGCTTGGGCTCGCAGTAGGTGTAATCGTCGCGGATGGAAGGCA
>JAVBRU010000020.1:0-3296 GCA_031547595.1 Eubacteriales bacterium
GCATCATCAAAGCCCAGGCGGTGCAGCCCGGTATCCAGCTTGAAATGAACATTCGCCAGCTTTTGAAGCCGCGCCGCCGCATCCGAAATCAGCTGCGCTTCCCCCGCGGTGCCCACTGTCTGGCGCACGTCCATTGCAATCATCGCGTCCGCATAAGCGGCTGTGGTCATGCCCATCACCAGCAAAAATACATCGGGCAAAACCTTTCGCACCTGCAAAGCCTCGGTAGCGCAGGCCACGGCAAAGTGACGCACGCCCGCATCAAACAAAACCTGCGCCGTGCGCGAAATGCCCGCGCCGTAGGCGTTGGCCTTGAGTACCGCAACAAACGCCGTAGCCGGGGCGCACAGGCTTTTTGCCTCATGATAATTGCTCAATAACGCGTCTTCGTCCACTTCCACCCACGCGCGGGCAGTGGCCTGTTCGTATGAAATCATGTTCAATCCTCAATGATCGCTTTGTAATCCAGCAGCTCTTTTTGATTGGCACGCACAAAATGTCCCGGCTCAATTTCCGTCCATGCCGGCGCATCCTTTGTATAATCATGCACGCTCTCATCATACAGCGGCGGGCGCTCCTGCCTGCGCAAATCGGGCGAGGGCTCCGGAACGGCAGAGAGCAGAGCGCGGGTGTAAGGGTGCAAGGGATGTGCAAACAGAAGCTCAGTCGGCGCCAGCTCCACCAGCAAGCCCTTATGAATCACGGCTATCCGGTCGCAAATAAAGCGCATCACGGACAGATCATGCGATATAAACAGATAGGTCAGGCCGCGCTTTTTTTGCAGATCGGCCAGAAGGTTGAGCACCTGGGCGCGGATGGACACATCGAGCGCAGAAATCGGTTCGTCCGCAATGATGAATTTGGGCTGCATAATCAGCGCCCGGGCGATGCCAATACGCTGGCGCTGTCCGCCGGAAAACTCGTGCGGGAAACGGCTGGCGAACTCCGGCAGCAGCCCCACATCAGACAGCGCATTTTCTACGCGCTCCTTATGCTGCGCCGCCGTGAGGTGTTTTTCGGTGTTATACAAGCCCTCGCCCACGATATAATCCACCTTGGCGCGCTCGTTGAGGGATGCCATCGGGTCCTGAAAAATCATCTGAATATCCCGGGTGACGGACTGATCCAGCGCTTTATCGATGCGTCCGTTAATCTTCCGCCCGTTAAAAATCACATCGCCTGCTGCGGTTTCGTGAATGCGAATGATGGCGCGGCCAATGGTGGTCTTGCCGGAGCCGCTCTCCCCCACCAATCCAAAGGTTTCGCCCTGCGCGATATCAAAGCTGACGCCCCGTACAGCCACAAACTTCTTGCGGCGGCTGCCAAAGGCCACCTGCAAATCCCGCACGGACAACAAAGTGTTCTCGCTCATTTTTCTTCCCCCGCTCTCTTCAGCCGTTGCAAGCATTCCGGCGGCGACATTTTGGGGGAACGCGGGTCGAGCAGCCAGGTACGCGCCTTGTGGGTGGGCGATACGTCAAAAAACGGCGGCCGCTGCTCAAAATCGATTTTCAAAGCATGGGGGTTGCGCGGCGCAAAGGCGTCACCCTTGATGTCCATAAACAGATTAGGCGGGGTGCCCTGGATGGAAAACAGCTCTTCCCCCTTGACACCAAGCTGCGGCAGCGAGGACAACAGCGCCCAGGTGTAGGGATGGCAGGGGGCATAGAACACCTCTTTGCAGGTGCCAATCTCCACAATATCCCCGGCGTACATCACCGCCACGCGGTCGGCCACGTTGGCCACCACGCCAAGATCATGCGTGATGTAGACGGTGGTGAGGTTGTATTTGCGCACCAGCTCCTGGATCAGGTGCAATATCTGCGCCTGAATGGTCACATCCAGCGCGGTGGTAGGCTCGTCACAAATCAAAATCTTGGGCTTGCAGGCGATGGCAATAGCAATGACCACGCGCTGGCGCATACCGCCGGAAAACTCGTGCGGGTACTGCTTGGCGCGGCGCTCCGGCTCTGTGATACCCACATCCACCAGCGTTTCGATCAGGCGCTGATGCGCCGCCGCGCCGGTGAGGCCCTGGTGCAGCGCCAGCGCTTCCTCGATCTGCGCGCCGATGGTCTTGAGCGGGTTGAGGCTGGTCATCGGATCCTGCAGCACCATGGCGATTTCTTTGCCGCGGATGGTCAGCCATTCTTTCTCGGTCTTATATGCGGCCAGATCATGCCCCTGATAGAGGATACTGCCGCCGTCGATGGAGCCATTGGCATCAAGTAGTCCCATGAATGTCTTGGTGAGCACGGACTTGCCAGAGCCGCTCTCCCCCACCACGGCCAGGGTTTCGCCGGGGTACAAATCCAGCGATACATCGCGGATGGCATGCAAGGTCTTGCCCCGGAGGGAGAACTTGACATGCAGGTTTTGAACAGATAACACAGGCGATTCCAACATGCGCATCCTCCCTTATAAATGATTTTTCGGGTCTGCCGCATCGGCGAACGAGTTGCCGATGATGTAGAACGATATGGTGATGACCGACAGCACCAGCGTGGGGAAAATCAATTGATAGCTCTGCGAGGTGGCGAGGAGCTTACGTCCCTCGTTGATGAGGTTGCCAAGCGACGGAATGCTCACCGGCAAGCCAAGGCCAATATAGGTGATGAACACCTCGCTGCCAATCGCACCGGGCACAGACAGCGCCATGCGCAGCATGATCACCGATACCAGATAGGGCAAGAGGTTGCGCGTGATGATGCGGAAAGTGCTGGTGCCAAGGCACCGGGAGGCGAGGTTGTAATCGCGGTCGCGGATGATCACGATCTGGTTGCGTACAAATCGCGCCATGCCCACCCAGCCCGTGATGCTCATCGCGAATATCAGCGTGCTCACGCCGGGGCGAAGGATATAGGAGATCAATATCAGCACGATGGTGGTGGGGATATTGTCGATCACGTTATAGATTTCCGTCATCAGGCGATCCACCTTACGCACATAGCCCCAGATGACGCCGATGGTGATGCCGATGAATGCCTGAATCAGCGCCACCATCACACCCAGCAGCAGCGATGTGCGCGTGCCCGACCACACACGTGCCCACAAGTCCTGCCCTGTGTTGTTGGTGCCAAACAGGAAGGGGCGGGTATCGGGCAGCAGGCGCAATTGCGCTTCCTTGGTGGTGACAGCGATATCGCCATGCATATCGATGGCGGATTTAAGCACAAACAGCTCGTTGCCATGATAGGTCAGCTCATATTCGGAGGTATAGAGCTTGAGCGGGACGTTGGAGCGGGAGGTGTAGGGCGCAGCAGTTACGTCCTGCGGCAGCTTCAGTTTGGTGGTAA
>JAVBRU010000083.1:0-4086 GCA_031547595.1 Eubacteriales bacterium
CGCAGCCCAGCGTTTCTACTGCAGTCAACTTTCGGATGACGGCGTTACGCTTGCTCATGTTGGTGACGCCAATGGACAATACGATGGTTACAACAGCGGCCAGGCCCTCGGGAATCGCGGCCACAGCCAGGCTGACCGCCACCATGAAGGTGTCCAGCATGCCAGCGCCGGTGATGTTGGGTGCCATGCGGATCAGGTCGATGCCAAAGATCACGGCACAAATGCCGATCACCAGGAAGCTTAGCACCTTGCTCAGCTGGTTTAACTTCTTTTGCAGGGGCGTTTCGCCGTCCACCGCAATGGTGAGGGCGTGGGCAATCTTGCCCATTTCGGTGCCCATGCCGGTATCGGTCACCACCGCCGCGCCGCGGCCATACACAACGGTGCTGCCCATGTACACCATGTTTTTACGGTCGCCCAGCGGCACATCCTTGCCGTTTTCCATCACAAGGGCGTCAGTCAGCTTGTTGACAGGCACAGACTCACCCGTCAGCGCGGCCTCCTCCACCTTCATGCTGGCGCATTCGATGATGCGCGCATCGGCAGGCACGGCGTCTCCCGCCTCCAGCACGATGATGTCACCCGGCACCAGTTCCTCGCTACGCAGCTGCGTCTGATGGCCATCCCGCAGCACCTTGGAGGTGGCGGCGGCAATCTCTTGCAGGGCAGCGATGGCTTTTTCGGCCTTGCTCTCCTGCACCACGCCCAGCACCGCGTTGATAATGACCACCGCCAGGATGATGATCACATCGGCAAAGGATTCCTTGGCATACACGGCCGTAACGCCGGAAATGGCGGCAGCCACGATCAGAATAATGATCATGGGATCGGCCAGCTGCTGCATAAAACGCTGGAGCAAAGTGACTTTTTTGCCTTCCTCCAGTTTGTTCCTGCCGTGCTTTTCAAGGCGCTGCTGCGCCTCGTTGCTTGTCAATCCAGCCGATGTGGTTGCCTGCTCCTGCAGGATTTGCTCCGTTGTACCCAGGTACGCTTTCAAGATAAACCCTCCTCTAATCTGCCTGGAAAAATAAAAAGACCTACCTGTCTCTTGGACAGATAAGTCTCATCATTTACAATAAAGTCAGGAAGTTGCCTTCCGAGGTGTTGACTTCATTACGCTTGCGCGCCGATTACTCCCTCATCACAAGAGAATATACCATATTATGCTCTTTTCGTCAAGGATACAAACATGGCAGAATGATGTCAAACGCCTTGCTGTTTGTCCAAATCCGTGGTAAAATCATCAAGTTCCCCGGTACAGGAGAGGAAGTGGCGCTTTGCAAAAGAAAACGTTATTGTTTGCCTTCAAAAAATCCCTGCCCATACTGTTTGGCTATGTGTTTATGGGCATTGCCTTTGGTATCATGCTGAACCAGGCAGGCTACACCTGGCAATGGGCGCTGCTGATCAGCACGCTGGTGTATGCTGGCTCCATGCAGTTTGTGCTGGTCAGCTTCCTGGCTGCCGGCACGGCACTGCCCACCGTGGCGCTGATGACGCTGCTGGTCAACTTCCGGCACGTGTTTTACGGGCTGAGCTTTCTAAGCGCCTTCAAAAAGATGGGCAAGAAATACTACTATATGATATTCTCCCTCACAGACGAAACTTATTCCGTGCTGTGCAATTGCAAATATCCAAAGGGTGTCAACCGCAAGGACGCCAACTTTTGCATTGCGCTGTTCAACCAATGTTACTGGGTGCTGGGCAGTGTGCTGGGCGCGCTGATTGGGCAAATATTGCCCTTTGACACCGCGGGGATCGAGTTTTCGATGACCGCGCTTTTCCTGGTGATTTTTATGGATCAGTGGAAAACCTATAAAAATCATCTGCCCGCGCTAATAGGCCTTGGCATATCGGCGGTATCGCTGGTGGTGTTTGGGATGGACAACTTCCTGCTGCCCGCGCTGCTGGTCACTGTATTGGTATTACTCCTGATGAAACCCGTGTTGCAAAAGCAGGCGGCGGAAAGCGAGGCGGCAGTATGACCAAGGACGGATACGCATTTATCGTGGTGCTGGTGGCTGCCGCGTGCACGCTGCTCACCCGTGCTGCGCCCTTTTTGCTGTTTGGCCGGGGCAAGCAAACACCGCCCCTTGTGCAGTACCTGGGCAATGTGTTGCCCCCCGCCATGATTGCAACGCTGGTGATCTATTGCTACAAAGGCACCACGCTCAGTGCGCTGCCGGGGTTTGCGCCCCAGGCGCTTGCCGGGCTGGTGGTGGTGGTATTGCACCTGTGGAAGCGCAACACCATGCTGAGCGTGGCCGGCGGCACAATCTGCTATATGCTGTTGATCCACACCCTGTTTGCATAGTATAAGGAGAAAGATTGCTGATGACCCTGTATGATCCCCCTCTCTACAGCCGTGCGCGGCATCCCGAAGACACGGTTATTTCCTTCGCGGGTGTACAGCTTGGCGGCGGACATTTTCAGCTGATTGCGGGGCCCTGCGCCGTGGAAGCGCCCGAGCAAATTATAGATATTGCAAACGCCGTGAAGGCTGCGGGCGCGAAGGTGCTGCGCGGCGGCGCGTTCAAGGCACGCACATCGCCCTATACCTTCCAGGGCCTGCACGCGCAGGGCGTGGAGTTTTTGCTGAACGCCAAGCGCGAAACCGGCATGGCCGTGGTGAGCGAGATCACGAACGAGGAGCAGCTGCCGCTGTTTGAAAACGTGGATGTGCTGCAGGTGGGCGCGCGCAATATGCAGAATTTCGAGCTGCTCCGCGCGCTTGGCATGGCCAAAAAGCCAGTGCTTCTCAAGCGCGGCCTGGCCAGTACCCTGCAGGAATTACTACTGAGCGCCGAATACATATTGGCCGAGGGCAACCCGCATGTGATCCTGTGCGAGCGCGGCATCCGCACCTTTGAAACCGCCGCGCGCAATACGCTGGATTTGTCCGCCGTGCCGCTGCTTCGGCAGATGACGCACCTACCCATCATCGTAGACCCCAGCCATGCGCTGGGCCATGCCAGCCTGATCAAGCCGATGGCGCTGGCCGCAGCAGTGGCCGGGGCGGACGGACTGATGATCGAGGTGCATAACGACCCCGCGCACGCGCTGTCCGACGGTGCGCAAGCGCTGAGCCCCGAAATGTTTGCCGATGTCGCCCGTGCCGTGTTCGCGGTGCTGCCCCATGCTGTGAGGGATTGATATGCGTACCATACACGTGCCCACCGCTTCCCCATACGACGTGCTGATGGATGACGAGTTGTTCTCCCGGTGCGGTGCTTTGACATGCCGGGTGCTGCCGCCCTGCCATGCCGTGCTGGTGGCAGACGAGCGGGTGCTGCCAATGTATGGCGACGCCGTGCAGCAATCATTCGAAGCCGCGGGCTTTGAGGTGTACCCTTGTCCCGTCCCGGCAGGGGAAGCCGCCAAAACGCCCGCTGTTTTGCTGGGCGTTCTTTCGTTTATGGCGCAAAAAGGGCTGACCCGCAGCGATATCGTGATCGCCCTTGGCGGCGGCTCCACAGGCGATGTGGCCGGCCTGGCAGCAGCGCTCTACATGCGGGGCATCCGCTATGTGCAGCTGCCCACCACCCTGCTGGCGGCGGTGGATGCGGCCGTGGGCGGCAAAACCGCCGTGGATTTGCCCGAGGGTAAAAACCTGATCGGCGCGTTCCATCAGCCCGCGCTGGTGATGATCGATACAACGGTACTAAGCAATCTGCCCGCAGCGCTGCTTCGCGATGGCGCGGCAGATATCATCAAATACGGCGTTCTGTTTGACCGCGCGCTGTTTGAGCAGATGGCTACGGGCGATTATATATGCGATTTGGAAGATATTGTTGCGCGCTGCGTCGCCTATAAACGCGATGTGGTGGCTGCGGATGAACGCGACGGTGGCATGCGGCAGCTGTTGAACCTGGGGCACACCTTTGGCCACGCCATTGAGGTATGCTCCGGCTATCAGTATTCCCACGGGCAAAGCGTGGGGCTGGGCCTACTGATAGCGGCGGGAGCGGCGGATGTTGCCTACTCGGAAATCAAAAGCGCACTGGAGTCCTGTGGGCTGCCTACGCGGTTGCCGGGTTATACCGCCAAAGAGCTGACCCGGGCCGCCTTGCTGGATAAAAAACGGCA
>JAVBRU010000075.1:0-75560 GCA_031547595.1 Eubacteriales bacterium
AAGAACTACGTTGATTTCTTCACCAAGGATGCCCGCGCATCTACCGCGCTGACAAACACCCTCAAGATCATGGGCCTGACGCTGATTTTCCAGGTGGGGCTGGCACTGCTGCTGGCACTGCTGGTGGATAACATCAAGAAAGGCCAGCAGTTCTTCCGCGTGGTATACTTCTTCCCCATCGTGATTTCCGCCACCGCCATCGGCTTGATGTTCAATTTGTTCTATTACTATGACGGCGGCATGCTCAACCAGATCCTCACCAAGCTTGGCTATGACAAGGTGCTGTGGCTCAGCAAAGAGCGCGCCTTCACCATGGTGGCCATCCCCGTGATCTGGCAGTATGTGGGCTTCTACTTTATCATCATCCTCACCGGCCTGGCCGGCGTGCCCGAGGACGTATATGAATCCGCCGCCATCGATGGCGCCACCGGCCTTAAAAAAGTGTGGTACATCACTTTGCCGCTGATTTCTGACGTGCTCATCACCTGCGCCACGCTGGCCATCACCGGCGCCATCAAGGTGTTCGACCTGCCCTCTGTGATCGCGGTCAACGGCGCGCCCAATGGCAGCACGTATTTCCTGGGCACCTACATGAACAACCAGGTATTCACCGCGCAGAACGTAGACTATGGCAGTGCTATTTCAATCGTCATTGTCATCCTGGGCGTGTTGATCGCACAGGTGGTCAACCGGCTGCTGTCCCGCAACAGCCAGGCATTGAGGTGAAGCATATGCAGATAACGACAAAAAAAGAGACCCGGCAAAAGACCGAAAAACGCTTTCATTTTAGCAAAGTCATCATCTACTTTGTGCTGATCATCTGGGCCATAACCACCATCTTCCCCTTCGTGTGGGTGATCAACAACTCGTTCAAGGAATCCTCCCTGGTGATCAGCGACAGCTTTTCGCTGGCGCTTGGCAAGGTATACCGGTATGACAAATACGGCCAGATTGTGCACCGCGATGTACTGAAGGACGAATATGGCCGCGACATGTATGATAAGCTGCTGGTGGATGCCGATGGTAATCCTGTGCTTGAAAAAGACACCGTGGGCAACTCCACCATCACCAACTCCGCGCTCAGCAGCATGTTCAGCGGCATGCAGCAGAAGGTGGACCCGGCCATTGCCGATTTGCAAGCCTACGACAAGACAAACGGCAAGATACTGTACGACATGGATTCGCCGAAAGTGCTGCGTACCCCTACCTTTGCCAACTACACCAACGCCTTCACCAACAACAACGTCAATATCCTGCGCGGCTACAAAAACAGCCTGATCGTCTCCGGCTCTGTGATGCTGTTTGTGATGCTGCTGTCCACCATGCTGGCCTTTGCCATGACGCGCTATAAGTTTAAGGGGAGAAAAATCCTCAACAGCATGATCGTGGCGGCGCTGATGTTCCCCGCGTTTTCTACCATCGTGCCGGTGTATCGCATGCTGGCAGGCTGGAACCTGTTTGACACCTTGCAGGGCGTTATCATTGTGCAGACCGCGGGCAACCTTGCCTTTGCCTGCACCGTTATGATCGGCTTTGTGTCCGCATTGCCCTATGAGCTGGAGGAGGCTGCCTTTATGGAGGGCTGCGGGGTGTTCCGTATCTTCACCAAGATCATCCTGCCCATGAGTAAGCCTGCACTTGCTACTGTCGCCATCTTCACCTTCTTGTGGAGCTACAATGATCTGTTCGTGCAAATGGTGCTGCTGCGCAGCAAGGCGCTGATGCCCGTTTGCGCCATCCTGCGCGAAATCAGCAGCCAATACGGCACGGACTTTGGCCTCATGGCCGCCGCCGTCACCATTATCATCATTCCTGTGCTGGTTGTGTATATGCTGCTGCAAAAAAATATCATTAAAGGCTTGACAGCAGGTGCCGTAAAGGGTTAATCTAGCACTGAGGTGGTGCAATGTACCGCGTTGTGCTGGTGGATGACGAGCATATGATCGTTACGGGTTTGGAGCGCGCCGTGCCCTGGAGCAAGTTTGACTGCCAGGTGGTGGGCACAGCCTATGATGGCCTGCAGGGTCTGCAGGTGATCCGCGATCAAAAACCCGATATGGTTGTCACCGATATCCGTATGCCCAATTGTGATGGGCTGAGCATGGTGGCGGCGCTCAAAAGTGAGTTCCCGCGCCTGCAGATTGCTGTATTGACCGCGTTTCGCGATTTCGACTACGCCCAGCAGGCGATCCGGCTGGGCGTATGCCGCTATTTACTCAAGCCCAGCCGCATGGACGAAATCGAAGAGGCCATCGGCTGCATGACGGGCAATCTCAAGAATCTGCCCGAGGAACTGCCCGAAACGCCGGAAGAGGCATCCTCCGGCGGTTTTGTGGTGAATACCGCGCTGCAATACATTGCGGCAAACTATGCGCAGCATATTTCGCTGCTTGACGTGGCGGATCATGTGTTTGTCAGCCAATGGCACTTGTCCAAGCTGCTCAACCGCCATACCGGCAAGAGCTTTCTGGATATTGTGAACGAGCAGCGCGTCAAGCAGGCCAAAGAGCTGCTCAAAAATCCCGCCCTCAAGGTGCGCGATGTGGCGGAGCAGGTCGGCTTTGCGGATGTGGCGCATTTCTCTAAGATTTTTAAGAAGTACACGGGCGTGTCGCCGGTCGCTTTCCGGGATGGGATGGAGTAGGGGACGGAGGACGCGGGGGCTACTCGCCCCCGACCCCCCCGGCAGGAGACCAGTCTCCTGCACCTCGGTTTAGTATTTGTTCTGGATAGTTGAGCGCAGTGTGCGTGTACGTAAAAACAGGCAGCTGACCTTGGGAATGCAAGCATTCCACGGCCAGCTGCCTGTTTTTTCTGTCCCCTGGCTAAGGCCGTGCATGCGCCGTGCACACACAACAGGAACTGCGCTGGTTCATTGCAAACAACAACCTGGGATTTGCATGGAAAAAGAATAACAAACAATACAAGTATGCTACAAACCTGTACAATATGCTAAATAAAACATACAAAAAGCACTTGACATGTACGAACAATGGGTGTATATTATAATTAGTTAAGACGGATGCAAACTGGTTTAGATACATCTAAAGCAAAGAATGAGCCTTGAACACTAAGTACAAATCCTAACAACACGACGAAGGGAAGATGCGCGCGTGATCAAAAGAGGAATGCTTTGTATCCTGGCACTGTGCTTTATTTTGGTTGGCAGCGCGCTGGGGGAGGCGGCCATGCCCATACCGAAATTTCAAAACGTCAGCGTGCACGACCCTTCCATCATTCTGGCAGATGATGGCTATTACTATATCTTTGGCAGCCACATGGCAGCGGCCCGCAGCACCAACCTGATCCAATGGGAGATGATCTCCACAAACGCCGGCAGCGGCTGCACCTTGGTAGAAAACGTGCAGGTGGAAATGAAGGAAGCACTCTCCTACGCCAAGACCACCACCTTCTGGGCACCGGATGTGCAGCAGCTGAACGACGGGCGCTATTATATGTATTATTGCACCTGCATTGGCACGTCGCCGCTGTCCGCGCTGGGCGTGGCGGTGAGCGACAGGCCGGAGGGCCCGTACAAGAACCTGGGCATCTTCCTCAAATCCGGCGCGGCGGGATATAACGCCACCTATTATCCAAATGTGGTGGATCCGCACACCTTCTTTGATGGAGAGGGGAAGCTGTGGATGGTGTATGGCTCCTACTCCGGCGGCATTTTCATCCTGCAGATGAACCCGGACACCGGCTTCCCGCTGGACGGGCAGGGGTATGGCAAAAAGCTGCTGGGCAAAAATCACGCCCGCATAGAAGGCCCATACATCCTATATAATGAACAGACTGAATACTATTATTTATTCCTTTCCTTTGGCGGGCTGAATGCCGATGATGGCTACAACATCCGCGTGTGCCGCAGCAAAAACCCCGATGGCCCCTACGAGGACGCGGTAGGCCACGATATGCTGCAATGCGGCGGCAAGGCGGGCACGTTCTTCAACGATGCGGACTATGTGGATTATGGCGTGAAGCTGATGGGCGGCTACAAGTTTACTCCCATCAAGGGCGAGAAAAATCAGCTGGCGGTGGCCTACCGCTCGCCCGGGCATAACTCAGCCATCTACGACGCAGAAACCGGGCGCTATTTCCTGGTGTTCCACACGCGGTTTGCAGGCTCGGGCGAGACGTTCAGCGTGCGCGTGCATCAGCTGTATTTTAACGAAGCGGGCTGGCCTGTGGTATCGCCGCTGCGCTATGCTGGCGAGAGTGGCTCTTCTCTGATGCAAGGGGAGGGTGTATACAAAATCCTGCTGCACGAGCGCGATATCAACACCGTGGAGCATGTGTCTCAGGTGGGCACACTGGAAGCGGACGGTACTGTCAGCGGCGCATATGAAGGCACATGGACATACACGGATGAGGTGTTTTCCCTTATGCTGGAGGGCATCACCTATACCGGCGTCATGCACACCGCGCTGGACGCCGCGCAGGGCGAATGGGTGACCTGCTTTACCGCGCTGGACGCGAATGGTGCAACTATTTGGGGGATCAGGTCTACCGTACAATAAAGATTCGGGGTGAAACCGTTGCGTAAAGGGCTGTTAGTTTTGCTGGTGCTGGTGCTTGCCTTTGGCATCCTGCCGGTGCGGGCGGAAGAAGAATCCTGGATGGCGTTTCAAAGCCTGACAGAGCCAATCTATACCAAGGTGTACGCGCAGTACACGCAGCCTGTGTACGCAGGGGAGGAGGTAGCGTTCGCTGCCGAGCTGAACCTTGTGATTGGCGACACCGCCGCCGTGGCCATTGATGTGCCTGCGGACGGCTTGTATGAAATCTGGCTGACCTACCGCAACACCACCCAGAGTGCGCTGCCTACCGAAATGACAGTGCGGCTGGACGACGAGATTCCGTTTTATGAAATGCGCCGCATCAAGCTGAAGAGCCTGTGGGTGGACGATGGCGTGTTCCCGACCGACCGTTATGGCAACGAAGTGCAGCCGGTGACCCGCGCTGCCGATGTGTGGCAGACGGTGGGCATGGCGGACGCCGCAGGGCGCACCAGCGTGCCTTTCCTGTATCAGCTGACGGCGGGCAACCACGAGCTGCAGTTCCAGGTGAACGAAGGCGCGACGAAAATTTCCGGCGTCGCGCTGCGTGCACCGGCTTTGCTGCCAGCCTATCAGGGCGGCGATACTTCCGGCAAGGCGCTGATTGTGATCGAGGGCGAGGCCATTGACAGCCGCAACTCCTCCAGCATCCACGCCTCCGGCGCGTATGATACGCAGCTGACCCCGTACAGCAGCGAAAAGCGCTTGATCAACCACCTGGAGGGAGGCTCCTTCAGCACGGCGGGAGACAGCGTTTCCTACCGCTTCACCGCCGAAACAGAGGGCTGGTATCAGCTGGGTTTCTATTATAACCAGAGCGGCAAAACCGATTTCTATGTGTATGTGGATATTGCTATCGATGGGCAAATGCCCAGCGAAAAAGCCAATCGTGTCGCATTTGACTACAACAACAGCTATGAACTGCTGACGGTGGACGCGGACGGCGTGCCGCAGGCGTTCTACCTGACGGCGGGCGAGCACACCCTGACCCTCACCATCAACGCCGATGTATTGACACCTGTGTACGAAATGATCGACAGCCTGCTGCGCCGTATCAACGGCCTGTCGCTGGAGGTCGTGCGCCTGACGGGCGGCATCACCACCGATAAATACCGCGATTATCACCTCACCACCTACATCCCCGGCCTGCAGGATATGCTGTATGCCTGGGCTGAGGAGTGCGAGGATACCGCGAGCAGCATGAAGGTTTACTCCAGCAAGGGCAAGACCTCGTTGTTTGCGAATCTTCTGCTGTGCGCAGACCAGCTGCGCCGCCTTGGCGATAAGCCCGAGGATCTGCCCCGCCGCCTGACCGAGCTTTCCACCGGCGCGACCAGCGCCGCGCGCATGCTGGCGCAGCAATTGCAGGATATGGCGGATAACAGCCTTGGCATCGACCAGATTTATTTCTATCAAACGGATGCTCAGCTGCCTGGCCGCCCCGGCTTCTTCAGCGCCCTCGGCCAGAGCATTCAGCGCTTCTTCAACTCCTTCCAGGCGCAGGAATACAGCGCTGCCGCCGGGGATGGCGAGCATCTGCAGGTGTGGATTGGCCGCAGCCGCCAGTATGCCGAAATCCTGCAAAACATGATTGACACCCAGTTCACCCCCCAAACCGGCATTGCTGTTGACCTGTCGCTGATGCCGGACGCCAACAAGCTGGTGCTGGCCAACGCGGCAGGCACCGCGCCGGACGCGGTGATCTCCCTGCAATACGTGGTGCCGTCTTACCTGAATATTCGCGGTGCGCTGTATGATTTGACCCAGTTTGAGGACTTTGGCCTCGTGGCGCAGCGCTTTGCGGATGGCCTGTTTGTGCCCTATACGCTGGGCGATGGCATCTACGCGATGCCCGAAACCGTGAACTTCTGGGTGATGTTCTACCGCTCGGACATTCTGGAGGCGCTGAACATCGATGTGCCAAACAGCCTGGACGAAGTGAAGCTGATCTTGCCGGAGCTGCAGCGCCGCAACATGAACTTTTATTGTCCCACGGCGGGCATGATCGGCCTGAAGGTATTCCCCGGCACATTGCCGCTGATTTTGCAGGCGGGCGGCAGCATTTATGCAGAAAACCTTGGCAACACAACGCTGGATAGCGATAAATCGCTGGCTGGTTTCCGCGAAATGACCGACCTGTTCACCATCTATAACATGCCCCCTGATGTGCCCGCGCCGGGCTTCTATCAGCAGTTCCGCGCCGGCACGCTGCCCATTGGCATTGCAGACTTGGCCACCTACAACCTGCTGCTCAACGCCGCGCCGGAGCTTGAGGGCCTGTGGGACATCGCGCTGTTCCCCGGCCTGACAAACGAGGACGGCGAGGTGCAGCGCTGGACGACCGGCGGCGCGGAAACCATGGGCATACTGTCCGGCACGCAGCGTCCAGATGATGCGTGGAAGTTCCTCAAATGGTGGAGCAGCGAGGAAGTGCAGGCACAGTTTGGCAACCTTCTGCAATCCACCTACGGACCCGAATACATCTGGCCAACGGCCAATATGAACGCCTTTGCGCAGCTGCCCCTCAAATCCAGCCACAAGCAGGTGGTGATGGATCAGATGGAGTGGATGACAGAAGCGCCCTGGGTGCTGGGCACCTACATGCTGGAGCGCGAGCTCTCCAACGCCTATATTTCCGTCATCGTGGATGGCACTGAGGCGCGCCGCGCCCTGGACACCGCCGTGAAGCGCATCAACCGCGAAACCTTCCGAAAACTGGAAGAGTTTGGCTATTACAAGGATGGCGAGATGCTGAAGGACTTCCCCACCCCCACGGTGGAGACAGTGCGAAGCATTATTGCGCAGTATAACGCCACGCATGAGGAGGGCAACAAATGATCACCAAAAAGCGCACGCCCTACCTGTTCCTGCTGCCCTACCTTCTGCTGTTCTCGGTGTTTATCATTGTGCCCACTGCGATGGCGATCGGCCTGAGCTTCACCAACTTCAACGCCATTCAGAAGCCCAGCTTTGTGGGGCTGACCAACTATATCAACCTGCTGACGCAGGATACCATCTTTCTGCAATACGTATTGCCCAACACCGTCGTTTTTGCCGTTATCGTGGGCCCGGTAGGGTACATGCTGGCATTCTTCCTGGCATGGTCGCTGTCGCAGCTCACCAAGCTGCCCCGCACCATCCTGGCGCTGATCATTTATTCCCCCAGCATGACCATGGGCGTGGCCATGACGGTGGTGTGGCGGCTGGTGTTCCTGGGCAATCAGGCGGGCATCGCCAACTATGTGCTGACGCAGCTTGGCGTCATCACAGAACCGATCTTGTGGATGGTGAACACGCAGTACCTCCTGCCCATTGTGATCATTGTGGCGCTGTGGAGCAGCATGGGCGTGGGCTTCCTGGCCATGCTGGCGGGCCTGCTGAACGTCAGCCCCGAATTGTACGAGGCCGGCGCTATCGATGGTATCAAGAACCGTTTCCAGGAAGTGTTCTACATCACCATCCCGTCCATGAAGCCGCAGATGCTTTTTGGCGCGGTGATGAGCGTGGTGGGCGCTTTCCAGGCGGGCAACATCGGCGTGCTGCTTACCGGCACTAACCCCACCCCACTCTACTCTGCGCAATTGATTGTGAATCATATCGAGGACTATGGCTTCCAGCGCTACGAAATGGGTTATGCTGCGGCGGTGTCTGTGGCGCTGCTGGGGCTGATCTATGCGTTCTCGTTCCTGGCCAAACAGCTATTTACCGAAAAAGACTAAGAGAGGGGGCAGGGCAACATGGCTATCGGCGGCACCAAGGTGAACCCCAAGAAGTTTCACCGCAACCAAATCCCCATCTATTTGTACCTGGTCCCCATCGCGGCGTTTATGGGCATGCCCATTGTGTATATCATCAACCATGCCTTTAAGCCCATGGACGAACTCTTTGCGTTCCCGCCCAAATTCCTCGTCAGCCATCCCACGCTGGACAACTTTGAGAATCTGTTCTATACGGCGGCGGGCGGCAGCATCCCGATTTCCAGATTTGTGTTCAACTCTGTGCTGGTCACCCTCGCGGTGGTGTTTCTGTCCATCGTGATCAGCTCCATGGCAGGGTTTGCCCTGTCCAAGATGAAGTTTAAGCTGAAGGGCTTCGTGTTTGAGGTGAACAACGCGGCGCTGATGTTCGTGTCTGTGGCAGTCACCATCCCGCGCTACCTCACCATCACCTCCATTGGCATTCTGGACACCTATTGGGCGCATATTCTGCCGATGATTGCCATGCCGGTGTGCCTGTTCCTGGTCAAGCAGTTTATCGATCAGGTGCCGGATGCGCTGCTGGAAGCCGCGCAAATCGAAGGCGCGGGCGCGTTCACGGTGTACCGCAAGGTGATCATTCCGCTCATCAAACCCGCGCTGGCCACCGGCGCCATCCTGGCCTTCCAGGCGGTGTGGAACAACGTTGAGACCAGCAACCTCTTCACCTCCAGCGAAGGCGTGCGCACCCTGGCATTCTATATGAACACCTGGACGAAGGTAGACGCGGTGCAGGGCCAGGGCATGGCCGCCGCGGCATCGCTGATCATGTTCATCCCAAACCTCGTGCTCTTTGTGATCATGCAATCCAGCGTGATGAACACCATGGCGCACAGCGGCTTGAAGTGAGGGCGTGCGTATGAAAAAAAGTCTTCTTTTGCTGCTCACGCTGTGTCTGGCCTTTGCGGCATGCCCGGCACTGGCCAACATCCCCTACGACACCCTCACCTACGACAGCGACGATTCCTTTGCCTATACCCAGACGGCGTATGAGCCCATCCGCACCATGATCCGCTTTGGGGATGAAACGCTCAAAACCGCGTCCGACCTGCGGCTTGGCCCCGATGGCAACCTCTACATCTGCGATACGGGCAACAAGCGCATCCTGGTTGTCACCAAGCAAGGCGAGTTGGTGAAGATCATTGGCGACAAGGACACCCTCAAATCCCCCAAGGGCGTGTTTGTGGCCGCGAACCTCGATGTCTATGTGGCGGATGAAAACGCCCGCGCGGTGATCGTGTTCAATGCCGCCGGTGAAGTGATCCGCACCTACGGCCGCCCCACGCATCCGCTCTTTGGCGATACCGCGCCCTACAAGCCCAACAAGGTGATCCTCGACAAGCGCGGCAACCTGTATATCTCCTCCACCGGCAACACCAACGGCCTGATCCAGATTTCGCCGGTGGGTGAGGGCGAGTTCCTGGGCTACTATGGCGCGAACACCTCCATCGTCAATTTTCTGACAGTGATCCGCAAAGCGATCCTCACTGAAAACCAGCTGTCCACCATGGCGGGCATCGTGCCAACGTCTGTGAAAAACATGTGCATCGACAGCAAGGGCATGGTGTATACGGTGGCGCAGTCCGAAAACGCCGATGCGCTTCGCAAGCTGAACGTGGCGGGCAAGAACATCCTGAAACTGAAATACTGGCTTTCACATTCCACCGCGGTATCGGTGAACAGCAGCGGCTCAATCTTCACGGCCAATGCCAGCGGCTATATCACAGAGTATACCGCAGAGGGTGACATGCTGTTTGTGTTTGGCGCATTTGATAATGGCCAGCAGCGCATGGGCATGTTTAAGTCGGTGACCGGCCTTGTGGTGGATGATGATTACACCCTGTATGTGCTGGACGAAATCCTGAATAACATCCAGGTGTTTACCCCCACCGAGTTTGCCGATCTGGTGCATAGCGCGTTCACTTTGTTCCAGGATGGCAAGTATGCCGATAGCAAAGCGCCCTGGACGGAAGTGCTGCGCATGAACAGCCTGTTCACTTACGCCAACACCGGCCTGGGCGAAGCGCAGTACCGCGAGGGCAACTTCGAGGAAGCGCTGTCTTCCTTCAAAAACGGCAAAAACTATACCGGCTATTCCGATGCGTTCTGGGAGCTTCGCAGCAACTGGATGCACCAGAACCTGGGCAAGATCATCATCTGGCTGGCGGTGCTGCTGGTGGTGTTCTACATCCTGAAGGCCGTCAACAAAAAGACGCATTTTTTTGCCCCGGTCAGCAAGGCCGTCAACACGGTTAGCAACTACGGCATCATCAACAAGACGCTGTATTGCTTCAAGATGATCAAAAACCCCTTTGACGCCTGCTATGGCATCAAGCGGGAGGGCCGTGCCAGTTATTTGAGCGGGTTCATCGTGCTGCTGATATTCTTTGTGTGGCACGTGGTCACCAAGTATTTCAGCGGCTTCCTGTTCCGCACAATGCCGGATGGGTATTATGAGCTGTTCAATGATGTGCTGATGGTGTTTGGCGTGTTCCTGCTGCTGGTGATCTGCTGCTACCTGGTGTGTACCATCAAAGAGGGCGAGGCCACCTTCCGCGATATATTCATCGGCGCGGCGTACGCGCTGGCCCCGATGCTGCTGCTGCAGCCGGTGGTGCTGATCCTCAGCAACGTGCTTACCTACAACGAAGAGTTCTTCATCACGCTGCTTAACTTCGTGATGTATGGCTGGACGGGTGTGCTGATCGTGCTGATGCTGATGTACCTGAACGACTATTCCTTTGGCAAAACGGTGCGCGTCATCCTGTGGACGGCGGTAACGGTGCTGATCACCGTGGCGCTGCTGTTTGTCAGCTATGTGCTGATTTCCCAGCTGGTGGACTTCATCGTGTCGATTTACGGAGAGGTGGTGTATCGCTTTGTTAAAGCATAAACTCACCTTGCTGCTGGTGATGGGGCTGCTGCTGTGCGGCAGTGCGCTGGCTGCGGACATCCCCCAGGATTACAGCCAGGTGGCGCAAAACACGCAGTGGACGCTGTATATGAAGGAGAGTACCCTCTCCCTGATCATCGAAAGCAACACCACCGGCAGCCTTTTGTACTCCACCGTCATGGATGCCGAGAAGCACAAAGACAACGCCACCTGGAAGAACTTCTATCAATCCGGCATCGTGATGGAATACATCGAGGATGTGAAATCTCAGGCCACCCAGGCGGGCTTCGTGGGCGATGCCAACGAAAAGGCCTTCACGTACCTGGATAACGGCTTTATCGTCACCGTGCGTTTTACGAACCTGGGTATCTCCTACACCGCTACGATCACCCTTCAGGATTGGGGCATTGATGTATCCATCCCCCAAAGCGGTATCGTGGAGGAGAACCCAGCCAAGTACACCACCGCCGGGTTCTATGTGTATCCCTTCATGGGGTATTCGTACCTGGGGCAGGACGAAGGCTATCTGCTGATCCCGGACGGCCAGGGCGCTATCATCCCCTTGCAGGATAACGAAGCGCGCTATACCTCGCCCTTCTCCAGCACCGTCTATGGCATGAACTTTGGCTTGGAAGAGTACGTGTATGTAGATTTGATTGTGGACCCGGAACAGGTGAAGATGCCGGTGTTTGGTATAGCGCATACTGACAAGGGCATTGCATGGCTGGGCGTCATTGAAAACGGCGATAGCTCGGCCAAGATCTGGGCTTACCCCAACGGCGTGCGCATGAATTTTGACTGGGTGTGCGCACAGTATATCTACCGCGTGGTCTATCCCCAGCCCACCGGCCCCTCGTCCGGCGCTGTCAGTATGCGCACGGAGCATGCCAAGGCGTTTGACATCAAGCAGCGCTTCCTGCTGACGCAGGATGCCGAGGCTAACTACGCCGGTATGGCCAAGGCCTACCGCGAATACCTGAAGGAAACGGGCGCGTTTGCAAATGCCGATCCGATCGATACCTTTGATGTGGAGATCACGCTATTGGGCGGCGAAAAGAAAAACTGGGTGATCGGCAAAACCGATGTGCCCATGACCACCTTTGAGCAGGCCGGGGACATCTTGGAGGCATTGTACAATCAGGGCGTTTCAAACATCAGCGCGGTGTATCGCGGCTGGCTGAAGGACGGCCTGACAGGCGGCATCCCCACCACCGGCTACAACCCCTCGGGCACACTCGGCGGCAAAAAGGCATTAGAAAGCCTGATGGAAAAAGCGCCGCAGTGGGGCACGAAATTGTATCTGGATGTGGACTTCCTGAACATCAACGTGCAGGTCAACCCCACCTTACAGTACAGCGCCATGAAGCGCGTCAACAGTGCCACCTTCCGCATCCCCACCTTCGGCTATGTGTGGGACGGCAAGTACTTCCTCACCCCTGCCAAATCGGTGGAAATGGCGGGGAACGTGCTGCCGCAGCTGCAAAAAACGCCGCTGTATGGCGTGCGCATGACGGGCATCACCGAGGCGATGAGCGATTATCACTATCAGAACAAGTATTACGATAGCAGTGCCATGATGGCGCAGTACGAGGAAATTGCGAAGCTGTACGCCGATGCGATGCCCACGCTGCTGGCAGCGCCCAACCAATACCTGTGGAAGTACGCCAGCCGCCTCACCAACCTGCCCATTGGCGGCAGCAGCTACCAGTATGTCAGCCAGGAAGTGCCCTTCATGGCCATCTCGTTGTCCGGACAAGTTCCGTTCTATACGGAGTATACAAACTTCCAGGCCAACACGCGGCGCTTCTTCCTCAAACTGGTGGAGCAAGGCGCGCGGCCATCCTTCCTGCTCACATGGGAAGACCCCATTGAGCTGAAGGACACCGACAGCAGCGGCATCTACTCGTCCAGGTTCTCGCTGTACGAAAACATGATCGTCAGCTGGTACCACGAATTGAGCGAGCTGCACGCCAAAATCGGCGGCACGGCGATCAATAGCCACACCCGTGCGGATGACATCATCCAAGTGACCTACGAAAACGGCCTCACGATCTACATCAACCTCAACGAAGTGCCAAAGACAGTGAACGGCATTGCGCTGGACGCGCTCGGCTATAAGGCGGTGACACCATGAGCAAAAAGAAAAAGCAGCGCAATCCGCATCAAAAACGCGGCATCACGCGCCGCCGCCTCCGGGAATGGGGCTTTGGCTATCTGTTCATATCGCCCTGGTTGATCGGCGCATGCATCTTCTTCCTGTATGCTGCGGTGCAAAGCCTGCGCTATTCCTTCAGCAACATCGTATTGAGCCAGGGCGTCATATTCAACGCCTTGCCCAACGTGTTCGACAATTACGCTTCCGTATTTGTGAAGGAAATCAACTTCCCCGTCACGTTGGCCAACTTTGGCATCGGCCTGATTTTCCAGGTGCCGGTCATCATCGCGTTTTCGCTGATCATCGCACTGATGCTCAACAGCGATATCAAGGGCCGCTCGGTATTCCGCATGATTTTCTTCCTGCCCGTTATCATCGCCACCGGCCCGGTGATGAGCCAGCTGACCGCCCAGGGCGTCAGCAGCGTGCCGATGGTCAGCCAGAACACGCTGATGAACATCCTGCAAGGCTTGCCGGAATTCATCTATGAGCCGATTTCAGAGCTGTTCTCTTCCCTGATACTGATCCTGTGGAACTCCGGCATCCAGATCCTGATCTTCCTGGCCGGGCTGCAAAAGGTGCCCTCCACACTATATGAGGCCGCCAAGATTGACGGCGCATCGGGCTGGGAGAGTTTCTGGAAGATCACCCTCCCCACCGTGAAGCCGATGATCCTGCTGTGCACCATTTTCACCATCGTATCGCTGGGCACCGGCGGCACCAACGAAATCATCACCCTGATCTACACCGTCACCTACTCGGTGACCAAGGGCTACAGCTATGGCGCGGCCATGACGTGGATTTACGCGGTGGTGCTGTCCCTGATCCTGCTGGGCGCGTTCTTGCTTCTGAAAGACAAGAGTGACAAAAACGTGCGCTATGACCAGAAACGCGTGGTGCAGAAAGGGGCGAAGGCAAAATGAAAAAGCAATCGCTTCCCCCCGGCGCACGCAAGGATAAGTTTAAAAAAGCGCTGCTGGGCGGCGCGGAAAAGCGCGGTTTCGCCCTGAGCACGGTGATGTATACGCTGCTGATCGCTATTGCGTTCATCTATCTGTATCCTGTGCTGTACATGCTGTCCACCAGCGTGATGTCCAAGGCCGATCTCCTCGACGCATCCGCCAAGTGGATTCCCAGCTCCCTCACCTGGAAGAACTACAACGACGCCATCCTGACCATGGACTATTGGAACAGCCTGCTCAAGAACCTCTACATTGCGGCGGTGCCAACCCTCGCACAGGTGTTCATTTGCTCGATGGTGGGCTACGGCTTTGCGCGGTATAACTTCCCGCTCAAAACCTTCTGGATGGGCGTCTTGCTGCTCTCCTTCCTCTTGCCGCCTCAAACCATCATGATGCCCAACTACATCCTCTTTAGCCGCCTCAAGCTGATGGATGGCACCATCAAGCCGTTCCTTGTGATGGCGCTGCTGGGGCAAGGGTTCAAGAGTGTGCTGTGCATCCTGATCTTCTATAACTTCCACAAGCAGGTGCCCCAGTCTTTGGTGGAAGCGGCGGAGATCGACGGCGCGGGACATATCGGCGCGTACTTTCGTATCGCGATTCCGCTGTCCGCTGCGGCCATCATCGTGGTGGTGCTCTTCTCCGTTGTGTGGTACTGGAATGAAACGTACCTGGTGAACGTGTACCTGGGGTATGCCAACTCGAGGGCCGGCGGCCTCACCACCCTGATGCTGGAGCTGCAGCGTTTTGAGACCACCTACGAAACCACCTTTGCCTACCGCACGGCGTCTGTCACCTCTACCGACCGTATCAACGATGCCATCCGTATGGCCGGCACCATGCTGGCTATCGCCCCGCTGATGATTATGTACTTCTTCCTGCAAAAGCAGTTTGTGGAGAGCGTGGACAAAGCGGGTATCACGGGCGAGTAAAGCCCTACACCAGGAATCCAAGCCGGAAAGGCTTCGATTATAGAATTAAAGGAGGTTCCCCACATGAAGAAATTGTCCCTGCTTCTGGCCCTCATGATGGTGCTGTCCATGGCATTTGCTTCCGTCAGCTTTGCCGAAGGTATGCCCGCGATGAACACCACCGACGAAATCGTCCTCACCTACATGATCTGGGACGAAGATCAGCTGACCCAGTACCTCGCCGATGAGTTCCACAAGCTCTATCCCAATATCACCATCAATGTGATGAACTGTGGCGGCACCGATTATGTCGCTTCCACCCTCACCAACATGGCCGCCGAAGGCAGCCTGCCCGACATGTTCCAGTGGCTGGATCTGGACCCCCTCCTGGCCAACCCCTGGATGGCGGACATCACCCAGTATGTGGAAAACGACCCCGAGTACAGCGAAAACTACCTCAATGGCCTGCAGAAGGTGGGCTATGTGGATGGCAAGCGCTGCTACTTCTTCGCGGCGGAATATCTGCCCGCGGTGGTGTATCTGGATGCCGCCGTGTTTGACAAGCTGAATGTCGAAATGCCCGGCCAGGACTGGACGTTTGAAGACATGCTGAATCTGATGGAGACCATGACCGATGCGTCTCAGGGCATCTGGGCGTACAACTCCTTCATGGGCATTATCACCGTCGGCCCCATCTCCCTCACGCAGAATGCCATTGGCGAGTTCGGCTGGGATGGAGAGAGCTATCACTTTGAGAGCGGCTGGGTGGAAATGGTCGAAAAAGAAGCCGAATATCAGCGCTTGGGCTATCGCGCGCTGGGCGGCACCGATGCGTATCTGGCCGTTGTGCCCGACAACATGTGGCCCGGCGAATCCGGCCACGTAGCCATGCAGCACGACGCATGGTGGACCTGGAACAACATCTATACCCAGGCTGCTGCCAAAGAACGCGGCGTGCAGATGGTGCCTTATCACATCCCTACCGGCGAAGGCGTTGAGAGCGGCGAATTTGCCTGGCTGGACTTCTGCTCCATCTCCTCCACCTGCCAGTATCCCCGTGAAGCCTACGAAGCGCTGAAATTCCTCACCTGGGGCAAAGAAGGCTTCTCTGCGCGCTGCGACGCGTATGCCACCCTCGTGAACGAAGCTGGCGATCCTTCCTACAAAATCCCCGGCGCCATGCTGCTGACCAATGACGAAGAAGTCATCGCCAAGTACCGCAACCTGTTCCCCGCTGACGAAGCGTTCTGGGATGGCTACTTTGCCAACACCAAGTACCCCGTCACCTTCGGCGGCCGCGCAATCCCCGGCTTTAACACCTTCATCACCGATTATTATCACAACTCTGACTATGCTGGTTACACCGGCATCGAAGCTGCCATCAACTCCGGCACCATCGATCCCTACGACTACACCGATGCCCTGAACGCCGCCGGCCGCGCCGCCTATGACGCCGCCATGGCTGTGTTCTATCAGATCTACGGCACTGCCGAATAACTCTTTTCCCAGTGGGGGTGGGGCAACGCCCGCCCCCGCCGGGCTGCGGAGAGTGCTTGGCGGCCAAACACCCTCCACAGGCCGGAATTATTAAAGAATGAGGACGGAATATGCTGCACATTCAATCGCTCCGGGATGGTTTGCCGGTGTTTCGCGCCCTCAGCTCCGAGGTGCGGGTTAGCATTATGGAATTGCTCAATCAGTATGGCTCCATGCACATGACCGCCATCTCGGAAAAGCTGGGCATCACCGGCGGCGCACTGACGCCCCACATCAAAGCGCTGGCCGATTGCGGCCTCATCTCCATCGATATGGCGGTGGGCAAGCATGGGGTGCAGAAAATCTGCTACATCTGCGAAGACCGTATTTTGATCGAATCTGCCGCCACCGCGCGGGATGCCAACGTATACGAAACCGAGATTGGCGTGGGGCACTATACCGCCTATGATATTTACCCCACCTGCGGCTTGGCCACGCCCGAGCATCTGGTGGGCGAGGTGGATGACCCCCGTTATTTTGCCAGCCCGGAGCGTATGGGCAGCGGCATCCTCTGGTTTGGGCACGGGTATGTGGAATATATGATCCCCAACTTCCTCACCGCATCGCAGGAGCTGGTAGAAATCCAGCTGTCTATGGAAATCTCCAGCGAAGCGCCCGGCTGCAGCGAGGATTGGCCCAGCGACATTCACTTTTACATCAACGGCAAGCTCTTGGGCGTGTGGACCAGCCCGGGGGACTTTGGCCGCGTGCAGGGCATCTATAATCCTGATTGGTGGGTGCGCACCTGGAACCAGCACGGGCTGTACAAGCTGTTGTCCGTCAACGAGGCCGGATCGTTTGTGGATGGCGGCAAGATTTCGGATACCCGGCTGTGCGACCTTGGGATTGATCCCCACAGCCCCGTTACGCTGCGCCTGGAGGTGCCGCAGGGTGCACGCCATGTGGGCGGGCTCACGCTGTTTGGCCGCAGCTTTGGTAACTATCCGCAGGATATCAATGTGCGCATGCACTTTCGAGACAGGAAGGAGGGCGCACAGGGATGAAAAAGCTGCTGATCCCCCTCGTGCTGTGCTGCCTGATGTTCTCTACTGCCAGTGCTGATACGTTGACCTTTTCCGTGGATGCCGAGGGCAAGGGCATGAGCGACATGCTCTATGGCCTGTTCTTTGAAGACATCAACTACGCCGCGGACGGCGGCCTGTATGCGGAGCTTCTATATAACCGCTCCTTTGAGTATGCCGATCCGGGAAGCACCCTGCAAAGCCAGCACCTGACGGGCTGGATGATGAACAGCCTGCTGTCTGCCAAGGGCAAGGCGCAGGTGATGACAGAGCAGCCGCTGAACGATAGCAACCCCACCTATGTGCGCATCAGCGTGGAAAGCGGCATATACCGCGCGCTGAACGCGGGCTATGGCAGCAGCGCCTTCACGGGCGGTGTGAACGTCACGCAGGGTGCGGAGTATAGCTTCTTCATTTATCTGAGGGATGCGGGCTTTGCGGGGATCGTTACCGCCGCCATCACAGACAGGGGCGGCAACCCCATAAGCAACGTGGTGGCCTTCCAGCCCACGGCGGATTGGCAAAAACACGAGGCAGTGCTGATCGCCACGCAGACCGCCGATGCGTATCTGTGCGTTTCGCTGGATGGTGTCGGCCTCCTGGATATGGACATGGCATCCCTGATGCCGCAAACCGGCAGTGTGCTGCGTGCCGATCTGGTGGAGGCGCTGCGGGATTTGCAGCCGCGTTTCCTGCGCTTCCCCGGCGGGTGCATAGCCGAGGGCTCCTACACCCACGAGAACGTCTACAACTGGAAGGATACCATTGGCCCCGTTGAGCAGCGCAAGGAAAACTGGAACACCTGGGGTTCTATGCAAAGCTACGGCCTTGGGTATCACGAGTATTTTGAGCTGTGCCGGGAGCTGAATGCCGAGCCGCTGCCGGTGGTGTATGCGGGCGTTCTGTGCCAGGCGCGCACGCCCAGCGAAGCGCCGCTGAACAAGGCCCAGTGTGAAGCCTATGCACAGGATATTCTGGATTTGATCGAGTACGCCAACGGCGGCACCGATACCTATTGGGGGCAAAAACGCGCCGAAAACGGCAGCGAACAACCCTTTGGCCTCAAGTATCTGGCCATTGGCAACGAAAACTGGGGCACCGTGTATTTTGACCGCTTTGGCTGGATTTCGGGCATCGTCAAGGCCGCGTACCCGGATATTACCTTGATTGTCGCCGCTGGGCCTGTGGCCGAGGGCACGCTCATACAGGACAGCCTGCGCACCATCCGCAGCCGCTTTCCCACCGCCTTGGCCGATGAACATTACTATATGGACAGCGATTGGTTTCTCAAAAACACCAAGCGCTACGATAACTATCCGCGTACCACGTCCATTTTTCTGGGCGAGTATGCCGCGCACGAGCCGGTATCGGGCAGCAAACGCCCGAACAACCTGTACAGTGCGCTGTGCGAGGCCGCGTACCTCACGGGTATTGAGCGCAACAGTGATTTGGTGAAGCTGTGCTGCTATGCGCCTCTCTTGGCACGGGACGGCATGCAGCAGTGGACGCCCGATCTGATCTGGTTCAATGCCAACGCCGTACTCAAAACCCCCAACTATTATGTGCAGCAGATGTTTGCAAGCACCCTTGGCGACACCGTGTTGCCCTCCACGCTGGACGGCGCAGTGTACCATGTGGTGACGCGCACGGATGATGCCGTGTATATCAAGCTGGTCAACGTCAGCGATCAGGCGGCTTCTGTGGATATCTTGGCGCAGGGTGTGCCGGGTGGGGAAGGGCGCTTCACGCAGCTTTCCGGGCAACCCAAACAAGTCAACACCTTTACTACGCCGGATGCATTGATTCCTGTCACGGATGGGTGTATCATATCAAACGAACAGCTCGCAGTCACTCTGCCCGCGTACTCTGTCACCATCTACGAACTGCCCTTATAACGTCTCCCCGCGCGATTGCGCTATTATATTTGAGGAATCAAAAGGAGAAACAGTATGAAGACTGCCAAGCTGACCCTGGACAAGGACTATATCATTTCTTCCATCGACAAACGCATCTATGGCTCGTTCATCGAGCACCTGGGGCGCGCGGTGTACAATGGCATTTATGAGCCCGGCCACCCGTTGGCGGACGAGCTTGGCTTCCGCAAAGACGTGATCGATCTGGTCAAAAAGCTGGACGTGCCCGTCACCCGCTATCCCGGCGGCAACTTTGTGTCCGGGTTCAACTGGGAGGATTCCATTGGCCCCGTGGCAGACCGTCCGCGCCGCCTGGACCTTGCCTGGAAAACCACCGAAACCAACGAAGTGGGCATGCACGAGTTTGTGGAGTGGGCAAAAAAGGCGAACACCGATGTGATGTATGCCGTCAACCTGGGAACCCGCGGCCCCGACGCGGCACGCAATGCCGTGGAATATGCCAACCACAAGGGTGGCACCTATTGGTCCGATAAGCGTATCCAGAACGGCGCGAAGGACCCCTTTGACATCAAGCTCTGGTGCCTGGGCAACGAAATGGACGGCCCTTGGCAGATGTGCGCCAAGACCGCTTGCGAGTATGGCCGCACCGCCAATGAAGCCGCCAAGATGATGAAGTGGGTCGATCCGTCCATTGAGCTGGTCGCCTGCGGCTCCTCCTCCTCCCAGATGCACACCTTTGGCGACTGGGAATATCAGATGCTCGATCTCAGCTATGAGAACATTGATTATGTATCGCTCCACCGCTATTACGGCAACCCGCACAACGATACGCCGGATTTCCTGGCCTCCACCATGGACCTTGACGATTTTATCAAGACTGTCGTGGCCATCTGCGATGCCGTGAAGGGCAAAAAGCACAGCAAAAAGCGCATCAACCTCAGCTTTGACGAGTGGAACGTCTGGTACCACTCCAACGAGCAGGATCAGAAGTATTACACCGTCGAGCCTTGGGGCAAGGCACCGCCGCTGCTTGAAGACATCTATAACTTCGAAGACGCGCTGCTGGTGGGCCTGATGCTCATCACCTTCCTGCAAAATGCCGATCGCGTCAAGGTTGCTTGCCTTGCGCAGCTGGTCAACGTCATCGCCCCCATCATGACCCGTCCGAACGGTGGTGCGTGGGCGCAGACCATCTTCTACCCGCTCATGCAGGCCAGCAAGTTTGGCCGCGGCGTGTCGCTGCTGCCTAAAGTTGATTGCCCCAAGACCGATACCAAGCATTACAACGCCGTGCCCGTTGTGGACTGCGCCGCCACCAAGGATGACGATGGCAACGTCACCATCTTTGCCGTCAACCGCGACCTTTCCGAGCCCGTGCTGCTGAACTGCGATCTGCGCTCCTTTGGCGCGTTTACCTCTGTCTCTCACTCCGTTTTGCATCATGACGATATGAAGGCCATCAACACCGAGGATGCGCCCGAGAACGTTGTGCCCGTGGATGTGGCTGCGCCGAACCTCGACGAAGGCGTGCTGCTGCCCGCCGCCAGCTGGAATGTGATCCGTCTGATGAAGTGATTGGGTGGGGATGCGGGGAACGCTGGGGCGCTGCCCCAGACCCCGCTTGGGTATCGCGCCATGATGCTTGAGTGATTGTGTGCGTGTACGAAGAAGAGGACATTTGACCTTAGGAATACAAGCATTCCACGGCCATCTGCCCTCTTCTTCTGTTCCCCGGCTAAGGCCGGTGAACCGCCGTGCACACAAGGCGCACGCACACAAGCGAAGCAAAGGTACATACACTCAAGCATCTTGGCTTGATACCCAAGTGAGGTGCAGGCGACTGGTCTCCTGCCTGGGGTCTGGGGTGAGTAGCCCCGGCGCATCCCTCCTCCCTACGCCTTCAAGAACGCCACGACTTCTTCCACCAGATCCTCTGCCTGCTGCAGGGTGCCTGTGTTATCCATAAACGCGTGTGCAGTGTTTTTGAAGTAGATCAGCGTGGTATCAACGCCCGCCTGTTCAAGCTTTTCCGCATAGGCACGGCCTTCGGCCTGCAGCGGGTCATACTCGCAAACAACGATCATGGCGCGGGGCAAATCGGCATGCTCCTTGGCAAAGAAGGGCGACACATGCGGATTATCCCAAGGGGTTTTGCCTGCGAGATACCAATCGAGGATGGCGCGGCCAAATGCGCCGCCCTTGCCGGAGAACAGATCACTGCCGCCCATGCGCACGCAGGGGTAGAGCAGAATCTGGCTGCGCAGTGCAATCTTGCCCTGCTCTTTGGCCAAGAGGGTGAGTACGGCCGCATAATTGCCGCCCGCGCTGTCGCCGGACACGCAAAAGGCTTTGCGGTTCGCGCCCAGCTCGTCCGCATGATTCCACGCCCATTCCAGGGCTTTGTAGCTATCCTGCACGCCGCAGGGGTAGGGGTATTCCGGCGCGAGGTGATAATCTACGGATACTACAATGCAATCGGCACGGTCGCTGACGGCTTTGCAGTATTCCTCCACCGCGCCGATGCTGCCGCCAATCCAGCCGCCGCCATGCATAAACAGCATCAGCGGACGTTGAGCGGCGCTTTCGTCTGCCGGTGTATACACGCGCAGCAGGATATCCTCCTGATAGCCGCGGATGGTCACATCCTTTTGCGTAATAGGACGGCGGGTGATGTCCGCGCTTTTGCCGCCCATGCCCTGGCGCAGCTTGGGCAGGTTCTTATCCAGCATTTTTTTGAGCAGGAAATAGGGCATCTTGCCCATCGCGCCGTCAAAAGGGTTGTCCGGCGGGGTGAATGCAGGGTAGTCTTTTTCGATGTATTTCATAGGCAGGCTCCTTTCAAAAAAGCGCTTACCGGCATGGCAAGCGCTTTTGCTTTTTAAATTTCGGGGATTTCGATGGCAATTTCGCGGCCGAGCGCGGCAGACTTGACAATGCCATCAATGATGGCCTGGTTGGAGAGGATCTGGCTGCTGGGCACGGGCGCGGGCAGACCATCCTTCACAGCATCCAGGAACGAGCGGATTTTCAGTTCGAACAGGTCTTTATTGCTGGGCAGGATGGGCAGCTTGGTCTCGGTCATCAGGCTGGCCACGTTGGAATACAGCGTCATCTCGCCGCCCATGGTGCCATTCCAGCACTCTGTGGAGGGAATGCGAAGCGCGGCTTTGGTGCCCATAATGATGGTATCGCCGGGGGTGTCCAGGTGCATCGCCCAGGCAATGCGGAAGTCCAGCACAATGCCGCCCTCCAGGCGCACAAAGGCGGCGGCGAAGTCGTCCACATTAAACCGGGCGGCGTTTTCTTCGCCGGTGTGGGCAGCATCGGCATACTGGTACAGCGGATTCGTGCCAAAGAAATTGCTGGTGTAGCCGGTGACGGTGAGGGGCCTGGGATAGCCCACGGCGTTGAGCACCATATCCAGCGAGTAGCAGCCGATATCGCCAATCGCGCCCACGCCGCCGGTGGATTTTTCGATGAAGGTGCTGTTGGGGATGCCGCGGCGACGGCCGCCGCCGGTCTGGATATAATACACATCACCCAGCGCGCCGGATTGTACGATTTCCCTCAGCATCTGCATGTTCGGGTCCATACGCGGCTGGAAGCCGATGGTGAGCAGCTTGCCCGATGCTTTTTCTGCGCGCATGACGGCCACAGCTTCATCCAGCGTGACGGTGAAGGGCTTTTCGAGCAGCACGTTCACACCGGCATTCAGCGCGTCGATGGTGCACTCGGCATGGGTGGCGTTGTAGGTGCAGATGCTGACGGCATCGAGGTTTTCCTTGGTCAGCATTTCGGTGTGGCTCTCATAAAAACGGATGTTGGTACAATCGGTATGGGTGCGCTTGCAAAAACTTTCGCACTTGCCGGGCACGATGTCCGCCATGGCCACCAGCTCCACATCGGGCATTTTTATATACTGCGGCACATGCGCCTCAGCAATCCAGCCGGTGCCGATGATGCCTACCCGGATTTTTTTGCTGGCATCAATGACCTTTGCCTCGTCCGCCTGTCGAAATTGACCCAGTACCGCATCGCCGTTTGCCATTTGTGGTTCCTCCTTAAAATTGCACGCGCACGCATAAAGGATGCGTTTTTGCTTGTGATGTATAGCAATTATAGCATTTTGGCCGCCGCCTGTCGATACGTCCATAGCACAGATTTGTGCCAAAATGCGTCTTTTGCGTGTCAAGCAGGGGCAATTGTAAAAAAGAAAAAGCCAATTGCTATCTTTTCATATATATGGTAAAATGAATGCGCCGAGAAAACTGAAAAGGGAGGAACGAACCATGAAGCGCTTTTTGACGATGCTTTTGCTATTCACTCTCCTGACCGGCTGCCTCGCAGCAGCTGCAGATACAATCAGTATCGACCTTGACACCGCCACGCTCTCTCAACTGCAGGCCGTGCAAAGTGCCATTGCCGACAAGCTAACCCAGGCCAGGAAAGACCTTTGGGCAGCTGTTCCCACCCCCGATGCTGTGGTAGATACGTTGGATTTTGACCTGATACGGGGCAATGAAGAGAAATTCCGCGGCAGGAGTGTGCAGCTGATTGGCACAGTGACGCAAATCACCAAGGACAGCGAGGTATGGCGGCTGCGCATGGCCGTGGACAACAACGAGGAGAACCTCCTGTACATCACATACACTGCCAAGGCGGGCGAAGTTGCCCCGGTCAAGGGTGATACGTTATACATTCAGGGCACATTGACCGGCGCGTACACCTACACGGCCAGTGCAACAAGCAAGGTCACCCTGCCTGCATGCAAGGCCACCGTCCTCACTTTCGCCACGGACGCACTGAACCATCAGGTGGAAAGCGCCCTCGCCTATACGGTGACGCACTATCTGTGGAGCACAAAAAATACGCACTATATCGCGCTGATAATCGGGAACTGCGCTTTTGACAGTGCGTCCTATTTTGTCAACCTCGTGCTGCGGGATGAAAAGGGCAACATCGTGGGCGCAAAACTGGGTGAAACCGCATGCGTACCTAGCGGAGAAAGCGCCATGCTGCTGTTCAACAATACCGAGGGATTTGCGTACTTTACCCATGATATCACGGTGACCAAGCGCCAGACCGATGAAAGTATCCTGCCGGATTTGAATACCACCCTGTACACCACGCCCGGCAAGGCCATCCTGTCGGTAGAGAATGTAGGCGAAGCGCCGCTGCAGTATCTGAAGAGTATTGTGCTGTTCCTCCGGGAGGGCGAGGTGGTAGACCAGCAGAGCCGCTACATCATGGATAAGGAAAATGAATTGAAGCCCGGAAAGGCCTTGGTGATCGAGCTGCCCACCGCCCAAATCTTTGACAGTGTGCTAACCTTCTTGGAGGGCAAGAAATAAAATATCCGCAAACCGCTGGATGTGTGGACCCAGGCTGCACATCCAGTTTTTTGTTTCTTCATTTTGCGCATGCAGCAGCGGATGCTTCCGGATGTCCAGCACTTTTTCCATGATCTCTGGCTCCGGCACGAGGCCATTATCCAACGCCCACTGGCCGGCTTTTGTTTTGGCCAGAATGTCCTGCGTCTTTGCCGTGTACAAGCACCGCGCAATATCCAGTATCCACCCGGCAGAGTACAGGCTGGCACCTGTTTGCGCGGCATACTTGCGGATGGTGTCATATTCGTGCGTCAGCGCAGCATTCATCTGGTCCTGGGTGGGGAAGGGAAGCCGCTCCCGATGATCCTCGCCATGCAGCAGCACGCCGTATTTGATGATATTTATTAGCGAAAACGCGTCGATCTCAAAGGCATTCATCAGCCGCTGGCCGCTGGTGCCCCAGTAGACGACTGTTTCTTTTGCATGTTCAGCCACTGTGCGCCACGTGGTGATGATCCCTTCAAAGGAACGATAATAAGGGTTTCCCGGCTCCTGTGTGAGCAGCGTTTGGCGCAGCATCACCAATTCATCGGCCTGCGCTTGGGACAAAGGAGTTTCGGTGAAACAGGCGATGTCAATATCGCTCCAGCCCAGCTTAAAATCGCCCAGCACAACAGAGCCGAACAGATAAAGGGTCGGCTTGTTATCTGCAAGAATGCCCGCGATTGCCTGGGTCATCCGCTCGATGCTGTTTACCATACGGGCGGCGTCCATAGCACTGCCGCGCCCTTTTGCAGGGAAGCGGGCAGGTCGATCAGGCGCTGATTGCTGCTGCCGCAAAAGCGCAGGTTCAGCGAGCGCAGGTTCAGCTCAAACTTCCCGTCCACCAGCACATCGCAGTGCTGCAATAGTGCGAGGCGTGCCGAATCACTCTCTTGAAGGATTTCTTCCAATGTATAACCCGAATATAGCCAAACATTCAGCCCGGCGTTCTTGGCGGCCTGCGCCAGTAAAAGGCAGGCTTCGGGCTGCAATAGCGGCTCCCCGCCAGACAACGTGATGCCGGAGAGCAGCGGGTTTTTCAAAAAAGCGGCGCAAAGCTCGTCCGTGTCCGCTTCCTTCCCGCCCATCGGGTCGTGCGTTTCAGGGTTGTGGCAGCCTGCGCAGCTGTGAGGGCAGCCCTGTGTGAATACCGTGAACCGAAGCCCCGGCCCGTCCACAATGCTGTCGTTGACGGTGCCTGCGATATGTATTTTCATGATGACGCTCCTGATCATAGCGGTGCTTTCTCCGCGATATAGTCAACAGGAACAGTATAGTCGATAAAAACAGGATAGTAAAGCGCTGGCCGGCATAAAAATTTTGCGTGGCTGCCTGCCGCCATCCCGTTCGTTCACAATCTGTTAACACTTTTATGCATGCATGGTATTGTGTTCAAAAACGCTTGACACCTCTGCATTTGACGGTATAATGAAATCGCATGTACTGCGAATTTATATGCACACATCACTCCGCAAGGAGGACCATCTATTGCAACGTTTACTCACCTACCGCACCGAGCAATGGTGCGACAAGACCATGAGCGTTTTACGGGAGCAGCAGCTGGAAGCGTGCCAGGACAGGCTGTCGCGCTGTTTGCGGCAGGGCATTTTTGCTGATTTGGACGAGGGGGAATACGCCGTGGTATGGCGCTCTTCCTTTTACGCGATGGAGCATGGGCTGCTGCCGGAGCGGGACGCGCTGCGCAATCAGGTGCTTGCATATGTGCCGCAGGAATGCTGCTATTTATCCGAGCGCGAGGACGAGCTGGTCAAGCGCATGCTGATGAATAATGGCGAAACGGCGCTGACGGACTGGGACGAAATCAGCGCGGCGGAAGCGTTGATCGCACGGCTGTGGTGCACGATTTTGATTGACGATGAGGACATGGCCACGCTGCGGCTGCAAGAGCCGCTGGTGGAGCCGATCCTTTCGGCCATGATGTCTGCGCGGTATGCGCAGGCACGGCAAAGGTTATTTTCCTTTGATGCCATGCTGCACGGGCTTTTGTATTTGTCCGGGTTTTTGCATGCCGATGTGCCGGCGGCGCATTTTATGCAGGAGCAAGGGCAGGACGAGCCCAACTGTACACTGTTTTTGAAGCGCTACCTGCGCGCCAGCTTTGATTATACCCAGGGGCATGACGGCGAAATGCTGCTGGTGCACCCGGGCTTGGCCGAGCCGGAGCATCTGATCAGCGGCCTGCAGGGCCTGGTGGTGCCGCAGATGCACCTCACCCAGGCCATGATGCTGGGCGGAATGAACGGCATTTTGCCGGAGGAAACCGCCGCCAGCGAGGCGATGCGCGGTGCGCTGCACGGTGCGCTGCGCCCGGATTGTGATGTGGAGGAAACCTTGGGCGACCTTCGTATGATGGCCAAGCAAGGCGCTGCATTTTTAGAAATGCGCGATGTGCTGGAAAGTGCGTTGTGCGTGCTGCCAACGCCCAGCATACTGTCCGCATTAGAGCAGCTGCATCTGCAAACGGTGCGCTGGGTGGGCATGGCCTCGGCGGTGCTCAATTAATGCCTTGTTATGAAGCGCGGGTGCCGGACAACAGCCCGCCCATGCGGCTGGATGCGTATCTGGCCCGTGCATTGCCTGCATTGCCCGCGCATGTGCTGCGCGGCGCTTTTGCGCGCAGGGATGTGAAGATGGATGGGGTGCGCACACGCCCGGAAGCACTGGCCGCGCAGGGCGCGCTGGTGCAGGTATACACAGCGTATCAGCCACAGCTGGACGTAGTGTATGAAGATGGGCATATTCTGCTGATCAACAAGCCTGCGGGCATCAGTGTGGAGGAGGACGGGCGCGGCGGCATGACGCTGCTCAGCCTGGCTGCGCTCTACGCCAGGGAAGCCTACATACCGCGCCTGTGTCATCGGCTGGACAACCCCACAAGCGGGCTCCTGCTATTGGCCAAAGACGACGCGGCAGAGCAAGCGGCGCTGAGCGCTTTCAAGGCGCACAGCATGCAAAAGACATACACCTGCATCGTGCGCGGCGTGATGCGCCCGGCGGAAAACACCTGCGAAGCATACCTGGTGAAAGACGCGGCGCGGGCAAAGGTGAAGATTGTATCGCATAACACGCCGGGCAGCAAGCCCATCATCACGCGCTACCAAACGCTGCACTGCGATGGCGAAACCTCGCGCCTGCGTGTGGATTTACTGACAGGGCGCACCCACCAGATCCGCGCACACATGGCATACCTCGCGCATCCCGTGCTAGGGGACGACCAGTATGGCGACCGCGCTTTCAACAAGCGCATGAAGGCGGGGCGGCTGATGCTGTGCGCCACCGGGCTGACGCTGCATGCGGACGGCGTGCTGCAATACTTGGAGGGACGGCATTTTGAAGCCGCACCGCCATTTTGAAAGGGTTTTTGATGTATGCAAGTTCAAATGATTGCGATGGACATGGATGGCACGCTGCTGGATAGGCAGGGCCGGGTGCCCGAAGAAAATATCAAGGCGCTGAAGGAAGCACAGGCACAGGGTATTATTGTGACCGTATGCTCGGGACGCTATCCGGAAAACGCATGGCTGGTGATGCAGGGCGCGGGCATTGAATGCCCCATAATTGGCAGCAATGGCGCGTGCATCATTGATGAGCAGCGGCGCATACTGGCCAGCCATGCGATGGCAGATGCCGCCAAGCTGTCTGCCTACGCGTATCTGGAGGCTGTTTCTGCACGTTATTATTTTTTTGGAGAGCATTTTGTATGCACCAGTGAGGAAAAAATGGCTCACTATAGCGAGGTGGAGTTTGGCGATAAGCTGCCCCAGCAGATGGGCGTCACGGTGTATCATGGTAGGGATGCTACGCAGCAGATGATCCACAGGCTCGTGCATAAGTTTTTTGTGCACGATAATGGCGATCTGCCGCTGATGCGCAGGCAGCTTTCGCCCATTGCGGGCATCAGCCTCACGCAGTCGGGCGAGCATAACCTGGAGATCATGCCGGAGGGCATCGACAAGGGCACCGGCATCCGCGAGCTGGCCGCGCACTACGGTATCTCGATTGAAAATGTGATGGCGCTGGGCGATCAGGAAAACGACATCCCGATGCTGAGCATTGCGGGCTATGGCGTGGCCATGGGCAATGCCAGCGCCGCCGCCAAGGCCGCTGCGAAGTACGCTACCGCCGCGCATGACCAGGCAGGCGTGGCCAAGGCCATCTATCGTTTTGCGCTTGCATAATAAAGCATTGAATTGATCGCGCAAATGGGTTATAATAAGGGTGCGCATTGTGCGCAATGAAAGGAGAGTAAGCCATGTCAGAGCAAGATTTCAAAGACATCATCGAACTGGAAGGGGAGGATGGCTCCGTCTTGCAGCTTTGCGTGGAACGCTATTTCTTCTACAATGGCGAAGAATATGTGCTGCTGAGCGATAATTGCGGCGATCATGAAGGCGAAACCGAGATTTCTCACTTTGTGATGCGCGTGCAGCCCTTGACGGCCGAGGACGGCGAAGAAATGGAAGAGTTCGTGCCTGTGGAGGAAGAGCTGATGGAGCAGCTGATCCAGGTCATCGAAGCGACCTTCGAGGAAGAATCCGAGGACGAGGACTGAGTTCGCGCCATAGGTTCATACTGTTCTGCCGCGTGCCGCGTCTGCGGCGCGCTTTTTTGATAGTAAAGGAATGATTGCCCATGAATGATACGCTGGCGCTGAAAATCAAAAACCTGCCCGATTCGCCCGGCTGCTACCTGATGAAGGAGAAGGGCGAGATTATTTACGTGGGCAAAGCGGTCAACCTCAAAAACCGCGTGCGCAGCTCTTTTCAGGGGCGTGATCATACGCCGAAAGTGGCTATGATGGTGTCGCACATTGACGATTTTGACATTATGCTGTGCCGCACCAATTTGGAGGCGCTGATCCTGGAGTGCAACCTGATCAAGCTGCACATGCCGCACTATAACATCAAGCTGAAGGACGACAAGCATTACCCCTATATCCGCATCGACCCGCGCGAGGCTTTCCCGCGTGTGACGCTGGCGCGGCGCATGGAGAAGGACGGCGCGAAGTACTTTGGCCCCTACACCGGCGCTACCGCCGTTCGCGAAGCGCTGGAGGTGATCAAAAAGATTTTCCCGCTGCGCACCTGCGCGCTGGAACTGCCCCGCAAAACCCCGCAGCGCCCGTGCGTCAATTTTGAGATCGGGCGCTGCCTCGCGCCCTGCGCGGGCAAGTGTGAGGAGGCCGAGTACGCGCAGATGATCACCGGTGTCATCGCGTTTTTGAACGGGCAATACAAGCAGATCACTGATCAGCTGGATAAGGACATGCGCGCTGCCGCTATGGCGCTGCAATTTGAGCGTGCCGCGCAGCTGCGCGACAGAAAACGCGATATCGAAGATTTGATGCAGCGCCAGCAGGCTATCCAGATCAATCAGGCCGAGCAGGACGTGTTTGCGCTTTCGCAGGACAGCCTGGACGCCATGGCGCAGGTGTTGTGGATCCGCGGCGGCAAGATGGTGGGCGGCGAAAGCTATGCCTTGCCCCGGGAAGGCAACGAGCCTGCCGATGAGGTGCTGTTCGACTTCATTACCCAGTATTATGACGAGCGCACTCCCGCGCGCGAGGTGCTGTGCCAGCGCTTGCCTGCCGAGCTGATGGATGATTTGCAGGAATGGCTGCAAAAAAAACGCGGCAGTGCCTGCACAGTGGCGGTGCCGCAGCGCGGCGAAAAGCGCGCCCTCACTTTGATGGCCGAAAAGAATGCCACCGATGCATTGCAAAAGCGCAATGCGAAACAGCAAATCCAGCATGAGCGCACCGTCGGCGCGTGTGAGGAACTGGGCAAGGTGCTGGGCATGGCTGTCACGCCGCGCCGCATAGAGGGCTTTGATATCAGCAACACCCAGGGCATCCTCAGCGTGGCGTCCATGGTGGTATTTATCGACGGGCAGCCCGCCAACAAGGAATACCGCCACTACCGCATCAAAACTGTGGAGGGCGCAAACGATTTTGCATCTATGAACGAAGTGCTGGGCAGGCGCTTTCGCCGCGCACTGAGCGACGATCCCACGCAGCGCTGGGTGATGCCAGACCTCGTGCTGATTGACGGCGGCCCGCAGCAGCTGGCGTTTGCGCGCCGCGCGATGCTGGATGCGGGTGCGGATGTGCCCATGTTTTCACTGGCCGAGCGGCTGGACGAGATTTTTTTGCCGGATCAGGAGCAGTCGATCTACCTCGACCGCCGCTCCCCGGCGCTGCACCTCATCCAGCGCATCCGCGATGAGGCGCACCGCTTTGCCATCACGCACCACCGGGGGCTTCGCGGCCAGTCCTCTGTGCACAGCGCACTGGAGGATATCCCGGGCATCGGCCCCAAGCGTAGACAGGCCCTGTTGAAGCATTTTAAGACCCTGCGCGCCATCCTGGACGCGTCTGTTGAAGAACTGCAAAAAGCGCCGGGCATGACGGCGGCGGCGGCGCAGGCGGTGTATGATTATGCACATAAGGATGAGGGCGATGGGGGGATATGAAATTAGGGCATAAAGTTGCGCTGTTTTGCGTATTGCTGCTGGGTGTGTTCATTCTGATGATTGTATATTCGAACCTGTTTATGAACACCTTGTCCGCAGAAAAGCTACAGATGTATATTGAGGATAACCCGGAGCTGTTGGCAGAGTTTCTGGAGTATGTAGACGGGAAAGTTTTGAACAGGGCAGACCTTCCCTTGAAATACAGAAATGTTTTAGATGGCAGGGTGAGATACCTGGATGCGCGGAACGGCAAGAACGTCTACGTACATCTATCAGGCGGGTTTGATAATGCAGAGGCTGATACCTTGTTGCAATATCACCCCGATAACTGCTATGAATGGGGCGGCGTTGTATATGCTGATTTGCCGGCCGATGGCGTGATTGCAGAAGGACTTGGTATCAACGGGCAAGGGTATGTCCATTGCAAACGGCTGGCTGAAAACTGGTTTTTCGTGGAGACTTATTTTCCGACATAGGCATCATATGAGAAATAAAAATCAAAAAGCACTGTGCCTGGCACAATGCTTTTTGATTTTTGCTATTTGTTTACTGCACCAAAGCCTTGATCGCCGCCTGCAGTGCATCGTTGAGGGCGCTTGCGTCCCCGGCGGTCTTGGCGCAGGTGTTCACATACAGCTTGATCTTGGGCTCCGTGCCGCTGGGACGCACGCACACCCAATGCCCGTCTGCCAGCTCAAAATACAGTACGTCAGACGCGGGGGTATCCAGTGCTTCGGTGATGTTTCCGGCGGTGCGGGTACCGGTCAGATAGTCGCGCACGCCAAGCACGGGGATGCCTGCCAGTGCGGTGGGCGGCGCGGCGCGTAGTGCGCGCATGATGTCGGCCATGCGGCTCAGGCCGTCCTTGCCGGGTAAAGTGATGGAAATCACCTTTTCTTCGTAATAGCCGTAGGTTTCAAAGAGGGTTTGCAGGCGGTCATACAGCGTGATGCCCTCGTCCATGCAGGCGCAGGCGGCCTCGCACAGCAGAAGGGAGGCATTGACGCCGTCCTTGTCACGTACCTGGGTGCCGGACAGATAACCAAAGCTCTCTTCAAAGCCAAACAGGAAGGTGTACGCGCCGGATTCCTCAAACTGCTGGATTTTTTCGCCGATAAACTTAAACCCGGTGAGGGTGTTGAACATCGTGGCACCAAAGGAGGACGCGATGGCGGTGGCAAGCTCGGTAGATACGATGGATTTGACCACCGCGCCGTTTGCGGGCAACGTGCCGTTTGCCTTCTTGGAGGACAAAATGTGGTGAAGCAGCAGGCAGCCAATCTGGTTGCCCGTGAGGGTGTGGAAGGTGCCCTCGCCGTCCCGCACGGCCACGCCCATGCGGTCGCAGTCCGGATCGGTGCCAAATACCACGGACGCGCCGGTTTGATCGGCCAGCGGAATGGCCAGCTTGAACGCGGCGGGGTCTTCGGGGTTGGGCGCGGTGACGGTGGGGAAGGCGGGGTCTGGCAGCTCCTGCTCCTTCACAACGGCCACCTGCGTGACGCCAAGCTCCTTCAGCATCCGACGCACCGGCACATTGCCCGAGCCGTGCAGCGGCGTGTATACGATGTTCAAGTCCCCGCCCCGGCGCTTCAGCAGCTCCGGCCTTTGGGCGAGGGTCTTGATCATGGCGATGTAATCATCGTCCACTTCTTGATCGCCAATGATGCAAAGCAGCCCTTGCTCCTTGGCCTGATTTTCGTCCATGGCGGTGCAGTCGGCATAGTCCAGTGCGCGGATGTAGGCGGTCACGATGTCGGCAGCCTCGGGCGAGAGCTGCGCGCCGTCGTCCCAATACACCTTATAGCCGTTGTACTGGGATGGGTTGTGGCTGGCGGTGATGACCACGCCGGCCTGCGCGTTGAGGTGCCGTACTGCGAAGCTCAAGATCGGCACCGGGCGAAGCGCGTCAAACAAGTAGGCCTTCACGCCGTTTTGCGCAAGGGTGAGGGCGGTTTCCTTGGCGAACTCTGGGCTCATGCGGCGGCTGTCGTAGGCGATGACCACGCCGCGCTGCGCGCCGCCCTGCGCCAGCACATACTGCGCCAGGCCCTTGGAGGCGCGGCGCACGTTATAGGCGTTCATGCGGTTGGTGCCCGCGCCCAGCGTGCCGCGCATGCCTGCGGTGCCAAAGGAAAGCTCGGTATAAAAGCGGTCTTCCTTTTCGTTTTCGTCCCCAAAAATGGCCTGAAGCTCCTCATAGGTGGCGGTATCCGCCGCAAAACGTGTCAGCCACGCCTGGTATTCGTCTTGATAAGGCATACGGGCATCCTCCTGCATCGGTGATTTTCTTTTATTATAAGAAATAATTGGGCAGAGTGCAAGCATAAAATACCGCGAGGTGATATGCTTGAAAAAGGGACTGACGGCAGCCGCGCTGCTCCTCAGCTGCCTGCTGATTGCGCTGGTGCCTTTGCTGAATCCCACAGAAGAAAAGGCCGAGGACGGCATCCCGCTGGTACGGGTGTGGGTAATTGACGATACCATCGGCGTGACAGGCTGGCTGAAGAAACGCGTTGCAGCCTTTGAGAAAGCCAACCGCGTGCGCGTGTATTTGCGCAGCGCCACCTTTGACGAGGCTACAGCGCTGGATGCCGTGCTGCCCGATGTGATCGTGTTCCCGCAAAGCGCGCTCTCCGCCAACAGCGTGCCCGTGTGCAAGATGGGCTATACCCTGGCCGTGCGGGATGATACCGTGCTGGTGGCCACAGCCGCGCCCACCAGCGCGCTGTTTACGCGCCCTACCCCCGCGCCGCAGACCACCGCCGTGCCTGAGGAAAAGCCCTTTGACGTGGCGGAGCTGAGCGCGGTGCTTCTGCCCCTGGCGCTGGCGCAAAGCTATCCGCATCCTTTGGTCAGCGATCAGGTGTATGCCGATTTCGTCAATGGAAAAGCGCCCGCAGCGGTCATCACGGCCGCGCAGGCGCTGAAATTACCCTTCGGATACCGTGCCTACCCCGTGGCGGATGGCTGGACGGATTTGACCTATCATGCCACCACGCCGCATGACGGCGAGCTTGCCCGGATGTTTGTATCCTATCTGCTTGGTGAGGATGCCCAGCGCACCCTTGCGGCGTATGGACTGTTCTCGGTCAACCCCAATTGGCTGATCTATCAGGCCGAGGATGTGCCGCATGGCGTGATCGAGCGGGGGCAGTAGCCGAATCTATTTTGAATAATCTCCGATTTGCCCGATATGCTGCCCTATGGTGAAGTAGTTGTTGGGAGAATACACCACAGGGTTGATTGCCCGAAGGTCGATAAAATCCAGCCCCTGCACATCCCGGCGTACATTTACCTGACGGAAGGCGGCAAAATGCGTGTCACATCCGCCAATGCGCACCGTTTGAATCACTTCGCACTCGTACGACCATTTGGCGTTTGCAATGAGCGGCACATCCAGCACCTTTCCCTGCTCAAAGGAATAAGGGATGTCCCGGCCTTCCTGCCGGGTGGCATTGTTTTGCTGCTCCACAAAGGGCAATAAATCCGGCGTTACCACGGTGGCAGACAAAAGCCCGGTGCGCTCGATGTTCTTTGTGGTCTGTTTTTTACGGGAGGTGCCGTTGATACTGATCACCAGGCAGCAGGGAGGCCCCCAGGTGAAGCTGATCCACGATATGGGCGCAAAATGTGGGCTGCCGTCCTCGTTGCGGGTTCCGATCAAGAAAAGCTGCTGGGTGAAAAAGCACGCCGTTTCCGGGGTGATGACCTCCATATCAAAATTCCTCCATGGCGATGGTGATGTTGCTGAGGCCGTGATAGTAGTTGACGGTGTGCGCAGAGAACTTGAACACGCAATAGTCCGGATCGTCCACGCCCTTTGGGTAATACATTTCAAACCCTTCCCGCCAGAGGAAGGCCTTGGTGGCATGATCGGTGCATACTTCCATCACGCCGGTGAACAGCGCGCCCTTGAATTGCCCCTCGTTGCAGTAATATACCGATGCCTTGGGGTTTTGCAGGAACTGCTGCGCACGCCTGGAGCTAAGGTTGGTGGAGAAATATTGGGTCTGCAGGCTGTCGTGCTCCAGCACGAGCATAGCCTTCACCTGCGGCTCGCCCTGCCCGTTCACAGAGGCGACATAGGCGTTGTTGCTGCGCTCCCGCAGGCTGCGCACTTCGTTTTTCCAAGCTTCGTTCATTTTTTTGCTTCCCTTCCCTCTAAATTGCCCAATATTCGCAAAAGTCCATCCTCCAGGGCCAGGATTTCCTCGTCTGAAAAACCCTCGTAGAAAATTTCGCTCATGTGCAGGGATACATCGTCATATTGGGTTTTCATCTGGCGGGCGACAGCCGTCAAATGAATGTTGACCCTGCGGCGGTCTGCCGTATCAAACAAGCGCTGCACATGCCCGGATGCTTCCAGCCGGTCCAGCATACTGGTCAGCGTGGTGTTGGCCAGGCCGGTCTTGGCAGCCAGGGTACTGATGGGGATGCCATCCTCCTCCCACAGCACAAACAGGATGCGTCCCTGCGCGCCGTTAAACGCATCGATGCCATGCTCTGCCAGCAGCTTTTCAAACACCCGGCCTTGAATCTGTTTCACCTTGCTGATGAGGAACCCTCCGTAGGTTTTGGATACCAACGCCATCACCTCTTCCTGTATAGGATATTACTATATAGTAATAATGTCAAGCGAAATTTGCAGTGTTCTTGTTATCTTGCAGCGGCCATGATACACTGATTGCATCAGGGTCTGTTTAGGGCGTGTTTCAAAAGCCATGCCATGCATCTTCGGAGGCTAGAAGCGCCATTTCTGCGTTGTCAAACCTTGAAATAACGATGCTATTCCAGCGGTTTTCCGCCTTGAACTGACGCTTTATCCCCGCGAAGCTGCACGGCCCGGACTTTTGAAACACACCCAAGGAGGATTGCACATGGGGAAATTTGCACGAAGCGATACAGCCTTCTCACTTTGCGGGCTCAACTGCGCGCTGTGCCCTATGCAGTTGGACGGTTATTGCCCCGGCTGCGGGGGCGGCCCCGGCAATCAGCCCTGTGCGATTGCACGCTGCAGCGTGGAGCAGGGTGGGATGGAATACTGCCACCAATGCGGCGCGTATCCCTGTGAGAGATATCAGGGGATTGACGCGTATGATTCATTCATCACGCACCGCCATCAGCTGCGGGATATGCAGCGGGCAAAGGCTATGGGCGCAGAGGCGTACCAGGCGGAGCTTCGCGAAAAACTTCAGATACTTCGAGCGCTGCTGGCGGGTTATAATGATGGCCGCCGCAAAAGTTTTTATTGTGTGGCCGCAAACCTGCTGTCGCTACAGGATTTGCGGGAGGGGATGGCGGAGCTATCAGCGCGTATAAAGGAAGATCAGAATATCAAAGAAAAAGCGGCCCTGGCCGTGAAGGTTTTTCAGGCCAAAGCCGCGCAGTGCGGGGTGGTGCTCAAACTGAATAAAAAGCCGGAGAATAAATGATTCAGCAAGCTTGAAAAAAGAAATCCCCCTCTTGGGAGGGGAATTTGCTTGCATGTTATGTTTATTGTTTTAGCGAAATGAAGCAGGGCTTATTCGTCGTCTTCCTCTTCTTCTTCCTCGTCATCGGGGGTTTCGGGGAAGAGAGGCTGATGGCAGCTGGGACACAGATAATCTTCATCAAAATCGAAGTTATCGACTTCGAAGGTCATCTCATCGCCGCAGTGGGGGCAGGTGTACTCCACCAGGCGCTCTTCGTCTTCGTCCTCATCGTCGTCCTCGTCATCGCCGTGGTGGCAATGGCCGCAGCCGCACTCGCAGTCTTCGTCGTCTTCGTCGCCAAAGATCGCTTCTTCCATGTCGGCCAGGTCGGTATCGATGCTCTCTACATACTCGTCCAGCTCGGTATAATCTTCGCGCAAAAGGGCGATTTCCTCGGCCATTTCGCCCAGCACTTCGATGATTTTCACAAGAACTTTGCCTTCATCGCCGTTCGATTCCAGCTTCATGCCCTCGGCCAGGCCGCGGATGTAAGACACGCGATCGGTCAAATTGCTCATAGTTTCCTCCTTCATTATGCGCGGGAGAGATACTCGCCCGAGCGGGTGTCGATGCGAATTTTTTCGCCAATGTTGATGAACAGGGGCACCATGATCTGCAAGCCGGTCTCGGTGGTGGCGGGCTTGTAGGTGTTGGTGGTGGTATCGCCTTTGAAGCCAGGCTCGGTCTCGGTGATCTCGTGCTCCACAAAGTTCGGCGGCTCCACAGAGAACGCGTTGCCCTTGAAGAAGCGGATGACGACATTGGTGTTTTCCTTCACGTACTGGATGGTGTCTTCCACGGCATCTTTGCTCAGGGGCATTTGCTCGAAGTTCTCGGGATCCATGAAGTAGTACAGATCGCCGTCGTTGTACAGATACTGCATTTCCTTGGTTTCGATGATGGCGCGCGGCATTTTGTCGGTGGGGTTAAAGGTGCGCTCCAGCACCGCGCCGGTCATGACGTTCTTGATCTTGGTGCGCACAAAGGCCGCGCCCTTGCCCGGCTTCACGTGCTGGAAGTCCACGATGGTCCAAACGCCGCCGTCCCATTCAAATGTAATGCCTTTTCTGAAATCTCCCGCTACAAGCATGCGTATTCCTCCATTGTCTTGATGGTTTCTATTTGCATAAGGCGCTCACAGAATGAGCAATTCCTTTTGTGCATATACCAAGGTCTTTGCGCCGTTTTCGGTGACTACGCAGGTGTTTTCAATGCGCACGCCGCCAATGCCCGGCAGGTAGATGCCCGGCTCCACCGTCATCACGTGCCCCACCTCGATCACATCGGGGCACAGCATGGAAAAACGCGGGTTCTCGTGGATATCGATTCCAACGGCATGCCCGAGGCCATGGCCGAAGCGGCCTTTATAGCCCGCGTTGTCGATGATGTCGCGAGCGATTTTGTCAATATCGCTGCAAATCTTTCCGGGCAGGATGGCTTCCTCAGAGGCGATCTGCGCCTTCAGCACCACGTCATACACCTTTTTCATCTCTGCACTGGGCTGCCCAAGCGCCACGGTGCGCGTCATATCCGCGCAGTAGCCGCCTTTTTTGGCACCAAAGTCCATCGTGATCATATCGCCCTTTTGCACCTTGCGGTCGGTCGGGATCGCGTGAGGCAAGGAGCCGTTTTCGCCGCTGGCCAGGATGGTGCTAAAGGCCAGGCCGTCCGCGCCCAGCGCCAGCATCTGATAATCCAGCGCGAGCTGAATTTCTTTTTCCGTCATGCCCTCGCGGATGTAGCCGCAGATATAGTCAAAAGCGCGGCAGGAAATAGCGCATGCCTGTCCGATCAGCGAAAGCTCGCCCTCGTCCTTGATGCGGCGCACTTTTTCCGGCGCGCCGTTCAGCGGCAGGAACGCGATGCCCGCCATAGCGGCCTTCATGGCCTCAAAGGCCTTGACCGTCACTTCGTCGTCTTCGTACAGGACTTCTTCAATGCCGGCGGCCTTCAATACCTGGTAGGCCAGCTTGGCATGGGTGATGCCGCTCTCGATCATGCGCACGTCAAAGCCGGGGGCTTGCTGCTCCGCCTGCTCGGTGTAGCGAAAATCGGTGACGATGCACTTGATAGCATGCCCAATCACGGCAATTCCTTCGCCCGTGTAGCCGCTGGCATAGAAAATATTGCTCGGTTTGCTCAGCACAATGGCCTGATTCGCCGTCAGCCCCGCCGCGGCGATAATGTTTTGTACTCTGCTCATCACAATTACACTCCTTGCATGCACAAAAAAATGGCACGCCACGCTGTATTATAGCATAGGAACGTGCCGTGCGCTAGTGCTTTTGGGCGTTTCACGCGAATTTCTTAGGATTTTCCTCCAAAAACATGGGTTTTTACACCTTTACAAAGTTGGATTTGTCCTGCTTGCACACCGGGCACACCTCTGGCGGCTCCTCTCCGGTGTGGATATGGCCGCAGATCTGGCAGCGCCACTGCGTTTGATCGGGCTTTGCCTGCTGCGGCACAAAGGCAGAGGCCTTGGGCGGCGTCGCGCCGCGCTTGACGGCGTGATAATACGCGTAGGTCATGGGCTTGCCATAGCCTGTGACCACGGCATCTGCAACCTCACCCACAAAGATCACATGGGTGCCTACATCCAGCATGGCCACCACCTTGCAGCTGAGCACCGCGCCAACTTCCGCACTATCCAGCAGCACAGGATTACCGAGCGCGTCGCGCTTTACGTCCATGCCCGCGAATTTTCGGATGTCAGTGCCGCTTTTGAACCCATAACGGCCGATAAACTCCATGTGCGCGTCCTCTGTCAGCACGTGCACGGCAAAATGCTCGCTGGCTGCGATCATGCGGCAGGTGAGGTTCTCTTTGTTCACCGTCACAGTGATTTGAAGCGGCGAGGAGGTGACCTGGCAGGCGGTGTTGATGATGCAGCCATTCTCTTTGCCCGCATGGGCGGTGGATAATAAGTAAACCCCGTAAGACAGCTGGAAAAATGCTTTGGTGTCCATCCGGAAAGCCTCCTCTCATTGTGCAAGGATCATACCCCGGACGGATCCGCCTGACACGACCGGTAAATTTTTTTCATTTCGGCTGCGTCCTGCGCCATGGTACCCTTGCATTCGCAGATGATCACCGGCTCGTACCCCCGGGCCTTCAGCAGCGGCGCGAGGTGCTTGAAGCGCGGGCCATATGCCGCCTCGGCAAAGGTGCGGTGGCGTTTTTCACCTGCAGAGGTATACTCGATGGCGGAAAAATGTACATGCATGCGCCGCGCGCGGTCGATACCAAGGGTATTTTCCATCTCATCCAGCACGGCGGCAAAATCCTCGGTGCCCCTCAAACAGCCGCCGCCCAGCGCGTGCAGGTGCGCAAAATCGATGCACGGGATGAACCGCGCGTCCAGCAGGCAAAAGGCCAGCGTTTCGCTCAAATCGCCGATCTGCCCTTTCTTGCCCATGGTTTCGGGGCAAAGGTGGATGTCCTGAAGCCCTGCGGCGTCCAGCCGCTGATAGGCTTCTATCAATCCGGTGCGGCAAAATTCCAGCGCTTTGTCGCGGCTCATCTTGCTTTGCGAGCCCACATGCACCACCACGCGGTTTCCACCCAGCAGCCGCACCATGCGCGCGGCGTCCAGGATGTAGCGGTAGGAATGCTCGCGCTTTTCGCTGTCCGGATTGCCAAGGTTGATAAAATACGGCGCATGGGCGCTGACCTGGATGCCATGCGCGGCCGCTTCTCCCGCGATTTTCAGAGCGCTGTCGTCATTCATGTTTACGCCCCGGCCAAAGGGGTACTCAAAGGCCGTCAGCCCCATGGCCTCCAGCCACCCCGGCGCTTGCCAGGTGCTCTTATAGCCCTGCTCATAAAAAATATCAGAGTTGCCCGCCGGGCCAAACCGTATCATTGGTATCACTTCCTTTTAAGTCGTCTTAAGTCGTCAATTCGTTACGCAGTATTTCCACCGCGCGCTTTTCCATGCGCGATACGTAAGAGCGCGATATGCCAAGCGCCGATGCTACCTCGTGCTGCGGGTGCATCACGCCGTCCAGCAGGCCATAGCGCATCTCCAGCACCATGCGCTCGCGCCTGGGCAGCCCTTCTATCAGCTGGCGCACCCTTTGCATGGACACCCTGTGCACCACCTCGTCCTCCACAAAGCCTGCCGAGGTGCCCAGGATATCGATAAATGTGATGTCGTTGCCCTCGCCGTCCGTGCCAATGGGGTCGGACAGCGATACCTCGCCCTTACGCTTCTTGGACGCGCGCAGCAGCATCAGCACTTCGTTTTCGATGCACCGGGCTGCGTAGGTGGCCAGCTGGGTATTGGTTTCGGGCTTGAAGGTGTTGACCGCCTTGATCAGCCCCAGCGTGCCCACCGATACCAGATCATCCTGCGTGTATCCGGGCACGGTGTACTTGCGCACAATATGCGATACCAGGCGCAGGTTGTGCTCAATCAACTGCTGGCGCGCGGCTTCATCACCGCCGCGCATGGCCTGGATGGCGCGCGCCTCTTCCTCCCGTGTGAGGGGCTTGGGGAAACTGCCCCGCCCCGATACCATGCCAAAGAAAAACAGCGCATCCCGAAACAGCCAGTACAAAAAGGATAACATGTTTTCACCCCCGCTGCAAGTCTATGCTGCGGGGGCAGGGGGCATGCTGTTTTCTTTTGCCGCGAAGTATGGTATAATTGCTTGACTGAAAGGATGTGTTTTATTAATGTCCATTTGCGTATATCAAATCCAAAGCCCGCTGACCCAGGTGAAAAAAGACCGCACCGACAGTTATTTGGCGGATGTATCAGCAGCGCTGGGCGAAGAACTGAAACTGACGGAGCTGAATGCGTTCTGCGCGGCCGGGTTTGGCCTGGTATTCATTGCGTCCGGCGGCAGCGAAGGAATTTTCCTGCGCCAATATGAGGGCTTTGCGCACCGCCCGTGCTATATCCTGACCAGCGGGGAAAGCAACTCCCTCGCCGCGTCCATGGAGATTTTGAGCTACCTGCAGGAGCACGGCCAGCAGGGCGAAATCCTGCATGGCAGCGTAGAGGATGTGGCGCGCCGCATCCGGGCGCTGCGCTCCGCCGCTGCAGCAAAGGAGAAATTGAAGGGCACGCGCGCGGGCGTGATCGGTCAGCCCTCGGATTGGCTGATTGCCAGCAGCGATGACGGCACGGCGTATGCGCAAAAGCTGGGCATCACGCTGCAGCATGTGCCCATTGACGAGCTGATTGCGCAGTTCCACCAGGGCGGCTACCCGGAGAATGAGTGGACGGAGCTTTTGAAAACTGAGGCCTATGACATTGCCGAAGTGGAGAAAGCGCTGAATGTGTATGGCGCGCTGCGCCGCCTAGTGGAAAAATATCAGCTGAGCGCACTCACCGTGCGTTGCTTTGACCTTTTGGACGCCATCCACACTACCGGTTGCCTGGGGTTGGCGATCCTCAATGCCGAGGGTATCCCTGCTGGGTGCGAGGGCGATGTGCCGTCCCTGATTTCGATGGATATCTTGCATGCGGTGTCCGGCCAGCCGGTGTTTATGTGCAACCCCAGCCGCATCGACACCGCAGCGGGGCAGATGGTGCTGGCGCACTGCACGCTGCCGCTCAATATGCCAAAGAGCCTGCGCCTGATGACACACTATGAATCCGACATCGGCGTGGCGATTGCGGGCGACATTCCTGCCAGGGAGTGTACCATTTTCAAAACCTCCGCCAAGCTGGACCGGTACTACGCAAAGCGCGGCGTGATCACCGAAAACCTGCGCGAGGCGCATTTGTGCCGCACGCAGATTCGGCTGAAGCTGGATGATTTCTCATATTTCCTCACCCGCCCGATTGGCAACCATCATCTGGTGTGCCTGGGCGATTACACGGATGCGATAGAGGAGTTATTTTCGCAATTGTAGCAAAATGACGCCGGGGCAAGCAGCCCCCGGCGTCATCAGACCGTCAACAAACTCTCGTTTTTCCCAGAGGGATGTATGAAGGGGCCACAGCCCCTTCATATGTAATCCGCAGGGGTGGCTTCGCCGCCCCAAGGCGGGCTTATCAGAGGTAAGCCCGGTCGCATAGCGACTGATTTTGCCAAATCTCAGATTTGTCAAAATCACCGCCGGAGCAGTTGAAATACTGCTTCCTATATCATTTTGTGCCCGTGATGCATGGCATCACAACAAAATGATGCTTCCCGAAAAAATGAACCCTTCATTTTTTCGGAGCCGTTATGCCCGCTGCACGGCTTCCCACAGCCCGGTCAGATACATTGCGCCCAGCGCCCTGTCATACAGGCCGTAGCCGGGCATGGCACGCTCGCCCCAGATCATGCGGCCATGGTCGGGGCGCATGGGGCCGTCAAAGCCGGTATCAACCAGCGCTTTGATGATGGCGTACATGTCCAGCGAGCCATCGGCTGTCGGGTGCGGCGCCTCGTCAAACTTGCCGGGGGCAAGATGCTTCACATTGCGCACATGCGCAAAGTGAATGCGGCCCTTGAAGGCGGGGATCATGCCGGGGATATCGTTTTGCGGGTTGCTGCCAAGCGAGCCTGTGCACAGCGTGAGGCCGTTCTGGCGCTGCGGCACGGCATTTAGCAGGCGCAGGATTTTTTCTTTGCCCGTGATGATGCGGGGCAGACCAAACACCGGCCACGCGGGATCGTCCGGATGGATGGCCATGTTGATGTTATATTTTTCGCAGGTAGGCATAATGGCGTTGAGGAAGTAAACGAGGTTCTTAAACAACTTTTCTTCATCCACCTCGCGGTACATCTGAAAAAGCTCGCGCACGCGGGCCATACGCTCCGGCTCCCAGCCCGGCAGCACAAAGCCGTCGGCCTTTTTCTCCATGCTGGTCAGCATATCGTCGATGTTGATCTGGTCGATCAGCTCCTGATCGTAGGAAAGCACAGTGGAGCCGTCGGGCAGGGGCTTTTTGAGGTCGCTTCGCGTCCAGTCAAACACGGGCATGAAGTTATAGCACACCATCGAAATGCCGGCTTCGCCCAGGCGCGTGAGCGTTTCGATATAGTTTTCGATGTATTGGTCGCGTGCGGGTGCACCTGTTTTGATGTCGTCATGGATGTTGACGCTCTCAATGCCGCTGACGCGAAGGCCGTATTCTGCCACCTCCGCGATCATCTGCGCAATGCGCTCCTTGGGCCACACCTGGCCGGGGGTGGTGTCATACAGGGTGGTGATGACGCCCTTCACCTGCGGCACCTGCCGGATTTGCTCTAACGTGACACTGTCAAAACCTTTGCCGAACCAGCGCAGGGTCATTTCCATGGGGATTCCTCCTTGGTGATGGTAATTGCTCTTATTGTACCCGGCAGGAAAGAAAATGTAAATAGAAGAAATTACTCTGCTTTTGTGTAAGCGCGGATATACTGCGTGGGCGTCATGGCGTACGCTGCGTGAAACGCGCGGTAAAATGTGCGAAGGCAGGAGAAGCCGACGCCCAGCGCGATATCCAGCATGGTCTGGTCGCTCTCCAGCAGCAGCCGCGCGGCGTGCCTACACCGCAGTGCCGCCAGATATTCGTTCATGGCGCAGCCGAGGTGATCATGAAACAGCCTCGCAAACCGGCTTTTGCTGTATCCAAACTGCCGGGCCAGCGCCTCCAGGGTGAGCGGCTGCTGATAATGCTCCATCAGATAGGCCAGCACCTGCTGCATCAGGCTGCCCTGCAGCCCCACGACCGCATCGCTCAGCCCCACTTTTGCAATCAGCAGCCCCAGCACCGCATAGGAAAACCCCTTGCGCGTGTGCACGGAATATTCATCCCAGCCCTCGGCCATCATGGCAAGCAGCTTTGGCAGCTCGTCCCCTTCGCCGCAGGTGTACAGCGGGGAGGCAAACACCTTTTTATTCAGTGTTTTTTGCAGGGACGGCACGCTGCTGTAGGGAATGATGACCAGGATCACATCATTGTAGCTCTCGGTGTGGTAGGTGTGCACGGTATAGCTGGAGCAAAGTACCACCTGGCCTTTGCGCGCTGTATATTGATGCCCGTCAAGGAGCGCGCTGATCTCGCCCTGCTCCACATACAACAGCTCTATACTGGCATGGAAATGAGGCATGCACTGGTTGTCATGCGCGCGCCAACAGGACGTTTCCTGCATATCATCCCGCACCAGCTCATACGCCTCGTGAAAAGGTTGCCGCATACCGTTCACCTCGCTTCAATCATGGTACCAAAGCGCAAACACCTTGTCAAGCCCGCTGAAAAGCCGTATAATAAAAAAAGAAGTATTCATTTTCTAATGATTTTCTAATGCCAAATCACTTCGTGTTTTCATGTTGGGGCGCTACAATAAGCACGTACTTCAGGAAAACATCAAGGAGGAAACAAACAATGGAACACATCGAAATGGTAGAAAAACTGCGCCAGAAGGCGAATGTGACCTATGAGGAAGCCAAGAACGCCCTGGAAGCCAGCGATTGGGATATTCTGGACGCCCTGGTGCTGCTGGAGAGCGAGGGCAAAGTGCGTCAGAGCAGCAACGCCTCCTACTCCACCGAGGAGAAGGCCGCGCCCAAGGCCGAGTATCAGCGCAGCCGCAATGCCAGCGAAGGCTTTAAGAAATTCTTTGCGGTGCTGGGCAAAATCATCGAAAAGGGCAACAAAAACAACTTCGTAATCTCCTACAAAAACGAAGAAAAGATCGCCCTGCCGCTGACCGCGTTTGTGCCGATCCTGTGCTTCACCTTCCCCTGGTGGGTGTTCCTGGGCATTGCGGGCCTGTTCATCGGGATCAAGTATTCCTTCCGCGGGCCGGACTTTGGCAGCAGGATCAACGACGTGATGGACAAAGCATCGGATGCCGCGCAAAGCATCAAGGGCGATGACAGTACGGTAAAGTGAGGACGTGACCCAATGCCCCGCATTTTGCTGGTGGAAGACGAAGAAAAATTAGCGCGCTTTGTGGAGCTGGAGCTGCTGCACGAAGGGTACCAGGTAGACAAGGCGGCGGATGGCCGATCCGGGCTGGACGCCGCCGAGCAGGGGGGCTATGATCTGGTACTGCTGGATATCATGCTGCCGCAGCTCAACGGGCTGGAGGTTCTGCGCAGATTGCGCAGAACCTCCGCTTTGCCTGTGATCATGCTGACGGCGCGGGATGCCGTGATGGACAAGGTGACCGGGCTGGACATGGGCGCGGACGATTATATCACCAAGCCCTTCTCCATCGAAGAACTGCTGGCGCGCATCCGGGTGGTGCTGAGGAAGCAGGCCGCGCAGCAGCCGGCCAGCACGGTGCTCTCCTGCGCGGATTTGACCATGGATGTATCGCGCCACCGGGTGACGCGCGGTGGGCAGGAGATCGAGCTGACCAACCGTGAATTTTCTTTGCTGCAATACTTGATCGAAAACAAGACCATCGTGCTTACGCGGGAGCAGCTGTTGGAGCGCGTGTGGGGCTATGAGTACGCGGGTGAAACCAACGTGGTGGATGTGTACATCCGCTATTTGCGCAGCAAAACGGACGATCCGTTCAACCAGAAACTGCTGTACACCATCCGTGGGGTGGGGTATGTGCTGCGGGATGATGTGCCATGAACGAAAACAAGCGCATGACCTCCATTGCCAAGCGCATCAGCCGAAGCTGGCTGCGGCGCACTTTGGTGACGCTGCTTTGGGTGAATATCACTGTGGCGACGCTGGCAGTGGGCGGCTGGTGCTTTGCTGCCGAAAGTACGGGCGGCGGGCTGCAAAAGGAAGCGTACCGCGCCATCAAATGGAATGACACGCTGCCGCTGTTTGAGCGCCCGCGCACCATCGTGTATGAGTTTGAAAACGCCGCAGGTGAGGTGGTGGCGGTGTCCGGCGCGGAGTATTTTGCGCTGGTGCAGCCGGTGTTTGGCATCCTGCTGGCGGCGGAATGCTTGACGGTGCTGTCCCAAAACCGCACCGCCAAAAAGCGCGCACAGCGGCTGCTGGAGCCGCTCTACCGCATGACGGCCACCGCGCAGGAGCTGAGCCAGATGCGCTTTGACCCGGAAAAGCTGCACCACCTGGAAGATGCCATTGCCAGCGTCAGCCCGCTTGCGCCCGATGTGCGCCTCACCACAGGCGACCGTGATTTGCATGGCCTGGAGGAGGCCATCAATGCATTGCTCACCCGCATGCACGAGAGCTACCGCGAGCAGAGCCGCTTTGTATCCGACGCCTCGCACGAGCTTCGCACGCCCATCGCCGTCATTCAGGGCTATGCCGACATGCTGGACCGCTGGGGCAAGGATGACCCCAAGGTGCTGGGCGAGGGCATCACGGCCATCAAGGGCGAATCTGCCCATATGAAAACCCTGGTGGAGCAGCTGTTGTTCCTGGCCAGGGGCGACAGCGGCAAGACGCAGCTGGTGCTGGAGGATATTGATCTGGCGGACATGATGCGCGAGGTGCACGAGGAATCGCAAATGATTCACGAGGATTATGCCTGGCGCTTGCAGGCGCAAAACGGCGTGCTGGTGCGCGGGGATATTGCACTGCTGAAGCAGGCCGCACGCATTCTGGTGGATAATGCCGTCAAGTATACGGCGCCCGGCAACCTGATCACGCTGCGTGCGAACAGGATGCAGGGCGTGCCCTGCTTTGAAGTGCAGGACAGCGGCATCGGCATAGCGGCAGAGGATTTGCCGCATATCTTTGATCGCTTCTTCCGCTCCGATCCTGCGCGCACCCGCCAGACGGGCGGCACGGGGCTGGGGCTGAGCATCGCCAAATGGATTGTGGAGCGGCACGGCGGACACTTTGATGTGCTGTCCCGCGATGGAATCGGCACGCGCATTTCGGTGCTGCTGCCCCTCAGCGAACGGGCGGCGGAGCAGCCTGTAAAAAAATGAACCAGCAAGCACCCCCGGGTGCTTTTTTTGCAGCACAAAGAATATTTGCGATCCGAAAAAAGCACAAATTTGCCATGGCTTTGTTTATTCCCTTTGCCCGCCTATTGCCGTATAATAAAAACATACATACGCGTATATTTTGATGACCAGGGAGGCGCTGAATAGCAGCTGCCGCTTTCCAATAACTGATAACCAAGGAGTTTAGTGCAATGACAGAGCAAACATTGCCCGGCGTATACCATCTGGCTGCCGATATGGGCGTGCGCGTCACGCTGCTGGTGGGCGCACAAAGGGCGCTGCTGGTGGATACCGGCTATGGGCTGGGGGGACTCCCGGACACTATACGCGGCATCACGGATTTGCCGCTCGTTGTGATCAACACCCACGGCCATCACGACCATGCGCTGGGCAACTGGCAGTTTGACGCCGTGCGCATGCACCCGGCGGACAAGCAGCGTTGGCAGGAGACGATTTCGCAGCCTTGCCGTCAAAGGGTGTTAAACGGGGCGCTTTCGCAAAACGCGCTGCCGCAGGGCTTTGATGAGGAAGCTTACCTCACCCGCGTGTATCCCGAGCCGCTGCCGCTGGAAGATTGCGAAATTGAACTTGGCGGCCTGACCGCGCATGTTCTGCACACGCCGGGGCATACCGAAGGCTCGGTGGTGGTGCACGTGCCGCAGGCGGGGCTGATGATTATGGGCGATAACTGGAACCCCGTCACGTGGATGTTCCTGCCCGGCTGCACAGGGCTGAAGGCGTATAAAGAACAGCTGCAAAAACTGCTTTTGTTGCCCTTTGAGCATGTGCTGGTATCGCACTGCGGCAGGCTGTGTGCCCGCGCGCAGCTGGAGGCCTATGTGGATTCGCTGACGCCGGAGGTTTTGCAGGCCGCCGTGCCCGTCACCATCCGCCCTTACGAGCGGTTTGACACGCGGCAATGCAGCCTGCCCTGCGGCACGGTGCTGGTGTTTGACCATCTGAAGAATGATCTTGATAATACTAAATCGCATTTAAAATCGATATAGGGGGACAACGGTAATGAAAAAAACACTCGCATGGCTGCTGATATGTGCCTTGCTGCTGGGCGGCAGCGCCCTGGCGGCAGACAGAACAGAGGGTGCCGAAACCGATTTTGAATCGGGCATCGATGGCTGGTATGCCCGCAGCAGCGATCCCGCCACCGTGACAGTGACAGACGCGCAGGCGCACGAGGGCACCTACAGCCTGTATGTGGAAGGCCGCACCGCACCGTGGAACGGCCCCGGCCGCGTGGTGCCGCTGGCAGCTGGCCGCTCCTACACCGTGCGCGTATGGGTGTACCACGAAGACCCGTCCACAGTGGAGTTCATTCTCTCCGCCGAGACCATCAACAACGGCATTTCCAGCTATGCCAACATCACCCGCAAGAGCGTGCCCAGCGGCGTGTGGACGCAGATTGAAGGCAAATACACCGCCACGGCTTCCGCAAAGACCGTGCTGTATATCGAAACCTCCGGCGCGGCGAAGGTGAGCTTTTATATCGATGATTTTTCTGCCGATAACAGCCAGCCCGGCACCGCCTACCGCTTTGATATTCCTTCGCTGAAAGAAGTTTATGCCGATTCCTTCGTGATGGGCATGGCCGTCACCGCCAGCGAAATGTACAATGCGCCGCGCCTTAAGTTCCTCACCAGCCAGTTTGCCTCCCTCACCCCCGGCAACGAGCTGAAGCCCGATAGCGTGTTTGATTTTGCGCAAAGCCGCAAACGCGCCGCCGCGGGCGATCAGACCCATCCCGCCGTGCACCTGGACGCCGTGCGCCCCATCCTCAATTATGCCCGCGACAACGGCCTGCTGGTGCACGGCCACGTGTTGGTGTGGCACCAGCAAACGCCGCGCGCATTGTTTGCGGTGGATTATAACCCAAACGGCAAATTGGTGGACCGCGATACCATGCTGGCGCGCTTGGAAAACTACATCGCCGCCGTGTTTGAGGCGGTGGAGGCCGAGTATCCAGGACTGATCCGCTCCTGGGACGTGGTGAACGAAGCAGCGCTGGATTCCGACCGCGGCGCGCTTCGCCCCGCGAAGACGCTGGACAATGCTAACGGCTCCTATTGGGTGGATACCATCGGCAACGACTATATCCTGCAGGCGTTCCGCTTTGCGCGCAAGTACGCGCCCGAGGGCACGGAGCTTGTGTATAACGATTATAACATTCCCTTCAGCTTCAAGCTGCCGGGCATCATCACCATCGTGTCCCAGCTCCAAAAGGAAGGCCTGATCGACACCGTGGGCTTCCAAGGGCACTACAGCATCTCCTCGCCTACCGCCAAGGAGATTGACGAAGCCATTGCTACCTTTGTCAGCATGGGGCTCAAAATCCGGGTGAGCGAGCTGGATATTACCTGCGCCTCCGACAAGCCTGCCGATCAGATGATCCAGGCCAAGCGATACCTGGAGCTGATGGAGATTTTCCTCAAATACAGCGATTCCATTGACGCGGTCACAATGTGGGGCACCACGGACGACCTCAGCTGGCGCTCCACCCAGTATCCCCTTGTATTTGATGGCGATGGCCAGCCCAAGTACGCGTTCTGGATCCTTACCGATCCCAGCCAGCTCCCAAGCAACACCAAGGAAGCCGCAGGCCTGATCGTGGATGCCTACGACGAAGCGCTGTTCGCGCTTTGCCCTGTCAACACCTTCGGGGATAATTCCTTTCGCGCGATGTACGCAGATGGCAAGCTGTATGTGCTGGTGGATGTGGCGGATGCTACATTTGACAAAACCGACACCGCCCTGCTGTTCTATAACGGAAAATCCGTGTTTGTGAACCGCGATAAGGCCACAGAAATCGAAGGCGGCTACCGCGCGCTGCTCTCCGTTGCCGCCACCCTTGGCGAGGGCGGCCAGGTGGCGATTGACGTGATGTCCCGCTATATCGGCGGCCGCTGCGCCTGGAACGATCAGGACAGTGCCATTCCGGACAGGCAGTATGGATTGCTGACGCTCAAACGAAGCGAAGAGTAATAGCACAAAATGACGGCGGGGTTGAGCAGCCCTCGCCTTCTTTTTTGCCGCAAATAAAGTCATTACAAATTAATTACCTGTTGGAAGGTATATTTTGCTTTTTTATTGGAAATATGTTATCATAGTATTCCAATCTTGAAAAAGGAGCTGGAAATGCATGCCTTTTATCCACACACGGGTCAACCAGCCACTCGATAGCGATACGGAAAAGCGCCTATCCGTCGGCATAGGCCGGGCGATTACGCTGCTTCCCGGCAAAACAGAGGACTGGCTGATGCTGCAATTTGAGGACAATTGCCATCTTTATTTCAAGGGCGACAGCCGCAAAGCGTTGGCGATTATTCAGGTGGGGGTGCTGGGGCACTGCGGCGATGCGGCATATGGGCAATTGACGGCGGCATTGACGCAGCTGTTGAAGGACGAAATGAACGTGCAGCCGGACGGCGTGTATGTGCAGTACCTGGAAACAGAGCACTGGGGCTGGAACGGCAGCAATTTTTAAGCGGAGGACATTACTTTGCAAGTGACGCTGATCACCGGCGGCTCCCGCGGGATAGGCGAGGCGCTGGTGCGTGCGCATACCGCGCGGGGGGATCAGGTGGTTTTCACGTATTTAAGCAGTGAAGACCGCGCCAAAGCGCTGGCCGTCCAAACGGGCGCAATGGCGTTTCGCTGCGATACGCGGCAGGAGGCGGAGGCGCTTTTGCTGGCGGCGCAGGTGCAAAGGCTGTATCGCCGGGTGGATACCTTGATCTGCAATGCGGGCACGGCGCACACCGGGCTTTTGCAGGACATGGCGCTGACAGAATGGGAAGACCTTTTTGCGGTGCATGTGCGCGGCGCGTTCCTGATGGCGCGGGCGTTTTTGCCGGGGATGATTGCGCGCGGCAGCGGCAACATCCTGCTGATGTCCTCCATGTGGGGGCAGGTGGGCGCATCGTGCGAGGTGGCATACAGCGCGTGCAAGGCGGCGCTGATCGGGATGGGCAAGGCGCTGGCCAAGGAGGTTGCCCCAAGCGGCATCCGCGTCAACTGTCTGGCGCCCGGTGCCATTGATACCGATATGTTGAGCGCGTATTCGCAGGAGGCCAAGCAGGCTCTGGCCGACCAAACGCCGCTGCAGCGCCTGGGCACGGCGGAGGATGTAGCGCAGGCCGCGTTGTTTTTATCCTCGCCCGCGGCATCGTTCATCACCGGCCAGGTGCTGGGCGTGAACGGCGGCATGGTGATGGGCAACTAACTTATTTCTGGGAAAAGCGAGGCATTCTTAGTCCATTTGTTCGGTTTTTTGCTTTCTTTTGTGTAGTTCTTAACAAAATGTTCGAATTTTCTGCTTTATACCTTCTCTTTTATTGGTGAATGGTGTATAATAAAGTCGAAGTTTGCTTTTTTGTTCAGACGATGCAGAGAGGTGTGTAGGCGATGAACAGTTTTCTGGCCGAGTGGAGCAAGGATTTCAGCAGTATTCCGGTGGGCCCCCTCGGCGTAATTGCGATGCCCGGGTGCGAAGAAATTGGCAAAAAGATTAACAGCTGGCTGCAAAAGTGGAACACCCTGAAGGATACGCAGGACGAAGAATTTTATACCGTTGCAGGCGCAGGCCGCGACTCTTTCCTCGTGAAAGTGCATTGCCCCCGTTTTGGCACGGGTGAAGGCAAGGGCACCATCAAGGAGAGTGTGCGCGGCTATGATATTTATATCGTGGTGGATGTCACTGCATACAACAAAAAGTACACCATGTACGGGCAGGAAGTGCCCATGTCGCCGGACGATCATTTTCAGGATTTGAAGCGCGTGATCGCAGCCATTGGCGGCAAGGCCAAGCGCGTGAGCGTGATCATGACCATGCTGTACGAAAGCCGTCAGCACCGCCGTACCTCCAGAGAGAGCTTGGACTGCGCCCTGGCGCTGCAGGAACTCGAAAACATGGGTGTGGACAACATCATCACCTTTGACGCACACGACCCGCGCGTGCAAAACGCCGTGCCGCTCATCGGCTTTGAAAACGTGATGCCCACCTACCAGATGCTCAAGGCCATGTGCCGCAAGGTGGATGATCTGCACATTGATAAGGATCACCTGATGGTGGTCAGCCCGGACGAGGGCGCGATGAACCGCAACATCTTCTATTCCAGTGCACTGTCGCTGGAGCTTGGCATGTTCTATAAACGGCGCGATTTTACCACCGTTGTCAACGGCCGCAACCCCATCGTTGCCCACGAATACCTCGGCTCCTCTGTGGAGGGCAAGGATATCATCGTGGTGGACGATATGATTTCCTCCGGCGATTCCGTGATCGACCTTGCTCTGGAACTCAAAAAACGCAAGGCCAACCGGATTTTTGCGCTGGCTACGTTTGCTTTTTTCACCAACGGGCTGGATACTTTCCAGCGCGCGTACGAGAACGGCATCATCACCAAGGTGATCGCCACCAACCTCGTGTACCGCACGCCGGAATTGCTGAACGCCCCCTGGTTTATCGAGGCGGATATGAGCAAATATATCGCGTATATCATTGCCACCCTCAACCACGACCGCTCGCTGCATAACCTCCTCAATCCTTACGACCGTATCCAGAATCTGATCAAAAACTACAAGGCCGATCAGGCGGCGGCAGGAATCCGCCTGGTATAGTGGATGAGTGATTTACCTTCTATCGACCCAAACGGCAAAAAACCCATCGTGCAGTCCGCCAAGGATTTCTTTGGCGGCGCGCTGGGTGCGCTCAAAGGCAAGGACACCGCGCAGCTGATCGAGGATTTTACGGCCGAGATGACGCTGGTGGCAGAGGGCCTGAGCGAGGACCAAACGCGCATTGCCAGGGAAATTGACAATCTGTCTGCTCAGCAGACGATGCTGGAGCAAAGCATGATCGACCAGCTGCACGATGTGTCTGTAACGCTTCGCGAAGTGCAGGACGGGCAGCAAAAGCTGAGTGCGCGTCTCGACAAACTGGAAAAGCAGACAGCCGATAAAAAGGTGAAAAAGGTGGAGGGGCTGACCGGGCTCATCCGCCAGGCGACCTGGCTGGTGGCGATCCTCAGCGGGGCGTGGGTAGTCACAACCATCATTAATTATTTCAGATAATACGAATTATGTACGAAGAAGGCCGCTTTAGGCGAGGGAATGTTTACATTCCATTCGGCTTAAAGCGGCCTTCTTCATACTGAGCACAATTACCCAAGCTTCATCGGTAAATGCCGAGGGTCTGGGGCGACGGAGATAAGCGCCGCCAGTGGCGGATGAAGCAAGGCGGAGTCGGACACCGAAACAAGCGATGGCACGCCGCAGCTTGGCAGCGCAGCGATTGAGGGGGCATGGGAGCAGCCCAGCGTTCCCCCGCTCTAGCGTCCCTCTCAAAAGCCCCTCAAAAAATCGTCTCCAGCGCAATCTCCATCATCTGGGTAAAGGTCTCACGCACCTCCTGCGGGGTCAGGCTTTCGCCGGTAAAAGGATTATCCGAAATGGTCAGCAGCGCCAGCGCATTCTTGCCCGCCTTGGCGGCATTGAGGTACAGCGCATACGCCTCCATCTCCACCGCCAATACGCCCAGGCCGCCCAGCACCTCCAGGGGCTTGGGCTCGGTCTTGTCGTAAAAGACATCGGACGAATAAATGGGCCCAACAGGCATAGTCACGCCCATACGGCGGGCGATCGCCACGGCCTTCTCTAGCAGCGTATAGGACGCGCAGGGTGCCATATTGCCCGCAAACCCAAACTGTGCGCCGTAGTTGGAATTTGAATACGCGCTCATGCCCGCCACGATGGAGCGCACCTTCAAATCCTTGTTCATCAGCCCGGCAGAGCCTACGCGGATGATATTGTCCACGCCGTACTCGTTAAACAGCTCGTACGAATAGATGCCCATGGACGGCATGCCCATGCCGGACGCCATCACGGACACTTCCTTGCCCTTGTACAGGCCGGTGTAGCCCTGAATGCCGCGCACATCGTTGACAAGGCGGGCATCGGTGAGGTAGGTATTGGCAATAAAGCGGGCGCGCAGCGGATCGCCCGGCATCAGCACGGTGCTGGCAAAATCGCCTTTGACGGCGGTGTTATGTAAAGTAGGCATAGTGATCCCTCCCATTGTATAAATTGAATACCAGTATACCATAAAGTTTGATAAACAAACAGGGGGCTGACGCAGATCTTTTGCTTCTGCGACAGCCCCTGTTTGGATTAATCTACTGTGATGCCCGTCAGCTTCTTCCAGGCATTGCGCAGCGTGGTCTGGTTATCTACGCCATAGTTGGGGTCGTTGGCCTTGGCCTCATCCATATCGCGCAGGAAGTGGATGCACAGATGCCCGCCAAAGCCGTTATTGGTGATACTGCCATAGAGGTGGGGGCGGTTGTGCATGGTGGCCATCGTCCAGCGGCCATCAGGCAGGCGGATATAGACGACCTGAATGTCCCAGGAGCTCTTGCCAAAGGAGCGGTTCATGATCTGCGTATCCTGCCAAGTGAGCGGCTCGCTATCGGCATGGCGGCCAAGGGAGTAGAACTTGATGTTCCAGCTCAGCGACGTATCCGGGTCGTAGATCAGGATGGTTTGGCCGGAGCTGACGGTGGGCTTGATCTCGGTCTGCCAGTGGAGCAGCTTCACTTCGCTGGTAGAGGGGCCGCTGATCAATCCGGTGCCGGCGGGAAGCTCGTCCACCGCCGTGCTGTAGGACTTGGCACTGCCGGAGTAGAGCACCGTCTGGGTCAGCGCGTCTGCAATACCGCTGATCACCAGGTTGTTGCGCTGCTGGAAGGCGACCACAGCGTTGTGGGTGGCCACGTCGTAGGTGCCATTAACGGTGAGGTTGTATTGCAGGTTCTTCAATGCCGTTTGCAGCGTGGTGACGCCGGATTTCACATCATCGATACGCAGCGTGGTGTAAGACAGCGGCGTGGCATCGGCGCGGCGGGCGTTGCTGCTGGCCAGCATGGTAAAAGTCTGCTGCCCGGCCAGGCCGTCACTGGTAAGGGCATTTTGCGTCTGGAACGCCTTGACGGCGGCAATGGTGGTGGAATCATAGGTGCCGTTGACAGTGACAGTGTAGCCCAGCTCCTTCAGCCGCTCCTGCACCCAGCGCACGTCCTCGCCGGTCATGCCGCTCTTGAGGGTGCGGGTGTACTTGGAGGGATCGGCATCATCGGGTGTATCGTCATCAGGCGTGGTGGAGGTGAAATCAAGGAAACTGGTCATCACATAGCCGGAGGTGCCAAGGTATGTGGTGGTGCACCAGGTGGCCCCCTTGCTGGTGATCAGCAGCGTGGTGCCGTTGGGGATGCCGGCCAGCACCTTGGAATCGCCATCCGCTTCCGCGCGCAGGTTGAGCTTGCCGCCGTTGCCCGTGACCACCTTGGCATAGGCGGAACCGCCGGAAGGTGTCGTCGGGGTGGGTGTGGGGGTTACGGTGGGCGTAGCGGTGGGCGCGTTGGTGAAGATCAGGAAGCTGGTCATCACATAGCCTATCTGCCCGTTATACAGCACCTGGCACCAGCTGCTGCCCTGCTGCAGCACGGTGAGGACGGTGCCGTTTTTGATGGTATCCATCACTTTGGCACCGCTCTTGTTATCCGCACGCAGGTTGAGGCTGCCGCCATTGCTGGTGTACACTGTGGCCGTGATCGTGCCGGATGACGGCACGGTGGGGGTCGGGCTGGGCGTTACGGTGGGCGTTGCGGTGGGCAATGTGCTGCCGGTAAAGATCAGATACTGGGTCATCACATAGCCCTGCGTACCAAGGTAGGTAACAGCGCACCATTCGCTGCCTTTATCGGTGACGCTCAGCACGGTGCCGTTGGGGATGGTGGCCAGGATGTTCCCTCCGGATTTTTTCTCCGCGCGAAGGTTCAGCTTGCCATCATTGCCGGTGTATACCGTGGCCAGCGTATAGGAAGGATCAACACTCGCAGGGGTTGCGGTGGGCGTACCGCTGCCGCCGGACAGCTGGCTGAGCAAATTGAGCGTATTTGCGCCCGCAATGCCGTCCACTGTGAGGCCATAGGCCTTCTGGAAGGCACGCACCACATTATAGGTGCTGGTGCCATAGCTGCCGTCAATGGTCAGGCTGTAGCCCAGATTTTTCAGCGCCGTTTGCAGTGCCACAACCGCCGGGCCGCTATCGCCTTTTTTCAGCTTTCCGCTGGTGGGCAGCGTGCTGCTGCCGGAGGCGGGGGTGGGGGTGGCGGTCACCTGTGCAGTGGGCACGGTGGTGCCAGAGGATAGCACCTGGTTGATTTTGTTGAGGGTGGCGGTGCCCGCAACGCCGTCCACCGTGAGGCCATACGCCTTTTGAAACGCCTTGACCGCTTCTTTGGTATCATCGCCAAACTTGCCGTCGGCTTTGACGGAATAGCCAAGCAGCACCAGGTTGTTTTGAAGCAGCAGCACATACGGGCCGCTGTCGCCTTCTTGCAGCTTATCGCTGGAAGACGAAGAAGTGGGCGTGGCCGTTGGGGACGCCAGCACTTGGTTGATTTTGTTGAGGGTGGCTGTGCCCGCAATGCCGTCCGCAGTCAGGCCGTATGCCTTCTGGAATGCCTTGACGGCAGCCTTGGTGGTATCGCCAAACTTGCCGTCGGCCTTGAGCGAATAGCCCAGTTTAATGAGGTTGTTTTGCAGGTTGAGCACATCCGCGCCGCTGTCGCCATCCTGCAGCTTGGTGCTGCCCGGCGTGGCAGTGGGGGACGTGCTGCCGCCAGACGCAGGCGCATAGGCAGGTGCCAAAGCATACAAAAGCTCCAGCGTTTTTTGCCCGGCCACGCCGTCCGCATCCAGCTTGTTGGCCTTTTGGAAAGCCTTCACGGCCTCCAAAGTGCCCGAGCCAAAGTTGCCGTCGGCCACAATGTCATAGCCCAGGGATTTTAATGCGTTTTGCATCGCCAGCACGTAGGCATTATTATCGCCCCGTTGCAGCTTGTCATACGTCACCGCCAGTGCGCTGCCCATCAATAACACCATACACAGCAGCAGGCTGACTGCGCGGCACATCCATGAACGTCTCAAAGTAAGTACCTCCCCAAGGAAGAATCTTGCGCCCATTCTATCACATTGTTCCGTAATTGTAAACGGTTATTACGAAAATGTTACAAACGAATTGTTAAGCTTCCGATAAGCTCTTGTAAATTGTGAAATAATTTCTGAAATGGCAAGGGGTACTTGCCGAGCAAAATCCGTCATGATATGATATGCTGGGGCAAAAGAGGGGGGCGGTGGCAAATGGCATTTGGCAAGTGGACAGGTTCTGATTTATCTGATACTTCGGCATTGCTTGCCACACCCGGGAAGGCCTTCAATCAGCGGGCCGCGCAGCTCTCGCTGGAGCTTTCGGCCACGGCGTACGATTTCCAGATGGACAGCTGGCGTCAGGCAGGCTGGCAGGATGTGAGCTATCAGGTGGATAACACGCTGCTGACCGGTGCGGTGGCAAACGGCGGCGACGGCGGCCTGATGCGCAGCGTGCTCAGCGATTTTCTGCAGCGCAGCGCCCGTGCGCGGGCACAGCGGACAAACCCGCTCAGCCAGCTGCGCGGCGCGATGCGCAACCGCGATAAGGTGGACACCTGTAAGGCCGTGGTGATGCAGCACAAGAGCGCGGATGGGCGCTATGTGATCGCCATCGGTTTCATGGGCACGGGCAAGCGGATTTACGACTGGTTCTCCAACTTCCGCCTGTCCCCGCAGGATGATATGCACACCGGCTTTTTGCAGCTGGCGATGGAGCTTCAACAGAACTGCGATGCTATCCTTTTCCCGCAGCTTGCCAGAGAGCTGGGCTTGCCCCGGCTGACGCTTCGGGAAGTGCTGCTGGAATGCCGCAAGGCAGACAGCCGCTTTTACCTGTGGATGTGTGGCCACAGCCAGGGCGGCGCCGTGATGCAGGTGTTTGCCTATCACCTGCTCAAAAGTGGCGTGTTGCCGCAAAACATGATCGGCTACGGCTTTGCCTCGCCATCGACGGCGTACAGCAATCTTGGTTGCGATCTAAGCTTACTTCCCCTGCACCACATCATCAACAGCGACGATGTGACGCCGCGTGTAGGTGCGCTGCTGCATATGGGCAGCTGCCACGTGTTGGCGGCAGACGGTGCGCTGCACAGCGCGTGCTACACACTGCATGGCCAGAATTCTCCCTACCAGGCGCTATTGCGGCTGGTGAACGAAATCCAGGACACTAAGACGGGGCTGATTTGGATGCTGGCGCTGGTGGGCGTATTGCAGGAATCGCCGGAGGAAGATGCCCGCGCGATCCTGGGCAGCATGGTCAGCAATCTTTTGCCGGACAAGCTGCTCTCCGCCCTGGACGGCACGATGGGGGAGGCGCTGAAGTATTTTGAGCGCAAGCTGATTGCCAACTACGCCGCCGCCACGCAGGACGCGCCGCTGCCGGAACAGCAGCTTTGCTACTTCCGCCGCCGCATTGCGCTGATTCTTCAGCAAATGGGCGAAAAGCAGTTCACCCAGATGCTGGCGCTGACGCTGTCCTTGCCCCATCGGCTGCGGGGCGGCGATGAGCAAAACGGCATGGCGCCCTATGCGTATATCGTCAATCAACGCTTTGAGGATCTGCAAACCGTCCACTGCGCTACAGCGCTGCCAAAGCTTCGCGCGCTGCCCGCGCCGCAAGCTCCCGCGCACCGGGCGACACCCTACCGCCGCTTTGCACGCCTCAGCGATGCGCGTCAAAGGCGAAAATAATTTATTTTTGAAGGAAGAATGCCATGAGTATAGATATTGTGATTTCTCTGCTGGGCGGCCTGGCCATGTTCTTGTTTGGTATGCGCGTGATGGGCGATGGCCTGGAGCGCGCCGCCGGCCCCAAGCTGAAGCATTTCCTGGGCGCAATGACCAAGAACAAGTTTATTGCTATGCTGACCGGCCTTTGCGTCACCGCCATCATCCAGTCCTCCGGCGCCACCACCGTGATGCTGGTGGGCTTTGTGAATGCACAGCTGCTCACCCTCGCACAGGCAGTGGGCGTTATCATGGGCGCGAACATCGGCACCACGGTGACGGCGTTCCTGCTGTCCATCCCCTTTGACCCCGGCGCGATTTTCGCATTTGTGGGTATCCTGCTGATCATGCTCTCCGGCAAGCGCGACACGCTGCGCGAGACCGGCTATGTATTCATGGGGCTTGGCATTCTGTTTGTGGGCATGCACCTGATGAGCGATTCCATGACGCCGCTGCGCGACTGGCCGGTGTTTCAGGAGCTGATGCTGGGCGTCAAAAATCCTTTCCTGGGCGTGCTGCTCGGCCTTGGCGTCACGGCACTGCTGCAAAGCTCCTCCGTATCGGTGGGCATCATGCAGGTGCTGGCGATGAGCGGCCTGGTCACGATGGATGCCGCACTGTATTTCCTGCTGGGCGCAAACATTGGCTCTTGCCTGCCCTCGCTGCTGGCGATGGCCAACTCCAGCATTGCGGCCAAGCGCACCGCCATCATCCATCTGCTGTTTAATGTGGTAGGGACGATCATGGTGTTGCTTGTCACCCCCTTCCTGCCGCTGGCCGCGTGGGCAGAGCAGCTGATACCGGGCAATGCCAAGCTGTGCATCGCCTTTATGCACATTTCCTTCAACACCATCTGCACCATCTTGTTGCTGCCGCTCAGCGGGCTGCTGGTAAAGCTCTCGGCGCTGATCATCCGCGGCGAGGATGCGGTGCCCACCGTGCCCACCCTACAATTCTATGACGAGCGCCTGCTGATGACCCCCGCCATCGCGGCCCAGCAGCTGTACCGCGAGGCCTGCCGCATGGGGCGCGAATCGCGCAATCATATTCATTTGGCAATTGGCGAAATGGACGGCACGCTGACTGATCAGCAGGAAGAAATCGAGCGCCTGGAAGCGCTGAGCGACTACCTGGAAGAAAAGATCACCGAAGGCCTGGTGGCCGTGATGGCAGAGGATTTGACAGATGTACAGACCAAGCAGATCGGTAACCTGTTCCACGTGGTGAACGACCTGGAGCGTATCAGCGACCATGCCCTCAACATCCATGAGCTGACTGCCGAGCGCCTTGGCAAAGACATCCCCCTCTCAGACAAAGCGCTGGACGAGCTTCGCGACCTGTCCGGCCGCGTGCAGCGCATGGTGGACGTGGCGCTAGAGGGGTTAGAGGAATGGGATATCTCCAACGATGTGATGGCATTAATGGAGCAGGAAGAGCAAAAGGTGGACGACCTGACCGAAACCCTGCGCAAGCGCCACATTGAGCGGCTGAAGGAGCATAAGTGCACCCCCCGCAGCGGCGTGATATTCCTGGAAACCATCAACAACCTGGAACGCGTGGCAGACCATGCCATGAACATTGCCGCCTCCGCAAGGGAAGCGGGCGTCATCCATACGGCGATCAGATAATAATTACCAATTGTAAACTTCTTCTTATGGTGAACACTTTCATCTCCTGCTGCGTCTAAGTGAGTAGGAGGTGATTTTTTGTTGAAGGTACGAAGGATGCTGGCTTTGGTATTTTTGCTTTGCCTATGGGCTACTGCCGCGCAGGCGCAGGTGGTGATCAATGAGATATTGGCGCGCAACGGCACTTATGAAAACGGCCAGGCCTATGATTGGATTGAATTGAAGAATGACGGTACGGAAACCGTCGATTTGTCTGGGTATGTGCTTTCCCTGATCCATAAGAATAATGAGCAGGTGTACACCTTCTCCCAGGGCAGCAGCCTGAAAAAAGGCGAGTATGCTATTGTTTATTGCGCCAAGTTCGACACCGTGACCAGCAAAAAGGCCAACATTTATTATGCGCCGCTGGATATTTCCAAAAAAAGCGGTTCAATCCTCTTGCAAAACGCCGCTGGCGATGTGGTAGACAGCCTGACCTACGATCAGCAGTATGGCACCATCAGCTACGGCCGGGTGGGCGATACGGGCGCATTTCAGTTCCTGGCCACCGCCACAAAGGGCGCTGCCAATGCAAACACAGGCTTTGACACCCGCGCGGCCGCGCCGCATTTTTCTGTGGCGGGCGGGCTGTATGAAAGCAACTTTTCTGTTTCCCTGTCTGCACCCGCCGAATGTGAGATTCGCTTCACCGTGGACGGCAGCGAGCCGACGGAAAAATCTCCCCTGTATCAGCGAGAGTTCACCCTCTTTAACGGCGTCACTTGCATTCGCGCAAGGGCGTTTCAGTCAGGCGCGCTGCCCTCGGAGGTGATCAGCCAGACGTATCTGATTGGCGTCCAGTACGATGTGCCCGTCGTGTCGCTGATTACCGACGATAAGTATCTTTTCAACAGCAAAACCGGTGTGATGACGCGCGGCGATGGCGCGACACCCAATTACGAGCAGAACTGGGAATACCCCGTTAACATAGAATATTTCGAGGACGGCCAGCAGATCAATCAGATTGGCACCTTCCGCGTCACCGGCGCGACCTCGCGCGCCTATGGGCAAAAGACCATTTCCATCTTTGCCCGCGCTGCCTATGGCGACAGCCTGTTCAACTTTAATCCATTTAATAACCGCGATGGCTATGACGGCTACAAGTCACTCACCCTGCGCGCCGCGGGCACAGAGAGCTTCCAGACGCGCTTTCGCGATCCCCTGCTGGGTATGCGCGCGGTGGGATTGGGGATCTACTATCAGGAGCAGCGGCCTGTTGTCGTCTACGTCAACGGCGAATACTTTGGCCACTATAACCTGGCCGAGCGCGTTAACAAGCACTCCCTCGCCCAGTTTGAGGGTGTTACGGACGAATACCTCATCGATACCATGACCATCATCAAAGGCCGCGGCGAGGTGCAGCAAGGCTCCCGCGCAGAGTGGGATGAGCTGATCAAGTACCTCAAGAAAAACGACCTCAACGACCCTGAGAAACTAAAATACGTCACCGACCGCCTGGATGTGGAAAGCTATTTCACCCACACCATCATCGAAATGATCATCGGCAATGCCGATATCGGCAACGTCCGCTATTATAAAATTGGCGACGGCAAGTGGAAATGCGCCCTGTACGATCTGGACGCCGGCATGATGGATACGAAGCGCATGCCCATCAGCTATTACAACAAATCCGTCAAAGAGGACAGCCGCCTTTTCTATCACGAGCCCTTTGCCGCGCTGATCAAAGTGCCCGAAATGAAGGACCTTTTCTTCACCCTGTTTGGCAAAATCATCATGAATTATCTGCCTGCGGACCTCGAACGGGACATCGACACCTGGGTGGCCGCACTGTCGCCGCTCATGGCCGACCAAATCGCACGCTGGCCCAAGCCCTCGCCCAAATCCTACGGCGTGTGGGAGTATGAGATCCGCGAGCTGCGCGCTGTGTGCCGCAAGCGCCCACAGTATGTGGTCAGCGAGGTGTGCTCCACCTTCAAAATCTCCAGTGAGGATAAGCAAAAGTATTTTGGAGAGTTTCTGGAAGCGGTGAAATAAAGCACCATATGGGATCAATTGATGTTAGAGTCTGTTTCTAAAGACATAATGCCATTCATTATGTCTTTAGAAACAGACTCTAATACAATGAGTTAGGGCGTGTTTCAAAACTCTAAACATGCATCTTCGGGGTGTAAAAGCACCATTTCTGCGTTGTCAAACCTTGAAATAGCGATGCTATTCCGGCGGTTTACCGCCTTAAACTGGCGCTTTATCCCCTCGAAGCTGCACGCCCCTGGCTTTTGAAACACACCCTAACTTGAGGGATGGGCTCTTGGCAGGGGAATTCGCTTGCATATTATGTTCGTGGCTTTATCTTCACGTCATTCGCCCATGCAGCCATACTATCTATTCTTAATATCTTAACAAATCTTTATCATTGAAAAGCGGTTGTTTGCTTGACAAAATGGGTCGCGAACAGCTATAATATTGAGTTGGTAGGACGCGGCAGGCTCGCCTGCTTCTGCTTATATAAAGGTTTTAAAGGAGGCTCTCCCATGGCAACGAAAATGACCATCGACGGCAACGGTGCTGTTAGCCACGTCGCATATGCGTTTAGCGATGTAGCAGCCATCTATCCCATCACGCCTTCCTCCACCATGGCGGAATATGTAGACGAATGGGCGGCAATGGGCCGTAAGAATTTGTTTGGCCAGACGGTGCACGTGGCCGAAATGCAATCCGAAGCCGGCGCTGCTGGCGCTGTGCACGGCTCCCTAGCAGCCGGCGCGCTCACCACCACCTATACCGCTTCCCAGGGTTTGCTGCTCATGATCCCCAACATGTATAAAATCTCCGGCGAACTGCTGCCCGGCGTTTTCCATGTATCCGCCCGCGCGCGTGCCGCCCATGCCCTGTCTATCTTTGGCGACCACAGCGACGTGATGAGCTGCCGCCAGACGGGCTTTGCCATGCTGGCCTCCGGCAGCGTACAGGAAGCCATGGACATGGCGCTGGTGTCTCACCTGTCTGCCATCAAGGGCTCCGTGCCGTTCCTGCATTTCTTTGACGGCTTCCGTACCAGCCACGAAGTGCAGAAGATCGACGCCTACGAGTATGACGAAATCGCCAAGCTGGTTGATTGGGACAAGGTGAACGCCTTCCGCGCCGGCGCCCTCAACCCCGAGCATCCCCACCAGCAGGGCACCGCCCAGAACCCCGACATCTACTTCCAGAACCGCGAAGCGGCCAACAAATACTACGAAGCCATCCCCGCGATCGTGGAAAACTACATGAAGAAGGTCCAGAAGCTGACCGGCCGCGCGTACAAGCTGTTCGATTATTACGGCGCACCCGATGCAGAAGAAGTGATTGTCGCCATGGGCTCCGGCTGCGAAACCATCCACGAGACCATCGACGCGCTGCTCAAGAAGGGCAAGAAAGTGGGCGTTATCAAGGTTCACCTCTACCGTCCCTTCAGCGCCAAGCATTTCCTGGCCGCGATGCCCGCGACCTGCAAAAAGCTTTCCGTGCTCGACCGCACCAAGGAGCCCGGCTCCCTTGGCGAACCGCTGTACAACGATGTGTGCACCGTGCTGATCGAAAACGGTCGCACGGATATCCAGGTTGTCGGCGGTCGCTATGGCCTTGGCAGCAAGGAATTCAACCCCACCATGGTGAAGGCTGTGTATGACAACCTCGCCAAAGCTTCGCCCAAGAACCACTTCACCGTGGGCATCGTGGATGACGTGACCAAAACCAGCCTGACGCTTGGCAAGCAGTTCAACGCTGCGCCCAAGGGAACGATCTCCTGCAAGTTCTACGGCCTTGGCTCTGACGGCACTGTGGGTGCCAACAAGAACAGCATCAAGATCATCGGCGACCATACCGACATGTATGCCCAGGCGTACTTTGCCTATGACAGCAAAAAGTCCGGCGGCCTCACGGTCAGCCATCTGCGCTTTGGCGATACGCCCATCCGCAGCACCTACCTGATTGACGCAGCCGATTTCATCGCCTGCCACAATCCCGCCTACGTCACCCAGTATGACATGGTTTCCTCCCTCAAGGATGGCGGCGTGTTCCTGCTCAACAGCCCCTGGGACGCGGAGGAAATGGACGCGCAGCTGCCCGCTTCCATGAAGCAGCTGCTGGCCAAGAAAAAGGCCAAGTTCTACACCATCAACGCCATCAAGCTGGCCGCCGAAGTCAAAATGGGCAACCGAATCAATACCATCATGCAGGCCGCCTTCTTTAAGCTTGCCGAGGTGATTCCCTACGCCGATGCCGAAAAGTACATGAAGGCCTATGCCAAGAAGACCTACGGCAAAAAGGGCGACGCCGTTGTGCAGCAAAACTGGGATGCCATTGACATCGCAATCTCCGGCCTGAAGGAAGTGCCCGTGCCCGCCGCTTGGGCGACCTGCACCGAGGGCGCACAGCCTGCCAAGGTCGAAGCCACCGAATATTTCGATTCCACCATCAAGCCCATTCTCGGCCAGGCCGGCGATCAGCTGCCCGTCAGCGCGTTTGATCCCCGCGGCATCGTGCCCACCGGCACCACCCAGTACGAGAAGCGCGGCATCGCCGTGAAGGTGCCCCAGTGGATCCCCGAAAACTGCATCCAGTGCAACCAGTGCTCCCTCGTTTGCCCCCATGCCAGCATCCGTCCGATGCTCGTGAAGGAAGGCGAAGCGCGTCCCGAAACCTTTGTCACCAAGAAAGCCAACGGCAAAGAGCTGGCGGGTTATGACTACCGCATTCAGGTCAGCCCCCTGGACTGCACCGGCTGCGGCAACTGCGCGGACGTGTGCCTTGCCAAGAACAAGGCGCTGGTGATGCAGCCCCTCGATACCCAGGACGTCGAAAAGGCCAACTGGGACTTCGCGGCCAAGCTGCCCGAAGCCGATGTGAAGGTCAACAAGGGCACCGTGAAGGGCAGCCAGTTCTTGAAGCCGCTGTTCGAATTCTCCGGCGCCTGCGCGGGCTGCGGCGAAACCCCCTATGTCAAGCTTATCACCCAGCTGTTTGGCGACCGCATGATGATCGCCAACGCCACGGGCTGCTCTTCCATCTATGGCGGCAGCGCGCCCACTTGTCCCTACACCGTCAACGATAAGGGCCAAGGCACCGCTTGGGCGAACAGTCTGTTCGAAGACAACGCCGAGTTCGGCTTTGGTATGAACCTGGCCATGACACAGCGCCGCGAAAAGCTGGCCGAGACCGTGAAAGCCATGATCGCTGTGGAATACTGCGAAGAGGCTGTCAAGGCCGCGGGCGCAGAGTGGCTCGAAAAAATGAACGACGCCGAAGGCTCCAAGGAAGCGGGCGAGAAGCTGCTTGCTGCGTGCCAGGATGGCGTTGACATGACCGGCACCGATTGGGAAGCCGACTGGATCAAGAACGGCAAGAAGTGCGGCTGCGAAGCCTGCGCCCCTGCCTACGAAGTGATCGCCAATGCCGACCTGCTCACCAAGAAATCCGTTTGGATCCTGGGCGGCGACGGCTGGGCGTATGACATCGGCTACGGCGGACTCGACCACGTGCTCGCACAAGGTCAGGATGTCAACGTGCTGGTGCTCGATACCGAAGTGTACTCCAACACCGGCGGCCAGGCCTCCAAGTCCACGCCCACCGGCTCGGTCGCGAAGTTCGCCGCCGCTGGCAAGCGCACCAAGAAGAAGGACCTGGGCCTGATGGCGATGAGCTATGGCTATGTGTACGTGGCCACCGTCGCGATGAGCGCCAACCCCGCGCAGCTGATCAAGGCCATGCAGGAAGCGGAAGCCTATCCCGGCCCCTCCCTCATCATCGCCTATGCGCCCTGCATCAACCATGGCATCAACATGTCCAAATCGCAGGAAGAAATGCGCAAGGCCGTTGCCGCCGGTTACTGGCCGCTGTATCGCTACAATCCCAACCTCGAAACACCTCTTACCCTGGACAGCAAGGATCCCACCGAGTCCTATCAGGACTTCATCCGCGGCGAAGTGCGCTACACCTCGCTGCTCAAGCAGTTCCCGGATGCCGCTGAAAAGCTGTTCGCGCAGAACGAAGTGGACGCCCAGAACCGCCTGAAGATGTACAAGATCCTGTCGCAGAAGTAACGAAGAAGTACGCGGGGGCTGCTCGCCCCCGAACTCCTCGGCAGGGGCATGATGCCCCTGCACCCGCACTTTTGTATCAAAAAGGACACTGGCTGATGGCCAGTGTCTTTTTTGCTGTGTGCTTGACCAAGATATGTTTTTTGCGATAAACTGAATAGAAAAGTTTTTGGAAAAGTGGAAACTGCCCACTTTTCTTCGTCTTTATAGGTGAAGGAGGTGATCGTTATGCAAGGCGCTGTGGTACCCAGCGCAACCCGGGAGCAGCAATTGGAGCAGCTTATCTCCCTGTATGCAGATACGATCCTGCGCACGTGCTTCATTTACCTATCGGACAGGGGGCAGGCCGAGGACGCGATGCAGGACACCTTTCTCAAGGCTTGGAAGCATCTGCAGCAGACAGGCGGCCCGGACATTCAAAACGAAAAGGCGTGGTTGCTACGCATTGCCATGAACACCTGCCACGACTATCACCGCACCAAATGGTTCCGGCATGTGGACGCCCGAAAGGCGTTGGACGAGCTGCCGCCCCGCTATCTGGCGGTGATTCCACAGGATCACAGCCTGCTGGTGGATGTGTGCGAGTTGCCCGAAAAATACAAGCAGGTGCTGCTGCTATATTACTATCAGGAAATGAACTTGCAGGAGGTGGCGGGCGCGTTGAACATCAGCCGCTCCTCTGTGCATAAACGCCTGAAGAAGGCACAGGAGTTACTCAAAGGAAGACTGATAGGGAGGGATATGGATGCAGCAGAATAATATGAAACGCGCCATGGATACAGACCTCTCCAGTCTGCGCACCACTGGAAGGGAGCGTACAATACTGTTGCAAAACGCATTGGAGGGTAAAAAAGTGAAGAAAAAATGGACGGCAGGGCTTGTGATGGCGATTGTGATGATCCTCATTGCCGCCACCGCCTTGGCAGCAACGCTGGTGTGGGAGCACTACGCCGCGCAGGTGAAGCAGGTGGAGCACGAGCAGGGAGATTATGCGCTCTGGCCTATCAAGGAAAAGGAGACGCTGGTGAAGGCGCTGATGGAGATGGGCTATATTGGGGAATCGGAAGAAACTGCGCGGCTGCTGGATGCAGGGACAGCTGAGGCAGACAAGCATGCGCTGGCGGATCAACTGCTGTTGGCATTGACGGGCCAGACCGATCCGCAGGAAATCAATCTGGACATCATCACCTACGCCATCCTGGGCTCCAGCGATACCTGGACACCGGAGCAGCGGGTGTGGTGGCAGGGCATCACCAACATGTACCGCGCGCCGGATGCTGACGCCAACACCTTTGTTGTGCCCACTGCCACCGATCTATCCGAAAAGGACGCCATCGCCATTGCGAAGGCTGCAGTTTTGAAAGCGTATGAGCTACCAGATACGGCGCTGGATCAGGCGCAGGCGGTTGCCGATCTGTACACTACGCCGCAGCGTCCGGATTACCGTCGCTGGTGCGTGCTGTTCAATGTGTATCGCGAGGGAAGCAGCAATTATGTGGAGCGTATCTATAGTGCGACTGTGGACATGGCAGGCAACGTGATTGCCGATCCGGATTTGAACGAGCCGCACGTAGAGGAAGCGGCGGCGCGGCACAAAGAGCTGAAAAGATTAGAAGCCCTTCCTAAGCCGCCCCTCCTTGTTGCATACTACAAGTATCTAGAGGCAGCGAACTATAACTCTTTCAAGTGGTGGACGCTGGAGATGAGGGCTGCATTTTCACTGGAGCTGCGCGAACCGATACAGGCGGTGGTGGCGAGCGGTGATTTAACACCGCTTGTGGATCCCCTGTACGGCGATGTGCCGGGCAGCGAGCTGATCGCCAGCACCGTGTTTGCCCATGGCATGCCGGGCGACGGAGATATTGCACAGGCCGAAGCACTGGTGCTGGCCAAGCAAGCACTGCAAGATGCCTATGGGCTGGATGCCAACACGCTGGCGCTGTATGAAGATATCTGTGTGTATTTTGACATCACCAATCCGGACAGGCCGCTTTGGAAGTTTTATTTCAATCCCAAATCCTTGCCTGTGGAAAAACTGGCAGGCGGCTATGACAATCCGCTGTGGAACCTGTGCTATAAGGCGGAAACAGATGCGCGAACGGGCGCAATCGTGTTTGTAGATGAGTTTGCGTTCAGCATGTCAGGGCAGGATAGTATGGAATATATTCTGAAGCAATTCTAACAAAAAGGGGCTGGCGTGCTAATATCGATAAGCACGCCAGCCCCTATGTCCAATTATTTTAATAATTGCGGGTGCAGGGTGGTCACCACCCTGCCGAGCGTTCTAGGGGCGAGTAGCCCCTAGCGTCCTTCTTCAGTAATCGGAAACGGCACCAGATTGTTTTCATCGTAGAAAATCTTCGTCAGCTCCAGCCCATGGGCAGGGGCAGTGATGCCCAATACCAGGCGGTTCTTGGTTTCCAGCGCTTCCAAGAGGCAGTCGGGGCTGCGTTTGTCCTGGCCGATTTCGATCAAGGTGCCTGTGATGATGCGCACCATATTATACAGGAATGCATTGCCCTGCACAGTAAGGGTGATCAGCGGACCGTCTTGCGCGATATCAATGGCGGACAGGGTGCGAACGGTGGTTTTGGCATTGCTGCCGGTGGCGCAAAAGCCCGCAAAATCGCGGGTGCCCAGCAGCATTTTGGCGGCGTCCTGCATTTTGCCCACATCGATGGGCACGGGCACATGCGCGGTGAGGTTCCGCAGCAGCGCATCGGCGTGGCGCGCGTTGTGGATGCGGTAGGTGTAGATCTTGCCGCGTGAGGAAAAGCGCGCGTGGAAGACCTCGCTGACCACCCGCGCTTCGGTGATGCGGATGTCTCGCGGCAGCTGGGTGTTGAACACAAAGGGGTACTTCTCGGCAGGGATGTTGCTGGTGGTATCAAAATGCGCGCACTGACCGCGCGCGTGCACGCCTGCGTCTGTGCGGCTGGCACCGTTCACGGTAATGTGCGTGCCGGTGACGCGCTTTAGCACTTTCTCGATCTCGCCCTGGATGGACGGCGCGTTTTGCTGGCGCTGAAAGCCGCTGTAGGCTGTGCCGTCATAGGCCACGGTGATGGCCATGCGTTTTAGAGCCATAGGTTCAACATCACCACCAGCGCAATCAATGCAAGCCCTGTGCCCAGGGCATAAAAGTCGTTTTTCTGGTATTTGAGCACGCGAAGGCGCGTGCGGCCCTCGCCGCCGTGGTAGCAGCGCGCTTCCATGGCCATGGCCAGATCGCCCGCGTGGCGAAACGCGCTGACAAACAGCGGCACCAGCAGCGGCACCATGGCCTTGGCACGCTGGATGAGGTTGCCCGTCTCAAAATCCGCGCCGCGCGCCGTTTGCGCCTTCATGATTGTATCGGCTTCTTCCAAGAGTGTGGGGATAAAGCGCAGCGCGATGGTCATCATCATGGCCATTTCGTGCGCGGGGAAGTGAATGACGCGAAGCGGCGACATCAGACGCTCCAGCCCGTCCGTCAGCGTGACAGGGGCGGTGGTCAGTGTCAGCAGGCTGCTGCCCAGCACCAGCAAAATCAGGCGCAGGGAGTAGTGGATCGAAGTGGTCAGCCCCTCCAGGGTGATGCGGATAAAGCCGAGGTGAATCAGCTCTGTCTCGCCGCTCAAAAAGAAAATGTTCAGAAGGAACGTAAAAATCAATATGAAGCGAAGGGGCTTAAGGCTTTTGAGCAGCAGTTTGGCCGGAAGCTCCGACAGCCGTGCCGCCAGCAGTAGGTAAACCGCCGCCGGGATAAAGCCGATCAGGCTGCGTGGCAAAAATACCGCCACGATATAGAGCAGCAGCAGAATGATTTTGGTGCGCGGGTCGAGCTTGTGCACGGGGCTTTGGCCGGGGTAATATTGCCCGAGGGTGATGTTGTCAAGCATGCTCCGTGCCCCCCTTCAATAGCGCTTTGAGCGCCTGATAGACATCGTCCATCAGGTAGCACTCGGGGAATGGCAGCCCGGCGTCCCGAAGGCGCATGGCCAGCTGGCAGGCCTGGGGTACATCTAAGCCCATCTGAGTCAGCTCCGCCGCGCGGGCAAACACGCGCGCAGGCGCATCGGCCATGGCCAACTGGCCATGCGCCATCACCGCAATGCGGGTGGCATAGCGTGCCACATCGTCCATGTTGTGGGAAATCATCACTACGGTAGCGCCTGCCTTGTGCAACTGCGCCACCATGCGAAGCAGCTCGTCGCGCCCCATCGGGTCCAGCCCGGCGGTGGGTTCGTCCAGCACCAACACCTCCGGGCGCATGGCAAGCACGCCCGCAATGGCCACGCGGCGCATCTGCCCGCCCGATAGCTCAAAGGGCGATTTATCGGCCATGGCATCATAGGATAGCCCTACTTTTTCCAACGCTTCGCGCACGCGAATGTCCACCTCGGCAGCGGGCAGCCCCAGGTTGCGCGGGCCAAAGGCGATGTCTTTTTTCACGCTTTCTTCAAACAACTGATGCTCCGGGTATTGGAACACCAGCCCCACCGCGCGGCGCACGGCACGCTTGTCGTAGCCCTTTTGATGAATGTCCTGCCCGTCCAGCAGCACGCGGCCTTCTGTGGGCTTGAGTAGGCCATTCATATGCTGTGCCAGCGTGGATTTGCCGGAGCCTGTGTGCCCAATGAGCGCCAGAAACTCGCCCTGCTCCACCGTCAGGCTCACATTTTGAATGGCGGTGGCCTGGAAGGGGCTGCCCGGCTGGTAGGTGTGGGTGACGTTCTCCAGCACTAGTTGCATAGGCGCGTCACCTCCCGTACCATATCATCCGTCGTTAAAATCCCTTCCGGCAGAGAAAGGCCGTCCCTGCGCAGCCGCTGCGCCAGATAGGCCATGGGCGGCACGTCCAGGCGGTACTCGCGCAGCAGCTTATAATCGGCAAACACCTCGGCGGGCGTGCCATCCAGCACAATCTCGCCCTCATGCATCACATAAATGGTATCCGCCCGCACTGTTTCTTCCATAAAATGTGTGATCCAAATCACCGTCATGCCCTGCTCGCGGTTGAGGCGGCGCACGGATTCCAATACTTCCTTGCGGCCCTGCGGGTCCAGCATGGCGGTGGCTTCGTCAAAAATCAGTACCTCGGGCTGCATGGCCAGCGCCCCGGCAATGGCCACGCGCTGCTTTTGACCGCCGGATAATGTGTGCGGCGCGCGGTCCGAAAACGCCAGCATCCCTACGTCCGACAGTGCTTTTTCGATGCGCGCGGGCATGTCCGCAGTGGGCACGCCAATATTCTCCAGGCCGAAGGCCACATCCTCGTACACCACGGTGGCCACCAGCTGGTTATCCGGGTTTTGAAACACCATGCCCGCTTCGCGGCGGATGTCCCAGGTGCGCTTACTGTCTTTGGTGTCCATGCCGCATACGGTGACATTGCCCTCTGTTGGCGTGTACAGGCCGTTGAGCAGCTTGGCCAATGTCGATTTGCCGGACCCGTTTTGCCCCAGCACCGCAACAAAAGCGCCGCGCGGCACATGGAGTGTCACATCGCGCACCGCCAGGGGGCCACCCTCCTCATAGGCATAGGATACATGGGTCACATCGATCATCTTTACGGTTCCCTCCCTGCTGTTCAAGGGGAAAGTATATCACGTTTATGCGTCTTTCGCAACCGCCGCCGCCACCTTTTCCATGATGGGGATGGCGGCGCGCATCAGCTCTTCTGCTTCCAGGCGCTTGTCGCGAAGCAATATGGCGCTCTCCCTCGCGGCAGAGAACATCAGCCGCTTGTCGGCCTTTTCGAGGGCCATATACAGGCGGGTCGGGTCGGGCATGAGGGAGGGCTCCAGGCGCATCACCAGCGCACCGGAGGTGTAGCTCACCCGCGTGATGCCAAGGCTGTTGCATACCGCGCGAAGGTGCGCGATGTCTATCAGCGCCAGCACGCTGTCCGGGATATCGCCAAAGCGGTCGATCAATTCTTCAATAATATCCTCGCGGTCGTCCCGGGTTTTGAGCAGGGCGATGCGCTTGTACACCTCCATGCGCTGCGTTTCTCCGCGCACGTATTCGGCGGGCAGGAAGGCGTCGATCTTCAGCTCCACACGGGTTTCCATGGCGCTGCGCACCGATATGCCAAGGTCGCCCTGCGCCTCGCGCACCGCTTCTTCAATCAGCTTGCAATACATGTCATAGCCCACGGTGGATACGCTGCCGCTTTGCTCCGGGCCAAAGATATTGCCCGCGCCGCGGATTTCCAGGTCGCGCATCGCGATGCGGAAGCCCGAGCCAAACGCCGTGAACTCGCGGATGGCGCTCAGGCGCTTTTCGGCAGTTTCGGACAGCATTTTGTCTGCATGCACAGTGAAATACGCGTATGCCACGCGGGTGGAGCGCCCCACGCGCCCGCGCAGCTGATACAACTGGGACAGGCCAAAGCGGTCGGCATCATAGATGATGATGGTATTGGCGCGGGGCACGTCCAGGCCGTTTTCGATGATGGTGGAACACAGCAACACATCAAACTTGCCCTCATAAAAGTCCAGCATCACGTCTTCCAGCGCATGCTCCTTCATCTGGCCATGCGCCACGGCAATGCGCGCCTCCGGCACCAATTGGCGAAGCCGCGCGTGGAAGGCATCAATGTGCTGTACGCGGTTGTACAGGAAGTATACCTGACCATCGCGTGCCAGCTCTCGCATGATCGCATCCCGCACTACGCCGTCGTTATAATCGATCACGTAGGTCTGCACGGGGTAGCGCTCCTCCGGCGGGGTCTCAAGCAGGCTCATATCCCGCACGCCCACCATGCTCATGTGCAAGGTGCGGGGGATGGGCGTGGCGGACAGCGTCAGCACGTCTACCGTCTTTTTCATGTTCTTGATGATCTCTTTGTGCGCCACGCCAAAGCGCTGCTCTTCGTCAATGACCAGCAGCCCCAGGTTGCTGAAATGCACGTCTTTGCTGAGCAGCCGGTGCGTGCCCACCAGTATATCCACCTTGCCCTGGGCTACGCGGCTGAGCGTTTCCTTCTGCTGCGCGGGGCTGCGGAAGCGGCTGAGCACATCGATGGTGACGGGGAATTCCGAAAAGCGCTTCAGTGCGGTGTAGTAATGCTGCTGCGCCAAGATGGTGGTGGGCGCGAGGATGGCCACCTGCTTGCCGTCCATCACGGCCTTGAAGGCCGCGCGAAGCGCTACCTCTGTCTTGCCGTAACCCACATCGCCGCACAGCAGCCGGTCCATATTGATGGCTTCTTCCATATCGCGGGTGATGTCTGCCACGGCATGGGTCTGATCTGGTGTCAGCTCGTAGGGGAAATGATCCTCAAACTGCGATTGCCACAGGGTGTTGGCGGCAAAGGAATGGCCTGGGGTGTTCTGGCGCGCGGCATACAGCTTCACAAGGTCAAACGCCAGCTTCTGCAGCCCGCTCTTGACCTTCTTTTTTTGCCGTTCCCACTCGCCCCCGCCGAGGGAGTTGAGCGCCGGAGCGGTATCCTGGCCGCCGATGAACTTCTGCACGCGGTCGAACTGATCGGTAGGCACGTACAGCTTGTCGTTGCCTTTGTACTGAATGAACAGGTAGTCGCGGTAGGTGCCCTCGCTTTGCAGGCGCACCGTGCCGCGGAAGACGCCCACGCCGTGCGATTCGTGCACCACATAGTCGCCTTCTTTGAGGTCGGTAAACGCTTCAATGCGCTCGCCAGCGGTTTTACGCGCATGCGCTTTGCGGTAGCCCGCGCCAAAGATATCGCTGTCGGCAATCACGCTGAGGGAACAGCCGGGCATCACAAACCCGCGGGACAGCGTGATGGGCACGATCTGGCAGTTGCTTTGATAAGCGCCGCCGTCTTCGCTCAGCGGCAGGAAAACCTCCTGCTCCCGCAGTGCGCTTTGCAGCCGTGCGCCGCGCGCCGCGCCGCCCGCGGCCAACAGCACGGTGTAGTTTTCCTTTTGCCAGCGCGAGACATCGCCCGCCAAATCTTTAAAGCGCGTGGCGTACTTATCGGCGTTCTGCCCGGCGAAAGCCAGGGTCAATTGCGGCACCAGGCCGCTCATACCGCGCAAAAAGTCCTGCAGGGTGATCACGCTCTCCCGCATCAGGCGGGCAAACACGTCCTCCCACAGGCACAGGATATCGGCCTGCTCAGGCACGGCTTCCTGGCGTTCTAGCGCCAGCTTGAAATCTTCGGCAAAGCTCATTTGCCGGTCGGCGCAGCGTGCCTTTACCCGCTCCGGCGCGTCCAAGAGCACAATGGGCGCTTCCAGCCAGTCTACCACCGTGGCGGCGGCAGACTGCATCAGCGGCGTCCATAGGTGCAGCGTGTCAATCTGCGCGCCTGCAGCCACCCGATCGGCATCCT